>NZ_JBLZQD010000014.1:0-107656 GCF_049199305.1 Stenotrophomonas sp. PD6 | reverse complement strand
CTCCCAATCTCTCAATGTACGGCAAAGAAAGAGGGCGCTTTCGCCGTTGACTTTGATTACCCATGGCCACCGAATAACTGTCGGGGGGCGGCGGGGGCGGGTTTGCGGGACCGCAGAAAACATGGATGTTTTCTACGAGCCCCCAGGGGTGAAGGCGCACTGCTTGCGAGGCACTGCCTCGCGTGCGACTGAACGCACAACCGCTGGCGGTTGGGCCGGGGCCCGGAGGGCGATTCACGGCGTGTCCCGCAAACCCGCACCCGCCGGCCCAGCTCAGGCCATGGGCAGGCAACCGGCTGTTCGCCCAAATGCGTGAAGCTGCCGGGCAGAGCCCGGCACCACGGACCGCTCTTTACGCTCCCACCCCAATCGGGCAGCTCACGCCGGTGCCGCCGATGCCGCAGTAGCCGTTCGGGTTCTTGGCCAGGTACTGCTGGTGGTAATCCTCGGCGTAGTAGTACTCCGGTGCCGGGAACTCGATCTCGGTGGTGATCGCCCCCAGCCCGGCCTCGGTCAGGCGCTGCTGGTAGGCATCCCGGCTGGCCACCGCCGCGTCGAGCTGGGCCTGCGACGTGGCGTGGATCGCCGACCGGTACTGGGTGCCGGTGTCGTTGCCCTGGCGCATGCCCTGGGTCGGGTCGTGGTTTTCCCAGAACACTTGAAGAAGCGCGGCCAGGCTGATGATCGCCGGATCGAACACCACCTCCACGATTTCCGTGTGCCCGGTCAGGCCGGAACAGACTTCTTCATACGTCGGATTCGGGGTCGACCCACCGGCATAGCCGACCGAGGTCGAATACACGCCCGGCAGCGTCCAGAACATGCGCTCGGCGCCCCAGAAGCAGCCCATCGCGAAGCGGACGCGCTGCAGGCCGGCAAAACCGTCCTTGAGCGGGTGGCTGTTCACGTAATGCTGGTTGTGCAGCGGCAGCGCGTGTTCGCGGCCCGGCAACGCCTCGTCCGGCCGCGGCAGGCGCTGCTTGAACGCACCGATACCCAACAGGCCCTTGGCAATTCCCAACATGGCGATCTCCTAGGCCGGCAACAGGCCGGCGCTTTCGTCACCGTCCCATATGGGGTCGTCGTGGGGCCCGCCCAAGTCCAGCCCGGCCACGATCTGCTCGGCCTCCGGCCGGGCCAGGTCGGGCACGCAGACCCGGAGGACCCCGAACAGCGGCAGCTCGCCCATACCACCCAGCAGCGACTCTCCGAACACGAACGCCGGTATCCCCGCCGCTTCCAGCGCGTGCTTGACCAGATGGGCGTCGAACAGGTTGTCGGCCTGGTAGATCACGTGCATGGGAGGGCTCCGGAAGGCATGGGTCCAGCATACGCCTCCGAAGCCGACGGTAGCCCCGGCCGTTGGCCGGACGCCGAGGGTCAGGCGTTCATGACCCCGGAACGAAGCGCTCCGGCCAACGGCCGGGGCTACCGTCTAACGCGTCCCTTGGGGACGCGTTAGACTGGCAATCTTTCTGCCTTCTGCCTTCGCCTCATGTCCGAGCCTATTGCCATCCCCACCGACGCCCTTCCGGAAACCCACGAAAAGCGGGATTTCATCCGTCAGATCGTCCGCGAGGACCTGGCCGCCGGCAAGCATGCCGCGATCAAGACGCGCTTCCCGCCCGAGCCCAACGGCTACCTGCATATCGGCCACGCCAAATCGATCTGCCTGAACTTCGGCATCGCCGGTGAGTTCGGCGGCGTGTGCAACCTGCGCTTCGACGATACCAACCCGGCCAAGGAAGATCCCGAATACGTCGCCGCCATCCAGGACGACGTGCGCTGGCTCGGCTTCGAGTGGAACGAGCTGCGCCATGCCTCCGATTACTTCGACGCCTACTACCTGGCCGCCGAAAAGCTGATCCGCGATGGCAAGGCCTATGTCTGTGACCTCTCGGCCGAGGAAGTGCGCGCCTACCGCGGCACCCTGACCGAACCGGGCCGCCCCTCGCCGTGGCGCGAGCGCAGCGTGGACGAAAACCTGGACCTGTTCGCGCGCATGCGCGCCGGCGAATTCCCCGATGGCGCCCGCACCGTGCGCGCCAAGATCGACATGGCCAGCGGCAACATCAACCTGCGCGATCCGGCCCTGTACCGCATCAAGCATGTCGAACACCAGAACACCGGCAATGCCTGGCCGATCTACCCCATGTATGACTTCGCGCATGCCCTGGGCGATTCCATCGAAGGCATCACCCATTCGCTGTGCACCCTCGAATTCGAAGACCACCGCCCCTTGTACGACTGGTGCGTGGACAACGTCGACTTCGCGCACAACGATGCCCTCACCCAGCCGCTGGTTGAACGCGGCCTGCCGCGCGAAGCCGCCAAGCCGCGCCAGATCGAATTCTCACGCTTGAACATCAACTACACCGTGATGAGCAAGCGCAAGCTGATGGCGCTGGTCACCGAACAGCTGGTCGACGGCTGGGAAGACCCGCGCATGCCGACCCTGCAGGGCCTGCGCCGCCGTGGCTACACCCCGGCCGCGATGCGCCTGTTCGCCGAACGCGTGGGCATCAGCAAGCAGAATTCCATGATCGACTTCAGCGTGCTGGAAGGCGCGCTGCGCGAAGACCTGGACAGCGCCGCCGCGCGCCGCATGGCCGTGATCGACCCGGTCAAGCTGGTGCTGACCAACCTGCCTGAAGGCCACGCAGAGACCCTGACCTTCTCCAACCATCCCAAGGACGAGGCGTTCGGCACCCGCGAGGTTCCGTTCGCGCGTGAGCTGTGGATCGAGCGCGAAGACTTCGCCGAAATCCCGCCCAAGGGCTGGAAGCGGCTGGTGACGGGCGGCGAAGTGCGCCTGCGCGGCGCCGGCATCATCCGCTGCGATGAGGTCATCAAGGACGCCGACGGTGTCATCACCGAACTGCGCGGCTGGCTGGACCCCGAATCGCGTCCGGGCATGGAAGGCGCCAACCGCAAGGTCAAGGGCACCATCCACTGGGTCAGCGCCGTGCATGCGGTGCCGGCCGAGATCCGCCTGTACGACCGCCTGTTCTCGGTGCCCAACCCGGACGACGAATCCGAGGGCAAGACCTACCGCGATTACCTCAACCCGGACTCGCGTCGCACCGTGACCGGCTACATCGAACCGGCCGCGGCCACCGCCGCACCGGAGCAGTCGTTCCAGTTCGAGCGCACCGGCTACTTCGTCGCCGACCGTCGCGACCACCGCGCCACCACGCCGGTGTTCAACCGCAGCGTGACCCTGCGCGATACCTGGTCGGCCTGAGCCGTTCCGGCCGGTGCCTGGCACCGGCCCTGCCACCACCAGCGCGCCGCCCTGCCTTCAGGCAGGGTTGGCCGGCTGCGCGTGCGTGCCCGCGTTCAGCGCGGACACGGCAGCGCCACGCCCGGCCCGATACACTGCGCCCGCCCCACCCGAATACGAAGAGGTTTCCGTCCCGATGCTGTACGCGCAAGTCCACCTCACCCTGCCCGCCTGGATCCACGACCAGATCGACCAGGGCCGCGCCTATCCCGGCGACGCCGCCAAGGTCGCCCTGGCCATCGAGCTGTCGCGCCTGAATGTCGAGGCGCAGACCGGCGGCCCGTTCGGCGCCGTGGTGTTCGGTCCGGACGACCGCATCATCGCCGTGGGCGTGAACCGCGTCGTGCCGCACAACACCTCGCTGGCACATGCCGAGAACATGGCCTACATGCTGGCCCAGCAGCGCCTGCAGACCCCGCGCCTGAACGATGTGCTGTCGCCGGTCACCCTGGCGACCTCCTCGCAGCCCTGCTGCCAGTGCTACGGCGCCACCATCTGGGCGGGCATCGACCGGCTGCTGATCGGCGCCAGCGCGCAGGACGTGGAAGAACTCACGCCGTTCGACGAAGGCCCGCTGCCGGCCGACTGGATCGGTGAACTCAACAAGCGTGGCATCGAGGTCGTGCGCGACATCGAGCGCGATGCAGCGCGCGCGGTACTGCGCCAGTACGGAGAAACCAACGGTGCGCATTACTGATTTCCACGCCGCGGGCGTGCGCCGATGAGCGGCCTTCTGTGCCTGTGCCGGCAGGGTTTCGAACCCGAACTGGCGGGTGAGCTCTCCGAGCGCGCCGCCTACGCGAACATCGCCGGCTATGCGCGCACCCAGCGCAACGACGGCTACGTGCTGTTCGCCACCGAAGAAGGCGCCGCGCTGTCCAAGGCCCTGCCGTGGCGCTCGCTGATCTTCGCCCGCCAGAAGCTGGTGGTGCTGGCCGAGCTGCCGCAGCTGGATGCGGCCGACCGCATCACCCCGATCATCGCGGCCCTGCAGGGCCAGCAGCGGTTCGGCGACATGTGGGTGGAACACCCCGATTCGGACGAAGGCAAGCCGCTGGCCGGGCTGGCACGTGCGTTCGGCAATGCGCTGCGCCCGGCGCTGCGCAAGGCCGGCCTGCTGACCGACAAGCCCAACACCGCACTGCCGCGCCTGCACATTGTGTTCGTGGGTGGTCGCCATGCCTTCGTCTGCGTCGCCGATACCCGCGACAGCGCGCCGTGGGCGCTGGGCATCCCGCGCCTGAAGCTGCTGCCCGACGCGCCCTCGCGCTCCGCGCTGAAGCTGGACGAGGCGCTGCTCACCCTGATGAGCCCGGAAGAACGCGAGCAGCTGGTCAAACCCGGGATGCGCGCGGCCGACCTGGGCGCCGCCCCCGGCGGCTGGACCTGGGTGCTCACCCGCCAGCACATGCGCGTGGTCAGCGTGGACAACGGCCCGCTGCGTGAGCACGTGCTGGAGACCGGTCTGGTCGAACACCTGCGCGCTGACGGCTTCCATTGGCAGCCGGAAACCCCGCTGGACTGGATGGTCTGCGACATGGTCGAGCAGCCGCGCCGCGTTGCCGAACGCATGGCCACCTGGTTCCGCGAGGGCTGGTGCCGGCATGCGATCTTCAACCTCAAACTGCCGATGAAGAAGCGCTGGGACGAAACCCGGCTGTGCCTGGAGCTGTTCGAAGCGCAGGCCGAACGACCGCTCCACCTGCGCGCCAAGCAGCTCTACCACGACCGCGAAGAGATCACGGTGCTGGCGTGGAGCGGGCGGTGAGGGAGCCGGGGCAGCCGCGCGGCTGGCTGCTGCCCTGAGCAGCCGTCAGTCTGCGCGAGGGCCAGCGAATTTCTGCAGGTTGTCCACCTTCATCAGCACGTTGCGCAGCGCCTCGATGGCCTCGTCCGTGGGTGCGCCGTCCAGCTGCCTGCGCCAATCGCGCTCCAGGTGCGCCAGGTCGACCAGTTGCTGCCGGAAGCGCTCTTCCGACGGTGGCTGGCCGCTGATCGCGGCTTCGCGGACGAAGGCCTGCAGCTTGTTCCCCGCATCCAGCGCAGGCCCACTGGCATAACCGACGCCGTGCGGCCTGCCGTTCTCCACGCTGTGGATCAACTGCCCGAACTGGCCGATGGCCTCCTCGGGTGCGGTGACCATGCGTTGGGCCGTCGCTTCCGCAGCCTTGATCTGCTTTTCCGTGCGCAGCTTGTCCCAGAGGGCGCTGAAGGAGGGGAATGCTCTCGAAGGATTGATGGGCGGGGTCATGGCACTCCAGCGGGTCCTGAAAGACGAAGGGGCGCAGCCGATGCATCCGTTCCGCATCGACCACGCGTACTCAGTCTGCCGGTCGCATAGACGCCGTCACTTTCAGTTTTCGATCACTGCGGGTGAATTGCGACAGTGAGCTTCCACCCAGGCCACGCTCACGGCTTCAGCAGGTGCTTTGCCGTGCGGGCCTGCCGAGCGAGTTCCTTGAGTTCCTCGTAACGCGCGTGGTTGCTGCTTCCGACCTGGCCACGAACCAGCCCGGCCTTGTCGCGTTCGACCTTCAATCCCTGCTGAAGGACGCGCATGTCCTTGAACGCCTGCTTGCGCGCGTCGTGCGGCAGGGGCTGCGACGCGTCCTGCTGGGCCAGTTCCGCCGCCCTGACGAAACGCAGCAACCCGTTCTGCGCCTTCAGCGCCGGCGTGGAGCGTGGCGTGTTGTCGACGCTTCTGACCACGTCACCGACCACCTTTGTCAGTGACTGCGATGGAGCGGCCCGCTTTGGAGTGGGTTGCCAGCAGTACTTCAATTTATGGAACAGTTGTTGGGCGGTTGATTCAGTTTTCATCGAAATCCCGGAGCGCTGGCGGAGGTGCTAACTCCTCAAGCGTCAACCGGACCACCCAACACCGCTTCCATGTTTCGATCATGCGCCGCGCGGCAGCGCTTACAGCCCGGCCGCCCGCTTCCACAGCGCCGAGACCAGCGGCGGCCACTTGCCCACGCAGCCCAGCGCGCGCCCGCGGGCCAGGGTCAGGTGCATCTCGTCGTTGGAGAACACGGTGTTGATCGCGTCGAAGCCGTACGCCGATACGGTGTTGTCGCTGCGTCGTTCGCGTGCCCAGCGCTGCAGCCGGTCTGGCGACGCCCAGTCCTGGCGGCGCTGTTGCGCCCGCAGGACCAGCGCATGCAGCGCCGCCACGTCGCGCAGCCCCAGGTTCACGCCCTGCCCGGCCAGCGGATGGACCACATGCGCCGCATCGCCCAGGGTCAGCACCCGGCCCGCCACGTAGCCCGTGGCCAGTTGGCGCCGCAGCGGGAACGCGGCGCGCCGGGAGGCCAGGGTCATCGCGCCCAGGCGGCCGGCGAAGGCGCGGGTCAGTTCCGCGCCGAACGCGGCCTCGTCCAGCGCGAGCACGCGCTCGGCCTCGGCGTCGGGCAGCGTCCACACGATCGAACTGCGGCGCGTGCCGGTGGGCAGCACCGCCAGCGGCCCGGTCACCAGGAAACGCTGCCAGGCCGTGGCCTCGTTGTCGTATTCGCTGTCGACATAAGCCACCACGCCGCGCTGGCCATACGCCTGCGCCGTCACCTGCAGCCCCGCCAGCCGGCGCAGGGTCGAATCGGCGCCATCGGCGGCAATGGCCAGCGCCGACTCCAGCCGGCGGCCGTCGTCCAGGCGCAGGCGGACGCCGTCGGCATCCTGCTCCAGCGCGTCCACCCGCGCGGGGCAGCAGACCTGCACGCCCGCCGCCGGCAAGGCGGCCCACAGGCGGTCCACCAGCAGGTCGTTCTCGATGATCCAGCCGAGTTGTTCGCGCCCCAGGGTGTCGGCGTCGAAACGCAGCTCGTCGCCGCCGGCAGCATCCCACACCCGCATGCGCCGGTAGGCACAGGCGCGCGCGGCAATGATCGACGGCCACACGCCCAGCGTACGCAGCAACTGCGCGTTGTCCGGGGCGAAGGCGTACACGCGCAGGTCCGGTTGCTGCGGTTGCCAGGCCGGGGGCTCGCGCCCCTCCACCAGGGTCACCTCCAACCCGGCGTCGGCCAGCGCCAGCGCGCACGCGGCACCGACCACGCCGCCGCCGACCACGGTCACATCACGCGCGCGACGGCTCATGCGCCCCCTCCACGGCACAGCGCCGGGACGTCGCCGCGGAAGCCCATCGCGCCGCCCACCAGCATCGACTGCATCGGCGTGGCCTGCGCGGCCAGCAGGCCCAGGCTGCGCAGCGGGCGCAGCAGCGGCGCGGCATTGCTGGTCAACCGCGCCAGCCCGCCGGAGAAGGCGATGGTCTGGCGGCGGTCCTCGTCGCGGCGCGCGACGTGCACCTGCAACAGGGCGTCACTGCCGGCGTCGTCGGCCTCGGCAACCAGTTCGGCCAGGGTCAACGCATCGCGCAGGCCCAGGTTGAAGCCCTGCGCGCCGAGCGGATGGATGGTCTGCGCGGCATTGCCCAGCAGCACGCTGCGTTCGCCGACCAGCGCGCGGGCCAGCACCTGCACCAGCGGGTAGGCACTGCGCGGGCCGCTGTCGAGCAGCCGGCCGGCACGCCAGCCGATGGCCGACTGCAGGCGCTGCAGCCAGGCCGCCTCGTCCAGCGCCATCACGGCGTCGGCCTGGTCGCGGGCGACGCCGTGCACGGCGCCGTAGTGGCGGTCCCCGCGCGGCAGCAGCGCGGTCGGCCCGGTGTCGGTGAAGCGCTCGTAGGCCGTGCCGTCCGGCGCGCGCGCCGCGCGCAGCCGCGCCACGAACAGGGTCTGCTGGAAATCATGCTCGTCCACGCCGATGCCGAGCGCCTCGCGCACCGCGCTGCGGGTGCCATCGGCGCCCACCACTAGCCGTGCCAGCAGGCAGCGCTCGCCGCTGTCGTCGGCGATGAACACCTGGCGATGGCCGTCCACGGTCGCCCCCAGCCGCACGAAGCGTGCCGGCCGGTAGCGGGTCAGGTGCTGCAGCGACTGCAGCCGGGTCTCCAGCGCCTGGCCGAAGTCGCGCGCCATCACCACCTGGCCGAACCAGGGCCGCTGGTACTGCGCGGCGTCCAGCTGCACCCGGCCAAAATCGCCGGCGCGGCTGACATGGATACGGGTGATCGGCCCCACCGCCGATCCCAGCAGGGGCATCACCCCCAACGCGGTCAGTGCGTTGACCGTGGCCGCGGCAAAGCTGAGGTTGCGCTGGTCGAACACCGGCGGCAGCGCGCCGGCCGGCGCGGCTTCCACCAGGCCGACATCGCGCCCGGCCCGGTCCAGCGCGATGGCCAGGCTGGCACCGACCAGGCCGCCGCCCACGATCACTACGTCATGACGTTCACTCATGCCGCCCATTCTAGTGCGTGCGGCCCACCGGGAGATGAGCGCGGCGCGGCCGCCAGCGCCCCGCCGCCGCAGGCGCTAGAATGAATGCCGGACTCCCATCGCCAACGCCATGACCACCCACGCCCAACGCGCCTTCGTTCTGTTCGTGCTCGTGCTGCTGATGGCGGCCAGCCGGGTCAATCACTTCGCGGCGATCCCCGACGCATCGTGGGCCGTGTTCTTCATCGGCGGCTTCTACCTGCGCAGCTGGACGCGCTGGGCCTTCCCGCTGCTGATGGTGCTGGCGATCGTGATCGACGTGCTGGTGATCCGCGCCAGTGGTATCGGCTACTGGCAGCATTACTGCGTTTCGCCGGGTACCGCGCTGCTGGTGCCGGCCTACTTCAGCCTGTGGGCCGGCGGTGCGCTGCTCCGCAAGGGCTACCAGAGCGCCAGCTGGGCCGCGCTGGGCAAGGCGGCGGCGCTGCTGATCGCGGCCGTGGCGGTATGCCACCTGTTCGCGCAGAGCGGTTTCTACTGGACCAGCGATGTGGTTGCCGCGCCGACCGCAGCCGGCTGGCTGAAGAACTACGCCGACTGGTTCCTGCCCTACCTGCGCACCGCCGCGATCTATGTCGGCCTGGCAGCCGCGCTGCAGTTGACCGCCGAGCAGGGGGTCAAGCTGCTGCAGGCCCGCCGCGACGCGCTGCGCTGAGCCGCCCCGCATGGGCAACCGGCTGTCGCGCATCTATACCCGCACCGGTGACGACGGCAGCACCGGGCTGGGCGATGGCAGCCGCGTGCCCAAGGACGCGCTGCGGGTGAACGCCTTCGGCACCGTGGATGAGGCCAATGCCGCCCTGGGCGTGCTGCTGGCCGTGCCGCTGCCCGAGGACGTGCGCGCCCTGCTCACCACCGTGCAGCACCAGTTGTTCGACCTGGGTGGCGAGCTGTGCATTCCCGGCCACGCCGCGATCCAGGCCGCCGACGTGACCGCGCTGGAACAGCAGCTGGACCGGTACAACGCCGACCTGCCCGTGTTGAAGGAATTCATCCTGCCGGCCGGTGGCGAAGCCGCTGCGCGTTGCCACCTGGCGCGCACCATCGTGCGCCGCGCCGAACGCGAGACCGTCAGCCTGGCCCGGCACGAGCCGGTACGCGCCGAGGCGCTGCACTACCTCAACCGGCTCTCCGACCTGCTGTTCGTGCTGGCCCGCGTGCTCGCCCGCGCCAATGGGCACGGCGAAGTGCTCTGGCAGCACACCCGCCGCCACGGCTGAGCCGCCCTACCGCCCCGGAACCCTGTCCGCATGCTGGTTTTCACCCATCCCGCCTGTCTGCAACACGATCCCGGCCGCGGCCACCCCGAAAGCCCGCAGCGCCTGCAGGTCGTACTCGACGCGCTGCAGGCGGCCTGGCCGGACCAGCTGGACTGGCGCCAGGCGCCGCCAGCCAAGTTCGGCGAGCTGGCCCGGGTCCACGACAGCGAACTGATCGACCAGGTGCTGGCGCCGCAGACCGAGCTGCTGCGCCTGATCGACATGGACACCCTGACCTCGCCGGGCTCGGCCAGTGCCGCCCTGCACGCCGCCGGCGCCGGCGTGGCGGCGGTCGATGCGGTGATGCTGGGCGAGGACCCGGTCGCGTTCTGCGCCGTGCGCCCCCCCGGCCACCACGCCACCGCAACCACGGCGATGGGCTTCTGTCTGTTCAACAACATCGCCATCGCCGCCGCCTATGCGCGCGACCGCTACGGGCTGGAACGCATCGCGGTGGTCGATTTCGACGTGCACCATGGCAACGGCACCCAGGACATCTTCGTGGCCGATCCGCGCGTGGCGTACTACAGCACCCACCAGGCCGGCTTGTTCCCCAACTCCGGGCTGCGCCGCGACCGCGGTGCCGGCAACCTGCTCAACATCCTGCTGCCGCCGGGCAGCGGCAGCTTCCGCTTCCGCAATACCTGGGCCGACGAAATGCTGCCGGCCATCGATGATTTCCGCCCGCAGCTGCTGCTGGTCTCGGCCGGTTTCGACGCGCACCTGCGCGATCCCCAGGCCGACCTGATGCTGGAAACCGATGATTTTGCCTGGATCACCAGCGAGCTGCGGACCCTGGCCCGGCGCCATGGCGGGGGCCGCATGGTGTCCATGCTGGAAGGCGGCTACGACCTGCAGGCGCTGGCCGAATGCTCGGTCGCACACGTGGGCGCGATGCTGTAGTGGGGTGCCGGGCAGAGAGTTGGTTGCCGGGCAGAGCCCGGCACTACCGTGCTCCGGATGAACCTGAACCCTTCTCCGCGAGAAGCCTTCATTGCCCCTATGCAAGGGATGGGGCAAGCTACGATCCGTTTTCGCCCGAATCCGAAGCCCGCGTGCGCCGAGCCCTCCGTCTGCTGCCCCTCCCCCTGAGCATCGCCATCTGCCTGCCGGCCATGGCCGACGACAAACCGGTGAACTGGGGCCTGTGCCCGGTTACGGATGTCCTGCCCGTGTTCACCGACGCCCCCGTGGCGGACAAGGCCGCGGCCGAAACCCGCGACCAACAGCCCACCGATATCGAAGGCGACACCCTGTTCGGGACCAGCACGGTGCCCCAGTACCAGGGCAACGTGGCGCTCAAGCGCGGCGACCAGTTCCTGGGTACCGACCACCTGAGCTTCGACACCGAGAGCGGCAATTACATCGCCGAAGGCAATGTGCGCTACCAGGACTCCTCGATCCGCATGGTCGCCAAGCGCGCCGAGGGCAACCAGGAGTCGGACACCCACAAGATCAGCGACATCAAGTACCAGCTGGTCTCGCGGCGTGGCAATGGCGACGCCGACTCGATCGACCTGCAGGGCGCGGTGGGCCAGATGCACCGCTCCACCTACACCACCTGCGACCCGTCGCAGCCGGTGTGGAAGCTGTCGGCACCGCAGATCGACGTGGACAACGACGAAGGCTTCGGCACCGCGCGCAACGCGGTGCTGCGCATCGGCAAGGTGCCGGTGCTGTGGGCGCCGTACTTCAAGTTCCCGATCGACGACCGCCGCCAGACCGGCCTGCTGTACCCGCAGCTGGGCATGTCCGGCCGCAACGGGTTCGATTACGCCCAGCCGATCTACTTCAACCTGGCGCCGAACTACGACGACACGCTGACCCCGCGCTACATGAGCAAGCGCGGCTTCATGCTCGACAACGAGTTCCGCTATCTGTACGACGGCGGCCGTGGCGAGCTGCAGACCGCCTACCTGCCCAATGACAAGCTGCGCGACCGCGACCGTGGCGAGGTGAAGTTCGAGGGGTACCACAACCTCAACCCCCACTGGCAGACGCGCGCCAACATCGCCTGGGTCAGCGACGAACGCTACACCGAAGACTTCTCCAGCAAGCTGATCGGGGTCACCACCTCCAGCCTGCAGAGCCAGATCGGCATCTACGGCACCGGTGAAAACTGGACCGGCGGGCTGATGGCCGACTACTGGCAGCTCACCGACTACACCCTGACCGAGGCCTCGCTGCCCTACTCGCGCCAGCCGCGCCTGTTCGGCACCTGGGACAAGCCGCTGCTGCCGTGGCTGGAAGTGGGCGTGTACGCCGAGGCGGTGCATTTCACCCACGACGACGTCAACCAGAAGGTTATCGATGCCGATGGCGAGTACGTCCGCAACGGCGTGGTCACCCCGTATTACGACGGCTCGCGCCTGGACGTGAAGCCCTACGTGACCATGCCGTTCGCCGGCGCGTCCTGGTATGTCACCCCGACCCTGGCCTACCGCTACACCGGTTACCAGCTGGACCGTGGGCTGGCCGACCAGACCCGGTTGCAGGCATTGCGCGACGCGAATGTCGACCTGAGCACCCTCACGCCGGACCAGCTGCGCGGCAACACCTCGCCGCACCGCAGCGTGCCCATCGCCAGCCTCGACGCGGGCATGTTCTTCGACCGGGAAACCGAAATCGGCGGCACCTCGTACCTGCACACGCTGGAACCGCGCCTGTTCTACCTGCGCACGCCGTACCGCGACCAGAGCGACCTGCCGATCTTCGACACCCGCGACTTCACCTTCAGCTGGGGCCAGCTGTTCCGCGACTCGCGTTATACGGGCGCGGACCGCCAGAACGACGCCAACCAGCTGACCATGGCCGTCAGCACCCGCTTCATCAACCAGGAAACCGGCCGCGAGCGCTTCTCCGCCAGCCTCGGCCAGATCCTGTACTTCGACGATTCGCGGGTGACCCTGCCCGGTACCGCCTCGCAGGTGGAAGAAGGCAAGTCGGCCTGGATCGCCGACGCCAACTACGCCATCAACGACCGCTGGAACCTGGGCGCCACCTACCAGTGGGACCCCAAGTACAAGCGCGAGGACCTGGCCAGCGTGCGTGCGCGCTACCTGATGTCCAACGACGGCATCGTCAACCTGACCTACCGCTACCGCATCAACGCGGCCGCGCCGATCACCGCGACCAAGGAAGAGCGCACCCTGCTGGAGCAGGTGGACCTGTCCTTCCTGTACCCGATCAACGAGCGCTGGAGCGTGGTGGGCCGTTACTACTACTCCATCGCCGACAAGGCGCCGCTGGAAATCATCGGTGGCGTGCAGTGGGACAGCTGCTGCCTGGCCGTGCGCGCGCTGGCCCGCCGCTACGTGCGCAACCGCGAGGGTGAGCTGAACAATTCCTTCCAGATCGAGTTCGTGCTCAAGGGCCTGAGCTCCATCGGCCAGAACACGGACCGCACTTTGCGCCGTGCTATTCTCGGCTACTACCGAGACGACCTCTATCTCGTGCCGCCCAGCAACACCGGCGTCCCCACGCGCGAAGACTACGATCCGAACCTGATCCCATGACCAAGACCTTCCCCGTCCTACTCGCTTCCCTGATCGCAGTCAGCACCGTCTCCGCGCCGTTGCAGGTGCTGGCCCAGCAGTCCCAGTCGCTGGACCGCATTGCGGCCATCGTCGACGAAGACGTGGTGCTGCAGAGCGAGCTGGACCGCGCCATCGTGAACATCAAGGCCCAGTACGCCGGCCGCGAAGGCCAGCTGCCGCCCGACGACGTACTCAGCCGCCAGGTGCTCGAGCGCCTGGTGCTGGTCAAGCTGCAGGTGGCCCGCGCCGAAAGCAGCGGCATCAAGGTCAGCGACCAGGAGCTCAACCAGGCCCTGAACGCCATTGCCCAGCAGAACGGCTCCAACCTGGACGCCCTGCGCCAGCGCCTGGCCGCCGATGGCGTGGATTTCAACGACTTCCGCAGCTCGGTCCGCGATGAAATCACCGTGCAGCGCCTGCGCCAGAGCTTCGCGCAGAGCCGCATCAGCGTCAGCGAAGGCGAAGTGGACGCCGCGCTGAAGCAGGAAGCCACCGTGGGTACCCAGTACCACCTGGCCCACATCCTGATCGCCCTGCCCGAAGCGGCCACGGCCGACCAGATCAGCACCGGCCAGAAGAAGGCCGACGGCGTCAAGGCGCTGCTGGACAAGGGCGAGCTGGACTTCAACGCTGCCGCCGTGCGCTATTCCGACAGCCCCAACGCGCTGGAAGGCGGCGACCTGGGCTGGCGCTCGCTGGACGAGATTCCCAATGCGTTCGCGCAGATGATGACCAACATGAAGGCCGGCGACGTGGTCGGTCCGCTGCGTGGCCCGAGCGGCTTCCAGCTGCTCAAGCTGGTGGAAGTGCGTGATGCCAATGCCGCCGCCGGCGGCCAGACCATCACCGAATTCCATGGCCGCCACATCCTGATCCGCGTCACCGATCAGCAGGACAATGCCGCCGCCAAGGCCAAGATCGATACGATCCGCGCCCGCATCGCCGGCGGTGCCGACTTCCAGGCCGTGGCCAAGGAATCCTCGGAAGACACCAACAGCAAGGGCCAGGGCGGCGATCTGGGCTGGTTCCCGGCCGACGCGTTCGGTCCGGACTTCGGCAAGCAGGTCTCCGGCCTCACCGACGGTGGCGTCAGCGCCCCGTTCCGTACCGACGCGGGCTGGCACATCGTGCAGCGCGTTGCGAGCCGCCAGACCGACGCCGGCACCGACAACAAGCGCTCGCAGATCCGCGAGACCATTGGCCGTCGCAAGCTGGAAGAAGAGTACAACCGCTACCTGCAGGAACTGCGTGGGGAAGCCTACGTGGACCTGCGCAGCAACGCCCAGGCCGCCCCGGCTGCGGCGCCGGCACCGGCCAAGCCCTGAGTCCGGCCCGATGATCCCGCAGCTCGCTCTGGTACCGGGCGAGCCCGCCGGGATCGGCCCGGAACTCTGCCTTCGCCTGATCCAGCAGCCGCGCACCGATTGCCGGCTGCTGGCCCTCGCCGACCCGGACACGTTGCGCGCGGCCGCCACGGCGCTGTCGCTGCCGCTGAACCTGTTGCCTGAAGACGCCATCGCCCGCCAGCCGGGCGATCTGCCGTTGCGTGAGGTGCGCAATGCGCACCCGTCGCGCTTCGGCCATACCGACCCGGCCAACGCCGCTGCGGTGATCGCTGCCCTGCTGCAGGCCGGCCAGGCCTGCCTGTCCGGTGAACTGGACGGTGTGGTCACCGGGCCGGTGCACAAAGCCGTGATCAACCAGGGCGGCATCGCCTACAGCGGCACCACCGAACTGCTGGCCGACCAGGCCGGGGTCGAGGTGGTGATGATGCTGGCCAACGACATCGTCCGGGTGGCCCTGGCCACCACCCACCTGCCCTTGCGCGCGGTGGCCGATGCCATCACCGCCGAGGGGCTGGCCCGCACGCTGCACACCGTGCATACCGCGATGCAGCGGCAGTTCGGCATCGCCAGCCCGCGCATCGCGGTGCTGGGGCTGAACCCGCATGCCGGCGAAGACGGCCACCTGGGGCGTGAAGAGCTGGACCTGATCATCCCCCTGCTGGAGCGCCTGCGCGCCGGCGGCATGGACCTGGTCGGCCCGCTGCCGGCCGACACCGCGTTCCTGCCGGCCAAGCTGGCCGGGTTCGACGCGGTGCTGGCCATGTACCACGACCAGGGCCTGCCGGTGCTCAAGTACAGCGGCTTTGAACAGGCGGTCAACATCACGCTGGGCCTGCCCTACCCCCGGGTGGCGGTCGACCACGGCACCGCGCTGGACCTGGCCGGGCGCGGCCTGGCCGACCCCTCCAGTCTCCTCGCTGCCACCGGGCTGTGTGCCCGGCTGGCGCGGCAACGTAAGATGGCAGCATGACTTCCCCGTATTCCTCTTCTGCCGCCGGGTTCACCGCGCCGGCCAAAAAGCAGCTCGGCCAGCACTTCCTGGCCGATCGCAGCTATATCGACAAGATCGTCATGGCCGTCAACCCGAAGGACGACGACCGCCTGGTCGAGATCGGCCCGGGCCAGGGCGCCATCACCCTGCCGCTGCTGCGCCGTCATCCGCGCCTGACGGTGATCGAGTTCGACCGCGACCTGATCGCGCCGTTGACCGCCGCCGCCGCGCCGCTGGGCGAGCTGACCATCGTGCACCGCGACGTGCTGCAGGTGAACTTCACCGAGCTGGCCGGCGACGGCCAGATCCGCCTGGTCGGCAACCTGCCCTACAACATCTCCTCGCCGATCCTGTTCCATGCCATGGAGCACGCCGCGGTGATCCGCGACATGCACTTCATGCTGCAGAAGGAGGTCGTGGACCGCATGGCCGCCGAGCCCGGCAGCAAGGTCTATGGCCGGCTGAGCGTGATGCTGCAGGCCTGGTGCAAGGTCACGTCGCTGTTCGTGGTGCCGCCGGGCGCCTTCCGGCCGCCGCCGAAGGTGGATTCGGCGGTGGTGCGGCTGGTGCCGCGCGACCCGGCCACGGTCGACATCCACGACCGCAAGCGCTTCGCGGACGTGGTCCGCGCCGCGTTCGGGCAACGCCGCAAGACGCTGCGCAATGCACTCAACGGCGTGGTCAGCGCCGAGCAGTTCGAGGCCGCCGGGGTGCGCAGCGACGCGCGCGCCGAGCAGCTGGCGGTGGCCGAGTTCATTGCGCTGGCCAACGTGCCGGTTCCGCCGGCCGAGTAGCGCTACGCGCGTGACGCCCGCTGCCCGGCGCTCACCTCACTCTGCACAACACCCTCTAAACTGCCTGTATGAACGACGCTGCAAACTATGCGATCTCCGTTGAGGTCGCCCCGCGCTTCCTCGATGACCAGTCCATTCCCGAGGACGGGCGCTTTGCGTTCGCCTACACGATCCGCATCCATAACGAGGGCCGCATCGCGGCGCGGCTGGTGGCGCGCCACTGGCGGATCACCGACGGCAATGGGCGGGTGGAGCATGTCGACGGCGACGGCGTGATCGGCGAGCAGCCGCGGCTGCGCCCGGGTGAAGACTTCCGTTACACGTCCGGGGTCATGCTGGAGACCGAACACGGCACGATGCAGGGGCATTACGACATGGTGGCCGACGACGGCACCGAGTTCGCTGCACCGATCGCGCCCTTCGTGCTCACCGTTCCACGCACGCTGCACTGATGGAGGCGCACGCATGAGTGTCTGGGCCATCGGCGATCTGCAGGGCTGTTACGACGTGACCCAGCGCCTGCTGGAGAAGATCCGCTTCGACCCGGCGGTGGACAAACTGTGGTTCTGTGGCGACCTGGTCAACCGCGGCGGCCAGTCGCTGGAAACGCTGCGTCTGGTGCATTCGCTGCGCGAGCACAGCGTGGTGGTGCTGGGCAACCATGACCTGTCGTTGCTGGCGGTGGGCGCGCGTACCGAAGAAGAGCAGCGCAAGGTCAACCCGGACCTGCTGCGCATTGTGCAGGCCGAGGACCGCGACGAGCTGCTCGAATGGCTACGCCTGCAGAAGCTGGTGCACGTGGACCGCGAGCTGGGCTGGATGATGGTGCACGCCGGGCTGGCCCCGAAGTGGACCACGCAGCTGGCCGAGAAGCACGCGCGCGAGGTGGAGGTGCAGCTGCACGGCAGCGGCTACCGCAAGCTGTTCCGCAACATGTACGGCGACAAGCCGGGCTGGTCGCCCGGCCTGGGCGGTTACGACCGCTCGCGGGCGATCATCAATCTGCTCACGCGCATGCGTTACTGCACGCCACGCGGCCGCATCGGGATCGAGGACAAGGGCACGCCGGGCACGCAGGAACAGGGCCTGTACCCGTGGTTCGAAGTGCCGGGCCGGGTCGAGCGCGATCTGAAGATCGTGTGCGGCCACTGGTCGGCGCTGGGCCTGACGATCACGCAGGGCGTGCATGCGATCGACACCGGCGCGGTGTGGGGTGGCAAGCTCACGGCGCTGCAGCTGGATACGGAGGAACTGCGCGTGGTGCAGGTCCCCGGCCGCGACGTACCCAAGCCGGTAACGCCACCGCGCCCACCGGCACGGCGCCCGGCCAACGAAGGCGGCGCACCCGGCAACGACCGCCCCCCGCGCCAGCGCGACGGCCAGCCGCGCAACCGCGGCCAGCGCCAGCAGCACGCCCGCCCGCCGCGCGAACCGGTAGGCAACAACGGCAACGACGGCAACAACACGCCAACCACGGCGTAGCGCAACGGCCAGAGCCTTGGACTGCGAATGTCTCTGGTTTGGGCCGGCGGCGGTGGGGGTATGGGGCACGCTGCAAGTCCCGCTCCGCGGCCCGGCCCAGCCGCCAGCGGCTGTGCGTTCAGTCGCACGCGAGGCAGTGCCTCGCAAGCAGTGCGCCTTCACCCATGTAAGCTCGTTCACGCCATCCATGGCGCTCTACGGCCCCATACCCCCACCCCCGCCGACCCTTCGACAGTTGCGTCGGTGAGTCACTCTGAAGCGGTAGAGCCGGGCTCTGCCCGGCTCCTGCAGCCAGGCATGGCCTGGCTCTACGGCGTCGCGCGCGACGCCATTGTTTCTTGATTTCCAATGGCCACCAGCCGACTGTCGAAGGGTCGGCGGGGGCAGGTTTGCGGGGGCATGAGCCGCATGGATGCGGCGACTGAGCTTACAGGGATGTACTTGCAGCGTCCCCCGCAGGCCTGCCGCCGCCGGCCCAAGCCAGAGACATTCGCAGAGCAGGGCTTCGGCTTTGGCTTTGGCTTTGGCTTTGGCTTTGGCTTTGGCTTTGGCCTTACGCCTTCCGCACGTAATCCACGAAATCGAACGCGAACGCGTGTCTGGCGTCGGCGGGATGGTGCTCGCGGGTGGTTTCGAGCCACTGCTGCGGGTCGACGGGCGGGAAATGGGTGTCGGCTTCCACCGACGTCTCCACCCAGGTCAGGTGCAGGTCGGTGGCCTGCGCCATGGCAAGACGGTAGATCTCGCCGCCGCCGATCACGCACAGCTCGTTCGCGCCGGCTGCCGCCGCGAACTGCAGTGCCTCGTCGATCGACGCCACTGCCTGCATGCCCTCGAACGGCACCTGGCCCGAGCGGGTCAGCACGAGATTGGGGCGGCCGGGCAACGCGCGGCCCAGCGACTGCGCGGTCTTGCGGCCCATCAGGATCGGCTTGCCGATCGTCAGTGCCTTGAATCGCTTGAGGTCATCGGGCAGCTGCCAGGGCAGCTGGTTGTCATGGCCGATGCCGTGCTCCTGGTCCAGCGCCGCAATCAACGAGAGCTTCATGATTCGCCCGCGTCCATGCGCACTGCATCGCAGCGCTCCTGGGCGGCGCGCACCTCGGCCAGTGCCTTCTGCAGGCCCGGATCGGCCTCCATCGCCTTATCCGCCTCTTCGGTGAGACGAGCCAGATGGGCATCCTGTGTGGCCTGCAGGCCGGGCGCGGCCATGATCTCCGCGCTTAATCCATCGAGATCGGCGGCGGCGCTCCGTTCCAGGAACCCCTGCAGCTGTGCCGGCGAATATGCCTGCGCCAGCTGCTGTTCGAATGTGCGCTGGTACTTCGCATCGTTGAAGGCGCCCTGCATGAAGCGCACCAGCTCGCTGGACATGGTCGCCACCGCACCGCGCATGGCGGGCTCGCAGGCCGCCGGCAGGTCGCCCGGCATCAGGCCCGCGCCGGACGCACCGGCCATGGCCGACACGTCTTCGTTGACCTGGCGCTGCACGATCTGCGCATTGACCTGGGTGGCCAGCGGCACCGACGGCGCTGCTGCGTGCGCCGCTGCCGGCAACAGCATCACCAGCGCGACCCGCAGCGCCCTGCCCGCCATCCGCCTCATACCGCCACCGGCGCCTTGATCGCCGGGTGCGGGTTGTAGCCGTCGATGCGGATGTCTTCGTACTGGAAACCGAACAGGTCGGTGACGTCCGGATTCAACCACAGCGTGGGCAGCGCGCGCGGTTCACGCGACAGCTGCTCGCGTGCCTGCTCGTAGTGGTTTGAATACAAGTGCGCATCGCCCAGCGTGTGCACGAAGTCGCCCACGCCCAGCCCCGTGGCCTGCGCCACCAGATGGGTGAGCAGCGCATAGCTGGCGATGTTGAACGGCACGCCCAGGAAGATGTCGCCGCTGCGCTGGTACAGCTGGCAGCTCAGCTTGCCGTCCACCACGTAGAACTGGAACAGGTTGTGGCAGGGCATCAGCGCCATCTGCGACAGCTCGCCCACATTCCACGCGCTGACTACCAGCCGCCGCGAATCCGGGTTGCGCTTGATCTCGTCCACCAGCCACTGCATCTGGTCGATGCTGCCGCCGTCGGCCGTGGCCCAGCTGCGCCACTGCTTGCCGTAGACCGGACCGAGGTCGCCGTTGGCGTCGGCCCATTCGTCCCAGATGCGTACCTGGTGGTCCTTGAGGTAGCCGATGTTGGTGTCGCCCTTCAGGAACCACAGCAGCTCATGGATGATCGAGCGCAGGTGCAGCTTCTTGGTGGTAACCAGCGGGAAGCCGTCGTTGAGGTTGAAGCGCATCTGCCAGCCGAACACGCTGCGCGTGCCGGTGCCGGTGCGGTCGGACTTCTCCGTGCCGTGTTCCAGCACGTGTTCCAGCAGGTCCAGGTAGGCCTTCATGCCTTGCTCCCGGCAGCGGCGGGGGCCGGCAGCACCGGCTGCAATACCGGCGCGCGGCGCGACAGCGCCAGCAGCACCAGGCCGAAGGCCACCAGCGGCAGGCTCAGCAGCTGGCCGCGGGTGAACCAGTCGAAGGCCAGGTACACGCCGTTGTCGGGCATGCGCACGAACTCCACCGCGAAGCGGAACACGCCGTACATCAGCGCGAACAGGCCGGAGATCACGTAGCGGTGGCGCGGCTTGGCCGACACCGCCCACAGCACCACGAACATCACCAGGCCTTCCAGCAGCGCTTCATACAGCTGCGAAGGATGGCGCGCGAACTGGTTGAGCGCACCGGTGGCGAACTGCTCGCGCAGTGCCGGCATGTCCAGCTGGTTCAACGGGGCCGGCAGGCCGCTGGGGAACACCACGCCCCAGGTGCCGTCGGTGTACTTGCCCCACAACTCGGCGCCGATGAAGTTGCCGATGCGACCGAAGCCCAGGCCCAACGGCACCAGCGGCGCCATGAAGTCGATGGTGTCGCCCAGGTGCAGGCGCTGCTTGCGCGACCACCACCAGGAGGCGAACAGCACGCCAAGCAGGCCGCCGTGGAAGCTCATGCCACCGTCCCATACCTTGAACAGCAGCAGCGGGTTGTGCAGGAAGTCCGACAGCGCATAGAACAGCATGTAGCCGACGCGGCCGCCGACCACCACGCCGAGCATGGCGTAGAACAGCAGGTCGGAGAATCCGTTGGCATCCACGCCCGGCAGGCGCCCGGCCGCGATCCGCCGGCGCCCCAGCCACCAGGCCGCCGTGAAGCCGAGCAGGTACATGATGCCGTACCAGTGCACCTTGATCGGCCCAAGCGAGATGGCGATGGGGTCGATATCGTGGAAATAGATCATGGGCGATGCCTTGCAGGTAAGCGGCTATTCTCGGGCCAGCGCCGCCCCACCTCAACCAAGCAGTTGGGGCGTGTTGGGCAGGGCGTCATCCTTGGACCCGCTGCCGGGCGGGTAATGCCCGGCCAGTATCTCCGATACCTCGGCAATGGCCAGCAGTACCGCGTCCTGCAGGGCGCCGCCGCGCAGCTGCTCCTGCATGTGCGCGCAGACCGCCTGCCACTGCGCCTCGCCCACCTTTTCGCGCAGGCCACGATCGGCCACCAGCTCGATGGCGTGGTCGGCCAGCAGCAGGTACACCAGCACGCCATTGTTCTGTTCGGTGTCCCAGGTGCGCAGCTGCGCGAAGGCGTGGTCGGCGCGCTGGCGGGCGCTGACGCCCTGCCAGAGGGCCAGCAACGGCAGGTCCGCTTCCACCGCGAACATCACCTGGCCGCCATGCAGGCGCTCGCCCGCGGTGATCGCGTCGGTGATGGCCTGCAGGCTGTCCGCCGGGAAGGTGCGCCGCAGCGAGGGCGCGAACAGGTGGCGCAAGGCGCGCATCACCAGCCCCCCGAGGCGCCGCCGCCTCCGGAACGCCCACCGCCGCCGCCCCAGCCGCCACCGCCGCCGAAACCACCGCCACCACCACCCCACCCGCCGCCACCGAAGCCACCGCCGCCCCAGCCGCTGTTGCGGGCAAAGCGGCCGACCCGGCCGGAGGAGAAGCCGACGAACAGGCCGATCAGGCCGGCCAGGCCACTGGCCAGCCACAGCGAAGTGAACAGGAACGCGGCCACGGCCGCCCCGCCCCCGCCCAGCAACGCGCGCACCGGGCGCGGCAGCCAGCCCAGCAGGCCGCGGGCGAAGGTGCCCACGAAGAAACCGATGACCAATGCCAACGTGAAGCCATCACCACCGGTGCCGCGCTCGGCGCGGTTGTCGCTGACCGGCGCCGGCAGTTCTTCGCCGTCGATCAGCTTGACCAGCGCGGCGCTGCCGTCGACCAGCCCGCCGGCATAGTCGCCGCTGCGGAAATGCGGGGCAAGGTATTCCTGGATCACGCGGTTGGCGATCGCGTCGGGAATCGCACCTTCCAGGCCATAGCCCGGTTCGATGCGGACCCGCCGGTCGTCCTTGGCCACCACCAGCAGCACGCCGTCATCGACGCCCTGGCGGCCGATCTTCCACTGCTCGAACACCCGCTGGGTGTACTGCTCGATGGTTTCGGGCTGGGTGCTGGGCACCATCAGGATCTGCAGCTGGCTGCCCTTGCGCTGCTGCAGCGCCAGCGCCTGGGCCTCCAGCGCCTGCTTCTGCGCGGCGTCCAGGGTGCCGGTGGTGTCCACCACCGGCGAGGTCATCGGCGGAATGGCCGCATCGGCCTGCGCCCAGGCGGGCAGCGCCAGGCACAGGCTCAGCAGCAACAGCGCGCGCAGCAGCAGGCGGATGTTCACCGCGTTACTGCGCCGGGGCCTGCTGCGGCTGCGGCGGCTGCGGCGCGGGGGCCTGGGCCGGAGCCTGCGAACCGAACTTCACCGCCGGCGGCTGCGAGATCTGCGCTTCGTTCTCCACCGTGAAGTTCGGCTTTTCCTTGTAGCCGAAGATCTTGGCGGTGATCAGCTGCGGGAACGACAGGATGTAGGTGTTGTAGTCCTGCACCTGCTGGATGTAGCGGCCACGGGCCACGGTGATGCGGTTCTCGGTGCCTTCCAGCTGCGCCTGCAGGTCGCGGAAGCCCTGGTCGGACTTCAGGTTCGGGTAGTTCTCGGTGACCACCAGCAGCCGCGACAGCGCGCCGCTCAATTCACCCTGCGCCTGCTGGAACTGCTTGAGCGATTCGGCATCGTCGGCGTTGACGTTGACCTGGCCGACCCGGGCGCGGGCATTGGTGACGTCGGTGAGCACCTGGCGTTCCTGGTTGGCATAGCCTTCCACGGTCTGCACCAGATTGGGAATCAGGTCGGCGCGGCGCTTGTACTGGTTGAGCACCTCGGCCCAGCCGGCCTTGACCTGCTGGTCCTTCTGCTGGATCGAGTTGTAACCGCAACCAGACAACAGGCTGGCCAGCAGGGCCAGCAACAACAGTCGGGTGGACATACGCATGGCCGGCTCCGGATCGGGGTGGTCGGGAGCTGGAGAGTGCCATGAATAGGGGTTAATACCCCGTAACGGCGCGGGGCCGACCCAAAGGCCGGCCCCGCATTCCCGGACGGCTGCCGACAACGCGTCGGCTCACCCCCCGGTAGGTACCGACCGTTGGTCGGTACATGGCTTTACCAATTACCCGCACCCGGCACATGGTGCGCCAGCGCGCGGCGGCGCATCAGCAGGTTCAGCCATTCCACCAGCACCGAGAAGCCCATGGCCGAGTAGATGTAGGGCTTGGGCACGTGCACGCCCAGGCCGTCCAGGATCAGCACGGCACCGATCAGCAGGATGAAGGCCAGGGCCAGCATCTTCACGGTCGGGTTGGCGTCGATGAAGCGACCCAGCGGATTGGCCGCCAGCAGCATGACCGCCACCGACAGCAGGATCGCCGCCACCATCACCGGCACATGGTCGGCGATGCCGACGGCGGTGATCACCGAGTCCAGCGAGAACACGATGTCGATGATGGCGATCTGCGCAATCACCATGCCGAACACGGCCGAGGCCTTGGTGGTGGTGGGATCCTCGTCTTCGCCGCCGGTGATCAGCTCGCGGATTTCCATGCTGCCCTTGATGATCAGGAACAGGCCGCCGAGGATCAGCACCAGGTCGCGGATGGAAATGCCCACGCCGGCCACAGTGAACAGGTTGGCTTCCATGTGCGCCAGGTAGGCCAGCGACACCAGCAGCAGGATGCGGGTGATGCAGGCCACGGCGATGCCGAGCTTGCGCGCGAACGGGCGGCGCGCTTCGGGCAGCTTGCTCACGGCGATGGAGATGAACACCAGGTTGTCGATGCCCAGCACGATCTCGAGCGCGCTCAGGGTCAGCAGGGTCAACCAGACATTGGGATCGGACAGCAGCTCAAGCAACATGGATACATCCTTACAGGGGGGAATGGCGCGCGATGCGCGTCAGAAAATTCGCGGGGCCAGGACCAGGCCCCAGCACAGCAGCACGTTCATCATCAGCACGAACACCGCCGCCGAGCCCATGTCCTTGGCGCGGCCGGCCAGCTCGTGGAACTCCGGGCCGTAGCGTTCGATCACGGCTTCGATAGCCGAGTTGGCCAGCTCCATGGCCAGCACCAGCAGCATCGAACCGATCATGAGCGCCCGCTCGACCGGGCTCTGGCCCAGCCACAGCGCCAGCGGGGCCAGCACGATCAGCAGGTAGACCTCGAGCCGGAACGAAGACTCGTGCAGCCAGGCGGCCCGCAGGCCCTGCCAGGACCACACCGCGGCCTTGAAGATGCGCTTGGGGCCGCGCGGCATGTGCCCGATTTCATCAGCCACGCAGGGACACCCCACGGCGGAAACGGGGGCAGGACGGCAGATGCGGGGCACGACAACGGGTCATGGGCAGCGCGCTAAGCGGTTGAGAATGGGGCATTTTGCCACAAGGGGCACGCGCCGGCCCGGCGCCGGGGGCGGCGGCCCGGCCTAGAATGGCCGGACGCACTACAGGAGTCCCGCATGTCCCAGCGTTTCACCCGCCCCCTGCTGCTCGCCCTGGCGCTGACCGCCAGCCTGCCCGCCCTGGCCCTGAAGCAGCACCCGGTGCCGCCCCCGCCGCAGGTCCCCGCACAGGTCTCGAACGTGGCCTGGGCAGGCGACATGGCCGCCTTCGCCAGCGCCGACGCAGCCACGCCGCCACCGCGCGGGGGCATCGAGTTCATCGGCAGTTCGTCGATCCGCATGTGGGACACGCTGGCGGCCGATTTCCCGGGCCAGAAGGTCTTCAACCGTGGCTTCGGCGGTTCAGAGGTGCGCGACAGCACCTACTACGCCGACCAGATCGTGATTCCGTACGCGCCGTGCAAAGTGTTCTTCTACGCCGGCGACAACGACCTCAACAGCGGCCGCACACCCGCGCAGGTACGCGACGATGTGGTGGCCTTCGTGCACCGGGTACACCGCGACCTGCCGAAGACGACGGTGGAAGTGATATCGATCAAGCCCAGCCCATCGCGCGCGCAGCTGCTGCCGGCGGTGCAGGAGGCCAACGGGTTGATCCAGCAGGCCCTGGCCAAGCTACCCAACACGGGCTACACCGACATCTACACCCCGATGCTCGGCGAAGACGGCCAGCCGCGCACGTCACTGTTCCGCGAGGACATGCTGCACATGAAGCCGGAAGGATATGCAATCTGGCGCAAGGCGTTGGCGCCTAAGGTGCAGTGTGGTGCGGTGAAGCGATAACAGCGCGCGTTGTTTGAGGTCATGCGTTAAAGGGCCGATCAGCAGAGTCGGCAGTCGTTCGGGAACCGACCCTACCGTCTAGCGGCCAACCGTCGAGGGGAGTGGCGGTGGTGGGTTTGCGGGGGTATGAGCCGCATGGATGCGGCGACTAAGCCCCCATGGATGGGTTCACGGCGTCCCCCGCGGGCCCACCGCCGGCACTCACCTGTGAGCAGGCAACTGAAAAGCCGGCGCTCTTCGCTTCGGCTTTCCGATGCTTCGGCGTTTCGGCGTTTCGTTGGGTCAGCGATAGATGATCGTCGCCTGTGTCCCCACCCCGGGTTCGCTGTTGAGCGCGATCTTCCAGCCGAAGCGGTCGCACAGGCGGCGCACGATCGACAGGCCCAGTCCGGTGCCCTGCGGGCGGCTGGGTTCGGCGCGGTAGAACGGTTCGAACGCGCGCGAGAGCGCCTCGGCCGACATCCCGATGCCGGTGTCGCGCACCACCACCCGGTCGTCCAGCACATCCACGTCGATGCGGCCTTCGTCGGTGTAACTGCAGGCGTTGCGCAGCAGATTGCTGACCACCACCTGCAGCACCCGGGGCGGCGCGTGCAGCTGCACCGGTGCGTCGCTGTGCAGGTGAATCTCAACCGGGCGGCCGGCCAGCAGCTCGCGCGCATTGTCCACCTCGTAGCGCACGATCTCGCTGACATCGAACAACTCAATCTGCGGCTCCACGTCCGCTTCGCGCGCCAGGATCAGGAACGCATCGATCACCGCCTCCATGTCCCGGCCTGCACGTTGGATGCGGTCCAGGCCGCGGCGCAGGCGCGGCGTCATGTCCTGGTCGCCCAGCGCCATGTCACTGGCCACCCGGATCACCGTCAACGGCGTGCGCAGCTCGTGGCTCGCATCGCGAGTGAAGTTGCGTTCGCGCGCCACGTGCGCCGTTACCCGCGTGGCCAGCGAATGCAATGCCGCCGCCAGCTGGCGCGTTTCGCCCTGCATGTCGGCCGGCAACTTGTCCGGCGCCAGGTCCGCCGCCTCCGGATGCCCCGGATTCCAGCGCGACACGCGTCGTGCCAGCCAGTTCACCGGCGATACCAGCCGCTTCGAGGCCCGGTACGTGATCCACGACGCGCCGTACACCGCCAGCAGCGTCAACAACACCGGTACGATCCCGAACCAGAACGCCAGCATCTCCGCGCGCGAGCGCAGGAACACCAGATACAGCCGCCCTTCCGGACGCGCATCGACCAGCACCAGCTGATCGTCCGCCTTCAGTTCGTGGAAGCCCGGCGACAGCGTGCGCAGGTTCGCCGGCAGGCTCAGCGCCGACTGCCCGGTTTCCAGCAGATACCCGCGGATGTTGCGTGTATTGGGCGGCGGCTGCACCGGCGAGGCCGCGTGCAGTTCCCAGAAATACGTCGCTTCTTCCTGCAGCGCGCTGCTGACCAGGCTGTGCTTGATCACCAGCGATACCAGCCAGGCGCCCAACAGAATGCCCAGGCTCGCCAGGACGGCCTGCAGGATGAAGACAATGCGGATCTTGCGCGGCAGACCGTGCGGCATTACGAAGTCCAGATCGGGTCGCCGCGATTATAGGAAAGCGCGCCGTTATTCCATCGTGCAAGCAAACACGATGCCCCGGCAAGTGCCGGGGCATCGTGTATATCCGGGCCCGCAAAGGCCCGTGCCGTCGTGCGCCCTGCCGTGCGACGCATCAGGTCATGGGCTGGGCGATATCGGCAATGCGGTAGCCCGCGCTCTGCACGGTGTGCAGCAGCGGACGGTCGAACGGCTTGTCGATGATCTTGCGCAGGTTGTACAGATGGCTGCGCAGCGTGTCCGAGTCCGGCAGGCCATTGCCCCAGATCTCGCGCTCGATTTCCTGGCGGGTCACCACGCGGGGCGATTCGCGCATCAGGATGGTGAGCAGGCGCAGCCCGATCGGCGACAGCTGCAGTTCCGTGCCGGCACGCGTGGCACGCATGCTGACCGGGTCCAGCACCAGGTCGGCGACCTTGAGCACTTCCGAGCCTACCTGGCGACGCTCGCGGCGGATCAGCGCGCGCAGGCGGGCTTCCAGCTCCTGGATCGCGAACGGCTTGGTCAGGTAATCGTCGGCGCCGAAGCCCAGCCCGGTGAGCTTGTCATCGAGCGTGTCACGTGCGGTAAGCATCAGCACCGGCGTGGACTTGCGGGCGTCGTTGCGCAGCCGGCGGCAGACTTCGATACCGTCCAGGCGCGGCAGCATGAGGTCCAGCACGACCACGTCGTAGCTGTTCTCCGCCGCCAGCCGGTAACCGTCCAGCCCGTCCTGGGCGTAGTCCACTTCGAACCCGCGGCCTTCCAGGTATTCACCGATCATCTCGGAGATATTGCGGTTGTCTTCGACCACCAGCACCAGGCCGGAGGTTTCCTTTGTCTGACGCATGGGAGTCCCTCTTTCTTCAGCTTTGTGAAACATGCCGGATCGGCGGTGGACGTGGTGTGAAGCCGCTCACAACAGTGGCTTGAGCAGCGGCCAGACGTTGTCCAGCACCCGCGGCTGCCCGGCCGCCGTGGGATGCAGGCCATCGGCCTGCATCAGCCCGGGCTGCAGCGCCACCCCCTCCAGCAGGAACGGCAGCAGCGGCACCTTGTACTGGCTGGCCAGCCCGGCATAGACCTGGCGCAGCCGGTCGCGGTAGGCCGGGCCGTAGTTGGGCGGCACGTCGATGCCCAGCAGCAGCACCTTGGCGCCCGCCTTCTGGCTGGCCACGATCATCTTCTCCAGGTTGCCGCGCAGCTGCACCGGGGTGAGCCCGCGCAATGCATCGTTGCCCCCCAGTTCGATCACCACCACCGACGGGCGGTGCTTGTCCAGCAGGCCCGGCAGCCGGGTCAGCGCGCCGGCGGTGGTCTCGCCGCTGATGCTGGCGTTGATGACCGCCGGTGGCGGCTTGATCTGCTGGCTAACCCGCTGCTGAAGCAGGTTTACCCAGCCTGACGCGGCCGGGATATTGTGGGCTGCACTCAGGCTGTCGCCGACCACCAGCACGGCGTGCCGGGTTTCCTGACCTTTGGCACAGGCCAGTGCGGGCAACAGCAGCAACCCTGCCAGCAGCATCAACGTCTGGGCCGCGCGGCCCACCCACAGTGTTCGGTTCATTGGAGAATCCTCATCGACAGCCTGTCCCCCCGCAGCGCGCCCGTCGCCATCGCCGCCCACAACGTGGGCAAGTCCGCACGTGGCCCGGAGGGTGAAGTCCACATACTGGACAACATTGACATGACCGTCCATGAAGGCGAGAGCGTGGCCATCGTCGGCGCGTCCGGCTCGGGCAAGACCACCCTGCTCGGCCTGCTGGCCGGGCTGGACCTGCCCAGCCGCGGCGACATCGCGCTGGCCGGCGCCACGCTCGGCACGCTGGATGAGGAAGCGCGCGCGCGGCTGCGCGCGCGTGAGGTCGGCTTCGTGTTCCAGAGCTTCCACCTGTTGCCGGCGCTTACCGCCGAGGAAAACATCGCGCTGCCACTGGAACTGGCCGGCCGCGAAGACGCCGCGCGCGTTCGCGAGGTGCTCGAACAGGTCGGGCTGACCCACCGCGCCCGCCACTACCCGCGCCAGCTGTCCGGCGGCGAGCAGCAGCGCGTGGCGCTGGCGCGTGCGTTCGTGGCGCGGCCGCGCATCCTGTTCGCCGACGAGCCCACCGGCAGCCTGGACCAGGCCACCGGCCAGCAGATCAGCGACCTGCTGTTCGCGCTCAATGCCACCAGCGATACCACCCTGGTGCTGGTCACCCACGACCTGCGCCTGGCGCAACGCTGCGAGCGCATCTACCGCCTCGATGGCGGCCGCCTGGTCGACGCCGCTGGAATCCCCGCATGAACGTGGTGCGCCACGCCGCGCGTGCGCTGCGCCGCGAGTTCCTTGCCGGCGACCTGCTGACCGTGTTCGCCGCGCTGGTGCTCGGCGTGGCGGTGATGACCGCCGTGGGCACCCTGGTCAACCGGGTGACGCTGGCGCTGACCGGCAGTGCGGCGGAGATGCTCGGCGGCGACCTCGGCCTGGGCGGCCGCGAGGACGTGCCGCAGGCCTTCGCCGATGAAGCGAAGGCGCGCGGACTGGCCAGCACGCGCATGGTCAGCTTCCCCAGCGTGCTGTTCCACGGCGATGACAGCCAGATGGCCAACATCAAGGCGGTGGGCGCCGGCTACCCGCTGCGCGGCGAGCTGCGCGTGGCCCGCAGCCTGGGCGGCGGCGCCAGCGAGGCGGCCGGCACGCCGGCCGTGGGCGAGGCCTATGCCGACCCGCGGCTGATGCAGGCGCTGGGGCTGAAGGTTGGCGATGCACTCGAATTCGGTGCCGGTACGCTCACCGTCACCCGCGTGCTGCAGGCCGAACCGGACACTTCGGGCGAGCTGATGCAGCTCTCGCCGCCGCTGCTGGTCAACCGCGCCGATGTCGATCGCGCCGGCCTGCTGGGCCCCGGCAGCCGCGCCTCCTACCGGATGATGTTCGCCGGCGACGCCGACGCCGTCGCCGACTTCCGCGGCTGGCTGCAGCCGCGCGCGAAGGGGCTGCGGATTGTCGGCATCGCCGACGCCCAGCGCGGCGTGCGCGGCGCCTTCGACCTGGCCGGCCGCTTCCTGTCGCTGGCGGCGCTGCTGGCGGTGCTGCTGGCCGGCGTGGCCACCGCGCTGGCGGCCAACCGTTTCGCCCTGCGCCGCATCGACCAGGTGGCCGTGCTGCGCTGCCTGGGCGCGCGCCAGCGCGACATCCTCAGCGCGATGGCGCTGCAGCTGGTGCTGCTGGCCGTGCCGGCCTGCCTGGTCGGCATCGGGCTGGGCATGGCCGCGCAGGCCGGCCTGGTGCAGGCACTCGGCGGGCTGATCCCCAACCGGCTGCCGTTGCCGCAGGCCACCCCCGCGCTGAGCGGCGCCGGCATCGGCCTGGTGCTGCTGCTCGGCTTCGGCCTGCCGCCGCTGCTGCGGCTGCGCAAGGTGCCGCCGATGCGGGTGCTCAACCGCAGCTTCGCCACGCTGCCGCCCAGTTCGCTGCTGGTCTATGCGGCGGCGCTGGCGGCCACCGTGGCGCTGACCGTGCAGGCCACCGGCGATGTGCGGCTGGCGGCGTGGGTGCTGGGCGGCCTGGCCGCGCTGGCGCTGCTGGCCGGCGCCGCCGGGGCGGCCCTGCTGTGGCTGCTGCGCGGCCTGCAGCCGCGCCTGCGCGGGCGCTGGAAACTGGGGCTGGCCGCGCTGACCCGGCGTCGTGGGCTGGCGGTGATGCAGCTGGTGGGGCTGTCGCTGTCGCTGTGCGCGTTGCTGCTGCTGTCCGTCATCGGCCCGGGGCTGCTGGCGCAGTGGCGCGACCGCCTGCCCAGCGACACCCCGAACTATTTCCTGATGAACATCCAGCCCGAGCAGCGGCAGGCGGTGCTGGCCGCGCTTGGGAAACTGGGCGTGGCCTCGCCCGGGATCGAGCCGTTCAGTACCGGGCGCCTGTTGGCAGTGAACGACAAGCCACCGCAGCGGCAGTCGCGTGAGGACAACAGCAACGACGATGACGACGCCAACCGCCCGGTCAACTTCTCCTGGCGGCATGACTTCCCGCCGGCCAATACCCTGCTCAGCGGCACGTATTGGGCAGCGGGCAGCACGGCACCCGAAGCCTCCATCGAACAGGGCTGGGCCGAACGCTACGGCATGCAGCTGGGCGACACGGTGACCCTGCAGATGGGCGAACAGGAGCGGCGCTTCACCGTGACCAGCATCCGCAAGGCTGACTGGGACTCGTTCCGGGTCAACTTCTTCCTGCTGCTCAACGAGGGCGCGGTGGGCGATGCGCCGTACAACCTGATCACCGCCTTCCACCTGCCGCGCGCGCAGGCGCCGGCGCTGGCTGGGCTGACCCGGGAATACCCGAACATCTCGCTGCTGGACATCGACAGCATCCTGCAGCGGGTGCGTGAGGTGGTCGACCGGGTGACCCAGGCGGTGCAGCTGGTGATGGGCTTCAGCCTGCTGGCAGGCGTGCTGGTGCTGCTGGCGGCGCTGCAGGCCACGGCCGGCGAGCGCCGCTACGACAGCGCGGTGCTGCGCACGCTGGGCGCCACCCGCACCCAGCTGCGTGGCGCGGTGCTGGTGGAATTCGGGGCGTTGGGGCTGTTGTCGGCGCTGCTGGCGGTGGGCACGGCCGCCTTGCTGGGCAGCGTGGTGGCCCGGCAGGTGTTCGAGCTGCAGCTCAGCCCGCCCTGGGGTCCGCTGCTGGTCGGTGGCGCGCTGGGCGTGGCGCTCAGCATGCTGGCCGGCTGGTGGGGCACGCGACGGATCCTGCATACCCCGCCGGCGTTGGCGTTGCGGGAGGCGTAACCGAGATTGATGACACCGGCATGGGGCGGGCATGGGTATGCTGCCCGCCCCTGCCCTTCGAGATCGCCCGGATGCCCGGCACGTCATTCACCGCCTATCTGTACCCCGTGTTGCTGCTGCTGGGCAGCAACATCTTCATGACCTTCGCCTGGTACGGCCACCTCAAGTACAAGAGCGCACCGTTGATGATGGTGATCCTGGTCAGCTGGGGCATCGCCTTCTTCGAGTACTGCCTGCAGGTGCCGGGTAACCGCCTCGGCAGCGCGGTGTATTCGGCGCCGCAGCTCAAGGGCATGCAGGAAGTCATCACGCTGGTGGTGTTCGCGGTGTTCTCGGCGTTTTACCTGGACCAGCCGCTGAAGTGGAACCACTACGCCGCCTTCGTCCTCATCGTGGTTGCCGCGTTGCTGATGTTCAAAGAATGACAACCGACCGTTGGTCGGTTGGCGTTTCCTTCACCAACGCCACCAGCGCGTCTTCACGCATGCGCTGCTTGATCGGCGAGTCGCCGAAACGCATGGCGGCCAGGTCGGCGCGCAATGCGTCGGCCTGCCCGGCGCTGATGGACTCCGGATCGCGGATCTCGCGCAGGGTGACCCGCGAGCGCCGCTCGGCGATTTCTGCCCGCACCAGAGGCGGCATCGCGGCGTTCAACGCCCTGCTGCATTCCGGCGAGCGCACCGCCTGCCGCGCCGCCTCCAGCGAGCCGCGCTGCTCGGGCGGCACATGCAGCCGGAGCACGCCCACCAGCGTGTCCACCCCGCGGGTGTATGTCCCGGACCCACTGTTGCGGTAGTCGTGGAAGTTCTGCCGGCGCAGCTGCCTGGCGGAATGGCCTGCCGTCGCAGGACTCCCGAGCGGATTTGTTGCACGGCTGCGGTGCATGCGATGCAGCCCCTCGCGCAATACGGGGATGTCGCTGGGCATCGCCTCATCCAGCGTTGCCCGAAAGCTGGCCTCGATCGCGCCGTTGCCGAAGCACAGCACCCGCTCGCCGTGGGGCGTCAGGGTGCTGAACATCCTTGACTCGAGGCAGGCCGCGTAGTTGCGACCCAGTGCATTCAGCAGGTCAGCTGGCACCGGCGAACCACGGTTGCAGATATGCTCGATCTGGAAGACGCCGGGCGCTTCAGGCGCTTCAGACGCCGCACGCGCGGCACGCGCGCCCTGAAACGCGGCCACCGCCGCCAGGCCCGCCGTGATGACGTTGGGGATATGCATCGAACGAAGACTCTCGCTACGCAGGAAGCGCAAGTAGTCATCACCTGCGCCCACCCTGCTTTCAAGAATCGCTCACCGCCTTCCGCCGCACCAGAGGCCCGCCACCATGGCAGCGGACCTGCGCGACCGCGCCTCAGCGCGTGGTTTCCACCGGCGCTTTCTCCACCCACTGCTTGAACACCGCATCGATCTGCGCGTCCTTGACCCGCTTGCCGTCCTGGATGTCCTGGGCCTGGGTGAACAGCGGCATGATCATCGCCATGCCATCCAGCTTGGTCTTCAGGTGAACGCCGGGCGCCTGGCCCAGGAAGCCGTTCCAGCGCTGGCGCACCTTGCCCCAGTAGTTGGCCGTGGCGGTCCAGTAGTCGTAGGCCGGCGTGAAGTCGACCTCGGTGGTGCGGTTGTAGTCGTTGAAGCCGAACTCGCGTGCGATCTCCTGCTGGCTGCCATCGGCGCCGCGCAGGATCTTGGTGTTGAACTGTTCGTGGGTCCAGCCGTTCGGCGTCAGCGTGTGGCGGTTGACCACGGCCAGCGCGTTGTAGTCGCTGCGGCGGGTGTACTCGCGACGCGGCAGCGGCCGCCAGCTGAGGTCGCTGGTCCAGGTCGCCACGCCGTTGCGGTAGTCCCACTTGCCGGTGCCGCAATAGCGCGGCGCGTCGCTGACTTCGTAGACACACTGGGTCCACGCGCCGGCGTTGACTGCGGCGTCGATCGGGCGCACCTGCCAGGTCTGGTCGGCGCTGAATTCAAACCGGGTCGGTGCTTCGTACACCCAGTCCTGCCGCCAGTGCTTGGTCACATGGCCGCTCTTGGGGTCCACCAACAGGTGCTGCAGCACGATGCGCGCGGGGCTGTCCTCGACCACGATCACCACTTCGTTGCCACCGGAGCGGACCGCCGGCGCGCGCTCGTAGCCCGGCTTGAGCAGCACGGTCTCGTCGAACGCGAAGTCGACAACGTATTCGCCCTTCATCGCCAGGATGCTGGCGTGGTCGCGTTGCAGGTCGGAGGGCTGGGCGTGTGCGATACCGCTGCTGGCAAGCAGCAGCCACGCGCTGGCTGTCTGGAATTTCATCTACGAAGGTCCCTTCAGGAATGTCGAATGGGGGAAAGGTGGACAAGCGGCACGACGTTCGAATCGTCGATCCACAGCTCGCCATCGGCGCCCTCGACGAGGGCGATGCGGCGCGCGGCGGCGGCACCCAGCGCCGACAGCGACGCCAGGCTGGCGGCCACGCCCTGCCCGTCGCCCACATGCAGGCGCAGCGCACACATCCGCCAGGGCTCGCCGCCCAGCCGGGTGGCCAGCCGCCGCCACAGGCGCTCGGCAACACCGCCCTCGTTGGCCGGTTCCGGGCGTGCCGGGAATGCAGACACGAGGCGATCCCAAGCCAGGAAGTCGCTGTCCGGCAGCAGGTACAGCCGCCAGCAGCAGCGCCCGCGCGCATCGGAGAAGCACAGGCTTTCGCGGATGCCCTCGCTGTCCATGCCCTGGCAGGCGTGCGCGGAGACGGCGTGCTTCCAGCCGCCCAGCTCGCTGCTCTCGGGGCGGTACAGGCACAGCACCGTGCCCAATGCCGCCAGCTGTTCCGGGGAGGGCAGCTGGCCGGGGCGCAGATACCGATCGGTGATTCGCAGTGCGGAAAGGGCTCGGCTCATGATGGCTACCAGCTCACGGCAAGGCTGGCCGACACGTTGCGGCCAGGGTTGGTGTAGCGGTCGATCACCGTGCTGCTGGTGGCCAGCGCGGAGGTGATCGCCGAATAGTCGATGTACGTGCGGTCGCCGAGGTTGAACACGCCGACGTTGAACTTCGCGCCGGGCGCGAACTCCCAGTGCGCCACCAGGTCCAGCACGCCGTAACCGGCGGGCCGGAATGCGGTGGCACTGGCCATGCGGTCCTTGCGCTTGGCGAAGGTGCCGAGCAGCTCCACGCCCCAGGCATCACGATCAAAGGCGATGCCGATCGTGCCGCGCAGCGGATCGATCGATTCCAGCGGCACGTCTTCGGTCTTGTCCTGGCCACGCGACCAGGCCACCGCGCCGTTCAAGGACCAGCCGGCCATTGCGGCGTTGAGCTCGCCGAAGTCGACGCCCGCCTTCAATTCGGCACCGTAGATTTCGGCGTCTGCGATGTTCTGCGACTGGAACACGATCAGCCCCTGCGGGTTGATGCCCACCTGCCGCTGCGACTCGATGAAGTCCTTGTAGTCGTTGTAGTAGCCACTGACACTCACATAGGCGGCCGGGGTGAGGAAGCGCACGCCCAGCTCCACGCCATCGCTGGTTTCCGGCTTGAGGTCCGGATTGGGAATGGCGGTGTAGCCGAACATCACGTTGGTGAAGCCCAGGTTGACATCGTTGTACGGCGGCGAGCGGAAGCCGTGCGAGTAGCCGGCAAACAGCGACCAGTCATCGGCGAAGCGCCACACCATGCCCAGCTTCGGCGACACGCTGGTCTTGGTCAGGTCGGACACCGGCATGCCCGGGTTGTCGGCGGCGAAGATCGCATCGACATCCGGGCGCAGTTCGTAATGGTCCACGCGTACGCCCGGCACCAGCGAGAAGCGGCCGTCGGCGAAGCGCATTTCGTCCTGCGCATACAGGCCCAGCTCGGTGGTCTTGCTGATCGGGAAATCACGCACCGGGAACGCGTCGGGCAGGATCGTTGTGCTGGTCTGGCCGTTGGCCAGCACCTGGTAGCCGTCGCGCTTCTGGCGCGTCTCGGTCCAGGCGCCATCGAACCCGTAGGTCAGCGCATGCTCGACCGCGCCGCTCTGCAGCGCCTTGTGGAACACCGCCTGCAGGCCGTACACGCGCTGGTCGAAGTTGAACTCGCGGTGCCGTCGGGTGCGGTTGGCACGCTGCTCATCGGTGCGCTGGGTGGTCTCGCTGTCCTGGCGGTACAGCTGCCAGGACAGGCTGTCGGCGAAGCCGGCGGCCAGGGTGTCCATCTCGTGCGCGAACGACACCCGCGCCCGGGTCTGGTGGTCGCGCGCCTGCATGCCGGTGGTGGTGGTGTGGTCGATGGCCGACAGCACGTCGGTGTCCACGCTGTCTTCGTTGCCTTCCACCGTCAGGCGGAAGCGCTGGTCCTCGCTGGGCGCATAGACCAGCTTGCTGAGCACGCTGCGGCCATCGCGGTCCTGCGGGTTGGCGGCGGTGCGGGTGCGGTCGTTGCTGCGCACATCGCCCATGCTCTCGGTTTCCTGGCCCTGGCGATGGTTGACGTTCACCATGCCACTCCAATGGTCGCCGCCGAAGGCGGTGGTGGCGCTGCCGAGCAGGCCCTTCCATTCGCCGTCGTAGCCAAACTTCAGCCCGACGTAGCTGTTCTTGCCGTCCTTCAGGTAATCGGCCGGATCCTTGGTGACGAAGGCCACCACGCCGCCCAGTGCGTCGGACCCGTACAGGGCGCTGGCCGGGCCGCGCACGATCTCGACCCGCTTGAGCGTTTCCAGGTCGGTGAAGTTGCGGTTGGCGTCGGAGAAGCTGCCAATGCTGAACGCCTTGGGCATGGCGATGCCGTCGGTCTGGACCAGCACGCGGTTGCCGTCCAGGCCGCGGATGCGGAATCCGCCCAGGCCGAAACGGGCCGGGCTGCTGGTCACCGAGATGCCGGGCTCGTAGCGGACCAGGTCCTTGATGTTGCGGACCAGGTGGTCGTCCAGCTGCTCACGGTCGATCACATCGACGGTGGCAGCCACGTCGCTGAGCGCGCGTTCGGTGCGGGTCGCGGTGACCTGCACGCGGTCGAAGTCGCGCGCGCCGGCGGCATCGGGCGTGGCGGGGGCAGCGGCGTGGGCGGCCAGTGGCAGCGCCAGACAGACGGAAAAACCGTAGCGCCGGCCTCTGGCCGGCAGAGCAGAAAAACGCATCATGGTGGTTGGCAGAGTCGGCTTTACGCGGAAGGAGACCCCCGACCGACGCCCGGGACCGGAGGTCGCAGGCGAAGCGTCGAGGGGGAGAGAGCGGTGAGGACAACGACGGGCCAGGAGGGGCGTTTCGCGCGGCCGCGCGAGCGGCGCCCCGTGGGGGAGGCGGGCCGTTATTTGGTCAGGATCAGCTTGTCGTTGCTGGTGTGGCGCAGGCGATAGAAGCGGTCGCCATGCTGGATCAAAATTTCGCGGCGGCCCTTGAGCAGGGCTTCGCTATCGATCACTTCTTCGGCCGGGACCGCACGGACCGGGCGGTCGCGGAGGGTCAGCGTTTCGGGGCGCAGCAGTACAGCAGCTTGAGTGTTCATCGTCTGGACTCGTGCGAGGGACGACTTAGATGATAATGATTCTCAGTTGACAATCAACAACCATTCTCATTTTGATTGATGGGATTGATGATTGATTTCTGAATTTCGATTGATACCATCAATCGTAGAGCCACCCCATGGGTGGCTTCGGGGTAGCCGGGTCAAGCGCAGCCACCCATGGGGTGGCTCTACGTTGAGCGGTCGGCATGGCGTGTCGGTACCCGCGTGTTCGGAGACCGCTTGGGACACGCACGGCGTGTCTCTACCCGAAGATCGCCTCTACCTTCGCCCAGCCGGCGGCGTCCACCTGCTCCAGCACGTCCAGGGCGCCCAGGTTCTCCTCCAGCTGGGCCACCCGGCTGGCGCCGAGGATCACGCTGGACACGTTCGGGTTGCGCAGGCACCAGGCGATCGCCAGCTGCGCCGGCGACTGGCCCAGCTCGGCGGCCACGGCCGTATAGCGGCGCACGCGGTCCAGCCGCTGCTCGGCCGCCTCGCCCAGCACCAGGTCCTTCAGCCAGCCCATCTGGCTCTGGCCCAGGCGCGAGTCCGGGTCGAAACCGCTGTTGTACTTGCCGCTCAACAGGCCGGAGGCCAGCGGCGAGAAGATCGTGGTGCCCAGGCCCGGGTCGGCGTAGAGCGGCGCGTACTCGCGCTCCACCCGGTCGCGATGCAGCAGGTTGTATTGCGGCTGCTCCATGGAAGGGAGGTGCAGGTTGCGGGCGCGGGCGACCTCGACCGCCTCCTGAATCTGCGCGGCCGACCATTCCGAGGTGCCCCAGTACAACACCTTGCCCTGCCGGATCAGCGTGTCCATGGCCTGCACGGTCTCGGCGATGGGGGTGTCCGGGTCCGGCCGGTGGCAGTAGTACAGATCCAGGTAATCCACCCGCAGGCGCTTGAGCGCGGCGTGGCAGGCGTCGGTCACATGCTTGCGCGACAGCCCGTGCTGGGTGGGCCGCGGGTCGTCCACGGCGCCGAAGAACACCTTGCTGGACACGCACACCCCGTCGCGCGGCAGCCGCAGGTCGGCGATCACATCGCCCATCACCTGCTCGGCGCGGCCCCGGGCGTAGCCCTCGGCGTTGTCGAAGAAGTTGATCCCATGGTCCCAGGCGCAGGCGACCAGGTTGCGGGCCTCGTCGCGGCTGATCTGGTCGCCAAAGGTGACCCAGGCCCCGAAGGACAGGGCCGACAGCTTCAGGCCGGTGGAGCCCAGGCGGCGGTAGTGCATGCGTTTCTCCTGCTGGATGGCCGCGCCAGAACAGCGGCGGGCGGCCGGAATGAGTCGCATCAGTGTATCTCCCGGAGGCCCCGAACCCTTATGGATCCTTGCCGAATCGCGGCCGTTCGCTCCCGGACGCCGCTTTTTCTTGCCCCGCCCCTGCCGCTGCTCTAGGCTTCCCGTTTTTCGCGGCGCCCTAAGGGAAGTCTCATGGTCGAAGGTTTGGGCAGGATCGGCTTCGGCCTGTTCGGGTTGGCAGTGCTGATCGGCATCGCCTGGTTGTTCTCGAACAACAAGCGTTCGGTTGACTGGCGGCTGGTGCTGACCGGCATCACCCTGCAGATCGCCTTCGCGGCGGTGGTGCTGTTGATGCCCGGCGGGCGCGAGGCGTTCTCGCTGCTCGGCGACGGCTTCGTCAAGGTGCTCAGCTTCGTCAATGAAGGCTCGCGCTTCATTTTCGGCAGCCTGATGGACACCAATAAATTCGGGTTCATCTTCGCCTTCCAGGTGCTGCCGACGATCATCTTCTTCTCGGCGCTGATGGGGGTCATGTACCACCTCAACGTGATGCAGTGGATCGTGCGCGCCATGGCCTGGGCCATCACCAAGGTGATGCGCGTGTCCGGTGCGGAAACCACCAGCGTCTGCGCCAGTGTGTTCATCGGGCAGACCGAGGCGCCGCTGACCGTGCGCCCGTACATCGCCAAGATGACCCAGTCCGAGCTGATCACCATGATGATCGGCGGCATGGCGCACATCGCCGGCGGCGTGCTGGCCGCGTACGTGGGCATGCTGGGCGGCAACGACCCGGTACAGCAGGCCTTCTACGCCAAGCACCTGCTGGCTGCCAGCATCATGGCCGCGCCGGCCACCCTGGTGGTCGCCAAGCTGCTCGTGCCCGAGACCGGCACCCCGCTGACCCGCGGCACCGTGAAGATGGAAGTGGAGAAGACCTCCAGCAACATCATCGACGCGGCCGCCGCCGGCGCCGGCGACGGCCTCAAGCTGGCCCTGAACATCGGCGCCATGCTGCTGGCCTTCATCGCCCTGATCGCCCTGCTCAACGCCCCGCTGACCTGGCTGGGCGAAGTGAGCGGCCTGCAGGCCATGATCGGCCGCCCGACCGACCTGTCGACCATCTTCGGCTATCTGCTGGCCCCGATCGCCTGGGTGATCGGCACCCCGTGGGCCGATGCCACCACGGTGGGCTCGCTGATCGGCCAGAAGGTGGTCATCAACGAGTTCGTGGCGTACTCCAAGCTGTCGGAAATCGTCAACGGCCAGGTCCCCGGCGTGTCGCTGTCGGCTGAAGGCCGCCTGATCGCCACGTACGCCCTGTGCGGTTTCGCCAATTTCAGCTCGATCGCCATCCAGATCGGTGGTATTGGTGGGCTGGCTCCGGAGCGCCGCCACGACCTGGCCAAGTTCGGCCTGCGCGCGGTGCTCGGCGGTACCATCGCCACCTTCATGACGGCGACCATCGCCGGCGTGCTGACGCATTTCAGCTGATATCCGTTCCCTGAGAAACAGTCTTTATGAGTAGCAGTGTCGTCGTAGTCGGTTCCTTCAATGTGGATCATGTGTGGCGTTGCGAATCGCTCCCGGCCCCGGGTGCGACCATCGCCGGCCGCTACAGCACCGGCCCCGGCGGCAAGGGTTTCAACCAGGCCGTGGCCGCCTGCCGCGCCGGTGCCCCGACCACGTTCCTGTGCGCGCTGGGCGATGACCCCGGCGGTGCGATGGCGCGTGGCCTGGCCGAGCAGGACGGGTTCACCGTGAGCGCGGAAGCCAGCACCGAGCCCACCGGCACGGGCGGCATCTACGTGGACAGCCGCGGCCGCAACACCATCGTGATCGGCCCGGGCGCCAACGCCGCGCTCAGCACCGCCTACGTCGAACAGCAGCGCGCGCTGCTGAGCGGCGCCAAGGTCGTGCTGGCCCAGCTCGAGTCCCCGGTCGAAACCATCGAAGCGGCCCTGGCCATCGCCCGTGAGGCTGGTGCCACCACCGTGCTCAACGCCGCACCGGCCGACGCCCCGTCCAGCATCGGCCTGCTCAAGCTGGCCGACGTGCTGACCCCGAACGAGACCGAGTTCGCCGCCCTGCTCGGCCGCCATGTCGGCGAACGCGTGGACGCCGACGACGTCGCCGCCCTCGACGGCGCCAGCCTGCACGCCCTGTGCCGCAAGCTGGTCGGCAACGGCACCGTGGTCGTCACCCTCGGTGCGGTCGGCGTGTTCGTCTCGCACGCCGAAGAGAACCTGCGTGGCGACACCCAGCCGTATTACCGCGTGGGTGCCGAACAGGTGCAGGTGGTCGACACCACCGGTGCCGGCGACGCCTTCAACGGCGCCCTGGTCGCCTCGCTCGCGCAGGACCCGGACGCCGCCTTCTCGCGCCACGTTCGCTTCGCCAACCAGTTCGCCGGCCGTTCCACCGAGAAGGAAGGCGCCGCCGTGGCGATGCCGCACTTCACCCCGGCCGACGTCGAAAGCAAGTAAGCGTCACCGTTGCGGATACCGGGAGAGGCCAGCGTTCGCGCTGGCCTCTTCATTTCCATCGCGTGACCCACAGCGCCAGCGCGCCGAGCAGCAGGCCGGCAAGCACATCCAGCAGATCATGCTGCCAGGTGGTCACGGTCGACAGCAGGATCAGGCCGCAGCTGGCATGCCACAGCCAGCGCAATGCCGCCGCACCCGCCTGCAACGCGTTCCGCCATGCCTGCCACACCAGCACCAGTACGGCGGCGTGCAGCGACGGCGCCATGTTGAACGGCGCTTCGAATGCCCGCAGTTGCGCGAACAACAGCCCACTCGCGCCTTCCGGCTGTGGCAGCACACGAACATTGCCGGTCGGCCAGCACACGAAGGCAAGCATGCACACGGCCTGCACCAATGCGATGGCGAGCGCATGGCGGCGCAATGCCGACCGGGTCGGGCAGAGGAAGAACGTCAGCGGGTAAAGCAGGTTCAGCGCCAGGTAGGGCCAGATCGTCCATGCCCAGAACGGGATCGCATCGTCCCAACGACCGTGCAGGCTGTAGGTGTGGGCCTGGCCTGCGGCCCAGTGGTTGGTCCAGCTGTAGCCATGGATGAACATCGCGCCGAGCAGCAGCATCCACACGATGGCCTCGCGCCACGGGGGCGGAGGAACCGGAGCGTTGGGAAGGGGCGGCATGGGCACGCGCGCACCGTAGCAGAACTTGGCGGGCCTGTTTGTCGCTATTCTTGCGCATCGGCGGAGGCACGGACGGTACGCAGTGGCAGCAGGCAGTCAGAACGATTCGGGCACGCAGACCGGTCACGCCGGCTGGACACGCAATCCGGCCTGGGCCCTGTTCTCGCAGACCCAGGCGCAGCGCCAACTGCTGCTGGTATCCGGCGGCGCCGACGAACTGTATGTCGTCGATGAGGCCGATACGCCGACGATCATCGAACGGATCCTCGGTCACTGGCAGGACGACACCCTGGCGGTATTGCAGGACGATGCCGAGTGCGGCCCGGCCGTCCGTCAGTTGATCCGCCTGGGCGTGCTGGCGCCTGCGCCGGCCGTGCGCAGGGTTCGACGCTACGCACTGGATTGGCTCGGCGAACCGCTGCCCGGACTGGCCGACGCCTTCGACCGGCACGGCAGCGCGGAGCTGCAGCGCGTGGAGATCACCGCCGATCCGGACCTGCTGGTCCTGGTCCGGCATGGACTCGGCTGGGAAGCCGCCCTGGCGCGTTACCGCGCGCAGATGCCAACCCAACCGCACCTGCTGCTCGACCTCAGCTATCACCACACGCTCGCGCTCGGCCCCTACGTGGTGCCCGGCCAGAGCGCCTGTGTGTACTGCCTGGGCAACCGGGTGATACGTCGCTGGGGCGAAGCCCCGCTGCCGGCGCTCCCGGCAGTGGCCGCGCACCCGGCACGGATCGCGGCGCTGGTCGCACCGTTGCTGGACCAGCCACAGCTGTTGCTGGGTTATCTCGAGCGCAGCGTCTGGCTCGACCTGCACCGCCTGCATGGCGAGCGCGACCGCGTGCTGCGGCTGCCGTGGTGCCCCGCCTGCCAGGGTGGCGAGACGTGGCTGCCGGCACCGCTGTCGTTGCCTTGGTGCGCCGAGCTCCCGTGATAATGTGCCGCATGCACCGGGCGATTCCGCCCCGGTCAAGGGAGTGACCGCATGTACCGCCTGCCTACCCAGTTCGATGCCAGTGCCTCGCGCCAGGACCTCGCCGCGGCAGGAGGCGGTTCGACGTCGACCACCTGCAGTTCCTGCGTCGTCACCCTGATCGGCACCTCGGTGCTCTCGGCGGTGGTGCTCGGCGGGCTGGAGCCGGTCGCGCCCGCAGCCAACAGCGACGCACACGCCACGGCTGCAACCCTCGATACCGGCACCGACCTCCGCAACCCGCCGCCTGCGGCGCCGCAGGAAACGTCCAGCACCCCGAATACGGATGCTGCGAAGGTAGCCAGCCCCGCTGTGCCGGTGGCCGGGTTGAGCCGCACGAGCCGGGTACTGCTGGGGCTGTTCGCCTTGCCCTTGGCCGCCCTCGGCGGCGGCATTTTCATGGGTACGACCAGCCCGGTGTTCGGCCTGTTCGTCGCCGTCGCGCTGTTTGTCGGCATCTACGCGCTGGTGTACGAACGCGCGGGGCGATCGCTCGGCCGTGGCATCGGCATCGGCATCGCCCTGCTGGTGGGCCTGTGCGTCGTTGGCGTGCTCGAGATGATGGCCTGGCTGAGCGTGATGAAATGACCCGCTCCGCCGTGCACGCGGCGGAGACGGAAACGCCCACGCTGTCTTCGCACCTGCTGCAGGGCGCGGCGCGTGCGCGCTGTGGCCTGGTGCGCCCGGCGCAGCCGATCGACGCCAACGCCTGCGATTGGACCGGTCCGCTGTTCGACGGACGTCGCGTGCACAATGCCGCGACCCCGGCGGACCCCGCCAACCCCTGGCAGGGCGTTTCCGGCGCGGTCGCGCTGGACGCCGAGGGGGCCGCCGATGGCGCGGTTGCCGAGGCGCTGGAGCGGCTGGCGGCGGCGCAGTCCGGTGTTGAGGTGCGTCGGCGTGATGCGCTGACGCCCGCACAGCGCCTGGACGAATCGGCCTTCGCACTGTTCTCGGCAGGCCAACGCGCGATGCCGGGCTTCCCGTGGCCCATGCACGACGCTGGCGACGATCTGTTCGCTGCGGTGCATGCGCTGGATGACAACCGGGAAGCCTGGGTGCCGCAGGAACTGGTCGGGCTCGGGCCGCGCAGCGGTCACGCGCGATTGCCGTCGACCTCCAGTGGGCTGGCCGCCTGGCGTGATGGCCGCGATGGCGCCTGGCTGGCGCTGCTGCGCGCGGCCCAGGAACTGCTGGAGCGCGATGCGCTGGCGGTGACCTGGCTCAACGGCGTGGCCGGCCGGCGCATCGCCCTGCCGGCGCACTGGCACGCCCATGCCAGCGAGCGCGGCGGCGAACTGCAGGCCTTCGACCTGACCCAGCACTGGAACCCGCACCCGGTGATCGCGGTCGCCGGTGGCATCCCGTTCGAAGGGCGCCCGCGCCACGTGCTCGGCATCGCCTGCCGCGCCGACCCCCACGAGGCGCTGCACAAGGCACTGCTGGAGTGGCAGCAGGCGCTGACCTTTGCCGCGCATCTGTGTGGCCGCGAAAGCGACCGGCTGCCGCGCGAACCGGCGGCGCTGCGCAGCTTCGACGAGCACGCCGCGTTCTACACCCTGCGCCCGGAACTGTGGCCGCAGCTGCCGCTGCTGCGGGAGGCTGGTGACAGCGCGTTGCAGCTGACATTTCCGCTCCCCACGTTGCGCCCCGCAGCACCGCGCGCGATTGCCGAGCTGGACCTGCTGCGGCGCCGGCTGGGGAGTGCCGGGATCGCGCTGTACTACCGCGAATTGACCACCGCCGATGTGGCTGCGGCCGGGCTGCGAGTGATGCGGGTGCTGTCGCCACAGCTCAGTGGCCTGCATGCCGACGAGCGTGCGCCGTTCCTCGGTGGCCGGTGCCAGGACGTGGCATGGCGCTATCCCGGCGTGCCGCACGGCGGCGAGTTTCCCAATCCCTTCCCGCACCCACTGGGTTGATGCACGAGGACCGCATGCCGTCACCGCCTTCCCCTTGGCACGATGCGCCGCTGTTCCATCTGTTCTGGCACAACGGCGAACTCAATCCGGCGCGCGCCGAGGTGATGCGCGCACGCATCGCCGAAGATGCCGCACGCGTCGGGCCGCCGCCCCGGCCGCTGCATGTGGCGGGCGGCATCGCCTTGCCGGACCCGGTACACCCCGGCGATGCCCTGGCGCAGCGCCACAGTGGCCGCCGTTTCGGTGAGGCGCGGTGGGGCGCGCAGGAGCTGGGCCGCGTGCTGGCCCCGCTGCGGGCGCGCCCGGGCGACAGCGACACGCGCCGCCTGCCGTCCGGTGGCGCGAAATATCCGATCCAGGCCTATGTCGCGCTGTACGGCGCCGACGATGCGATCGGGGCAGAACAGGGCATCTGCTGGTATGACCCGCTGCAGCATGCGCTGGTACCGGTAGCGCCCTGCCCCGCGTGGCCTACGCTGGCCAGGCTGCTCGGCGTGGACTGGCCGGAGCGGCCGGCGGCGGTGCTGTTCCTGATCGCCGAGCCGGCAGGCACGCTGGCCAAATACGGTGAACGCGGCGGCCGCTTCGTGCTGATCGAGGCGGGGGTCTGGCTGGGGGCACTGGGGCAGGAAGTGGCGGCGATGAACGCGGCCGGCTGCGCGATCGGTTCCTTCGAGGATGCCGCCGTGCTGGCCCTGCTCGGGCTCGACCCACAGCGGCATCTGGCCGTGCTGGCCTATGCCTGCGGCCCGGCGCCCTGACCTGCACGGGTAACCGCCCACCATCCCCCACCCTTGGGGGCGCAGGAAGCAACCGTCAAGCATCTGCTCATGCCCGTGCGGCATCAGGGCCTTCCGGATCGGCCTGAACCCGCTCCCTGATCGCAGGCGTTTGCGTGGTTGCCGGCCATGGGCCGGCACTACAATGCCCGCATGCAGATTGGTCCCTACAACATCCAGCCCAACGTGGTGCTGGCGCCCATGGCCGGCGTCACCGACAAGCCGTTCCGGCTGCTGTGCAAGCGCCTGGGCGCCGGCTTGGCCGCGTCTGAAATGACCATCTCCGATCCGCGCTTCTGGACCACCCGCAAGTCCATCCACCGCATGGACCATGCCGGCGAACCGGACCCCATCAGCGTGCAGATCGCCGGCACCGAGCCGCAGCAGCTGGCCGAGGCGGCGCGCTACAACGTCGACCACGGCGCCCAGATCATCGACATCAACATGGGCTGCCCGGCCAAGAAGGTCTGCAACGCCTGGGCCGGTTCCGCGCTGATGCGCGATGAGGACCTTGTGGCGCGCATCCTCAGTGCCGTGGTCGGTGCCGTCGATGTCCCGGTCACTCTCAAGATCCGCACCGGCTGGGATTGCGACCACCGCAACGGCCCGCGCATCGCCCATATCGCCGAAGACAGCGGCATCGCCGCCCTCGCCGTGCACGGCCGCACCCGCGACCAGCATTACACCGGCAGCGCCGAATACGAGACCATCGCCGCGATCAAGGCTGCGCTGCGTATCCCGGTGATCGCCAACGGCGACATCGATTCGCCGCAGAAGGCGGCCTACGTGTTGGCGCAGACCGGCGTCGACGCGGTCATGATCGGTCGCGCCGCGCAGGGCCGCCCGTGGATCTTCCGCGAAGTGGCCCACTACCTCGCCACCGGCACCCTGCTGCCGCCGCCGTCGCTGCACGAAGTGCGCGACATCCTGCTTGGCCACCTGCACGCCCTGCATGATTTCTATGGCGAGCCGCAGGGCGTGCGCATCGCGCGCAAGCACCTGGGCTGGTACGCCAAGGACCGGCCCGAGAACGCCGCCTTCCGCGCCGTCGTCAACCGCGCCGAAGATGCTGCCGGCCAGATCGCGTTGACCAACGAGTATTTCACCGCCCTGGCGGCCAGCGAACCGCTGTCGTCCGCCGCCTGATCCATCCCTTCGTCGAATCGACCTCGACGCCAAGTGACTGCCATGACCCCCATCGCTGCCCCCACCTACCTGCACGGCTTCTCCGATACCGAACAGCGCCGCCTGGTGACCCAGGCCCGGCTGCTGGAGCCAACGATCTTCAGCAGCATCGACTACAGCGGCGCCCAGCGCCTGCTGGAAGTCGGCAGTGGCGTGGGCGCGCAGACCGAGATCCTGCTGCGCCGCTTCCCGGACCTGCATGTCACCGGCGTTGACCTGAGCGAGGCGCAGCTGGCCACCGCGCGCGCCAACCTCGAGAAGACCCCGTGGTGCAGCGAGCGCTACACCCTGCTGCAGTCCGACGCCGGCAACCTGCCGTTCGGTCCGCGCGAGTTCGACGCGGCCTTCCTGTGCTGGGTGCTGGAACACGTGCCGTCGCCGGCCCGCGTGCTCAATGAGGTGCGCCGCGTGCTGGTGCCGGGCTCGCCGGTATACGTCACCGAGGTGATGAACGCCTCGTTCCTGCTCGACCCGTATTCGCCGCATATCTGGCGCTACTGGATGGCCTTCAACGACTTCCAGTACGACCACGGCGGCGACCCGTTTGTGGGTGCCAAGCTGGGCAACCTGCTGCTGGCCGGCGGCTTCCGCGACGTCCACACCGAGATCAAGACCATCCACCTGGACAACCGCGAACCGGCACGCCGCAAGACGATGATCGCGTTCTGGGAACAGGTGCTGCTGTCGGCCGCCGACCCGCTGCTCGAGGCCGGCCTGGTCGACCAGGAAACCGTGGACGGCATGCGCCGCGAGTTCAGCCTGGTGCAGAACGACCCGAACGCGGTGTTCTTCTTCTCGTTCGTGCAGGCCCGCGCGACGGTGTATTGAATGTGGGGCGGGGCTCTACCCCGCCGGCGCGTTCCAGATGCGGTGCCACATCGCCGCGAAGCGGCGCTTGACCAGCGCGCGGCCCTGCTCGCCCTCGTACACCGGGCGCAGCTGCTCCGGCGGGATCGCCACCCAGCGCTCGCCCTCCGCACGCGCCACCGCGAAGGTGAAGGTGTAATCCGGCTCCAGCCCCATGCGCAGGTCGCTCAGCTGCAGTTGCCCGTCCACCACCTGCGCGCGCATGAAGCCCCGGTTGAACCAGTTCAACCGCGCCACCGCTGGAATGTGCGCGGACTGGCGCAGCGCCTGTACGTTCGAGGGATAGCCGCGGAACGTCATCGGCCCCGTGTCGGCCACCAGCGAGCGCTCACCGACGACATAGCCGCTCGGCGTCATCGCCACCACCTGCCACAGCAGCGTGTTGAACGGCGTGGCCACCGAGAACCGCGGCGCATCGCCCAGCCCCATCGCCGCCAGCGCCCGGTCGGCCTCGCGGTCGACCTGGTGCTTGGCCAGCAGCGACCAGCCCAGGTAGCCCGTGCTCAGCACCAGCCCGGCCACCAGCGCCTTCTGCGCGAGCGGGCGGCCACGTGCGAACCACGCCACCCCACAGCCCAGCAGCAGCCACACCGTGTACAGCGGGTCGATGATGAACACACTGGACCACATCGTCGGCGGCGGGGTGAACGGCCACCACAGCTGGGTGCCGTAGACGGTGAACGCATCCAGCAGCGGGTGGGTGATCAGCGACAGCAGGATCGCCCAGAACCACCGGCCCGGTGATTGCGCTACCCGACCGTGGCCGAAGCGTTTGAAGCCCCACCAGATCAGCAGCGCCACCCACGGCAGCACCAGCAGCGAATGACTGTAGCTGCGGTGTTCGGTCATCAGCGCCACCGGGTCGGCGGCGGTGAAGGCGAGCAGCAGTGCATCCAGGTCCGGCAGGGTACCCAGCGCGGCGCCGGCAAGCAGGGCGGCGCGGCGGTGGCCGGCAGGGGCGATGGCGGCGGCGATGGCGCCGCCTAGAACGATCTGGCTTAGGGAATCCATTCGTGGATGGTACGTGAGGCCCGGGCGATTTTTGCCCGCGTGCGTGTCATGCGGCCGCGGCCCGCCGCGGCGCGAACAGTTGCACCAGCGTTTGGCCGTTGTGGTCGAGCAGGCGCAGGCTGCCATCGGGGTCTTCGGCCAGGGCCGTCAGGCTTTCCACCCAGTCGCCGTCGTTGGCGTAGACCAGGCCGTCGCGCTCGACCAGCGCGGCGCGATGGATGTGGCCGCAGACAATCCCATCCAGGCCGCGCCGGCGGACGTCGCTCAGGCCCGCCTGCACATACCGCTCGATGTAGCGCTCGGCCGCGCGGCTGCGCTTCTTCAGGAACTCCGACAGCGACCAGTAGCGCATGCCCAGCCGGCGACGCGCGGCGTTGAGCAGGTGGTTTCCGGTGAGGATGCGGTAGTACAGCCAGTCGCCGAAGCGCTCCTGCAGGCCACCGAAATGCGTTGCGCCGTCGTAGTCGTCGCCATGCACCACCAGCAGCCGGCGGCCGTCGGCGGTGGTGTGGATGGCGCGGCGGCGTACCCGCATCGCCGGCAGCATCAGCCCGCACAGCTGGCGCAGCGAGGCATCGTGGTTGCCGGGGATGTAGACGATTTCCGTGCCGGCCCGGCGCAGCGCGTGCAGGGCCTCGATCACCTCACTGTGCGCCGGCCGCCAGCTGGCGCGGCGGTGCGCCAGCCACCACAGGTCGATGATGTCGCCCACCAGGTACAGCCGCTGGCAGCGCAGCGTGGACAGGAAATGCGCCAGTTCGGCCGCGTGGCAATGCCGCGAGCCCAGGTGGACATCGGAGAGGAACACCGCGCGCCGCCAAGGTGCCGGACCGGGCGGTGGCGGCGCCGGGCGCGCCGGGGGCCGGGCGTCGGCCGGGAGATCCAGTGCCGGCGGCAGGCCGACCTCGGCCCGACCCACTTCGCGATACTGCAGACGCTGCTCGATGGCGTGCATGGCGCGTGCTCCTGCCTGGCGGCTGAATTGGCCGGGAGCCTGCGCCCGTCACGCGGCAGGCGCATGACCGGGCGGCGACAGCCCGATGACGGGCGCCCGTGAAGGCGCCGCGCCGGACCGGCCAATTGTCACGCTGGTGGAACACTGGGCCCCGACGCTGGGGGCCAATCACGCTGCGGCGCCCTCTGCGGTGGGCACACAGGCTTAACCACGGGCAACCCCCGCTGGGCCACAATGCAATGGCGCGACTTGCCGTGTATCATTCGCGCCCATCTTTCCATCCGAATAAAAGGATATTACGCCTGATGTCCAGCTACCTGTTCACCTCCGAATCGGTCTCCGAAGGCCATCCGGACAAGATTGCCGACCAGATCTCCGATGCGGTGCTGGACGCGATCCTTGCCCAGGATCAGCGCGCCCGCGTGGCCTGCGAGACCATGGTCAAGACCGGTGTGGCGATTGTGGCCGGTGAAATCACCACCAGCGCCTGGATCGACCTGGAAGCGGTGACCCGCAAGGTGATCCTGGACATCGGCTACGACAGCTCCGACGTCGGCTTCGACGGCGCCACCTGCGGCGTGTTGAACCTGATCGGCAAGCAGTCCCCGCACATCGCCCAGGGCGTTGACCGCAAGAAGCCCGAAGAGATGGGCGCTGGCGACCAGGGCCTGATGTTCGGCTACGCCACCAACGAGACCGACAGCTACATGCCGGCCGCGATCCACCTGTCGCACCGCCTGGTCGAGCAGCAGGCCAAGATCCGCAAGAAGAAGAATTCGCCGCTGTCGTGGCTGCGTCCGGACGCCAAGAGCCAGGTCACCCTGCGCTACGAAAACGGCGCCGTGTCGGCCATCGACGCCGTCGTGCTGTCGACCCAGCATGCCCCGGGCATCAAGCAGAAGGACCTCATCGAGGCCGTCCGCGAAGAGATCATCAAGCCGGTGCTGCCGGCGAAGTGGCTGCACAAGGGCACCAAGTTCCACATCAACCCGACCGGCAAGTTCGAGATCGGCGGCCCGGTGGGCGACTGCGGCCTGACCGGCCGCAAGATCATCGTCGACACCTACGGCGGCTGGGCCCGTCACGGTGGCGGCGCGTTCTCGGGCAAGGATCCGTCCAAGGTCGACCGTTCGGCCGCCTACGCTGCCCGCTATGTCGCCAAGAATGTCGTGGCTGCCGGCCTGGCCGACCGTTGCGAAGTGCAGGTCTCCTACGCCATCGGCGTGGCCGAGCCGACCTCGATTTCGGTCACCACCTTCGGCACCGGCAAGATCAGCGATGACAAGATCGAGAAGCTGATCCGCAAGCATTTCGACCTGCGCCCGTACGGCATCATCAAGATGCTGGACCTGATCCACCCGATGTACCAGCAGACCGCTGCCTACGGTCACTTCGGCCGCAAGCCGAAGGATTTCAGCTACCTCAACGCCGCGGGCGAGACGGTCAACGCCACGGCCTTCTCCTGGGAGAAGACCGACCGCGCCGCCGCCCTGCGCGCGGATGCGAAGCTGAAATAAAAGCGGCGTAGCGCCGGGCTCTGCCCGGCGTTGGTCGATACAGGAAGGGCCGCGCAAGCGGCCCTTCTTTTTGCCCGTTGCCAACCACCGCCAACTCAAGCGAGCATGTCGCCATCGACCAAGGACGCTCGCATATGCTCTCCACCCTGTTGGACAAGTGGTTCAAGGACACCCCCGGCAACGACGCATTCGCCGAACGCTTCATCGCCACTGCACGCCGCATCGGCGTCACCAAGCCGATGACCTACGACGCCGCGCTGTTCCGCGTGCAGGTGGGTGAGAGCAGCTACTTCAACCTGCACAACGCCCACCATGCCTACGTCAGTGCGCCGCGTGGCAAGCAGCAGCAGGCGCTGGAGCAGTTCGTGCGCACCCTGCGCGCCAGCGATGACCGCGAGCCCGGATGGGAGGAACTGCGCCCGCTGCTGCGCCCGGTCATCCGCAACCTCGGTCAGCTGGAGCATGTCCGGCTGCAGGGCATTGCAGACAAGGGATGGGACACCCCCAACACCCTGCAGTACCGCCAGCTCAGCGAGGACTGCGTGGAACTGATCGCCATCGATCATGCCGAACACATGGTCACCCGGCAGCAAGGACCGGCGCCGGAATGGGGCGTTTCCCTGCACGAGGCGCTCAGCATCGCGCGCAGCAACCTGCGTGACATCGCGCCGGTCGACTTCGAGCCCATCGCGCCCGGCCTGTTCCGCGCCGCGTGGGCAGACTGCTACGACAGCAGCCGCGCCCTGCTGCCCGAACTGGTGAACCGGGTACCGGTGACCGGGCGCCCCGTGTTCCTGCTTGCCACCCGCGACCTGATGATGGTGGCCGGGGAGAACGACGAGGCGGCACAACGCCAGATGTTCGACATCGCGCTGGAGGAGATCAAGGCAGGACGAGCGATCTCATCGGAACTGTTCTGCCATGACGACGACGGACGGATCACGGTCCGTGAGCCCGCGACGGCCGAACTGCGCCAGAAGCAGCACCAGCTGCGCCTGTCGCTCCGCCAGGACGCCTACCAGGAGCAGAAGGCGCTGCTGCAGCGCGTGCATGAGGCCCACGGCGTCGATGTGTTCGTGGCCACCTTCATGGTGTACCGCAACGACACCGACACCTTCTCGATCGCCAGCTGGGCCCAGGGCGTGGAGGCATCCCTGCCCCAGGCCGACTACCTGGCCTTCGTGGTTCCTGACGACAACGACTCCCGCGTGGTCCGGGCACCCTGGAACACGGCGATGCCGATCGTGGGTCACCTGCTGGAAGCCGATCCCCGCCATCTGTACCCGCCGCGCTACCTGACCCGTGGTTTCCCCACCGGGGAACAGCTGGCACAGTTGGAGGGACGCTGAGCGGTACACTCGGGCAATGACGATCGACATCCAATCCCACCAGCTGACCATGACCGTGCTGATGTCGCCGGAGATGGCCAATTTCTCCGGCAAGGTGCACGGCGGCGCGATCCTGCGCCTGCTCGACCAGGTCGCCTACGCCTGTGCCAGCCGCTACGCCGGCCGCTACGTGGTGACCCTCTCGGTCGACCAGGTGACGTTCCGCGAACCGATCGCCGTGGGCGAGCTGGTCACCTTCCTGGCCTCGGTCAACTACACCGGCACCTCCTCGATGGAGATCGGGGTGAAGGTGGTCGCCGAGGACATCCTCAAGCGCAGCGTGCGGCACGCCAACAGCTGCTTCTTCACCATGGTGGCCGTCGATGACGACGGCAAGCCCACGCCGGTGCCACCCTTGCAGCTGGACTCCAGCAACCAGCGCCGCCGCCATACCGCCGCGCTGCTGCGCCGGCAGTTGCGGGCGGAAATGGAAGAGCGGCACCGCGCCCTGCTGGCGTCGAACCCACCGTCGCCCGAGTAGGTATCGACCGTTGGTCGATACGTCCCTCAGCCAGTGTTCTGTACGCCTTGGGATACACCGTTCACGCACGCCACGAGGGCGCGCAATACATCGTCATCCTCGCCACCGCTGGCGCGCCAGCGGCGCAGCAGGTCCACCTGCAGCACGCTGATCGGGTCGATGTAGGGATTGCGCAGGCGGATCGACAGCGCCAGCCGCTGGTCATGCTGCAGAAGCTCGTCCTGCCCGGTGATGTCCAGGATCAGCTTGCCGGTGAGCGCCAGCTCGCGCTGGATCTGCGGGAAGAACCGCTCATGCAGCCCGCCGGACAACCGCGAGAACTGCTCGGCGATGGTGATGTCGCCCTTGGACAGCACCATCGCGATGTCGTCCAGGAACGTGCTGAAGAACGGCCAGTCGCGCGCCATCTCCTGCAACGCCGCGCCATGCCCGGCGTCGATGGCCGCCTGCAGTCCGCTGCCCACCCCGTACCAGCCCGGGATCACCGCCCGTGCCTGGCTCCAGGCGAACACCCACGGAATCGCGCGCAGATTGGTCAACGCGGCGTCCTGCCCCAGCCGGCGCGAGGGCCGCGAGCCCAGCGTCATCCGCTCGATCACATCAATCGGCGTGGCCTGGCGGAAGTACTGCATGAAGTCGGGTTGACCCACGAACGCGCGGTAGGCCTCGGCGCTCTTCTCCGCCACAAGGTCCATCACCGGCCGCCACTGCGCCTCGCGCGGCTCCGGCGCACGCGGGCGCAGGCTGGAGCGCAGCACCGCACCGGTGGACTGCTCCAGCGAACGCAGCGCCAGCGCGCGGATGCCGTACTTGCGATGGATCACTTCGCCCTGCTCGGTGACGCGCAGGCGGCCATCGATGCTGCCGCGCGGCGAGGCATCCACCGCGTCGGTGGTCTTGCCGCCACCACGGCTGATCGAGCCGCCGCGGCCATGGAAGAAGGTGAGGCGGATACCGCTCTCGGCCGCCACCTCCAGCAGTTCCACCTGGGCGCGCTGCAATCCCCAGCGCGACGCGGCGATGCCGCCGTCCTTGCCGCTGTCGGAGTAGCCCAGCATCACCATCTGCACGTCGTCGCGTGCGGCCAGATGCGCGCGGTAGACCGGGTCGGCCAGCAGGTCGCGCAGCGTCTCGGTGCCGCGTTGCAGGTCGTCCACGGTTTCGAACAGCGGCGCGATATCCAGCGGCACCGCACCGTCGTCGTCCACCAGCCCGCCACGCCGCGCCAGCGCCAGTACCGCCAGCACGTCACTGCGGTCATGCGCCATCGAAATGATGTAGCTGCCCAACGCGTCGGCGCCGTGGCGACGGCGGGCATCGGCCAGCGCGGCGAACACCGCATCGAGTCGTTGCCCACCCTCCTCCGTGCTGGCGGGCAGTGCCTGCTCGCCGCTGGCGAACGGCGCCAACCGGCTCGCACGGGCCAGCGCATCGGCCGCATCCCAGGCGTCCTGGCCATCCAGCACACTGGCCAGCGCCCGCCCGTGCACGCTCGATTCCTGGCGCACGTCCAGCCGCGCCAGATGGAAACCGAAGGTGCGCACCCGCCACAGCAGGCGGCGCACCGCGAAGCCGCCGGCATGGTCGCCCTTGTTGGCGTGCAGGCTGTCGAGGATCAGCGTGATGTCGTCCTCCAGTTCCTGCGGCGATGCATAGCCGCCTTCGGCATCGTCCAGCGTGGCCTGCACGCGCGCACGCATGCGGTCGTTGAGCAGGCGATACGGCATGTCGGCGTGGCGCGGGCGCGAGGTCACCTGGGGCAGCAGTTGCTGGTAGTGCAGCACACGCGCCTGCAGCGCGTCGCTGACCGCCACCCGTTCGGTGGACTGGCTGAGCAGGCTGGCCAACTGCAGCAGATCCTTCTGGTAGCGCCCCAGTACCGCCTGGCGCTGTGCATCGAGCGTGTTGCGGATGGTGCCAGCATCCACATTGGGATTGCCGTCCATGTCACCGCCCACCCAGGTGCCGAAGCGCAGCAGTCGCGGCAGCGGCAGGCTCTCGCCATAGGTGTCCAGCAGCGCCTGCTGCAGCGATTCGTACAGCACCGGAATCACGCGGTAGAGCACCTGCACCAGATAGAAGCCGACGTGTTCGCGCTCGTCGTCCACCGTGGGCCGCACGGGTGAGGAATCGGTGGTCTGCCAGGACGCGGTGAGCGCCATGCGGAAGCGCGCCGCGTCCGACGCGGCCTCGCCCGGGGTGCGCTGGCCATCCAGGTTGTCGACCAGGCTGGCCACCATCAGCTGCTCTTTTTCCAGCAGCGCGCGGCGTACCGCTTCGGTGGGGTGCGCGGTGAACACCGGTTCAATATCGATGCGCGGCAACCATTCGCCCAGCTCGGCCAGGGTCACGCCCTGTGCCTTGAGCTTCTGCAGGGCATCCTGCAGGCCATCGGGCTGCGCGGTGGCCGTACCGGCGCGCTGGTAGTCGCGACGGCGGCGGATGCGGTGCACGCGCTCGGCGATGTTCACCACCTGGAAGTAGGTGCTGAACGCACGCACCATCGCCTCGGCGCGTTCGGGCGGCAGCCCGGTCAGCGCATCGTTGAGGTCGGACAACGGCGCGTCGCTCTCACGGCGTGCGATGGCGCGCGTGCGCACCTGTTCCACGTCATCGAAGAACTGCGTGGACACCTGCTCGGCAAGCAGGTCGCCAACCAGCGCGCCCAGTCGGCGCACGTCGTCACGCAGGGGAATATCGGGGGTGGCAAAGACGATGCTGCTGCGGTACTCGTTCATCTGCGACGCACTGGCCTCGGGAACGGAATCGCATCAAGCCTAACCCAGATTGTGCGGCGCATTGCGCCGCACAATTGGTTTCATCTGCATGTGTTGCAACAGCAGCCGGGCAGAGCCCGGCTCTACGTCACTTTGTTTTACCCGGACCGATCGTCTGCTCCAGCCAACGCTCGCTCTCGGCCAGCATCGTCATCAGCGACTCACGAGCGCGGTAATGGTGCGACTCATTGGGCAGCATCACCAACCGCGCGGTCCCGCCCAGGCCCTTCACCGCCGCGAACATCCGCTCGCTCTGGATCGGGAACGTGCCGGAATTGTTGTCGTCCTCACCGTGGATGAAGAGGATCGGGTCCTTGATCCTGTCGGCGAAATTGAACGGCGACATCTTCAGGTACACGTCCTGCGCCTGCCAGAAGTTGCGTTCCTCGGCCTGGAATCCGAACGGCGTGAGCGTGCGGTTGTACGCGCCGCTGCGTGCGATGCCAGCCTTGAACAGCCGCGTGTGCGCGAGCAGGTTGGCGGTCATGAACGCCCCATACGAGTGCCCGCCGATGGCGATATGGTCGCGGTCGGTGACCCCACGCCGCACCACTTCGTCCACCGCCGCTTCGGCATTGGCGATCAGCTGCGGCAGGTAGGTGTCGTTCGGTTCCTTGTCGCCTTCGCCGATGATCGGCATCGACGGGCTCACCAGCACCGCATAGCCCTTGGCCAGGAAGGCCTGCGGACCCCAGTAGCTGATCGCGTTGAAGCGGTACGGCGAATCGGTGACCTGGCTGGCGGCTGCGGCGGTCTTGAACTCACCCGGGTAGGCCCACATCAGCATCGGCAGCGGGCCATCCTTCTTCACGTTGTAGCCCGGCGGCAGCATCAGCGTCGCGGTCAGGTCCACCCCATCGTTGCGCTTGTAGCGGATCTGCTCCTTGCTCACCCCACGCAGCTGCGGCAGCGGGTGCTCGAAACGGGTCAGCGCGCGCGGCGCGGCCGTGGCATCGTCCAGCGACTGCACGAAGTAGTTGGCCGGCGTATCGGGCGATTCACGGGTCAGCAGCACCGAACCGCCTTCCTGGTCGAGCAGCGCCTGCGGCAGCGAGTAGGTCGGTGCCTGGGAATGGAACAGGCGGGTGGTTTTGCGGCTTTCCAGATCGAAGCGGTCCACGAACGGACGGTCGCCTTCCGGCGACGCGCCCTGGCCCAGCAGGAAGATGCTGCGCCCGTCAGCGGTGATCTGCAGTCGCGAGCGACCGTTCACATCGCGCACCAGCGCCGGCCGGCCGGGATCGTTGTAGCGGTCCTGCGACGAACGTTCGGACAGCAGCTGCGGCGCCTGGTCGAGCTGGTCCGGCGCGATCCGCCACTGCTTGACCACGCGGCTCTTCCACCACGACTCGTTGAGCAGCGCCAGGTCGCCACGGCCCCACTGGATACCCGCGTAGCGGCTGCCCAGCTGCGCCAGCGTGACCGGCGGCGTCTCGAACGGCGCGGCCTGCATCAGCACCGCGTCGCGCACCTTGGCGTCACGGCCCGGGTCGCCACCGTCCTGCGCCTCGGCCCAGACCAGCGTGGCCGGGGCATCGGCGCGCCAGCTCACGTCGCGCACCCCGGTGGGCACCGCATCGTTGCCGGTCGGCAGACCTTCCACCAGCGGCAGCGTGGCCACGGTGTGTTCCAGGCGGCCGTCGGCGGCCGAGAGTACTTCGATGCGGCGCGGGAAATCGTCGGCCGGCACCAGGTAGGAATACGGGCGCTGCACGCGCTGGGCCAGCACGTGCTGTCCATCCGGCGACACGCTCACGTCCAGATAGACCCCGGCGGTGGACAGCGGCGCGGTCACCCCGTTGAGTGCGACCCGAACCGGCTGCGCGCTGGCGTAATGATCGAACAGGCGCGCATCGGCCTCATTGCTGAGCAGGTCCTGGTAGGTACGGATCGCACGCACACCGGCGTCGGCCTGGGTCTGCTGGATTGCCGGTCCGGCCGGAATGCCGCCGGCCGCCGGCGCCGGGCCCCGGCCCTTCACCTGCTGGGTGACCACCAGCCCGCGGCTGTCGGGCAGCCAGTCATAGCCGCTGCCGAACACGGTGTTGAGGTCGGCCAGCAGGCGGCGCGCCGTGCCGCTGGCCACGTCGATGATCCACAGCTCATTGGCACCGCTGGCCGCATGCACCTGGTTGAAGGCCAGGTACTGCTGGTCCGGCGACCAGGCCAGCGAGGCGACCGACAGCGGCTGCGGCAGGCCCGTGATCTGGCGTTCCTTGCCGTCGGCGATGTTCATCAGCCACAGCTTGTCGGCGAAGGTGAACGTGCTGGCCGAATAGGTCGCCGGATTGATCCGCACGCCCGCCAGCTTCAGTTCGGGCTGGGCCACCTCGGCGATGGAGGGCAGCGGCGGGGCCTGCAGCAGGGCCGCGATATCCCGGCGCGGCGACAGGCTCAGCGTAGGCGCACGCGGGGCGTTGGCGACCGCCTGCAGCGCGGCGGAAGGCAGCTGGTAGCCCTGCACGTCCTTCGCGGCGGCCACCGGCCTGGCCGGGGCCTTGCCGGCTGCCGTCGCGGCCAGACCCAGCGGTGCCACCGCCAGCAGGGCCATGCCCACGATCAGCGCGCTGCCCAGGCGCGCGCGGCGCCGACGATCATTGCCTGTCATCTTCGATCCCCATCCTGTGCAAACCTTGGACCTTAACAGCGGGGCGCGGTTTGCCCCCCTGCCGATGGTTGGGGCGCGCACCGATTCATGCCCGGGCGGTGCGCCGGGATATAATGGGCATCCCCTCCACCGAGGGGCGCTGCGACCGATCCCGGACCTGATCCGGGCGGCCAGGCTCGGTGGCAGGGCTGGTTCCAACGGCGCCCGGCGAAGACGAGCCATTCGTCCATTACCGGAGCTTTTGCATGAACGCTGTTGCCAAGACCTTCTCCACCGAAGGTGATTACAAGATTGCCGATATCTCGCTGGCCGACTGGGGCCGCAAGGAACTGGATATCGCCGAGCATGAAATGCCGGGCCTGATGTCGATCCGCCGCAAGCACGCCGCCACCCTGCCGCTGAAGGGCGTGCGCGTGACCGGCTCGCTGCACATGACCATCCAGACCGCCGTGCTGATCGAAACGCTGAAGGACATCGGCGCCGACGTGCGCTGGGCCTCGTGCAACATCTTCTCCACCCAGGACCACGCCGCTGCGGCCATCGCCGCTTCCGGCACCCCGGTGTTCGCCTGGAAGGGCGAGTCGCTGGAAGAGTACTGGGACTGCACCCTGGACGCACTGACCTTCACCCTGGCCGACGGCACCCTGACCGGTCCGGAGCTGGTGGTCGATGACGGCGGCGACGTCACCCTGCTGATCCACAAGGGCTACGAGCTCGAAAATGGCAGCAACTGGGTCAACGAAAAGGCTGCCTCGCACGAAGAACAGGTCATCAAGGACCTGCTCAAGCGCGTGGCCAAGGAGCGTCCGGGTTACTGGGCACGCGTGGTCAAGGACTGGAAGGGCGTCTCGGAAGAGACCACCACCGGCGTGCACCGCCTGTACCAGCTGGCCCAGGCCGGCACCCTGCTGATCCCGGCGATCAACGTCAACGACTCGGTCACCAAGTCCAAGTTCGACAACCTGTACGGCTGCCGTGAATCGCTGGCCGACGGCCTCAAGCGCGCCATGGACGTGATGCTGGCCGGCAAGGTTGCCGTGGTCTGCGGCTACGGCGACGTGGGCAAGGGCTGCGCCGCCTCGCTGCGTGCCTACGGCGCGCGCGTGGTGGTCACCGAGATCGACCCGATCTGCGCCCTGCAGGCCGCGATGGAAGGCTTCGAGGTCAACACCATCGAATCCACCCTGGGCCGTGCCGACCTGTACGTCACCACCACCGGCAACAAGGACATCATCCGCATCGAGCACCTGAGCGCGATGAAGGACCAGGCCATCGTCTGCAACATCGGCCACTTCGACAATGAAATCCAGGTCGATGCGCTGGTCGGCTTCCCGGGCGTGCAGCACGTCAACATCAAGCCGCAGGTGGACAAGTACGTGTTCCCGAACGGCAACGCGATCTTCCTGCTGGCCGAAGGCCGCCTGGTCAACCTGGGCTGCGCCACCGGCCACCCGAGCTTCGTGATGTCCAACTCGTTCGCCAACCAGACGCTCGCGCAGATCGACCTGTGGGCGAACAAGGACAGCTACGAGAAGAAGGTGTACCTGCTGCCGAAGAAGCTGGACGAAGAAGTGGCGCGCCTGCACCTGGAGAAGATCGGCGTGAAGCTGACCACCCTGACCCAGGACCAGGCCGATTACATCGGCGTGCCGGTCGAAGGTCCGTTCAAGCCGGAGCATTACCGCTACTGATGCATGAGGGTTGCCAGCCATGGGCTGGCACTACCCCCACGCGACGGGCACCTTCGGGTGCCCGTTTTTTTTGCCCGATTGAAAGCGGGGCAACCGCCGTGCACGCACCGCTAACGGGGGACGACCGATCATCCGCCGGCGGGGGAATATCTGGATCAGTCCGGAGCATTCCAAATGAATACCCTGACCAAATTGGCCGCTGTGGTTGTGATTGGTTGTGTCGCTGGCGGCGCGATATCTTCGCTGGCCGTGGCGCAGGTAGCGAAGGGGTTGCCGACTATGGTGTTCCCGTTCAACTGCACGCTGTCCTACAAGGGAGGCTCGCTTGTATCGCCGGTGACGGTGCAAGCATCCAATAGCGAGCAGGCCGAGCAAATGGCGATGGTGGCGGCAACCCCGACCGGGGCAAGCTGCAAGATGCGAGAGAACCAACAGACGGATTAGGACGCGATCGACATCCGTGCGGGCGTCGAAAGGCGCCCGTTTTTTGTCGTGTCCTGCCTTCGGCGTACCGCAGCAGTCTGGGTCAATCTTCGCCGCCGATGCTGCGCTAGGATGCGGCCATGACCCCTGCCATCAACCTGCTCAAGCGCCTGGCCATCGCCCACACCGTGCACAGCTATGCGCACGACAAGGGTGCGGATTCGTATGGCGACGAGGCGGCGCACAAACTTGGGCTGGACCCTGCGCAGGTGTTCAAGACGCTACTGGCCAGCACGGAGAAACACGAACTTCTGGTGGCGATCGTGCCGGTCAGCGGCATGCTGGATCTGAAGGCGCTGGCCGATGCGGCCGGCTGCCGGAAGTGCGAGATGGCCGAGATCGACGCGGCGCAGCGCGCGACCGGTTACCTGGTCGGCGGCATAAGCCCGCTGGGGCAGAAGAAGAAGCACCGCACCTTCATCGACGCCAGCGCGCAGACGCTGCCCACCCTGCACGTCAGCGCCGGCCGCCGTGGCCTGGAAGTAGCGCTGGCCCCCAGCGACCTGCTGGCCCTGACCGAGGGCAATTACGCCCCCATCGGCCGCCCGTCGGCGTAGAGCCACGCCCTGCGTGGCTTGGCGGCTGCACAGCCCACTAACACCAAGGTGAGGATGATCCAACTGCGGGGGTCGCACCTGAAACACCGGGAGCAATCCAATGAATCGCTACCTCACCCTGCCTGTGCTGCTGGCACTCCTGGGCAGTACATCCGTTTCCCTCGCGCAGACCGCGGCGCCGGCCGCAAAAGGTACCCTGTATTACTGCATGGTCTGGTCCGAGGACGGCGACCGCCTGCCCGCGCCTTCGGGCAAGGGGCTCAAGGGCTTCTACAAGGTCACCGCAGCCGACAATGCCGCCGCGCTCCCCCTGGCCGCCGACGCCGCGAGGAAGTATCACGGCGACAAAGTCGATCCGGACAGCGCGGAATGTGAAACCAGCATCGCCGCATTCGACAGCCAGTGATCGACGGCATGTATTGGAAACGGGCACTGCGAGGTGCCCGTTTCCGCTGTCAGGGTGCCTGAATCACGGCCGCCAGTTGGCGTTGCTTTCCCAGAAGGCCACGGCACGCTGATAGGCCTCACGGTCCAGCGGCACGCCCGAACCACCCTCCTCCACCCCGAGTGCGTTGCGCATCATGGTGATCGGCGCCATCGGCACCTCTTCCGGTTCCGCGGTGTAGATGCAGCCGACGATGCCCCAGTCCGCCTCGATCGGCGAGCCTTCCAGTGCAAGCTGCTCCGCGCTGTACAGAATCACCACCAGATAGTTCGCCCGCGGCGATTCCACCCCTTCGAACCAGCGCACCAGCACCGGCAGCTCCGCGCGGTTGCGCGCTTCGTAACCGCTGTGCAGCTGGTGGCGGTTGGCATCGGTGATCGGCACGGTCAGGCAACGCGTGCTGGTCCAGTTCTCGTAGACGAACAGCTTGCAGAACGGCGCGTAGCCGTCGAGCACCTTGAACGGTGCATGCGTGTTGAGGTGCGCCTCGAACTGCGCCGCCGTGCAGTCCTGGATGGTGTTTCCGCGCGGGGTGCGGGGAAATAGGCGGGGACGGGCGAATTCAGTCAGAACGATGGACATGGCTACGCTGCGGCACTAAGGGGTGCACAGGGTAACCCGCGTCATCCATCGAGAATCGCGTGTAGTGCCTGCGCCAGTTCCGGGTACTGGAAGCGGTAGCCGTCCTGCAGCGCGCGCGCCGGCACCACGCGCTGCCCGGTCAGCAGGAGCCCGGCCATCTCGCCGAAGGCCAGTTTCAGTACGAAGGCCGGCGTGATGAGCCGCGCAGGCCGGTGCAGCGTGGCCGCCAGTGTGCGCGCGAAGGCGGCATTGGGCAGCGCTTCGGGGGCGGTGCCGTTGTAGGCGCCCCGGGCGTTTTCATGCTCCAGCAACCAGACGATCAGCCCCACCAGATCCTCGCGGTGGATCCAGCTCATCCATTGCCGGCCATCGCCCATCGGGCCGCCCGCACCGAACCGGAACGGCGGCAGCATCTTCGCCAGCGCGCCCCCGTCGCGGTCCAGCACGATGCCGGTACGCAGCACGCAGGTGCGCAGTCCCAGCGCCTCGGCCTTGAATGCTTCGGCTTCCCACTGCCGGCACAGCATCGCCGCGAAGTCATGCCCCGGCGATGCCGCTTCGTCCAGCACCTCATCGCCGCGCGGGCCGTAGTAGCCGACCGCCGAGCCGGACACGAGCACCTGCGGCCGCTCGGGCAGGCCCCCGATCCAGGCCAGCAGCGCACGCGTGGTGCCCAGCCGCGAATCGAGCAGCGCCTGCTTCCGCGCCGGCGTCCAGCGGCCCTGCATGATCGGCTCGCCGGCCAGGTTCACCACCGCGTGTACCGGGCCGACATCCTCCAGCCGGGCGACGCTGTGCGCCCCGGCAACCGTCGTGCGGCCGGGGTGGCGGGTCAGTACCGTCACCGCATGCCCCTGCGCCACCAGGCGCGCGCACAGGCGCCGTCCGATGAAGCCGGTGCCACCCGTAACCAGAATGTCCATCGTCGCTACCCTCTGCCTGTAAGGTCTACAGTAGACCCGGCCCCGTGCACGGCGGGTGCGACGCACTTCACATTCATCGCGATGAAGCGATATGATGGGTTCACACCCGTCGCCGCCGCCGCCCATGACCGCCATCAGCTTCGAGTTCTATCCGCCCAAGACCGACGAGCAGCGCGCCCAGCTTGATCGCACCGCCGGCAAGCTCAAGTCCTACGCGCCGGAGTATGTGTCGTGTACCTTCGGCGCCGGCGGCTCGACCCTCAGCTATACCTCCGAGACCGTGCGCCACCTCAAGCAGCACCATCGCTTCGACGCGGCCCCGCACCTGTCCTGCGTGGGCGGCAGCCGCGAAGAAATCCGCGAGCTGCTCAAACTGTACCGGGCCATCGGCTGCCGCCGCATCGTGGCCCTGCGCGGCGACCTGCCCTCGGGCATGGGCCACCCCGGCGACCTGCGCTATGCCTCGGAACTGATCAGCTTCATCCGCGCCGAACACGGCGATGCGTTCCACATCGAGGTAGGCGCCTACCCCGAAACCCACCCGCAGTCCTCGGACGCCCTGCTGGACCTGAAGCACTTCAAGGCCAAGATCGACGCCGGTGCCGACGCGGCAATCACCCAGTACTTCTACAACCCCGACGCGTATTTCCACTTCGTCGACGCCGTGCGCAAGCTGGGCGTGCAGGTGCCGATCGTGCCGGGCATCATGCCGATCTCCAACTTCAGCCAGCTGCGCCGCTTTTCCGAGCAGTGCGGCGCGGAGATCCCGCGCTGGATCGGCAAGCGCATGCAGGCCTACGGCGACGATGCCGAGTCGGTGCGCGCCTTCGGTGCCGACGTGGTAGCCCAGCTGTGCGAGCGGCTGCTCGCCGGTGGCGCGCCGGGGCTGCATTTCTACACGCTCAACCTGGCCAAGCCGACCACCCAGGTCCTGAAACTGCTGGGCCGCTGAGCGCGGGCAATGCAATCGCTTGCAGATAACGCAGGCGCCGCTACTCTGCTGCGATGAAATTGCTTGTCCTGCTCCTGCTGGCGTTCTGTGCCCTGTGCGGCCCCTCCGTGGCGTCGGCGCAGGCGCAGCGCGTGAACCGCTGCACCAACGCGCAGGGCCAGACCGTGTTCACCGATCGCAGCTGCGATGCCGTGGGCGCGACCGCACGCATGCCGGCGGGCAATGCATCGGTCGGCAACACCGGCATCTACCGCGCCGGCTGCGCGCGCCGGCTCAGCGAACTGACCGGGCAGATCCGCGATGCGGTGAGCCTGCAGGACGTCAACCGGCTCTCGTCGATCTATCTGTGGGGCAACGTCTCCAACGCGGCCGCCAACCAGATCATCGGGCGGCTGGAATCGGTGGTGCAGCGGCCGCTGATCGACATCGCGCCGGTCTACCCCGAGACCGACGCGCCGCTGCCACCGCCGCCGCCCAACCCGGATGCCACGCTGGTGGAAGCCGTGGAGGCCGCCGCCCCGCCCGCCGGCCGTCCGCGCCCCATTGGCCTGCGGCTGGAACAGACCCTGGGCAGCACGGCCACGCCGGCACGCACCGTGTTCGGCCTGCGCCGCCAGTACGGCTGCTTCTGGATCACGCTTTAGGCGCTTTTGCAGCGGTGCGATTGCATCTTTCGATCGCCGCCAAAATGCAGAGATCAGCGCACATTCGCGCCTGAGTCGCGTCCGGATACTGGCGCCTCCGATGACAGGAGGTTCCCGATGATCACGCATGTACACCGAGTCGCTGCGCGCCGCACGCTGCTGTTGCTGGCCCTGCTCGCGCCCGCCGTTCCGGGTTGGGCCGCCGCTGATGCTCCCCTGCTCCTTGCACACGGGCAGTGGTCGTTCGCGGGGGGCGAGGTCGAGCTGCAGTGGAACCAGGACCTGGCCGAACGCCTGGGGCTGCGCCTGGACATGCCGGGCGTGCATGCGCCGCACGCCGCGACCGTGGTCAGCCCCGCACTTGGGGTCTCCGGCGCGCATGCGCTCACGATCGCTGCACGCCATGGTGCCATCCAGCGCTATCAGGGCGGCGCCCTGCATCTCGCCGCAGCGGGCCAGTTGCAATTGCCGACCGGAGCGCCCATCGCGCTCGAGCAGCTGCGGCTGGCCGCGCTGCCCAACCGCAACGACACCCTGGGCATCCTCGATGCCAGCGGCGCCGTGCTGTTCGAGCTGGACGCGATGATGACCACGCTGGACGCCGCGCGGCAGCGGCTCTCGGTGGTGTCTTCGGACCTGCGCATCAGCGCGGCGCTGGCGGCGCGCATCGGCAGGCCCGAGGTCGCCGGCTGGGTGATCGCCAGCCTGGGGCTTGAAACCCAGGCAGCCCAGCCCGGCGCGCAGGTGAGCGTACCGGCGCCGGTGCGGCACTGGGACGGCGAGCCCGCACCCGACGGCGATGTCTACCGCACCGACCTGATGATGCTGGAGAACAAGGTGCAGTTCACCCGCTGCAACGGGTGCAGTGGCAACGCGGGCAGTGGCGAGATGGTGATCACCCCGGATGCGGAACTGAAGAACAACCTCAACGCGGGTGAGCTGCTGCCCACCGTTCCCGGCGACCCGCTGGGCACCAGCAGCGCGCGCTGGGCCGCGAGTATTCCCTGGCGTCGCATGTTCTCCGACGATGGCGGCCCGTACCAGAACGACCAGCACCCGTATCTGGTCTGGAACATGTACCGCGTCAACGCCGAGGGCGGCCTGCAGCAGATCGGCGCGTCCTGGGCCAAGCATGCCTTCTTCGCGATCAACAGCAACTGCCTGTATCCCGATGAGCCCCCCGGCTTCGCCGTGGGGCCGGGCTGCGAGGATTTGTATTCGGCCGGCACCAATGACGCGTTGTGGATCATGTCCCCGCGCAACGAGATCCTCGCGCACAGCGGGCAGTGGGGGCGCTGTGGCTCCGTGTTCGACCCGGACTGCACCGGTCGGCCCACCTATCCCAGGGAGGACGACCAATACCAGGGCCGGCTGCGGGTGAACGAACAGCAGGTCTCGCCCACCGCCCATCGGGGCGCACGCTGGTTGTTTGAAACCTGGTACGTGGCGCGCGATGACATCAACCCGCTCAACTCCATGGCGACCCAGCGGGTGCGGCCGCGCTGGTCGAACAATCTATGGACGTTCCGCAGCAGCGGCTACGCGCTTGGCCCGGCCATCGACCGCTGGGTCGCGCCGGGCAGCAACCACCCCACCGAACGCAACACCCGCGTGGACACCGGCAACGGCTCCGCGATCCTGGCCATGAAGGCGCGCCAGCTGCCGAACGGCCAGTGGCGCTACGACTACGCGCTGATGAACATCGACGCGGGCACCGCGCGGCTGGGCGGCAGCGGCTCGAACCTGCGCCTGCACGACCACGTTGGCCTGCGCGCACTGTCGGTCGAGGTGGCCGGCACGGTCGATCCCGGGGGCATCGGATTCCACGATGTCGACGCGCAACCCGACAACGACTGGACCGTCTCCACGGCGCCGGGCCGGCTGAGCTGGACCGCACGCGATGACGATGCGCATGGGCTGGGATGGGGAACGCTCTACGCGTTTTCGCTGCACAGTCCCCATGGCCCGGGCACGGGTACGGTGCGCGTGCAGGGTGGCGGGGAGCACCCGCATGATGTCGTCACGCTGGTTCCTGGAGGTGCGCCCGTGCGCTGAGCCCGGCCGGGCGCAGCGTCGTCGCTGGCTCAGCGGCCGGCCCCTGCGGCCTCGCCGGCCCACAGCTGGCTGATCGAGGCGATGCCCTGCGCACCGTGGCGGCGCGCCTCGACGATGTCGCCCGGCCCCAGCCCGCCCAACGCGTACAGCGGCAGCGACACCTGCGCACGCAGCGATTCAAAGCCGGCCCAGCCTATCGGCGTGGCGTCGGCGTGGCTGGTCGTGGCCTGCACGGGGCCCAGCACCGCGAAATCGCAGCCCAGCCGTTGGGCGGCCTGCAGTTGGGCCAGGTCGTGGCAGGAGGCGGCCACCAACTGCCCGGCCGGCAGCGGCCGGGTATCCAGCTGCAGCAGCTGTTCGCTGCCCAGGTGCACGCCGACTCCCAGCCGCCGCGCCAGGTCGATATCGCGGTTGAGCAACCACTGCACGCCGCCCCGGTGGCGGGCCACGGCCTGCTCGGCCAGCGCGACACGCGCCGGGCTGGTGGGCGTACGCAGCTGGACGCGGCGAACGCCTGCCTCCAGTGCCCGGGCCAGCCGGGCGACCCACGCCTGGTGGGCGGCGGCGTCGTCCGCATCCGGTTCGGGGGTAATCAGGTAGCGGTCCGGGTGGCGCAGCGCGGCCACCACCGGCAGGTCGGCCGGCGGCATGGAGTAACGCGACAGCTTGTCCGGAGTCACCCAGGTGATGGCCTGGCCTTCACGACCGCGCGGCGAGCCCTTCCAGCTGCGGATATGCCGCACCTCGAGCCGCAGGTGCTTGTCCGGGTAGACCTGGGGCACGTCCATGATCCACTCGCCCACCTCGGCCTCGATCCCCAACTCTTCACGCAGCTCGCGCACCAGCGCCTGCTCCGAGGTCTCACCGGCCTCGCGCTTGCCGCCCGGGAATTCCCACAGGCCGGCCATGTCGCTGTTCTCGGTGCGACGATTGAGCAGAATGCGGCCACGGGCGTCGGTGATGACGCCGGCCACGACATGGATCGAGCGTTTGGGGGAGGGCATGCAGGCAGGATGCCGAATGACCGCCGGGGTGCGCAATCCCCCGTGGGGGGCGACGAAAGCGCATTCACCGACCCGGCGCCGCCGCGCAATCGGCCGCGCGAGCCGGCAGACCAGACGGAATTGTCCTGAAAGAACGCGCCGTTGACGCCAGGCCATGCAATCGGCCAACCGTGCGTGAAAGCTACCGAAATAGTCGCTTTAGCCACTCGCATTGGCAGTGCATCCAACTACCAGAGTGATGCGCATCAAAGTCCAACGACAAAGCGCGCATTCAACATATTCTGAAAAGTGCATCGGATCAATTGCCTGCACAAAGCACCGCCGATACCTTCCCTCGCACGACGCGCACCGACATCACACCGTGGATGCCGTCATGTACTCAACAGGAGGCGGAGCGTGCTGTTGCACTGGTGGAAGAATGGAATTCAATTGAAGCTGCGCGTGCGCATCTATCCCGATGGGCTGTTGATTGCTGTGCTGTATGCATTGGCCTTCTGGGCTGCACGACAGGTGTCGGTTGACCAGTTTCATATCGGCGCCGGCATCCGGGTCGCAGCCCTATTGCTTTGTCCGCCACGACTATGGCCTTACCTGCTCATCGGCGAGTACGCCTATTTCACTCACCTGCGCTACCCGATGATCGAAACGCACGGACTTGCTTGGTTCGTGCTTGGGTCGGCATTCTTGATGCCAGCTGTGATGCTGGTCATCAGCCTTCATCGCAAGGCAATGGAACGCACGACAGATGTCTGGATACTCTCAGTTGCAGCAGCCGCGGCCATGGTTGTAACGCTGCTCAACGTCGGCATGTCCCAGCTGCTGTGGCCAATCCCTCCCAGCGTGCCCTTGCCCTCAAGAGCGGCGCGCTATCTCCTCGGAGATTTCATCGGCATCCTGACGGCTGTCCCATTCGCCTTGCTGTGGATGCGGCGAAACACGGGCACCCACTGGATCGCCTCGCACCGTCTTCCCACTGTCGCCTGCCTCACGGCGATGCTTATCCCAGGCATCTTGGCCACGCAGCTTCCTCCGGAGTACGTAACGGCCAAGACCGCACTGCACCTGTCAATGACACTTCCAGCCATCCTGCTGACGCGACTGCACGGCTGGTGGGGAGCCGCCGTCAGCCTGCCCGTTCTAAGTGCATCGATTGGTTTTTCCATCACCAGTACCGGCTTGCCCGCTTCGTTCGACCCCGACATGTACAGCACGCAACAGTTCTTCGTGGTGATCGAGATTTCGCTGCTCGCGCTCGGCTCAACCATCAGCCATTACTACCATCGGTACAAACAGCGCGACTTCGATGAGGAACAGTCGGCGAACCTCGCGAAGACTTCGCAGATGGCGGGCGAAACGGACCTGCGACAGCGTGCGCTAGACATCAACCGGATTGGTGACGGCATCGATACCTACCTCAGCGAAACCGCCGATTGGCTGAAACGAAAAGGCCATCATGAAATCGCCAGCAACCTGATTCGCACCTCCAGCCTGTACTCACGCAAATTCCGCGAACAGGCCAGCATGGTCTACCCCACCGCGCTGGAGCATGTCGGGCTTTATCTGGCACTGCAGGTGGGCGGAATCAGTGAAGCGTGGTCCACCACCGACCGCATGGCCCAACCTCGCCTGATCGGCGATCCCTGTCGCTTGACGGTGGCGTTGCAGTTGGCGGCCTACCGTGCGCTGACCGAAGCGGTGGCGCTGCTGCTTCAGCAGGAGTCCGGCCAGATCCGCGTGAGTTCGCGGTGCGGACGGGTTGGCAACCGCGAGGCCATTCTGGTGGTGGTCGCGTTGCTTGACCGGCAACAGGTGTTGTCTGAAACGACCTGCGCGTTGGCGATCAGGCGGCTTACTGGCCGGACCCTCGCCTATGACGGCACCGTGCAGTGCCGCCGCAACCGCATCCGCATGGTGCTCATGGACGCCACCGATGCCCAGCGTCTGGTCGAGGACACGTCCGGCCTACATGCCACGCTGTCTACCGTGTCTTAGCCACACATGCTTCGACACACGAAGGGCCCCTTTCGGGGCCCTTCGTTTGCTTCATCCAGCCCCTTCGATCAGAACAGGATGTTCCAGTTCAGCTGACCACCGAACTCGCTGGCGCCGTCGCCACTGCGACCCTGTGCGAAGAACGACAGGCGGCTGTTGTCGGTGGGCTTGAACGAGAAGCCCAGCTCGGCAATGGCCACGTCGCCGGCCAGCGGCAGGCCGCTCACCGTGAAGCGGTCGCTGCCGGCCACGAAGCGGTTGCTGGTGTCGGCACGCAGGTCGCCACCGGCATGCTGCCAGGCCAGGCCGGCCTCGATGCGGGTGCCGCCTTCCTGGTCCGCGCTGATGTCCCAGGCCGCACGCAGGCCGGCGGTGCTGGTCCACGCCGTGTCCTCGCTCGAGTCCACCGCCAGTGCCGCACTGCCACCGGTTTCGGCGAAGGCGTCACTGCTCAGGCGCGTGTAGGCCAGCGCCAGGTACGGCGTGAGCGTGAGCGCGTCGAGCTCGATGTCCCAACCGCCCTCGGCAAAGCCGGTGATCGCGCTGGCGTCCTGGCGGCCGTCCAGGGTCTGCGCCCAAGCCTGCCCGGCGCCCACGCGGCGCTGGGTGTCCGTGCGGTAGTCGGCGTAGCTGGCGCCGCCGTTCAACCAGAACGACTCGCCACGGAAGCCGGTGTACAGGCCGGCGTGCAGGGCGTCCACGTCGCTGTCGGCGTTGCGGTCGTCGACCTTGTTGCGCAGCCGCTCCGAGCCCAGCGCCACCCCCAGCGTCCAGCTGCCACCGACGCTCAGGTCGATGCCGGCCATCACACCGGCACGGTTCTGGCGCACGCGCGCGGCCGAATCGTCACTGTCCTGGCGCTTGGAGCTGCCGCTGCCGGCCACCCAGAGCGAGGCGCCTTCCACGGCCATGGTCGGGTCCGGCCGCAGGCGCTGGGAAACGCCCTCGCGCAGGAAGCGATCATCCAGCAGCATCGCGCGGTTGCTGGCGTGGATTTCGCCGGACAGCTCGTTGAAGGCCGTCCGCGCGCTCGCCTCGTCGAGCATCAGCAGCGCGTTGTACAGCGCCAGCGCCTCACCGGACTGCTGCAGGCTGTTCAGGCCGTTCGCAATGCCCTGCTGGTTGGGGGTCTGCGCCACGGGATTGAACACTTCCGGCGGCGGCGTGCCCGGGGTTCCCGGGGTTCCCGGCGTACCGGGATTTCCGGGATTACCCGGCGTACCCGGATTACCCGGATTACCCGGATCGACCGGCGTGGTGCCGCCATTGTTGACCGTGATGGTCAGCACCACCTGGTTGCCGTTATGGCTCAACGTGGGCGTAATGAAGGCCGACCGCGAGCTCACCCCGTCGAAGCCGCCCTGCACGCCACCGGCAGCATCCAGCACGGTATAGGTGCGACCGTTCTGATAGCTGGTGGCCGGGTCCAGCCCGTTCACGCGCATGACGGCGTCACCGTTGTTGGCCAGGTTCGAGCCGCGCCCGACGAAGGCCTGGCCGGTGACCTTCAGCAGGTCCCCCTGGCCGTTGCCGAGCAGGTCCACGTCGTAGAACGCGGCCGACGAGACCGCGCCCGATACGCCCGCGTTGAAGAACAGATTGCCGTCAACGGTGATCGTGCCCACGTTGCCCCGGCCCGGCGAGAGCACGCCGCCGTTGGTCACGTAGGTATCGCCCACGGTGGCATTGCCCGCCAGCACGCCGCCATCGCGCACGCTGACGTTGGAGCTGCGCACCACGCTGGTGGTGCCGCCCAGGTTGAGGGTCTGCTGGAAGCCGGCACTTCCGTTGAGCACCAGCGTGCCGCCGGACACATCGATCTGCTGGGCCAGCGCCAGCGACGGGTCGGTGTAGCCCTGGCCGGTGTAAAGGTTGGAGTTGAGCACCAGCGTGCCGGCGCGGACGTCGACCTTTCCGCCGAAAGCGCTTAGGTCGCCGGTCAGCGTGGTGTCGCCGGCCACGTTGATCAGTGCACCACCGGTCCAGGTGGTGCCGCTGGGCACGCTGCGCACGGTGTTGGCCAAGCTGATATCGCCGGTGTGGTTGAACACCAAGCCGCCGGACGTGGCCTGCATGTCGATCGGCGCGCCGGAGATCGCACCGGCGGTCTCGGCCGCCTTCCAATTGAAGGCTGCGGTGGCCGTCGTCCAGTTGGCCGCTTCCCCGCCCAGCACCAGGAAGCCGTTGCCGGACAGGGTGAGGCCGGTGCCCGCGTCGATGCGCCCCTCATCGCTGGCAATCAGGAGGCCGAACGGCTCACTGGCCGCTGCGCCTACGGTGATGCCGTTGGTGGCGGTAATCAGCGAACCCGCGCCGCTCACGTGCACACCTTCGGTCACGACGGCAGGGCTCATCGTGGCAGCGTTGATGCCACCGGACACCTGCAGGCTGTCACTGGTCAAGCGCCCGCCCGCCATGACGTTGAAGGAGCTGTTGACCGTCATCAGCCCACTGTTGGTCCAGTGCGAGCCGGCTTCCAGAATCATGCTGGGCGCCACTGAGATGCTCGAACTGTCCTTGATCAGCGCGGTGTTCGACACGATGGAGCCGCCGAGCATGAGCTGCACCGAAGTAAGCTCTACGGTGCCGGCGTTGATCCGCGCATTCGGGCCACTCACGTTGATCGTCGAAAGCCGGTTGGGGTTGTTGCCACCGACCTCGGCCACCAGCGCACTTGCGTTGAGCACGCCACCATTCTGCACGTTCAGAATGCCGCCACCGTTGCCGCCAACGACCACGTTGGGCGCGTTCACCACTGCGCCGATGCCGTCGATGGTCACCGTGCTCACCGCGTCCTGCGCCACGCCAATGTTCAGCGTTTTGCCGGTCGCGAGTGTGACCGTGCCCCCTGCATTCACGTTCAGCGCTCCAACGCCGCCGGCCCGGACGCCCATCAGCAGGTCGCCGCCGACGTTGACCTTGCCGTTGTTGTCCACGTTTAGCGTACCGGTACCGGCATCACCCAGGCGCACCGCGTTGGTGACAACCAGTTGGCCACCACTGCCGACGGTGACGATGCCGGTGCTGCGGTCATTGCCGCTGGCGAGAGCGCCGACATTCATGCCATAGCTGCCGCCGGTGTTGCGCACCTCGACCTTGGCGTTGTTCGCGATGTTGAGCGTGCCTGTTCCCGAGCGGCCCACCTCGATGACGTCGGCGTTGAGGAACGAATCAGCGCCGTCCACCACCACCAGACCGGTGCCGTTGGCCGCGGAGCCCAACGCAAGCAGGCCGCTCAAGTCGGCATGGCCGCCGCCCTGCACGTTCAGCGTGCCCTTGCCGCGCTCGCCCACCAGCGTCGCACCGTTGCCGTCGACCTTCAGCAGGGCCTGCGGACCGTTCACGGTAAGGGTGCCCTCGCTGCCTGCATTGGTGGCCACCGACGCGCCGCCGCTGTTGGACACGAGCGTGCCGCTACCGGTCACGGTCACCGTGACCGGCGTGGGTCCAATTGGGCCGACCATGAAGCCGTTGAAATGGGAGGTCGGGGTGGTGATGGTCTCATCGGCCGTGTACGGGTAAACCTGGGCAGATACCGACGGCAGCGAGGCGGCGGAAAGTCCCAGCGCCACCGTCATGGCCGCGCACAACGGCGCACGACGATGCACGGCTGCGGTGGACTGCGCGGGGGAAGCGTGCGTGGAAGCAAGCTCGGAGGCGACCTGCATCAGGCCGGTGGTGCGGTTGAACACCAGGCGAAAAATCCTGTTCATGACACTCCATGGATAGCGACTCGAAAACGCGACGCGGCCACTCCCCGTGGCACAGGTGCGCGACACTCCCGCAGCGGAACCCCTTCCGCGGCCGGAGGCACAGGGTAATGCCTGGGGGTGGCGCTCGCCACCCATGCGTCAGGCGTGCAGCGTCATCTGCGGCGCTGTTTTGACCTGTGTTGAGTGAATTTGTGTGATTCACGTCTCAATTTGCGAGCCAAAAAAACCCCGCATTGCTGCGGGGTCTTTTCGATTTCATCGCGTCCGATCCGATGCGATCAGAACGCCACGCTCCAGTTCAACTGAGCGCCCACCTCGCGTTGGCCGCCACCGGCACGCCCCTGCGCGAGCATCGACAGGCGGCTGTTGTCGGTGGGCTTGACCGACACGCCCAGCTCGGCGATGCCAACGTTGCGCGCCAGCGGCAGGCCGCCGACGGTGAAGGCGTCGCTGCCCACCACGAACGCATGACGGGAGTCCGCACGCAGTTCACCCGCCGCCGTCTGCCAGGCCAGCCCCGCCTCCAGGCGAGCCCCGTCCTGCTGCCCGCCGCTGATGTCCCACGCAGCACGAACACCCGCCGTGGTGGTCCACACCTCGTCCCTGCTGGCGGCAATGGCCAGTGCCGCACTGCCACCGGTTTCAACGGTGCCCTCGCTCGACAGGCGGGTGTAGGCCACGGCCAGATACGGACTCAGGGTCAGCGCATCCAGTTCGATGTCCCAACCGCCTTCGGCGAACACCGACACCGCATGCGCATCCTGACGGCTCTCCAGGGTCTGCGCCCAGGCACTGCCGGCGCCCAGCGCGCGGCGGGTTTCCACCGCGTAGTCGGCGTAACTGGCGCCCGCCTGCAGCCAGGCCTGGTCAGCGCGGAACCCGGCATAGAGACCGCCATGCAGGGCATCGACCTCGGTGGTCGCGGTGCGTTCGTGGATCTGCTGGCGCAGCGATTCGGGCCCACCGGCCAGGCCTACCGTCCAGTGCTCGCCAAAGGTCCAGTCGTACCCTGCCATCAGCCCCTGGCGGTGGTTGCGGGTGCCGGCGACGCCGTCGTTTCCGTTCTGCCGCTGCGACGCGCCGCTGGTGGCCACCCACGCCGATGACCCGTTGGGGGTCATGCTCGGGTCCGGGCGCAGGCGCTGGGAGATGCCGTCGCGCAGGAAGCGGTCGTCCAGCAGCAGCGCCCGTGCGCTGGCATGCACCTCGCCGGAGAGTGCGTCGAACGCGACGCGGGCGGCCGCCTCATCCAGCATCAGCAAGCTGTTGTACAACGCCAGCGCGTCGCCCGACTGCGTCAGGGAGTCCAATGCGGCGGCGGTGGCGCGCTGGTTGCCGGTGACGGCCACGGTGCGGAACACGGCGGGCGGCGCCCCGTCTCCGGCCGCCGGGTCCATCACTGCATCCGCGCTGTTGACGGCAATGTTCAACAGCACCTGGGTGTCGGTCCGGGTCAGCGTGGGGGTGATGAATGCCGAGGTCGAGCTGACATCATCGAAGCCGCCGTCGATGCCGCCGGCCGCGTCGAGGATCGCGTAGGTGTGGCCCTGCTGGTAGCTGACGGCCGGGTCCAGACCCGTCACGCGCACGCCGGCGTCGCCGTGGTTGCCAGCGATGTCGGCACCACGGCCGATGTGCGCCCTGCCGGTCACGGCGATGAAATCGGCCTGGCCATTGCCGAGCAGATCCACCTCGTAAAACGCCTTGGACGCCACGCCTGCTGCATCGTCGGCACCTGCATTGACGAACAGATCGCCATCGATGGTGAGCGTGCCGATACCGCCGTTGCCGGGCGAGAGCACGCCGCCGTTGGACACCTCGGTGCGCCCCACGGTCGCGTTGCCGGCCAGGATCCCGCCATCGTGCACGCGTACGCTGGAACTGCGTACGACGCGGCTGCCGTTGGAGTCATCGAAGGCCTGCCGGAAGCCCGAACTGCCATTGAGCACCAACGTGCCGCCGCTGACGTTGATCTGCTGTGCGGGCGACAGGTCCGCGTGGACATGGTCCTGGCCGGTGTACATGTCGGCGTTGATGACCAACACACCGCCCGCCACGTTGACGTCGCCGCCAAAGGCGCTGAGGTCACCACTGAGGGTGGTGGTGCCGGCCACGCTGGTCACCGCACCGGCGGTCCAGCTCACGCTGCTGATGGTATTGGCCAGTTCAATGTTGCCGGTGTGGTTGAACACCAGACCGCCCGCTCCAGCGGCCATCTCGATCGGCGCGCCGGACAGTTCGCCCGCGGCCTCGGCCGGTCGCCACGATGGGCCGACGGACGCAACCCATTGGTCGACGCCGCCACCCACGACCAGATAGCCCGACACCCCCAGCGCGAACCCGGTACCGCCATCGAGGACACCGCCGTTGGCAACGCTCAGCATGCCGTACGGCTCAAACACGCCGGCACCGACAGCAATGCCGTTGGACGCGCGGATCGATGATCCGGCACCGCTGACGCGGACCTGTTCGTTGACCAGCTTCGCGGCGAGCGTGGCCGAGTTGAGCCCGCCTGAAATGGACAGCGTATCGGTCTCGAGGGTGGCGCCATCAACAACATCGACGTTGCCACGTATCTCCATCGCACCACGGTTGGTCCAGTTCGACCCGGCCCCGGTGAGGGTGGCCACCGCCGGGCCGTCCGCGTAGGAATCCTTGATGAGGGCGGTGTCGGAGCGGATCGAGGCACCGCCTTCAATCAGCAGCTCATTGGTGGTGTGAACGAGCGGCGCTTGGATCGCCGAGCCGGCACCACTGACTTCGATCCGGCCCTTCTGTCCCAACATGCCCGCGCCCACGCCGTCGTAGCGCTCCGCACGCACCTCGGTGTCCGCGCGCAGCACGCCACCGTCTTCCACGCGCAGCGTGCCATCGCCGCGGGAGCCCACCCATACGCTGCTGGCGTCCACCTGCGCGCCCGTGCCGCTGATGCCGAGGGACCCGCTGGAACGCGTGCCGCCGCCCAACGTCAGCTGGGCGGTCTTGAGCTGCCCACCGGCGTTGATCATGATGGCGCCGCTCCCATCTGCGTCGGTGCCCACGCCCACCCCACGTTCGGCGACCACGAGGCCGCCGTCGTTGATATGCAGGACGCCGGTACCGGCCTCGCCCACGCGCAGGTAGTTGTCGGTGACCTTCAAGGTGCCGCGACTGCCCACGCTGACGATGCCGGTGGAACCTTCCTCTGCGCCGATGCTGAGGCCATGGTTGTTGGCGCCGGTGTAGGACCGGGTGGTGACGACCGACGCACCGTCCGCGATGTGCAGCGCACCGTCGCCGGCGCGACCCACCTGCAGCCAGCCCGCGGACAGCTGCGTGCCGTCGCCGTTGACCTCGGTGGTGCCCGTGCTGCCGGCCTTGAACCCCATCGCCAGCAGGCTCCAGATGGTGGCCTCGGCGCCGCCGTCCATCCGGAACTGGCCGGTTCCGCCGTCGCCGACACGCATGGACTGGGTGCCCTGCACGACGAGACGTGGGCCCACGCCTGACACACGCAGGCTGCCGTGGTCACTCTGCGCGCTACCCAGCGTTACGGCCGCGCCGGAGGTGATCATCCCCGGCCCGGCGACATCGATGGTTGCGCCGGAATTGATGCGGAACCCTTCCGCGTACTGGCGCGGGTCGTTGACCGTCTCGTCGGCGCTGAACTCATGCACGGCCGCGAAGGCCGCCGGCAGAGAGGCGGCCGACACGCCAAGCGCAACCAGCAGGGCGGCGCTCAGCGGCGAGCGGCGGCGCACGCGGGCGTTGCCCGGGCGCAGAAAGGAGGAAGGGGTGGAGGTGCGATGGCGCACCGGGCGATGGATCCTGTTCATGACACTCCATGGATGGCGACTCAGGGAAACGCGACGCGCGTGCGTGCCGTGGCACGCAACGCATGTCGGTTCTGACGCGGGAGCAAGGCACCCACGGCAGGGCTGAGGACGTTACTGCGCATGCCTTCGCGCGCCTCTGGGATACATCCGAGAAGCGGGTGAGGATGCGCCACGCCTCCCTGTCGGCGTTTCCTGAAAGTGACGCTTCAGCGCAGCGGATCACACAACAGCAGACACATCAGGTCGCATTGCACGACCCACAGCACAAAAAAAAAGCCCCGCTTTCGCGGGGCTCTTTTCGCATCCGGTCCGATCAGCTCAGCTGACCGTGGCAGTGCTTGAACTTCTTGCCGCTGCCGCAGGGGCACGGATCGTTGCGGCCCACCTTGGCTTCCTCGCGGGTGACCTGCGAGACGCCATTGCGCTGGGCTTCCACTTCGGCCGCTTCTTCGTCGGCGCCGTAGCCACCGGCGTTCTGGTGCTGGAACTGCGACTGCAGCAGGCGGGCTTCGGCCTGCTGGCGTTCGGCCAGCTCCAGTGCGGCCACTTCCTCTTCGCTGCGGATCCGCACGCGGGCCAGCAGGGTGACCACTTCGCGCTTGACGTTCTCCAGCATTTCCGAGAACAGCTCGAACGCTTCCTTCTTGTATTCCTGCTTGGGCTGCTTCTGCGCGTAACCACGCAGGTAGATGCCCTGGCGCAGGTAATCCATGCGGGCCAGGTGCTCCTTCCAGCTCTGGTCGAGCACGGTCAGCATCACGTGCTTCTCCAGCGCGCGCATGGTCTCGTCGCCGACGCCGGCTTCCTTCTCCGCGAAGTGCTCGTCGATGCGGGCCTGCACCTTTTCGGCGATCGCCTCGGCATCCAGCTCTTCATGCAGCTTGACCAGGCCGGTGACGTCCATCTGCACGCCCAGGTCCGAGGCCAGCGTGGCCTCCAGGCCCGGCAGGTCCCACTGTTCGTCGATCGAGTTCGGCGGCACGAAGCGCGCCACGATGTCGTAGATCACGTCGCCACGGATGCCGTCGACGTTTTCCTTCACCGACTCGGCGTCCAGCAGCTCGTCGCGCTGGGCGTAGATCACCTTGCGCTGGTCGTTGTTGACGTCGTCGAAGTCCAGCAGGTTCTTGCGGATATCGAAGTTGTGCGCTTCGACCTTGCGCTGCGCCTTCTCGATCTGGCGGCTGACCAGGCGGTCCTCGATGACGTCGTCTTCCTTCATGCCCATCATGCGCATCGCCTTCTGGACCCAGTCCGAGGCGAAGATGCGCATCAGGTTGTCTTCCAGCGACAGGTAGAAGCGGGACGAGCCCGGGTCACCCTGGCGGCCGGAACGACCCCGCAGCTGGTTGTCGATACGGCGCGATTCGTGGCGTTCGGTGCCCACGATGTGCAGGCCACCGGCGGCCTTGACCTGGTCGTGGCGAACCTGCCAATCGGCCTTGACCTGGGCGCGCTGCTCGGCGCTGGCTTCTTCGCCCAGCTCGTGCAGCTGCGCTTCCAGCGAACCGCCCAGCACGATGTCGGTACCGCGACCGGCCATGTTGGTGGCGATGGTCACCGCACCGGGCATGCCGGCGTTGGCGATGATGGTCGCTTCGCGATCATGCTGCTTGGCGTTGAGCACTTCGTGGTGCACGCCGGCCTTGCGCAGGTGCTCGGACAGCATTTCCGAGGTTTCGATCGAGGTGGTGCCGACCAGCACGGGCTGGCCGCGCTTGTTGCACTCCTGGATGTCCAGCAGCACCGCATTGAACTTGCCGTTGCGGTTGAGGAACACCTGGTCCGGCGAGTCCTTGCGGATGGTCGGGCGGTTGGTCGGAATGACCACCACTTCCAGGCCGTAGATGCTCTGGAATTCGTAGGCTTCGGTGTCGGCCGTACCGGTCATGCCGGACAGCTTCTTGTACATGCGGAACAGGTTCTGGAAGGTGATGCTCGCCAGGGTCTGGTTCTCGCGCTGGACCGGCACGCCTTCCTTCGCTTCCACCGCCTGGTGCAGGCCATCCGACCAGCGGCGGCCGGCCAGGGTACGGCCGGTGAATTCGTCCACGATCACCACTTCACCATCGCGCACGATGTAATCCACATCGCGCTGGTAGATGGCATGCGCGCGCAGCGCGGCATTGAGGTGGTGGACCACGGTCAGGTTCTGCGCGGCGTACAGGCCTTCGGTCTCGGCATTGAGGATGCCCGCATCGACCAGCAGCTGCTCGGCATGTTCCATGCCGGCCTCGGACAGGTGCACCTGCTTGCCCTTCTCGTCCACCCAGAAATCGCCCTCGCCTTCTTCGGCTTCCTGGCGGATCAGGCTGGGCACCACGCGGTTGACGCGGATGTACAGCTCCGGGGAGTCGTCGGCCGGGCCGGAGATGATCAGCGGGGTACGCGCTTCGTCGATCAGGATCGAGTCGACTTCGTCGACGATGGCGTAGTGCAGGCCGCGCTGGTAGCGGTCGGCACGCGACAGCGCCATGTTGTCACGCAGGTAGTCGAAGCCGAATTCGTTGTTGGTGCCGTAGGTGATGTCGCTGGCGTAGGCCTCGCGCTTGTCGCTGTGCGGCATGCCCGGGTACACCACGCCGACGCTCATGCCCAGCCAGTTGTACAGCTTGCCCATCTGCGCCGAGTCGCGGCGGGCCAGGTAGTCGTTCACGGTCACCACGTGAACGCCCTTGTCTTCCAGCGCGTTGAGGTAGACCGGCAGCGTAGCCACCAGGGTCTTGCCTTCACCGGTACGCATTTCGGCGATCTTGCCCAGGTGCAGGACCATGCCGCCGATCAGCTGCACGTCGTAGTGGCGCATGCCGAGTACGCGGCGGCTGGCCTCGCGGCAGACGGCGAAGGCTTCCGGCAGCACCTTGTCCAGGGCTTCACCGTCAGCGATGCGCTGCTTGAATTCCGGGGTCTTGGCCTTGAGCTGCTCGTCGGAGAGCTTTTCGATTTCCGGCTCCAACGCATTGATCTTGGCGACGATGCGGTTGAGCTGGCGCAGCTGTCGTTCATTACGACTGCCGAAGACGCGGGTAAGCAGGCTGTTGATCATTGAAGGAACCGGTTGGAATGAGACGCCCCAACGGCGACGCTCCTTGGGGAGCCGCCCGCCGCAAACGAAACAGGGCGCATCGCGCCCTGTCTATGGCAACACCCATTGTAGCTTGGGACGAGGGCGCTTGGTTTCAAGCGCCGTCGATCCGCCAGATGGCGCCCTCAGCCGCGGGAAACCCGCCCGACCGGGGTATTGCCGCCATCGCCCAGGAACTTGCGCGGGTTGACCACCTGGCCGCGTTCCCAGACCTCGAAGTGCACGTGGGCACCGGTGGAACGGCCCGTGGAACCGGCCTTGGCCACTTCCTGCCCGGCCCGGACCAGGTCGCCCGGCTTCACCACCAGGCGCGAATTGTGCGCGTAGCGGGTGACATAGCCGTTGCCGTGGTCCACGTCGACCACGTTGCCGTAGCCGCCCTTCACGCCGGCGAAGCTGACCACGCCGTCGGCCACGGACATGACCGGGTCGCCGACCTTGGCGTGGAAGTCCATGCCCTTGTGGGTAGCAGCACCGCGGCCGAACGGATCGCTGCGGGTACCGAAGTTGGAGGTGATGTAGGTGTTGCGGATCGGCATGCGACCCGGCACCGAATTCTGTTCCAGCTGGTGGTCGAACAGCAGCGATTCCATCACCGAGAGCTGGCGGCCTGAAGCAGCGAAGCGCTGCTCCAGCACCTGTAAGTCGGCGTTGACCGCGCTGGCCGGGATGTCCTGGGTCGGTCCAGGCTCGCCTTCACCGAGGCCGGGGGTCTCGTTGAAGTCGAACTCGCCGTCTTCCAGCTTGCCCATCTGGGTCAGCCGTTCGCCCAGGGCGTTCAGCCGGGTGGCCTGCGCCTGCAGCTCGCCCATGCGGGCGGCCAGGGCGTTGACCTGGGTCTGGGCCTCTGCCCGGGCCTGCGCCAGCTCACGTTCCTGCTGGGCGACCTTGGCATGAAGCCGGGAATCATTGAGCTGGCTGCCGCCGAAACCGGCAGCGACGCCGATCAGGCAACCCAGCCCGAGTACACTGCCCAGCAGGGCGCGGGGCCTGTCTTCGAAGTAAAAACGCAAACGCGTCAGCGGCGTCTTGGCCTTTCCTTCACGCGTTTTGATTACGATCTTTTTGAATGCCATCAGTGAGTTTTCATGTCTGAGCCGAAATCCAGTGCCCGTCCTGCCTCAACGCCGAAACCGGCGCTGGATGCAGTCATGGGAGACAAGGCCGGCAACCCGCTGCGTCGTGCCCTGTGGCTCGACGCGCTGGACCGTCAATTGCGCCCCCATTTGCCTCCCACGCTTGCCACCCGTTGCCGGCTGGCCAATGTGAACGGCGAGCACCTCGTTTTTGTCGTCGAATCTCCTGTCTGGCACGCCAAAGTCCGGCTTGCCGAGGCTCAGTTGATCGACGCGGCCCGGTCCATCGGGCTGAAGGTCACCAAGGTGACCGTCAAAACTGCGTCTGCCCCTCCGCCACGCTCCCCAGCGATCGACAACCGGAATGGCCCCCACGCAGTTTCAGCCGCCACGCACAAAGGGCTACGCGACGCGTTGGCTTGTCTCCAGGATGTGGATTCCTCCAAGTCCTGAAAGCATCGGGGCATCCCGCCCCTTCCTCGCCGTCGTCACGATCATGTGAATCTGGCGGGGAGCCGGGGAGCATCGTAGCTGCCGTTCGCCCTCCAGTCGTTAGTCTTTTATTAAAATTGAGTTAAATCCGGCCCAGAACCGGATCGGGTTCACAAATCCGTGACGCCGGTACGTGGACGGTTCACCGACGTCAAGATCACGCGGGCTTAACCCCGAAAACGCAAAACGGCGCCGAAGCGCCGCAATTTACCCAACAAAATCAACACCCTACGGCGTAGAGCCACCCCATGGGTGGCTGGAACGGTCGGACGCCCGATCAAGCGTAAGCCGGAACCCCATAAACCACCGGCGCCGCTTCAGCCGCCGCGTCATAGCTCACCCACTCCCACGCCGTGGCATCGGCCAGCAACGCGCGGACCAGCTTGTTGTTGAGCGCATGACCCGACTTGAAGCCTTCGTAGGCACCCAGCACCTGGCCGCCGGCGAGGTACAGATCGCCGATCGCATCGAGGATCTTGTGGCGCACGAACTCGTCGGCGTAACGCAGGCCGTCGTCGTTGAGCACGCGGAATTCGTCGAGCACGATGGCGTTGTCCATCGAACCGCCCAGCCCCAGGTTGCGCTCGCGCATGTACTCCAGGTCACGCATGAACCCGAAGGTGCGCGCGCGGGAGATTTCCTTGGTGTAGGCCGCCGTGGAGAACTCGATCTCGGCGCGCGACTGCTTGGCCGGGATCATCGGGTGGTCGAACTGGATGGTGAAGCCGAGCTTGTAGCCCTCATAGGGCTCGAAGCGGGCGACCTTGTCGCCTTCGGTGACTTCCACCGTCTTGAGAATGCGGATGAAACGCTTGGCCTTGTTCTGTTCGGCAATCCCCGCCGACTGCAGCAGGAACACGAACGGGCCCGAGGAACCGTCCATGATCGGCAGCTCGGCCGAGGACAGTTCCACGATGATGTTGTCCACACCCAGACCGGCCAGGGCCGACATCAGGTGTTCGACGGTCTGGATCTTGGCGTCGTTGCAGGTCAGCCCGGTGCACAGGGTGACTTCGGTGACCAGGTCGGCACGTGCCGGCACTTCCACCACCGGGTCCAGATCCACGCGCCGGAACACGATGCCATGGTCGACCGGTGCCGGGCGCAGGGTCATGTAGACCTTGTCACCGCTGTGCAGGCCAACGCCGGTGGCGCGGATCGTGTTCTTGAGGGTGCGTTGCGGAATCATGGGGGCCCAACCGGGGAAGCGCGCGGTCAGCGCGGCAGTGACAAACAAGAATAACACGCAGTACTCCCGCTCCTTTCTGAACCGGAGGCGGCAGACTGCCGGGCCTATCCTGGCCCGGCAGCAAGGGACATGGAGGCGCTCACCGGGGAGGACAAGACCCCGGCTGGCAATCCTCAGTCCGCCTGGCGGCGCAGGAACGCCGGGATGTCCAGGTAATCGTTGGGCAGTTCAGCCGTCGCCGGACCGGCCGAGGGGGCCGAGGCCGCCACGGTGTCCGCGCTCGGACGACGCAGGCCCAGGCCCATGCCGCCGACGGCCTTGGACACGGCGTCGCCGCCATTGTCGAAGTCGCCGAATTCCGGCTGGCCGGTGGTGGCATTGCGGACCAGCTTGATCGGCGCGCGCTCGCCCGGACGCTGGGTCTTGGCAGCCACGGCACGGTTCAGGCCGGTGGCCACGACGGTCACGCGGACTTCGTCCTGCATGTCCGGATCCAGCACGGTACCGACCACCACGGTGGCGTCTTCGGACGCGAAGCCATCGATGGTGCGGCCGATCTCGTCGAACTCGGCCATGGTGAAGTCGGCGCCGGCGGTGATGTTGACCAGGATGCCATTGGCACCGGCCAGGTTCACATCGTCCAGCAGCGGGTTCTGGATGGCGGCTTCGGCAGCGGCCTGGGCGCGGTCATCGCCACGCGCGGTGCCGGTACCCATCATCGCCAGGCCCATTTCGGACATGACGGTGCGCACGTCGGCGAAGTCGACGTTGATCAGGCCCGGGCGCACGATCAGGTCGGCGATGCCCTGCACGGCGCCCTGGAGGACGTCGTTGGCGGCACGGAAGGCCTGGATCATGGTGGCGTTGCGGCCCAGCACGGTGATCAGCTTTTCGTTCGGGATGGTGATCAGCGAGTCGCAGTGCTGGCTCAGTTCTTCGATGCCCTTCAGCGCAACCTGCATGCGGCGACGGCCTTCGAACGGGAACGGCTTGGTGACCACGGCGACGGTCAGGATGCCCATCTCCTTGGCCAGCTGTGCCACCACCGGCGCAGCGCCGGTACCGGTGCCGCCGCCCATGCCGGCGGTGATGAACACCATGTCGGCGCCCTGCAGGGCGTCCATGATGCGCTCGCGGTCTTCCAGTGCGGCCTGGCGGCCCACTTCCGGATTCGCGCCTGCGCCCAGGCCCTTGGTGACGTTGGTACCCAGCTGCAGCTGCAGCTTGGCACCGCAATTCTTGATGGCCTGCGAGTCGGTGTTGGCGGTGATGAATTCCACGCCGTCCACACTGGTGCTGACCATGTGCGCCACGGCGTTGCCGCCGCCGCCGCCCACGCCGATCACCTTGATCACCGCATTGGGTGCCATCTTTTCAATCAGTTCGAAATGCGCCATGTCCGTGTCCTCGTTATATCCGCTTCTGGTGGCATGGGCGTTCAGGCCTCCTGCCTTTTGCGCGTCATGTTGCCGTTGCGGCTGTGTGGGTTGTGTGTTGCCGTTGGTGCGTTGTGTTGCAGGTGTTGCAGCGAGGCATGGCCTCGCTCTACCGCGGGGGCGTTAGAACTCGCCCCGGAACCAGGTTTTGAGCTTCTTGAACATGCTGCCCGCGCGGCCGGTGGGCAGCGACGGACGGCGGGGGTGTTCGATCTGGCTGCCCATCAGCAGCAGACCCACGCCGGTGGCGTGGACCGGGTTGCCGACGACTTCGCCCAGACCGGTGACGTGCTGCGGAATGCCAACGCGTACCGGCATCTGCAGCATTTCTTCCGCAAGCTCGACCACGCCCTCCATCTTCGAGGCACCGCCGGTGAGCACCATGCCGGCCCGCACCAGTTCCTCGAAGCCGGAGCGGCGCAGTTCGGCCTGCACCATCTCGAAGATTTCCTCGTAACGGCCCTGCACCGCCTGCGCGAGCGCGTGGCGCGGCATGCGGCGCGGCGGCCGGTCGCCGACGCTGGGCACCTGGATGCTTTCCTCGGCGGTGGCCAGCTGGGCCAGGGCGCAGGCATAGCGCACCTTGATCTGCTCGGCTTCCGGGGTTGGGGTACGCAGCATGTGCGCGATGTCGTTGGTGACGTGGTCGCCGGCGATCGGCAGCGATGCGGTGTGGCAGATCGCGCCCTGCACGAACACGGCCAGGTCGGTGGTACCCGCGCCCATGTCGACCAGCACCACGCCCAGCTCGCGCTCGTCGGCGGTCAGCACGGCCACGCTGGAGGCCAGCGAGGACAGCACCAGGTCGTCCACCTGCAGGCCGCAGCGCTGCACGCACTTGCTGATGTTGGCCGCGGCCGACTGCGCGCACACCACCAGGTGCGCGTGCACCTCCAGGCGCACGCCGGTCATGCCGACCGGGTTGCGGATGCCTTCCTGCGAATCATCCAGCACATACTCGCGCGGGATGGCATGCAGGATCTTCTGGTCGGCCGGGATAGCGACCGCCTTGGCGGCGTCGAGCACCCGATCCAGGTCGCCCCAGGTCACTTCGCCATCACGGATCGGCACGATGCCCGGCGAGTTCTTGCACTGCACGTGGTTGCCCGAAATGGAGGCGTACACCGAGCGGATCTCGCAGCCGGCCATCAGCTCGGCCTCTTCGACCGCGCGCTGGATCGACTGCACGGTCGATTCGATATCCACCACCACGCCGCGCTTGAGTCCGCGCGATTCGTGCGAGCCGATGCCGATGACCTCGATGGGGTTGCCCGGCGAATATTCGCCGACCAGCGCCACCACCTTGGAGGTGCCGATATCCAGCCCGACGATCAGCGATTTGTCACCCTTGCGATTCATGTCCTGTCCTGCGTCCTGTGCGCCACATTGGCCGGCGCGGCCGGGGCCGGGGTACCCCAGCTCAGCGTGAAACCATTGGTATATCGGAGGTCGGCGCGTTCGATCGGCACCTGTTGGTTGGCCAGCTGCGGCAGCACGCGCACGAAGCGCTGCAGCCGCGAGCGCGCATCGTCGCGGCCCACCACCACTTCGGTGCCGTTGCTCAACAGCAGCGACCAGCTGCCACGCGCATCCATCCGTACCCGGGTCACGTCGATCCCGGCCGGTGCGAACAGCGCGCGCGCATCGTTGTAGAGCGCCACCACTTCCTCGGTCTGGGTGTCCGGACCTTCGAGGTCCGGTAGCGCGAGGTCCTGCAGCTTCTGCGGGGTGGCGAACAGCTTGCCCTGCTCGGACAGCAGCCGGTCCTTGCCCCAGCGTGCGAACGGCTTGTGCTCGACCAGGGTGATTTCCAGCACGTCCGGCCACTGCTTGCGCACCTGCGCGCTCTCCACCCAGGGCAGCGTTTCGATCGCGTCCTGGGCGTCCTGCAGCTTGACCGCGAAGAAGCCGGACTTCGCATACGGCAGCACCACCTGCTGCAGCTGTTCGGCCGGCACCCGCTTGAATTCGCCGTGCACGCGCAGCTTGGCCAACGGCCAGCGTTCGGCACCGACCCAGCCGTTGAGCACCGCCACCACGGGCAGCGCTACCAGCGACAGGGCCAGCAACCAGACGAAGATGCGCAGCACCGCGTTCATGCGTAGGTGGGCTCCGCGGTTCCGAAGCCTTCGGGCAGGGTCTGTTCCAGCACGCGCCAGACCAGTTCCTCGAAACCGATCCCGGCCTGCCCGGCCGCCTTGGGCACCAGCGAATGGCTGGTCATGCCCGGGGCGGTGTTCACTTCGAGCAGATAGAAGCGGCCGCTGGTGCGGTCGCGCATCACGTCGACGCGGCCCCAGCCACGGCAGCCGGCGGCACGGAACGCGTCCAGCGCGATGCGGCGGATCTCCGCTTCGTCGTCGCCTTCCAGGCCCGGGCACAGGTACTGGGTGTCGTCGGCGATGTACTTGGCGTTGTAGTCGTACCACTGGCCCTTGGGCACGATGCGGATCGACGGCAGCGCCTGGTCGCCCAGGATGCCCACGGTCAGCTCGTCACCGACCACCATCTGCTCCATCAGCAGCTGGCCGTCGTAGCGTGCAGCAAGCGCGACCGCCTCATCCAGGCCCGCGTCGTCGGTGACCCGGCTGATGCCGACGCTGGAGCCTTCGTTGGCCGGCTTGACCACGACCGGCAGGCCGAGTTCGGCGGCGTTGGCGTGCACGTTTTCCGCGGTGACCTTCCGGTACTGCGGCGTCGGCAGGTCCAGCGACAGCCAGACCTGCTTGGTGCGGATCTTGTCCATGCCCAGCGCCGAGCCGAGCACGTCCGAACCGGTATACGGCACGCCGAAGGCCTCCATCAGGCCCTGCACGATGCCGTCCTCACCGCCACCGTTGTGGCCGTGCAGGATGTTGAAGACGCGGTCGAAGCGCTTTTCGACCAGCGCCAGCGCCAGCGCCGGAATGCCGTCCACGGCGGTGGCGTTGACGCCACGCGCGCGCAGCGCCTCGATCACGTTGCGGCCGGAGTCCAGCGACACCTCGCGTTCGCTGGAGGTACCGCCCAGCAGCACGGCGACGCGGCCGAACACGGCCGGGTCGGTCACGCGCAGCGGCGGGAAGGTGATCGTGTTCATGCCGCAGGGGTCTCCTTGAAGCCGTCGGTTGCCAGGTGCTGGGCGACATAGCCGATGTCGCCGGCGCCCATCAGCAGCAGCAGGTCGCCGTCCTGCAGCACGTCGGGCAGCACGTGCGAGAGTTCGGCGGCCTGGCCGACCACCACGGGCTCGCTGCGGCCACGCGCGCGGATGGCGCGGGCCAGCGAGCGTGCGTCGGCACCCGGGATCGGCGCTTCACCGGCCGGGTAGACCTCGCAGAGCACTAGCGCGTCGACCTCGGACAGCACCGCGGCGAACGCATCGAACTGGTCGCGGGTGCGGCTGTAGCGATGCGGCTGGAACGCCACCACCAGGCGCTGGTCCGGCCAGCCGCCACGCGCGGCGGCGAACACGGCGGCCAGCTCGCGCGGATGGTGGCCGTAGTCGTCGATCACACGCACCTTGGCGCCGCTGGGCGTGGTGGCGATGCCCAGGTCGTTGAAGCGACGGCCGATGCCGGCGAAGCTTTCCAGCGCACGGGCGATGGCGTCCGGCGCCACGCCCAACTGCCAGCCCACGGCGGCGGCGGCGAGTGCATTGAGCACGTTGTGCGCGCCCGGCAGGGCCAGCGTGACCGGGTAGCTGCTGCCTTCGGGCAGGCGCAGGGTGAAGTGCATGCGCGGGCCGTCCTGGACCACGTCTTCGGCGCGCACGTCGGCATTGCTGCTCATGCCGTAGCTCATGACATGACGCGGCGTCTGCGCGGCGAGCGCGGCCACTTCCGGGTCGTCGATGCACAACACCGCCAGCCCGTAGAACGGCAGGCGCTGCAGGAATTCGGCGAATGCGGCCTGGACCCGGGCGAAATCGTTGCCGTAGTTTTCCAGGTGGTCCGCATCAATGTTCGTGATGACCGACACCAGCGGGTTCAGGCGCAGGAAGCTGCCGTCGCTCTCGTCGGCCTCGGCCACCAGCCACTGGCCACCGCCGAGCTTGGCGTTGGCGCCGGCCGCCAGCAACTGGCCACCGATCACGAAGGTCGGGTCCAGCCCACCTTCGCTCAGCACCGCCGCCGTGAGGCTGGTGGTGGTGGTCTTGCCGTGCGTACCGGCCACCGCGATGCCGCGGCGGAAGCGCATCAGTTCGGCCAGCATCGCCGCGCGCGGCATGATCGGAATGCGCTGGCTGCGCGCTTCCATCAGTTCGGGGTTGTCGTCGCGGATCGCGCTGGACACCACCACGCAGTCGGTGCCCAGCACGTTGGCGGCCGAGTGGCCGCGCATCACGCGCGCACCCAGGCCTGCCAGTCGGCGGGTGGCGGCGTTGTCGGCATTGTCCGAGCCGGACACTTCATAGCCCAGCGTCAGCATCACCTCGGCGATGCCGCTCATGCCGGTGCCGCCGATGCCGACGAAGTGCACGCGCGGGAACGCGCGGACCAGGTCGTTGGTGTCGTGAAGGCGGCGGATCATGCGCGGCCTCGCGTCGGGCTTGCGCCATGGCGCGGTGCGGTGTTCATTTGGATTCCTCGAGAATGATGTCGGCGATGCGTTCGGCCGCATCGACCTTGGCCAGCGCACGCGCGGCCGTGGCCATCTGCATGCGGCGGGCCGGATGTTCGGACAGATCACGCAGCACGCCCTGCAACTGCGTGGCCAGCGTGTCGTCCTGTTTCAGCAGCACGGCCGCGCCGCGCTCCACCAGGTATTCCGCGTTGCGGGTCTGGTGGTCGTCCACGGCAGCCGCGAACGGCACCAGCACGCTGCCCACGCCGACCGCGCACAGTTCGGCCAGGGTCGACGCGCCCGAGCGGCACACCACCAGGTCGGCCCAGGCGAATGCCTCGGCCATGTCGGCGATGAACGGCTCCACGCGCGCGCTGACGCCGGCGTCCTGATAGGCCTGCAGTGCTTCGGCGTGCAGCTTCTCGCCGCTCTGGTGACGCACGTCCACCGCCACGCTGCTGCCCAGCGCCGCCAGTGCCTTGGGCACCGCGTTGTTGAGCGCGCGTGCGCCCTGGCTGCCACCGAGCACCAGCACACGCAGCGGGCCCTCGCGACCGGACAGCCGCTGTTCGGGTGCAGCGACGGCGGCGATCTCGGCACGGACCGGGCTGCCCACCGCCTCTTCGCGCTGGGCGAAGCTGCCCGGGAAGCCGGTCAGCACGCGGCGCGCGAAGCGCGAGAGCACGCGGTTGGTCAGGCCCGGGGCGCGGTTCTGTTCGTGCACCAGTAACGGCAGGCCGTGCAGGCGCGCGGCCAAGCCGCCGGGACCGGAAGCGAAACCGCCGAACGCGATGACCGCGCGCGGCTGGCGGTCGCGGATCAGGAAGCCGGCCGCGCGCACCGCGCGCAGCAGGCGGCCCGGCGCGGTCAGCAGCGCCAGCTTGCCCTTGCCACGCAGGCCACTGATGGCCAGCGTGTCGATATGGATGTCGTGCTGCGGCACCAGGCGGGTTTCCATACCGCCCTCGCTGCCCAGCCAGGTCACGGGAATGCCGCGCTCGCGCAGCACCTTGGCCACGGCAAGGCCGGGGAAGATGTGCCCGCCGGTACCACCGGCCATGATCATCACCGGGCGCTGGAGATTCGGGGCGCTCATCCCATCCTCCCAAGGGTCGGTTCAATCCGCTGCTGCATGCGGCTGGTGCCACGCGGCGCGCTGTCGCGGGCTGCCGACGCACTGGGCGCGGCATCTGCCATGGCGGCGGCAGTGGCCGGCACCTCGACGCGCTCTGCCGGCTCATCGAGCTCGCTCGCACCCATGCGTACCGCCTGGCGGCGCTCGGCGCGGTCCAGCTCGTACGACACGCGCAGCAGCAGGCCCATCGCCACGCAGGTCATCAGCACGCTGGAACCACCGGCGGAGATCAGCGGCAGGGTCAGGCCCTTGGTCGGCAGGATGCCGAGGTTGACCCCGATCGAGACGAAGCTCTGCATGCTCACCCACAGGCCGATGCCGAAGGCGATGTAACCGGAGAAGTGGCGCTTCATTTCCACGCAGCGCATGCCGATCCAGAAGGCGCGGCCGGCCAGCAGCGCGTACAGGCCCACGATCAGGCAGGTGCCGACAAAGCCCAGCTCCTCGGCGGTGACCGAGAAGATGAAGTCGGTATGCGCTTCAGGCAGGTAGTACAGCTTCTGCACCGAGTTGCCCAGGCCCACCCCGGTCCACTCGCCACGGCCGACCGCCATCAGCGCGTTGGACAGCTGGTAGCCATCGCCCTGCTGGTCGGCCCACGGGTCCCAGAACGAGGTGATGCGGCGCATGCGGTACGGCTCGATGATCGCCAGCGCGCTCATCGCGACCAGGCCGAACACGATCGGCATCGACATGCGCGGCAGGTTCACCCCGCCGAGCACCAGCATGCCGGCGGTGATCGCCAGCAGCAGGGTGGAGGAGCCGAAGTCGGGCTGCAGCAGCAGCAGCACCACCAGCGCGCCGGCCACGCCCAGCGGCTTGAGCATCGCCGGCCAAGTGGCATTGACCTCGTCGCGGAAGCGCACCAGGTAGCTGGAGAGCCACACGATGTAGAGCACCTTCACCGCTTCAACGGTCTGGAACTTGGAGAAGCCCAGGTTGATCCAGCGCCGTGCGCCGTTGACGCTGCTGCCCAGGCCCGGGACGAACACCACCACCAGCAGCGCGAAGCAGCCCAGCAGCAGGATCTGGTTGTACTGCTCGATGGTCTTCAGCTCGGTGCGCATGGCGACGGCCGCCAGCGCGATACCCACCGCCAGGAAGATCAGGTGGCGGTTGAGGTAGTAGAACGGACTGCTCATCAATGCGATCGAGCTCGACGCGACCATCACCACGCCCAGCCCGGTGAGCGCGATGATCGCGCCCAGCAGCCACGTATCGAAGCGGCCTCCGATGGCTTCAAGGCGGGTTGCCTGGCGCGACAGGTCGTTCATCAGCGGACCTTCAACGTGGCAAGGCCGATCAGCACCAGCACCACCGAGATGATCCAGAAGCGCACGATCACGCGCGGCTCGGGCCAGCCCTTCAGTTCGAAGTGGTGATGGATCGGCGCCATCTTGAACACGCGCTTGCCGGTGAGCTTGAACGAGGCCACCTGGATCATCACCGACAGCGTCTCGATCACGAACACACCACCCATGATCACCAGCACCAGTTCCTGGCGGGTAATGACGGCGATGGTGCCCAGCACCGCGCCCAGCGCCAGCGCGCCGATGTCGCCCATGAAGACCATGGCCGGGTAGGTGTTGAACCACAGGAAGCCAAGACCGGCACCGGCGATGGCCGCACAGATGATCACCAGCTCACCCGCCCCGGGGATCTGCGGGATCTGCAGGTAGTTGGAGAACACCACGTTGCCCGAGGCATAGGCGAACACGCCCAGCGCGCAGGCCACCAGCACGGTCGGCATGATCGCCAGCCCATCCAGGCCGTCGGTCAGGTTGACCGCGTTGGAGAAGCCGACGATCCAGAAGTAGGCAATGGCCACGAAGCTGATCCCGGCCAGCGGCAGCGCCACGGACTTGAACATCGGGATATAGAAGGTCAGCGCCGCGGGCACATCGGCGGTGTAGAACAGGAACAAGCCCGCGGCCAGGCCGAAGATCGACTGCAGCAGGTACTTCCAGCGCGACTTCAGGCCGTTCGGGTCGCGCCGCACGATCTTGATCCAGTCGTCGTACCAGCCGATGGCGCCGAAGCACAGCATCACCGCCAGCACCACCCACACGTAGCGGTTGCGCAGGTCGGCCCACAGCAGCACCGACAGGGTGATGGTGAGCAGGATCAGCGAACCGCCCATGGTCGGCGTGCCGGCCTTGGAGAAGTGGGTCTGCGGACCGTCCTTGCGGATCGGCTGGCCGCCCTTGAACTGGGCCAGCTTGCGGATCATCGCCGGGCCCAGCCACAGCGACAGGAACAGCGCGGTAAGCGCGGCAAGAATGCCGCGCAGCGTCAGATAGCCGAACAGCCCGAACAGGCTCTCCAATTGCTGCAACCATCGGGCCAGTTCAAGCAACATGGGGGGTTTCCTCTCCTCGCGCCAGCAGCGCTTTTACGATCTTGTCCATGGCGCTGCCGCGCGAGCCCTTGACCAGGCAGCGCACACCAGCATGCAGTTCGTCGGCCAGCGCGGCGGCCAGGGCGTCGTGGCTCTGGAAGTGACGGCCGCCGTCGCCGAACGCCTGCGATGCCGCCGCGCTCAGCGTGCCCAGCGTGTACAGCCGCTTCAGGCCGGCGTCGCGCGCGCGGCGGCCGGCCTGCGCGTGCAGCGCCTCACCATCGGGGCCGAGCTCGCGCATGTCGCCCAGCACCAGCCAGGCCTCGTCCTTCGCCGCGGCCAGCGCGTCGATGGCGGCGGCCAGCGAGCCGGGATTGGCGTTGTAGCTGTCATCGATCAGCACGGCGCCACTGGGCAGCCGGTGCGCGATCTGGCGGCCGGGCACCGGCTCGGCGCGGGCCAGGCCGGCGGCGATCGACGCCAAGCCGATGTCCGCGGCCAGCGCCAGCGAAGCGGCAGCCAGTGCGTTGCTGATGTTGTGCCTGCCCGGCAGCGCCAGGGTTATTTCCACGCTGCCGACCGGGCTGACCAGCAGGAACTGGCTGCCTGCGGCGGTGGCGCGGATCGCCTGCGCGGTCACGTCGGCGCTGTGGTCCAAGCCGTAGCGCAGCAGGCGGCTGCGCGGCGGCGTGCCGATGATGTGCTGTTCGAACCAGATGCCGAAGGCGTCGTCGGCGTTGATCACCGCCACGCCATCGGCGGGCAGCGCGGCATAGATGGCGCCCTTGGTGCTGGCCACGCCCTGCAGGCTGCCCATGCGCTCCAGGTGCGCCGGCGCGATGTTGTTGACCAACGCGTACTGGGGGCGCGCGATGTCGGTGAGGTAGGCGATGTCGCCCGGCTTGCCGGCACCCATCTCGTAGATGGCGAAGTCGGCATCTTCCGGGGCGTCGATCACCGCCAGCGGCAGGCCGATCTCGTTGTTGCGGTTGCCCGGGTTGGCGTACACGACCGTCTGCTGCTCGCGCGCGACCTGCTCCAGGATCGCCAGCAGCAGGCTCTTGACGCTGGTCTTGCCGTTGCTGCCCGTGATGGCGAACACGCGGGCGGCGCGGTCGCGCTGCATGCCGGCGGCGATGCGGCCGAGCGCGTGCTCGCTGTCGCCGACCACGATCTGCGGCACCGCCACGTCGAGCAGGCGCTCGACCAGCATGGCGCTGGCACCCCGGGCGATCGCATCGGCGGCGAAGTCATGGCCGTCGAAACGCTCGCCCCGCAGCGCCACGTACAGGCTGCCCGGGGCCAGGGTGCGGGTGTCGTTGCTGATGGCGTCGATGGCGGTGTCCTCGCCATGGATCTCGCCACCGGCCCAGTGGGCGATCAAAGAGAGCGGCGTGCGCTTCACAGCAGGCCCTCCTTCGCGCTGAGCGCGGCCGCCGCCACCAGGGTGTCGTCGAAGTCATGCTTGACCCCGCGCACTTCCTGGTACGGCTCGTGACCCTTGCCGGCCACCAGCACGATGTCACCCGCACCGGCCAGCTTCACTGCCAGGCCGATCGCGCGCGCGCGGTTGCGCTGCACGGTCACGGCGTCCGGCGCGGTGAACCCGGCCAGGATGTCGGCCACGATGGTGTCGCCGTCTTCGCCGCGCGGGTTGTCGTCGGTGACGATCACCTGCTGGGCCAGCCGTTCGGCGATGGCGGCCATCTGCGGGCGCTTGCCGGCATCGCGTTCGCCACCGCAGCCGAACACGCAGAACAGCCGGCCCTGCAGGTGTCCCTGCAGGCTCTGCAGCGCCTGTTCCAGCGCGTCGGGGGTGTGTGCGTAATCGACCACCACGGTCGGCAGGCCGCGCTCGCCGCCGAGGCGGTTCATGCGCCCGGCAATGGGCTGCAGCTGCGAAATCAGCGCCGCGATCGCGTCCGGCGCATGGCCCAGCGCATGCAGCACGCCGGCCACGGCCAACAGGTTGTCCACGTTGAAGCGGCCGAGCAGCGGCGACTGCACCGGGTAGCGCGCACCGTCGACCACCAGGTCGAAGGCGATGCCGCGGCCGTCGAGCCGGGGCGAATCGGCACGCAGCGTGGCCTGCTGCGCACCGCGCGAGCTGACCCCGATGTGGGCGATGCCGGCATCGACCGTGCGCAGCAGTTCGCTGCCGAAGCTGTCGTCCAGGTTGACCACCGCGGCCTTGAGGCCGGCGCGGTGGAACAGCTTGGCCTTGGCCGCGCCGTACTGGGCCATGTCGCCGTGGTAATCCAGGTGATCGCGGGTGAGGTTGGTGAACACCGCCACGTCGTAGTGCACGGCATCCACGCGGCCCTGGTCGAGCGCGTGCGAGCTGACTTCCATCGCCACCGCACCCGCGCCCTGGTCGCGCAGCTGCGCCAGCACTTCATGCATCTGCAGCACCAGCGGGGTGGTGAAGCCGGTCGGCACGACGTCGCCGTACAGGCCAACGCCTAGCGTGCCGATGCTGCCACTGCGCGTGCCCAGCAGGTGCCAGGCCTGGGCCAGCAGCTGCACGGTGGAGGTCTTGCCGTTGGTGCCGGTCACACCCACCATGGTCATCGCACGCGACGGGTGCCCATGGAACTGGTCGGCCATCGCGCCCATGCGCGCGCGCAGGCCCGGCACCGCAATGGCGTCGGCCGGTGCGGGCAACTCGTCCGGTGCGGGCGGTTCGAACAGGATCGCGGTCGCGCCCGCGTCACGGGCCTGGTCGACGAAGCCGAGTCCATGCGCGCCGAAACCGGCGATCGCGACGAACGCGTTGCCGGGGCGCACGGCGCGGCTGTCCAGCACCAGGCCGGTGATGGACGGGTCGTGGCTCAGCGCCACATCGGGAAGCAACTGCGAAAGCAACATCATCTGGCTCATTGCGTGCCTCCCTGCGCGGGCGGCACCGTGGCGTGCGCGCTGGGCAGCGCGGCATCGAATTCGGCGGCGGCATCGGGCGCGACCACGGCCTCCGCCGGCGGCGGGGTCGGCAGCGACGAAGCGGCGTGTCCCATCTTTCCGGACTGCTGGGCGGCCAACCAGGAATCGATGTCGTCCGGCGGCACGTCCATCAGGCGCAGTGCGCCCTCCATGACGTTGTGGAACACCGGGGCCGACACCAGGCCGCCGTAGTACTTGCCGGCCTGCGGGTCGTTGATGACGATTACCGTGGCAAAACGCGGGTTGGTGGCCGGCACCACGCCGGCGAACAGCGCGTTGTAATGGCCACGCTCGTAGCCGCCGGGGCCGGCCTTGCGTGCGGTGCCGGTCTTGCCGGCCACGTGGTAGCCCAGCACCGCAGCCTGCTTGGCGCCGCCCTGGGTGACCACCGTCTCCATCATCGCCACCACTTCCTTGGCGACGGCCTCATCGATGATCTGCTTGCCTTCGTTGCGCTGACCCTTGACGAAGGTCGGCGCGATCAGCTTGCCGCCATTACCGAGCGCCGAGTAGGCGGTGGCGATCTGCAGCGGGCTGACATTGAGGCCGTAGCCGTAGGACATGGTGGTCTTGGACGGACCGCTCCAGCGCGCCGGGCGCGGCAGCACGCCGGCCGATTCACCGGGGAAGCCGCTGTGCGGGGCCACGCCGTAACCGAAACTGTGGATGTGGTCGTAGAAGACCTGGTCCGGCATCTTGGCGGCGATCTTGGCCGCGCCGATGTTCGAGCTGCGGGTGATCACGCCGGTGACATTGAGCACGCCGTTGTTCCGCGGCACGTCCTTGATGGTGTAGCGGCCAACCGCCATGTAGCCCGGGTTGGTGTCCACCGTGGTGTCTTTGGTGACCGCGCCGGACTGCAGCGCCGAGGCGATGGTCAGCGGCTTCATGGTCGAGCCGGGCTCGACCAGGTCGGTCACGGCGCGGTTGCGGCGCGTGTCCGGCGCGGCGCCGCCGACCGAATTCGGGTTGTAGGTGGGCAGGTTGACCATCGCCAGCACCTCGCCGGTGGCCACGTCCATGATCACCATCGAGCCGCCTGCGGCCTTGTTCTCGATCAGCGCGTTGCGCAGCTCCTTGAAGGCCAGGAACTGGATACGGCGATCGATGCTCAGGGTCAGGTCCTTGCCCGGCTCGGCGGCGCGCAGCAGATCGCTTTCGACGGTCTCGCCCTTGCGGTTGCGGATCACGCGCTTGGCGCCGGCCTTGCCGCGCAGCCATTCGTCGAAGGCCAGCTCCAGCCCTTCCTGGCCGCGGTCGTCGATGTTGGTGAAGCCGAGCACGTGCGCCATCGCCTCACCCTGCGGGTAGAAGCGGCGGAACTCGCGCTGCGAGGCCACGCCCGGAATCTTCAGCGCCACCACCTTCTCTGCCTCGTCCGGATTGATCCGGCGGCGCAGGTACATGAATTCCTTGTCGGCCTTCTGGCTCAGCTTGGACGTCAGTTCGTCCAGCGGCATGCCCAGCGCGGTGGCCAGCTCCGGAATGCGGTCGGGCGAGCGCATCAGCTCCTGCGGATTCACCCAGATCGAGGCGACCGGGGTGGACACTGCCACCGGCTCGCCGTTGCGGTCGGTGATCATGCCGCGCGAGGTATTGATCGGCAGTTCGCGCAGGTAGCGCGCTTCGCCCTGGCGCTGGTAGAAGTCGCTGTTGACCAGCTGCACGTAGGCGGCACGACCGACCAGCGAAACCGAGCACAGGCCAAGCGCCAGGGCCACCCACTTCAGGCGCTGGCGAAGGTTGAAGCTGTTGCGTGCGCGGTTGCGACCGGACTTGTTCATGGCCGGATCACCACGACGTCGGCCGCCTCGGGAAACTTCATGCCCAGCCGCTCGCGCGCCACGCGATCAACGCGGGTGGCTTCGGCCAGGGTCGCCTGCTCCAGCTGCAGGCGGCCGAATTCAATGTTCAATTCGTCGCGGGCGCGCTCCACGCGCGACAGCTCGACGAAGGTCTGGCGGTGCCGGTGGCGCATGAACACCACACCGATCGCCGAGGCGATGGTGCAGGCCAGCAGCACGACCAGCAGCAGGCGGCTCATCCGGCCACCGCGCGCTTTTCGGCCACGCGCAGCACGGCGCTGCGCGAGCGGGGGTTGACCGCCAGTTCGTCGTCCTCGGCCTTGATGGCGCCGCCGATCAGGTCCAGCGTCGGCACGAACGCGGCCAGCTCGGGCAGCCGGCGGTTGGTCGGCGGCGCCTTGGCGTGACGGTTCATGAACTGCTTGACGATGCGGTCTTCCAACGAATGGAAGCTGATCACCGCCAGCCGGCCACCGGGCTTGAGCCGCGCCATCGCCGCGTCCAGGCCCGCTTCAAGGTCGGCCAGTTCACGGTTGATGTGGATGCGGATGGCCTGGAAGCTGCGCGTAGCCGGGTGGATCTTGTCCTTGCCACGCGGCATCACCGAGGCGATCAGCTCGGCCAGTTCGGCGGTGCGGGTGAACGGCTGCTTGTCGCGGCGCGCGATGATCGCACGGGCGATGCGGCGCCCCTGGCGCTCTTCGCCATAGGTCCACAGCACGTCCATGAGCTCACGCTCTTCCACGCGATTGAGCCACTGCGCCGCGCTTTCGCCGCTGTCCGGGTCCATGCGCATGTCCAGCGGGCCGTCCTTGCCGAAGCTGAAGCCACGCTCGGCCACGTCCAGCTGCGGCGAGGACACGCCCAGGTCGAACAGCACGCCGTCCAGGCCTTCGGCGGTCTCATTCCAGTGCAGCAGGTCGGCGAAGCTGCCACGGAAGATCGAGACGCGCGGATCCGGCGCGAAATCACGCTCGGCTACCGCGATTGCCTCCGGATCCTTGTCCATGACCAGCAGTCGGCCTCCAGGACCGAGTTGCTCGAGCACGCCGCGGGCGTGACCGCCACGACCAAACGTGCCATCGAGATACGTTCCGTTTTCGATCACCCTCAGGCCGTCCAGGACCTGCGTGTACAGCACCGGCAGGTGGCCCGCCGGCGACTGCGACACCGGAAGGTGACCGGTCTGCGCGCCACCGCGCACCCGGGCACCCCGGGTCACAACTTCAGGTCGAGCAACCCATCGCTCAGATCCCCGTCAGACAACGTCTGCTGGATCAACGCGCGATGAGCCTGCTCGCTCCACAATTCGAATTTGTCGCCCATACCGAGCAACACCGCCTTCTTTTCAATGCCAACAGCGCCGCGGTGGCTTGCCGGAATACTGATGCGGCCGTTGCCATCCAGCTCCAGATGCGCGGCCGAACCGACCAGCTTCTGTTGCAGCAGGCGCACGACGCGCTGTGTGTTGGGTTTGGCCATGACGTCGTCGCGGACCCGCTCCCACTCCTGTTCGGCGTACAGCCACAGGCAGCCGGACTCGAAGGGGTTGTAGGTCAGGACCAGGCGGTTGTTGCTCACACGCGCGACGAGGTCGCGATGCGCGGTGGGAACCGCCATGCGTCCTTTATCGTCAACCGTGATGGCCGTCTCGCCCTGAAACACGACGCGTGCACCTTTTCCTTCGCCCGGTGAAACATTGAACCACGAAAAACCACAAAAAACCCGGTTTTGCCTCTGTTGCCCACCTTAGCAGTGCCGATTGGGTTGTCAACAACTTTGCGAGCGGTAAATCGCCTTGGACATCAAGGGCTTGCAGCAATGTTTAGAGACTTGTTCAAGGCTTATCCACAAGTTGCTGTTTCGTCTCATTTTTTGAGATTGGGCCGAAGTTCAGGCCTGTGGAGGCCGCGTGAAACATCGCCGCGCATTCATCGGTAGCCCCGTCGCAACCAGCCCGTTCCTGCGCAAAACCGGCACAATGCGACCCATGTGTCTGCTCGCCCTGGCCTGGAAGGTCCACCCCCGCTGGCAGTTGCTGATGGCCGGCAACCGCGATGAGTTCCACGCCCGCCCCACGGCGCCGCTGGCGGCCTGGGCGGCGCCGGACGCCGGCCTGCTGGCCGGGCGCGACCTGCGTTCGGGCGGCACCTGGGCCGGCGTGGGTGCCAACGGCCGCATGGCGGTAGTCACCAACGTCCGCGACCCGCTGGCGCGGCAGAGCGGCCCGTCGCGCGGCGCGCTGGTGGCCGATTACCTGCGTGCCGACACCCCGGCGGCCGCCTTCGCCGCCACCCTGGCCGCCGACGCCCCCGCGTTCGCTTCGTTCAACCTGCTGCTGGCCGACCGCGACAGCTGCCAGTTCCTGGGCAACCACCCGTTGCTGCGCCAGCCGCTGGCGCCCGGCATCCATGGCATGTCGAACGGACCGCTCGACGCGCCCTGGCCGAAGACGCTCGCATTGAATGCCGCGCTGCGGGCCTGGGTCGATGCCGGCCGCGAGGATCTGGCGCCGCTGTGGGCGGCGCTGGTCGACGAAACCCGCGCCGATGACGCCAGCCTGCCCGACACCGGCATCGGCCTGGACCGCGAGCGCTGGCTGTCGTCGGCGTTCATCCGCAGCCCCGACTATGGAACGCGCGCAAGCACGATCATCGCGCTGGACGTGAACGGCCAGGGCTTCATCCACGAGCGGCGGTTCGGCCCGGAAGGCGCCTGCATCGGCGACACCCGATTGACGGTGGGCGCGGCTGTTTCTGCTGTACCGGCCGCCACTGGATCACCGCTACCGCCCCGGTAATGCGGTGGATGTGCGAAACTGCGCATGGCGGAGTCGGCCAGACAGTCGCGTCATCCCTTGCGGATGCCGAGGAAAGTCCGGGCTCCATAGGGCAAGGTGCCAGGTAATGCCTGGGCGGCGCGAGCCGACGGAAAGTGCAACAGAAAGATACCGCCTACGTTCCCTTCGGGGAGCCGGTAAGGGTGAAATGGTGCGGTAAGAGCGCACCGCGAGTCTGGCAACAGACCGGCACGGCAAACCCCACCTGGAGCAAGACCAAATAGGGTCCTAATGGCGTGGCCCGCGTCGGGACCGGGTAGGTTGCTTGAGCGCTGTGGTGACGCAGCGCCTAGAGGAATGACTGTCCACGACAAAACCCGGCTTATCGGCCGGCTCCGCCCTTCCTTCGTTCAACACCCGTAGAGCCACCCCATGGGTGGCTGCCGTTCGTTGGTGGCTGCCGTTCGTTGGTGGCTGCCGTTCGTGCCGGCACCGCGCGCAGCCACCCATGGGGTGGCTCTACATAGCGTATTGCCCCCACGGTAGAGCCACCCCATGGGTGGCTGCGCGGGATCAACCGCCGTACAGCGATTTTCTCGGGGCACCGGTCAATTCGGCGGCCAGCTTGGCCGCGGTGGACGGCGGCAGATGCTCGCTCAGCTTGGCGTACATCCGACGGCCGGCGGCCAACTGCGCTTCTTCATCATTCGCGGCGCCCTGCACCATCACCACGAATTCGCCCTTGCGCTGGTTGTCGTCCGCTTCCACCTGCGCCAACAGGCTGGCCAGGTCGCCATCAAGCACGGTCTCGAACAGCTTGGTCAGTTCGCGCGCCAGCACCGCAGGGCGCTCCGGGCCAAACGCGGCAACCATGTCCGCCAGGGACTCCGCGATGCGGTGTGAGGATTCGTAGAACACCAGCGTGCGGGTTTCCCCCGCCAGCGCCTGCAACCGTTCGCGGCGGCCGGACGCCTTCGCCGGCAAAAATCCTTCAAAGGTGAAACGGTCGCTGGGCAGGCCGGCCACGCTCAAGGCGGCGATCGCCGCGCACGCGCCCGGTACCGGGCTGACCCGGATGCCGGCCTCGCGTGCCGCCCGCACCAGCCGGTAGCCGGGGTCGCTGACCAGCGGCGTGCCCGCATCGCTGACCAGGGCCAGCGATTCGCCGGCCTGCAGCCGCGCCACGATGCGCTGGGCCAAGGCCTCTTCGTTGTGGTCGTGCAGCGCTACCAGCGGCTGCTGGATGCCGAAGTGCGCCAGCAGCTGGCCACTGCGGCGGGTGTCCTCGGCGCAGATCGCCGCCACCGAGCGCAGCACGTCCTGCGCGCGCGGCGTCAGGTCGGCCAGGTTGCCGATCGGGGTGGCAACGACATACAGGGTGGGGACAGCACTCATCGCAACGGCACTCGCAGGTCAAGGGTAGAATCGTACCGTGTACACGACTACGGCCGCTGCCCCCATCGAATGGACCTGATCATGAACAAGCCCGCCGCACGGATCTCCGCCCTGTCGTTGTCGCTGCTGCTGCTTGCCGGCTGCGCCACGACCAGCCTGACCAGCGCCCCGGAGTCGCCGGCGCAGAGCCAGGCCCTGGCGTTGATCGACCAGGGCAAACCGCGCGACGCCGCCGTACAGCTCGAAGCGCTGGCCAACACCCTGCGCGGCAATGCACGCAGCGCCGCGCTGGCCGATGCGGCCTTCGCTTGGCATGAAGCGGGCGACGCCGCCCGCGCGCGCACCCTGCTGGCCCAGGTCACCCCGCGCCAGCTCAGCGGCGCCACCCTCCAGCGCTACAACCTGGCCAGCGCCGAGCTGGCCCTGGCCGACAAGCAGCCGGCGCAGGCACTGGCGCTGCTCAAGGAACCCTCCGACACCGTGGCGGCACCACTGCGCACGCGCTGGCAGCTGGCCCGTGCCAACGCGCTGCAGGCCAACGGCGACGCCATCGGTGCGGCCACCGAGCGCGCCCGCGCGCACGCCTCGCTCACCGGGCAGGCGCGCACCGACAACCAGCAGGCCATCGCCGGCCTGCTCGGCAAGCTGGACGACGCCACCCTGCGCGCACGCGCCGCCGCGCTGCCGGCCAACGAGCCGCTGTACAACTTCGCCGGGCGTGCACTGATCGCGCGCGGCCTGCCGCTGCCGCGCCCGTTCGACCGCGACGGCGTGGCCCAGTTCGACACCAGCAAGCGTCCGCCGGCGATGAGCGACGGTTACCGCCCGCCGGTGAAGATGGCCGTGCTGCTGCCGCTCAGCGGCCGCCTGGCCACCGCCGCGCAGCCGGTGCGCGACGGCCTGCTCAGTGGCTATTACGGCGAAACCCGTCGTCGCCCGGACATCCAGTTCATCGACACCGCCGGCACCGCCGCGGGTGCGGTGGCCGCCTACGACAAGGCGGTGGTGGCCGGCGCGGACTTCATCGTCGGGCCGCTGGGCCGCGACGAAGTGGATGCGGTCTTCGGCCGCACCGAACTGCCGGTACCGGTGCTCGCATTGAATCGCGGCAAAAGCAGCCCGCCGGCCGGCAGCGCCGGCTTCTCGCTGGCACCGGAGGACGACGGCATCATCGCCGCCGAGTTCCTGCGCGGCCGCGAGCGCACCAAGGTGCTGGTGATCCACAGCAATGACGAGAACGGCCGGCGCACTGCCGCCGCCTTCCGCGAACGTTTCACCCAGCGCGGCGGCCAGGTGCTGGCCACCGTCGGCGTGGGCGAGGCGGTCGGTGACATCGGCGCGCAGATCCGCGCGGCCGGCGCCGTGGACGGCGTGCTGCTGGCGGTGAAGGCACCGCAGGCACGCGCGCTGGCCCCGCAGCTGGCGTTGGCCGGTGCCGGCGGTGCAACGCGGGTGGGCACCTCGCAGCTCACGCTGGGCACCGGCAAGGCCGAAGAAGACGTGGCGCTGGACGGCATCGTCTACCCGAACGAAGCCTGGAACGTGCGCAGCGTGGCCGGCCTGCCGTCCGCCGCGACCGCCGGGCAGCTGCTGCCCAGCGCACGCGGTGCGGCCGGCCGGCTGTTCGCGTTCGGCTTCGACGCCTGGAAGATCAGCGCCTACCTGGACAAGGTCGCCGCCGAAGGCGGCCTGGCCGGCGCCACCGGCACCCTGTTCCTGGACAGCAACGGCAACGTGCTGCGGGTGCCGGCGTGGTCGACCTTCAGCGGCGGCCGTCCAATGCCGGTCGCCAGCAACAACTGAGTGCCGTGCCCAGCGAACGGGCACAGCGGGGTGCGGCGGTAGAGACCGCCGCACTCGCGCACCTGCGCCGCGCCGGGCTGAGCCCGCTCGCACGCAACGTGCGCTACAAGGGCGGTGAGCTGGACCTGGTGATGCGCGATGGCGACACCACCGTATTCGTCGAGGTGCGCTACCGTGCCACCGCCCGTTTCGGCGGCGGCGCCGCCTCGGTCGACCTGCGCAAACGACGCAAGCTGGTCCTCGCTGCGCGGCTGTTCCTGCTGGCGCATCCGGCGTTGGCACAGCAGCCGTGCCGCTTCGATGTGATTGACGGCAGTGGCGAGCCCCTGCAGCTGGTCTGGCTGCGCGATGCGTTCCGGTTGGAGGATTGCTGATGCCCAGCGTGTTTACCCATGCCGCCATTCCGCTGGCGCTGTGGTGCGCGTCCGACCGGGGGCGCATTTCCGGCCGGCTGCTGGGCGCCGGGATGGTCGCCGCGATGCTGCCCGATGCCGACGTGCTGGCCTTCGCCCTGCACATTCCCTACGCCGACAGCTTCGGCCATCGCGGCGCCAGTCATTCGATCCTGTTCGCCGCCCTGCTGGCCCTGTTGGCCGCGTTGCTGTACACCCGCCTGCGGGCCAGCGCAGTACAGGCCGCCGCGTTTGTCGGCCTCAGCGCGCTGTCGCATCCACTGCTCGACGCGTTGACCTCGGGTGGCCTCGGTGTCGCCCTGTGGTGGCCGTGGAGCGGCGAACGCCTGTTCGCGCCGTGGCGCCCCATCCGTGTCTCGCCCTTCGCCGGCCAGTTCTTCAGCGCGCGCGGGTTGGCCACGGTCCTCTCTGAACTGCGCTGGGTGTGGCTGCCGCTGGTCCTTGCCGTGATCGGCTGGCGGCTGATCCAGCGCGCCCCCGCGCAACCCCGGAATCCGGCATGACCTCCCCTTCCCTGCCCCCTGCCTTCATCGCCACCCTGCACGCGCTGCTGGGCGACGACGGCTGGCGTACCGACGCTGCCGCGCTCGCCGCGCACGCACAGGACAACTCCTGGCGGCACGCACTACCGAACGGCGTGGCGCTGCCGCGCGACCGCGATCAGGTGGTGCAGATCGTGCGCGCCTGCCGCGCCCACGGCGTTCCGGTGGTGGCGCGCGGCGCTGGCACCGGCACCACCGGCGCGGCCGTGCCGGTGAACGGCAGCATCGTGCTGTCGTTCGCACGCATGAACCGCATCCTCGACATCCAGCCCGGCAACCGCTGCGCGGTGGTGGAACCCGGCGTGCTCAACGGCGACCTGCAGCAGGCGCTGATGCCGCACGGGCTGTTCTGGGCACCGGACCCCTCCAGTGCCGACATCTGCAGCATCGGCGGCAACCTGGCCTGCAATGCCGGCGGCCCGCGCGCGGTGAAGTACGGCACCAGCCGCGACAACGTGCTGGGGCTGGTGGCGGTGACCGGCGCTGGCGAGCTGATCCAGTGCGGCGGCGCCTATACCAAGGACGCCACGGGTTACGACCTGACCCACCTGCTGGTGGGCAGCGAGGGCACGCTGGCCTTGATCGTCGAAGCCACCTTGAAGCTCACCCCTGCGCCGGTGGCCCAGGCCGGCCTGCGCGTGCTGTACCGCGATGCCGACGCGGCCGCAGCGGCGGTGTCGCGGCTGATGGCGCAGCCGGTGGTACCGACCCGCCTGGAATTCATGGATGCACGCAGCCTGGAGCTGCTGCGCCGCAATGGCGCCGACGTGCCGGAGGCCGGCGCGATGCTGCTGGTCGAGGCCGATGGCGATCACGACACCCTGCCCTACCTGCTGCAGGCGCTCGCCACCGCCGCCGAAGGCGATGGGATGCTGGCCCTGGATGTGGCCATGGAAGGCAGCGCGCGCGAAACGTTGTGGGCCGCGCGCAAGGCGCTGTCGCCCGCGCTGCGCAGCATCGCACCGGGCAAGATCAACGAGGACGTGGTGGTGCCGGTGTCGCGCATTCCGGATCTGGTCGCCGGTGTACAGGCGCTGGCGCAGCAGTACACGCTGACCATCGTCACCTTTGGCCATGCCGGCAACGGCAACCTGCACGTCAACATCCTGTATCACCCCGACGACGCCGACGAGAACGCACGCGCGCACGCCGCGCTGCCGAAGATCTTCGAACTGACCCTGGCGCTGGGGGGCACGCTGTCGGGTGAGCATGGTATCGGATTAGCCAAACGCGACTTCATGGCACAGGCGTTTACACCGGCCACGCTGGCGGCGATGCGGGCGATCAAGCACGCGCTGGACCCGGACGGGATCCTCAATCCGGGCAAGGTGCTGCCACCGGCTTGAGCGGCTTACAGCTCGTTGAAATGCTCGTAGCCGCGCGGGGCGTCGTCGTCGCTGCCGTGGGCAATGCCGCTGCCCGGGATGATCGTGCCGATGCGGGTGAGCGGCAGCGACAGACGTGCCGACAGCGCCTCGATGGCGGGGCGCTGTGACGGTGCGGCGGTGAAGCAGAGTTCGTAATCATCACCGCCGCGCAGCGCCGCCTCACGAGCCTGCGTGATACCGACGCGAGCACGGGCGGCGGCGGATACCGGCAGGCGCTTGGGGTCGATCCGGGCGCCCACGCCACTCCGTTCGCAGATGTGGCCGAGGTCGGCGAGCAGGCCATCGGATACATCCACGGCCGCGTGGGCCACGCCCACCAGCGCGCGCCCCAAGGCCACGCGCGGGGTGGGTCGCGCCAGCCGCAGGCGCAGGTAATCGACCTGTGCATCGTCGGCAACGCCGCGCACGTCGAGGGTGCCACCCTGCCAGGCACGCAGCGCGATGGCCGCATCGCCCAGCGTTCCGCTGACCCACACCTCGTCGTCGACCCGGGCCGCATCACGGCGCAACGCCGTTCCAGGCACCAGCTGGCCCATGGCAGTGACCGACAACGACAACGGGCCGCGCGTGGTATCGCCGCCGACCAGCACGATGCCGTGTTCGTCGGCCAGCGCGAAGAAGCCGTCGGCGAAGGCGTCGATCCAGTCGGTCTGCGCATCGGGCAACGACAACGCCAGCGTGCACCACGCCGGTCGCGCGCCCATCGACGCCAGGTCGGAAAGATTGACGGCCAGGGTTTTCCAGCCAATGTCGTACGGCGCGGTCTCGGCCGGAAAATGCACGCCACTGTTGAGCGTGTCGGCGGTCACCACCAGCTGCTCGCCGGCGCGCGGCTGCAGCAGCGCGGCATCGTCACCGATGCCGAGCAGCACATCGGCACGCGCGTGGGTGCGCGTGCGGATGCGTTCGATCAGGGAGAATTCGGCGAGGGACATGGGTGTTCCCGGCCCGGGGTCAGCCCCCGTTTTCGACCTTGCGCCACTCGACCGCCGCGCGGTCCAGCACGCCGTTCACGTAGGTGTGGCCGTGCTCGGAGCCGAAACGCTTGGCCGATTCGATGGCCTCGTTGATCACCACGCGGTACGGCACGTCCAGGCGGAAACGCATTTCGTAGGCGGCCACGCGCAGCGCGGCGCGCTCGATGGCATCCACTTCCTCGATGCCGCGGTCCAGGTACGGGTCCAGCGCCTCGTCCAGGTCCTTGCGGTTGTCGAGCACGCCGTGCACCAGTGCCTCGAAGTACGCCAGGTCGGCGATTTCGCGGGCCTGTTCGTGGGCGAACTGGGCGACGACCGTCTGAGCGTTGCCGCCGGAGATCTGCCACGCGTAGATGGCCTGCAGGGCGCGGCGGCGCGCGCGCGAACGCAGCACCGGATCCACGCCATCGCGGCGGACGGGTTTACCGGAGGGCTTGCCCGGGTTCGACTTGTTCATGGCAGCTGCTCCAGAAGATTGACCATTTCCAACGCCGTCAGTGCGGCTTCTTCACCTTTGTTGCCATGGCTGCCACCGGCGCGGGCCTCGGCATCCTCGGCGCGCTCGACCGCCAGCACGCCATTGAGCACCGGCACGCCGAAGTCCAGCTGCACGCGCATCAGGCCCTCGGCGCAGCCATCGGCCACGTGTTCGTAATGACGGGTGTCGCCCCGGATCACACAGCCCAGGGCGATGATCGCGGCATGCTCGTGCGCGGCGGCAAGACGGGCGGCCACCAGCGGCAGTTCCCATGCGCCCGGCACGCGGATCACGTCGATGGCGGATTCGTCGATGCCGTTGCCGGCCAGGCTCTGGCGCGCACCGGCCACCAGCACGTCGGTGATGCGGGCGTTCCAGCGGCTGGCGAGAATGGCGAAACGGGCCTGTTCCGGTGTCCGGAGATCGCCTTCGTAGTGGCTCATGGTCGGCAGGTTATTCAATAAAGAGGGACATTCTACCGTACCGCCGGGCAGAGCCTGGCGGCCGGTAGATCGTAGCGGCGGGGGGGGGGCCGGGGGGGGGGGGGGGGGGGGGGGCCGCGGGGGGGGGGGGGGGCCCGCGGGGGGGGGGGGGGGGCCGGGGGCGGGGGAAAAAAAGCAGACCCCCGTGGGGCCGGGCCCCCGGCGGGGGAGCCCCGCGGTGGGGGCC
>NZ_JBLZQD010000013.1:80950-110965 GCF_049199305.1 Stenotrophomonas sp. PD6 | reverse complement strand
TGTGCGCTGTCCTGCGCACACGGCAAGACCGGGGTTGGGCTCCTGCCCAACCCGTCGGGCGCATGCGCCCGACCCATGCGGCTCATGCCCCCGCAAACCGGCCCCGACCCGCCTTTGACAGTGTGTCGTTGCCATGGAAAAAGCGGTAGCGCCGGCCGTTGGCCGGCGCCTCGTTTCGCCAGGTTCAATGCGTTACCGGGCGTTGATGGGTTCACGGCAGTTGTCTTGCGACCAACCATACCAATAGAGCGACAGAGCGAGAGAGCAACAGTGCGCGCGGTCGATGGCGCGTGCAGTTGCCCCGCTTTTCCCTTGGCCACCGGTCACTGTCAAAGGCGGGTCGGGGTGGGTTTGCGGGGGCATGAGCCGCATGGATGCGGCGACTGAGCCCCCATGGATGGGTTTACGGCGTCCCCCGCAAACCCGCACCGTCCCGCCAAATCACGGAAACCGGTGACCACCAGCTGTTCGCCCAAATGCATGAAGCCGGGCAGAGCCCGGCGCTACGCAGTGTTTGCAATGTGCGCCCCATCTGCGGTGTTTGCCCTTCGCCGCATCCAGCACACGGCACCAAAAAAAACCCCGCCTTTCAGCGGGGTTTTTCGTTTCATCAGGTCAGCGTGTGCATCAATGCCCGCCGGCGGAGGCTGCGCCGGCACCGGCGCCGAACGGCGGCTTGGCCAGCCACAGGAAGGCGATGATGGCCAGGAAGATCCAGCCCAGCAGGAAGAAGATGTCGTTGAAGCCCATCTGCGATGCCTGGTGGTTGATCATGTTGTTCAACGCCGCCGCGCCATGTTGCAGGTCGCCCTGCCCCATCGCCGCCACCTTCTCCTGCATGCCCGGCGTGTAGCCGGAAATGCTTTCGGTCAGGTGCGCGTGGTGTTCCTGCGTGCGGCGGGCCCACAGCCACGTCGTCAGAGACGCCGCGAAACTGCCGCCCAGCGTGCGCAGGAACGTGGCCAGGCCGGAGCCTGCCGCGATCTCGCGGCCGTCCAGGTCCGAGAGCAGGATCTGCAGCACCGGCATGAAGAACAACGCCACGCCGATACCCATGATCAGCTGCACCCCCGCCACATGGGCGAAGTCCACCTGCAGATTGAAACCCGACCGCAGGAAGCTCGTGAACGACAGGAACACGAACGCGAACGACGCGATCCAGCGCATATCGAAGCGCGAGGCGTACTTGCCCACGAACGGCGTCATGATCACCGGCAGAATGCCGATGGGTGCCGTTGCCAGGCCCGCCCAGATCGCCGTATAGCCCATGTCACGCTGCAGCCACTGCGGAATCAGCAGCGATACGCTGAAGAACGCCGCGTACGCCACCACCATCGCCAGCGTGCCGGCGCGGAAATTGCGGTGGCGGAACAGGCGCAGGTCCACGATCGGGTCCTTGTCCGTCAGCTCCCAGATCAGGAACACCGCCAGGGCCACCACCGACACGCACGCCAGCACCACGATCGTGGGCGAACTGAACCAGTCCTCGTCGTTGCCCAGGTCCAGCACCAGCTGCAGCGCGCCCACGCCGATGATCAGCGTGATCAGGCCCACGTAATCCATCTTCGGCTTTTCAATGTGCTCCGGCCGGCCCTTCAACTGATTGCCGACCACCAGCGCCGCGAAAATGCCCAGTGGCACATTGATCAGGAAGATCCATTCCCAACTGTAATTGTCCGTGATCCAACCGCCCAGGATCGGGCCGCAGATCGGTGCCACCACCGTGATCATCGCCAGCAGCGCCAGCGCCTGCCCGCGTTTTTCGCGGGGATAGATCGAGACCAGCAGCGACTGCGTGATCGGGTACATCGGGCCGGCCACGAAACCCTGCAGCGCGCGCGACACCACCAGCATGCCCATGCTCTGCGCCAGGCCGCACAGCAGCGAGGCCATCACGAACGACAGCGTCGCCCAGATGAACAGCTTGGTTTCGCCGAAGCGACGGCTCAACCAACCCGTCAGCGGCAGCGCGATCGCCGTGCTGACCGCGAACGACGTGATGACCCACGTCGCCTGCTGCGAACTGGCGCCGAGGTTGCCGGCGATCGTCGGCAGCGAGACGTTGGCGATGGTGGTGTCGAGCACCTGCATGAACGAGGCCATGGCCAGGCCAGCCGTGCAGAGCGCGACATTGGCCGGCCGGAACGCGCCGGTCGCACCCGGCGCCGACGGCGCACCCGGAGTACCGGGCGCGGCGGGAGCTTGTGCGGACATGGTGACCTCAGCTGGCCTTTGCCGAGCGCGGCAGGTTGTTCTGGATGATCTCGTGGATCACCTCGTCGGCGCTGTGCAGCTGCTTGGCATACACGTCGGTGTCGAACACCTGGCCCTTGGCCGCGGCGGTCGGCAGCACGGTGCCCTTCTGGTCGCGCAGGCTCACTTCGGCCTTCATCGACAGGCCGATGCGCAGCGGATTATCGGCCAGCTGCTTGGCGTCGATGGCGATGCGCACCGGCACGCGCTGCACGATCTTGATCCAGTTGCCGCTGGCGTTCTGCGCCGGCAGCAGCGAGAACGCCGAACCCGTGCCCAGGCCCAGGCTGTCGATGCGGCCCTTGTACTTCACGTCACCACCGTACAGGTCCGAACGCAGTTCCACTTCCTGGCCCAGGCGCATGTGGCGCAGCTGGGTTTCCTTGAAGTTGGCTTCCACCCACATCTGCTCGGTCGGCACCACCGCCATCAGCGCGGTACCCGGCTGCACGCGCTGGCCGACCTGCACCGAGCGACGGGCCACGTAGCCGCTGACCGGCGCGACGATGCCGGCGCGGGCGTTGTTGAGGTAGGCCTGGCGCAGCTGCGCGGCGGCGGCTTCCACGTCCGGCTGGGTAGCGATCACGGTGTCGTCGACCAGCGCATTGCTGCGCTCGAACGTCTCGCGCGAACCGGCCACGGCCGCCTCGGCCGCCGCCAGTTCATTGCGGGCATGCGCCAGCTCTTCGTCGGAGATGGCGCCGGTGGCGGCCAGCCCCTTGCGACGGGCAAAGTCTTCGCGGACGCGGTTGAGGGTGACCTGGCGGGCGCTCAGTTCGGCCTGCGCGCCTTCCACGCTGCGATACAGACCGCGGGTCTGGCGCACAGTGCGGGCCAGGTTGGCGCGGGCCTGCTGCAGTGCCACCTCGGTGTCGGCCGGGTCCAGCTGCACCAGCAGCTGGCCGCGCTCCACGCGCATGCCGTCATCGGCGTTGATCGCCACCACGGTGCCGGTGATCAGCGGGGTGATCTGCACCTGGTTGCCCTGCACGTAGGCATCGTCGGTTTCTTCGAACCAGCGGCCGAACATGAAGTACCACAGCGCCGCGGCGGCGAGCAGCAGCACCACGACGGCCAGCAGGCCGCGCAGCAGCTTGCCGCGACGGGAGGGAGCTGCCGGTGCGGCAGCGGGAGCGGAAGTCTGGCTCATGGGAGGTATCTCAGGAATGCGTGGATTCGGGGGCGGTGGCGAGCGGGGCGGTGTCGCCGGACGGGGTGAAGCCCCCGCCCAGCGCCTGGCTCAGCCGAACCGAAACAAGGATCTGCCGCGACTGCAGCGAGGCCAGCTGCTGCTGCGACTGCAGCAGCTGCGCTTCCACGCTGAGCACGTCCAGGTAGCTGCCGATGCCGGCCTTGTAGCGCTGCTGCGCCAGGTCGTGCGCGGCGCGTGCGGTGCTCACCGCCTGCGCCTGCGAGGCGGCCTGGTCGGCCAGCGAACGCACCGCGTTGACCTGGTCGGCCACCTCGCGCAGCGCGGTGACCACCGACTGGTTGTAGTCGGCCACGGCCAGGTCGTACTGCGCGTCGGTCTTGTCCAGGTTGGCGCGCAGGCGGCCACCGTCGAAGATCGGCAGGCTCAGCGCCGGGCCGATGAAGGCGAACGTCGAGCCGCTCTTGAGCAGCTGGTCCACTTCACTGGCCACTACGCCGCCGAGTGCGGTGAGGTTGAGGCTGGGATAGAACTTGGCCTTGGCCGCGTCGATCTCGCGACCGGCCGCTTCCACGCGCCAGCGTGCCGCCACGATGTCCGGGCGACGGCCGAGCAGTTCGCTGGGCAGCACGCCCGGCAGCTGCAGTGCGAGCGGGTTGAGCGGCTGCGGGCGTTCGATCTGCAGGCCCCGGTCCGGGCCCTGGCCGACCAGCGCGGCCAGCGCGGTGCGGGCCTCGTCGATCTGCTGCTGCGCGGCCTGCAGTTGCTGCTGCGCGGCCGGAATGCGGGCCTCGGCCTGGCGCGTCTGCAGGTCGCTGTCGATGCCCGCCGCGCGACGCTGGCGGGTCAGGGTCAGCGTCTTCTGCGAACGGTCCAGTTCTTCGCTGGCAACGTCATGCAGCTGCCAGGCATAGCCAAGCTGCGCGTACGCCTCGGCGATACCGGCCGACAGGTTCAGGCGCGCGGCCTGCGCGTCCACGGCGGCGGCATGGCCGCTGTCCACGGCCGCTTCCCAGGCGGCGCGCTTGCCGCCCCACAGGTCAACGCCGTAACTGACGCTCAGATAGGCCTGGCCACTGCCGGCATAGCTGCCGCCGATCTCGTCGCCGACCATCGATTCGGGCAGGCGCACGCCGGTGTAGCCACCGGAAGCGGACACGCTGGGCAGGCGGTCGGCATGCGCGGTGCCGATCTGGGCACGGGCCTGGCGCAGGCGCGCATCGGCCGCGTCCAGGCCCGGGTTGCGCTGCAGCCCTTCGGCGATCAGCGCGTCCAGCTGCGGGTCGTTCAGCGCCCGCCACCAGTCGGTGGCCGGGAACGCGGCCGGGCTGAGGCTGTGGCCGGCCAGGGTGCGCTGGGTCTGCAGGCTGTCGGCGTCGACCAGCTGGCCCTTGGGTTGCAGGCCGCCGGTGCTGGCACAGGCGGCCAGCGCCAGCGCCAGCACGGACAGCAGCACCGGCCGCAGCGGGCGCAGCGATGAGGTGCGTTCAGTTGTAGGAGTCATGGCGTATTGAGGGAGTCACGTACACGGGTCATGAGGGAAAGCAGGAGCGCGCGCTCGTCCGCGGACAGGTCGCGCATGGCGTCGTCCATGGTCTGGTCGCCGCGCAGCTTCAGCCGGGCCCACAACTGGCGGCCCTGGTCGGTCAGTACGATCTGCAGCGCCCGACGGTCCTGCGCATGCGGTTCACGGCGTACGCAGTCCAGCGCTTCCAGCTTGTCCAGCAGGCGGGTCACCGCGCTGGGCACCTGGTCCAGGGCCTGGGCCAGCTCGTTGGCGGTGCACGGGGCACGGGCTGCGAGCACCTTCAGGCCCAGGTAGTGGGTGAAGCCGATGCCGAGGTTTTCCTCGGCCATCGACGTGTCGAGCTGGCGCACCAGGCCGTCGCGCACCTGGCGCAGCAGCAGGCCGAAGCTGGGGGGATTGGCATCAGGACAGATCATGGGAGGACATTCTCTTCCAAAAAATATATTTCTCAATAGAAATATTCAAAATGGAACAAAATGCTGTGTTGCAGCAAACGGAACGATGGGAGGCCGCTACCTTAATGGCCGCCCCGGCTGGCCCGGTATTACAATATGGACAATGGATAACACTTTCAGGCCAACGGACGATCCCGCCATCCAGATCCGCACCGACGTGCTGGATTGGTTCGAGCGCGAGGATGGGCTGGGCGTGCTCGGCTTCCGGGTGGACAGCCCGCGCGGGCTGGACCGCGAAGTGGACTGGCACGCGCATCTGCGCGCCCAGCTGATCTGCGTGGAGGCCGGCCTGCTCACGGTGCGCACCCGGCACGGCACCTGGTCGATGCCGCCGGGCTGTGCCGGCTGGATGCCACCGGGCGAGCCCCATACGGTTGACATCCGCGGGCCGTTGCGCGGCTGGGGGGTGGTCATCGCCCCGGCCCTGGCCCACGACCTGCCCGCCGAGCCCTGCGTGGTGGGCATCTCCGACCTGCTGCAGGCGTTGGCGCTGCGGGTCACCACCTGGGCGCCGGCGGGCACCGCCACGGCGACCCAGCAGCACATCATGGAGGTGCTGCTGGATGAACTGCGCCACGCGCCGCGCCAGCGCACCCACCTGCCCATGCCGCGCGACCGCCGCCTGCTGCGGATCGCCTCGCAGCTGATCGCCGACCCGGCCGACGACCGCAGCCTGGAGCAATGGGCGCAGTGGGCGGGGCTGTCGCCGCGCACCCTGACCCGCCACTTCCGCGACGAGACCACCCTGAGCTTCGCGCAATGGCGCCAGCAGGCCCGGTTGGCCGAAGGGCTGCGCCGCCTGTCCGACGGCGCCAGCGTCTCGGCGATCGCGCACGAACTGGGTTTCAGCAGCCCCAGCGCCTTCGTCACCGTGTTCCGCCGCCACTTCGGCAGCCCGCCCGGGCGCTACCTGGCACGCGGCAACCACCCCCTGCCCACAACACGCGGCTTGGCATCCCCGGCCGCATCCGGATAATCGACCGCCTGCGAGGGCGACAGCCGTCGCCGTCCCTTGCCACAGGTAACAATGCCGCATGACCGATCTTGCCCGCCCCGCCTTCCACGGCTTTGAACAGCTGCCCCTGCGCGAATACGCCGAACGGGCGTACCTGGACTATTCGATGTACGTGGTGCTCGACCGGGCGCTGCCGTTCCTGGGCGATGGCCTCAAGCCGGTGCAGCGCCGCATCATCTACGCGATGAGCGAGCTGGGGCTGAACGCCGCCGCCAAGCCGAAGAAGTCCGCGCGTACCGTCGGCGACGTCATCGGTAAGTACCATCCGCACGGCGACAGCGCGTGCTACGAGGCGCTGGTGCTGATGGCCCAGCCGTTCTCCTACCGCTATCCGCTGATCGAAGGCCAGGGCAACTTCGGTTCGACCGACGATCCCAAGTCGTTCGCGGCGATGCGTTACACCGAATCCAAGCTCACCCCGATCGCCGAAGTGCTGCTGGGCGAAATCAACCAGGGCACCACCGACTGGACGCCGAACTTCGACGGCACCCTGGAGGAGCCGACCTGGATGCCGGCGCGGCTGCCGCACCTGCTGCTCAACGGCACCACCGGCATCGCGGTGGGCATGGCCACCGACGTACCGCCGCACAACCTCAACGAGATCGTCAGCGCGCTGCTGCACCTGCTGGATGATCCCGACGCCAGCATCGGCGACCTGCTGGAGCACGTGAAGGGCCCGGATTACCCGAGCGCGGCGGAGATCATCACGCCGGCCGCCGACCTGCGCACCATGTACGAGACCGGCTACGGCAGCGTGCGTGCGCGGTCGACGTTCTTCAAGGACGGCACCAACATCGTGATCAACGCGCTGCCCTTCCAGGTCTCGCCGTCCAAGGTGATCGAGCAGATCGCCGCGCAGATGCGTGCCAAGAAGCTGCCGTGGCTGGAAGACATCCGCGACGAATCCGACCACGCCAACCCGGTGCGCGTGGTGCTGGTTCCGCGCTCGAACCGCGTGGATGCCGAACAGCTGATGGGCCACCTGTTCGCCACCACCGACCTGGAGCGCAGCTACCGGGTCAACCTCAATGTGATCGGGCTGGACGGGCGTCCGCAGGTGAAGAACCTGAAGATGCTGCTCGCCGAGTGGCTGCAGTTCCGTGGCACCACCGTGACCCGTCGCCTGACCCACCGCCTGGAAAAGGTCGAGCGTCGCCTGCACCTGTTGGAAGGCCTGCTGGTGGCCTTCCTCAACCTGGATGAAGTGATCCACATCATCCGCACCGAGGACGAACCCAAGGCGGCCTTGATCGCGCGCTTCGGGCTGAGCGACGACCAGGCCGACTACATCCTGGAAACCAAGCTGAAGCAGCTGGCCCGCCTGGAAGAAATGAAGATCCGCGGCGAGCAGGACGAGCTGGCCAAGGAGCGCGACAAGATCCAGTCGATCCTGGACAGCAAGACCAAGCTGCGCAAGCTGATCCGCGACGAGCTGGTGGCCGATGCGAAGAAGTTCGGCGATGCACGCCGTTCGCCGCTGGTGCAGCGTGGTGCGGCCCAGGCCATCGACGAAACCGAGCTGGTGCCCAGCGAGCCGATGACGGTGGTGCTGTCGGAGAAGGGCTGGATCCGTGCGGCCAAGGGCCACGACATGGACCCGTCCACGCTGTCCTACCGCGACGGCGACGCCCTGCTCGGTTCGGTGCGTGCGCGCAGCACCCAGCAGGTAGCGTTCCTGGACACCGAGGGCCGCGCGTACTCCACGCTGATCCACACCCTGCCCTCGGCGCGCGGCAACGGCGAGCCGCTCACCGGCCGTTTCTCGCCCGCACCGGGCAGCGCCTTCATGACCCTGGCCAGCGGCGAGAACAACACCCGCTTCGTGCTGGCGTCCACGCATGGCTACGGCTTCGTGACCCGCTTCGAGAACCTGACCGGGCGCAACAAGGCCGGCAAGGCGATGCTCAACCTGACCTCCGGCTCGAAGGTGCTGACCCCGGCCGTGGTCGCCAACCCGGACACCGACCGCATCGTGGCCGTGACCAGCTCGGGCAACCTGCTGGCCATCCCGGCCAACGAGCTGCCGGAACTGGACAAGGGCAAGGGCAACAAGATCATCGACATCCCCAAGGCCAAGCTCGCCACCGAGCGGGTGGTCGCGGTGGTCGCGGTGGCCCCGGGCAACACGCTGCTGGTCCGCAGCGGCGCACGCACCATGAACCTGTCGTTCAAGGACCTGGACGCCTACGTCGGTACGCGCGCCACGCGTGGCCACCTGCTGCCGCGTGGGTGGCAGAAGGTGGAGGGGTTGTCGGTGGAGTGATGCATCGCGCACAAAAAAACCGGGGTTTCCCCGGTTTTTTTGTTCGTCGCTGGCTGGCGAATGCTGGCTGGCGGACGAATTGCATGGGCCGGCCAACGGCCGGCGCTACCCGCTCAGTGCGCTGACGCGCCCTTCGCTTCCATCTTGCTGGTCTGGTACAGCGCCACGCCGATGCGCTTGATCAGGCCCAGCTGCTGCTCCAGCCACCAGGCATGGTCTTCTTCGGTGTCCTTGAGCTGGACCAGCAGCATGTCGCGGCTCACGTAATCCTGGTGCTGTTCGCACAGCTTCATGCCGGCCGCCAGGTTGTTGCGCACGCTGTATTCGGTTTCCAGGTCCTTCTGCAGCATCTCTTCCACGGTCACGCCCGGCTCGAAGCCGTGCGGGCGCATGTCCGGGTTGCCGCCCAGGAACAGGATGCGGCGCAGCAGCGCGTCGGCGTGTTCGGTCTCCTCGGCCATCTCGTGGTTGAGGCGCTCGTACAGCGCGAACAGACCCTGGTCCTCGTAGCGGCGCGAGTGGATGAAGTACTGGTCGCGCGCAGCCAGTTCGCCGCGCAGCAGTTCCTTCAGGCAGTCAATGACGTCGGGATGGCCTTTCATGGGGGAGCTCCTGTGAATCGATGGACGCCATGGTGCCCTATCCCGGATCGCCGTGATCTAATCGGAATCAGTTGCATGCGCAGGCGCAGCTGGGGTCCGGTGAGCGGCGCGCATTGCAGGGGATTCATTGCCGGGCAGCGTCCGGCACCACCGTCATCGGGGAGCTGGGATGCGTCGTGCGCTGAAGTGGATCGGCTGGAGTCTGATGCTGCTGGTGGTGGTCGTGATCGGTACGGTCTGGTGGCTGCTGCGCGGCAGCCTGCCCACCCTGGAGGGCCAGCAGCCCATGGCCGGCCTGCAGGCCGAGGCCCGCGTCTCCCGCGATGCGCTCGGCGTGGTCACCATCGACGCCGCCAGCGAGGCCGATGCGATGCGTGCACTCGGGCTGGTGCACGCGCAGGAACGCTACTTCGAGATGGATCTGATGCGCCGCGCCGCCGCCGGTGAGCTGTCCGAGCTGTTCGGCGCGGCGGCCGTTTCCGTCGACCAGCGCATGCGCGTGCATCGCCTGCGCGCGCGCACCGACGCCCACCTCACCCAGGCCGTCGGCGGCAACCCGCAGGTGGTGCAGGCCTATGTGGACGGCGTCAACGGCGGCCTGCAGGACCTGCGCGTGCGCCCGTGGCCCTACCTGCTGCTGCGCCAGTCGCCCGCGCCGTGGACGGCCACCGATTCGGTGCTGACCGGCCTGGCCATGTACGCGGACCTGCAGGACCCCACCAACCAGAACGAACTGGCCATGCGCCGCATCCGCGAGGTGGCGCCGCCGGCGCTGTATGCACTGCTCAGCCACGAGGGCACCGAGTGGGACGCGCCGCTGTTCGGCGCCGCACGCGGCAATGCGGTGTTGCCGGAACCCGATGCCTTCCGGTTGAGTGACGACCCACGGTCGTCACCTACCCGTGGGGAAGAGCAGGACGTGCATGGCAGCAACAACTTCGCGGTGGCCGGCGCGCTGACCGCCGATGGCCGCGCGATCCTGGCCGACGACATGCACCTGGGCCTGCGCGCACCGGCGCTGTGGTTCCGGGTGCGGCTGCGCTACCCCGATCCGGCCGCGCCCGGTGGCCGGGTGGACGTCAGCGGCTTCTCGCTGCCCGGGCTGCCGGCGATCGTGGTCGGCAGCAACGGGCATGTGGCCTGGGGCTTCACCAACAGCTACATCGACAACGCCGACTTCGTGACGGTACCGGCCGGCGCGCAAGGCATCACCACCCACGAGGAGCGGATCCGCGTGGCTGGCGGCACGGACGTGGTGCTGCGCGTGCGCGAGACCGCGTGGGGCCCGATCCTGCACGAACGCCCCGACGGCAGCGGCGAGGCGCTGCGCTGGACCGCGCAGTTGCCCGGCGCGGTGCGCCTGGATTTCGCCGACATGGCCCGCGCCGGCGACCTGGACCAGGCGCTGCGGATTGCCGACCGCGCCGGCATCCCTACCCAGAACCTGCTGCTGGCCGACCAGCACGGCCGGATCGCGTGGCGCCTGATCGGCGCCCGCCCGGACCGCGCGGCGGCGTGCCCGCCCAACGGCACCACCACTACTGCGCCGGCCAGCTGCGCGCCGTGGGCCATCCGCAGCGACGGCTCACCGGCGCTGATCGACCCGCCCACGCAGCGTCTGTGGACCGCCAACGGACGCGTGCTGGACGGTGCCGAGCTCGCGGTGGCGGGCAACGCGGGCTATGACCTGGGCGCGCGCGGTCGGCAGATCCGCGACGACCTCGCTGCAAAACAGCACTTCAGCGAGAGCGACCTGCTGGCGATCCAGCTGGACGACCGCGCGGTGTTCCTGGAACGCTGGTGGACGCTGTTGCGGCAGGTGGTCGGCAGCAGCAATGACCCGGCATTGAAACGCCTGGAGGCGGCCAGCCGCCAGTGGGAGGGACACGCGTCGTCCGATGCGGTGAGTTACCGGATCACGCGCGGGTTCCGCAGCAAGGTGCAGGACATCGTCTCGGCCGGGCTGCTGGCGCCGGCGCGGCACGCGCTGGGTGACGACTACCTGGAGCCGAAGCTGCCGCAGATCGAAGGCGTGCTGTGGCCGCTGGTGAGCGAGCGTCCGACCCACCTGCTGCCGCCGCCGTACCCAAGCTGGGACGCGCTGCTGGCGGATGCCGCGCGGCAGGCGGAGGCGGAGCTGGCCGAACAGGGGCCGGACCTGGCCCAGCGGACCTGGGGCGAACGCAACACGGCCGCCATCTGCCACCCGATCAGTCGCGCCCTGCCCGCCTTCGCGAAGCCGTGGCTGTGCATGCCGGCGGACCGCCTGCCCGGTGACCGCGACATGCCGCGCGTGCAGGGCACGGCATTCGGCGCCTCGCAACGCATGGTGGTATCGCCGGGGCATGAAGCCGACGGCATCATCCACATGCCCGGCGGCCAGAGTGGCCACCCACTGTCACCGTTCTGGGGCGCGGGCCATGAGGATTGGGTGCAGGGCAAGCCGACGCCGTTCCTGCCGGGGAAAGCGCGGTATACGTTGCGGTTGGAGCCGCTCAGCCGCGCGCCTTCCGGCGCTCCATCGCGCTGAGCAGCGGGCCGGTCATCGCCGTGGTCACCAGCGCCATGATCACCAGCACCGCGAACAGGCGGTCGCCGAGGAAGCCCAGTTCGTAGCCCAGGTTGAGCACGATCAGCTCCATCAGGCCACGGGTGTTCATCAGCGCCCCCAGCTTCCACGCCTCCTGGTTGGGCATGCCTGCACTGCGGGCCGCGCTCCAGGTACCGAACAGCTTGCCCAGCGTGGCCACCGCGATCACCACCGCGCACAACAGCAGGTCGCTGGCCTGCAACGCATCGGCCCGCATGCGCAGGCCGGTCATGGCGAAGAACAGCGGCAGCAGCAAGGTGACCGCGAACGGCTCCACCTTCTCGATCAACAGGGTCCGCAGCTGCGCGTTGGACGACACCGCCACGCCGGCGGCGAACGCACCGAACAACGCGTGGATGCCGAGCACCTCGGTCACCAGCGCACTGGCCAGCGACAGCAGCAGTACGCCCAGCAGCCAGCGCCCTTCGCTGCCCGTACGGATGACCTGCCGCGAGAACCAGGGTTTGACCACGCCCAGCATCAGCGCGACGAACGCCACCACACACAGCAGGCTCAGGCTGGCGGGCACCCATCCGGTGGCCTGCGCCGCTGCCACGATCAGCGCCAGCAGGCACCAGGCCGTGGCATCGCCGAGCGCCGCGCAGGCGATGGCGGTCTGCCCCAGCGGCGTGTGGGTGATGCCGCGGTCGGCCAGGATGCGCAGCAGCACCGGGAAGGCGGTGATGCTCAGCGAGATGCCGACAAACAGCGCGAAGGCGGTAAAGCCCACACCCTGCGGACCATGTTCGGGGTACAGCCAGATCGCCAGCAGCACGCCCAGCACGAACGGCACGGCGATGCCGGCATGGCTGACGGTGAACGCGAAACGGCGGCGGCCGCGCAGCCCGCCCAGGTCGAGCTCGGCACCGGCCACCAGCAGGAACATCAACACGCCCAACTGGCTCAGCATGCCCAGCGGGCCCAGCGAGCTGGCCGGGAACAGCGCCCCGTGCAGATCGGGCAGCAGGCTGCCCAGCACCAGCGGCCCCATCATCAGGCCAGCGGCCATTTCGCCGATCACGGCGGGTTGGCCCAGCCGCTTCAGCAGCGCACCGGCGCCCTTGGCGACCACCAGCAGCACCAGCAGCTGCAACAGGAACAGCCCCAGCGGCGATGCCAGGTGGTGGGCCCAGTCGCTGCCGACCACCGCATCGGCCTTCGCCGCCACGTCCGTCGCCGCCGGCAGCTCCGGGCCGGCATAGCGCGCCAGCGCCAGGCCGATCGCCAGTGGAACGCCGGCCCAGGCCAGGTAGTGCCACCCCCATTTCATCCGCGGCACATCGCCTCCGGTCTGTACGTCCATGAACATTCCCCAATGCATGAGGGGGGAATGTTACCCGGCCAAGGCTTGCTCATGTACGCCGGCCACCGCGCGGCCGGAGGGGTCGGCCATGGCCGCGAAGCTGGCGTCCCAGGCGATCGCCGCCGGCGAGGAACAGGCGATCGACTTGCCGCCCGGCACCGTCTCGGCGGCCGCCTGGGTGGGGAAGAACTGCTCGAACACGTGCCGGTAGTAGTAGGCCTCCTTGGTCTGCGGCGGGTTGTGCACGAAGCGCTTGTCCGCCGCGGCCATCACCCGGTCGCTGATCTGCGCCTCGGCGTGCGCCTTCAGGCCGTCGATCCAGCCATAGCCGACGCCGTCGCTGAACTGCTCCTTCTGCCGCCACAGGATCGACTCGGGCAGGTAGCCCTCGAACGCCTCGCGCAGCACCGCCTTCTCGATCCGGCGCGCGCCGCTGGGGCCCTGCCCGACCATCTTGTGGCGCGCGTCGATGCGCATGGCGACGTCGAGGAATTCGCGGTCCAGGAATGGCACGCGCGGCTCCACGCCCCAGGCCATCATCGACTTGTTGGCGCGCAGGCAGTCGTAGTTGTTGAGCGCATCGAGCTTGCGCACCAGCTCTTCATGGAACTCGCGCGCGTTGGGCGCCTTGTGGAAGTACAGATAGCCGCCGAAGATCTCGTCGCTGCCCTCGCCCGACAGCACCATCTTCACCCCCATCGCCTTGATCCGCCGTGCCAGCAGGAACATCGGCGTCGACGCGCGGATGGTGGTGACGTCGTAGGTTTCCACGTGGCGGATCACCTCGGGCAGCGCATCCAGGCCTTCCTCGAACGTGTACTCGAAACCATGGTGCACGGTGCCCAGGGCCTCGGCGGCGATGGCGGCTGCGGCCAGGTCCGGTGAGCCCTTCAGGCCGATCGCGAACGAATGCAGGCGCGGCCACCAGGCCTCGCTCTGGTCACCGTCCTCGATGCGGTGGCGTGCATAGCGGGCGGCGACGGCGGCGACCAGCGACGAATCCAGGCCACCGGACAGCAGCACGCCGTACGGCACGTCGGTCATCAACTGGCGATGCACGGCGCGTTCGAAGGCCTCACGCAGTGCGGCCCGGTCGGCCTCGACGCCTTCGACCGCATCGTAGTCGCGCCACGGGCGCTCGTAATAGCGGGTTAGCGTGTCCGTCGCGCTGTCGTACCAGTGGCCCGGCGGGAACTGCGCGGCGTCGGCGCAGATGTCCACCAGCGACTTCAGCTCCGAGGCCACCACCAGCCGGCCCTGCGCGTCGTGCCCCCAGTACAGCGGCACCACGCCGATCGGGTCGCGCGCGATCAGCACGCGCTGCTGCTCGCGGTCCCACAGCGCGAAGGCGAAGATGCCGTTGAGGCGGTTCAGGAACGAGGCCGGGCTGTCTTCGCGGTACAGGGCGTTGATCACCTCGCAGTCCGAGCCGGTCTGGAAGGCGTACGGCTGGGTCAGCTCGGTCTTGAGTTCGCGATGGTTGTAGATCTCGCCGTTGACCGCCAGCGCGAGGCCGCCGTCGTCGGAGAGCAGCGGCTGCGAGCCACCGGCCGGATCCACGATGGCCAACCGCTCATGGACCAGGATGGCGCCGGCATCGACATACACGCCGCTCCAGTCCGGGCCACGATGGCGCTGGCGCTGCGAGAGGTCCAGCGCATGGCGGCGCAGCGCCGGGAGGTCGTCGCCGGCCTGCAGGCCGAAAAGTCCGAAGATCGAACACATGGGAACAGCTCCTGATGATGGGGGAATACACGTAGTGCTGATATCCAACCGGCCACCCACAAAAAAACCCGCATCGGCCGATGCGGGTTTTCTGGGGTCCGGGCGTGTTGCTTGTACTAGCCCTGGTCGCAGTCCCGCATCGGCCGCGCACGATTATTCGCGCGCAGATTATTGCGGTTGGTATTGGTGACGGCGGTGGCCGGGAACGAGGACATGGACCGACCGTAACCGGGTTTTGGCGCCGGTGCAACTGTTGCGATGGCAACCATGCCGACACCCGCAGACAACCCGGTGCCGCAGGCCCGGGCGATAATCACGCCCCCTCTGCACCCTCTGGCCGGCATGACCCCTCGCATCGGACGCATTTCGTCACACCTGGGGGGTGTCGCCCTCAGCCTCACCCTGGTCGCCTGCAGCAGCGCGCCCTCACGAACGCCGGTGAGCATCGTGCATGCCGTCCAGGACAAGGCCGCCGATGGCCGCTTCGACAGCGCCTGGGACGCGGCCAGGACCTACGAGACGTTCAACGACCCGCGCGCGGTGCTCTGGTATGAGCGCGCCGCCGCCACCACCCCGTGGAGCGCTGACAACCCCCAGGCCGAAGAGGCGCTGGGCCGGATCTGGACCCACGGTGAGCTGATGCACGGTGACGGCCCGAACATTGTCCAGGGCTTTGCGTTGCGCGCATCGCCGCGCAAGGCGGAACGCTGGTATCGCGCGGCGGCGGAGCACGGCAACCCGATGGCCATGCTGATGCTGGCCAGGCTCCACCGCGAGCGTGGCGAGGCCGCTGCCGCGCTGCGTTGGGACCTGCGCGCGACGATCTACCACCACACGTCATCCGAATCGTCGCGACTGCCCCAGGCGATCGCGCCGCAGCCGGATGGGACCCTGCATCCACTCGTCGTCGACATCCAGCGGCGCGCACAGCGCGGCGATGCCGATGCCCAGGTGGATCTGGGCGCGATGCTTGAAACCGGCATGGGCGTGCCGCGCGATGGCGTCGAGGCGCTGCGCTGGTACCGGCGGGCAGCCGACCAGGGCAACGTCTATGGCGCGTACTTCAGCGGCCTGCTGCTGGGCCGCGGCCGCGCCGGCGTGACCCGCGATGTGGACGCGGCCGCCGGCTGGTTTGCGAAGGCGTACGCGCAGCGCTTCTACCTGGCCGGTGACGCCTATTGGCGTTCCACCATCAAGCCCCCGTTCTGGACGTTCGACTGACCGGCTGTACACACCCACCCGGCGCTTTCAAGTCTGCCGCTCCGCCCTGCCATCGCCCAGAATGGCGGCATGAACACTGCCACTTTCCGCGACGAGACCATCACCCGCGAACGCATGCAGGCCATCGTGGCCGCGCATCCGCGTGCGGCCGTGTTCGACGGCTGCACGTTCGACAACGGCGACTTTTCGCGGCTGGACATGGACGGCTTCCAGTTCAACCAGTGCTCGGTGGCCGGCGCCTGTTGGCTGGCCGCGTCGCTGGAAGAGAGCCAGTGGACAAAATGCCGGGGCGGCCAGTGCGATTTCAGTTCGGCGCTGCTCAGCGATGCGCGCTTCTCGCACTGCGATCTGAACAACAGCCACTGGCGCCGCGCGACGCTGTCGTCGGTACGCTTCGAGGACTGCAAGCTGACTGGCGCGCACCTGCAGGAAGTGACCGGCTGGGCACTGGAGTTCCGCGACTGCCTGCTGGTCAGCGCCGACCTGCGCGGCCTGTCGTTCCGCAAGGCGCAGCTGGAGGGGATGGATTTTTCGGACGCCGAGCTCTCCGGCTGCGACTTCCGCGATGCGGTGTTCGAAGGCGGCAGCCTGCGCAATGCGCAGACACGGCTGACGCGATTTGAAGGGGCGGACCTGCGCGGCACCGATATCAGCGGGCTGAACGTGATGGACAGCAAGCACTTCAAGAAGGCCGTGATCTCACAGCGGCAGGCGGCGGCCGCGCTGGCGGCATTCGGGTTGATTGTGGCGTGAGGCGCGCGCGCGCGCCCCGTCGCTCAGGCGGTTACGCCAGCAGCCGCTCGACAAGGCGCTGGTAGAGCGCCGGCAGGCGCTCCAGATCCGCCACGCGCACGTTCTCGTCCACCTGGTGGATGCTGGCATTCACCGGCCCCACTTCGATGCACTGCGCACCCAGCGGCGCGATGAAGCGTGCATCGGAGGTGCCGCCACCGGTGCTTTCCTCCGGCGGCGCCCCCGCGAATTCACCCAGCACCTCGCGCGCGACGCGGCGCAGCGTGCCTTCTGGCGTGTAGAACGGCTCACCGCTGCGATGCCACTTCAGCGTGTACTGAAGCGAATGACGGTCCAGCAGCGCGGCGATTTCCTGCTCCAGCACCGGTGCGCTCCAGTGCGGGTTGTAGCGCAGGTTGAACAGCACCTGCAGCTCGCCCGGGATCACGTTGTTGGCGCCGGTGCCGGCATGGATGTTGGACACCTGCAGGCTGGTCGGCGGGAAGCTCTCGAAGCCGTCGTCCCACCGCCGGGCGGTCAGTTCGGCCAGGGCCGCCGCCGCCAGGTGGATCGGATTGCGCGCCTTGTCCGGGTATGCGACATGGCCCTGCACGCCCTTCACCGACAGCGTTGCCGAGAGGCTGCCGCGGCGACCGACGCGCAGCAGGTCACCCAGCACGGCGGTGGACGACGGCTCACCGGTGATGCACCAGTCGATGGTCTGGCCGCGCGCGCGGAAGATATCGGCCACGCGACGCACACCGTCGATCGCATCGCCTTCCTCGTCGCTGGTCAGCAGCACCGCCAGCGTGCCCGGATGGCCGGGATGGGCGGCGACGAACTGCTCTGCTGCCACCACGAAGGCGGCCACGCTGCCCTTCATGTCGGCCGCGCCGCGCCCGTACAGCACGCCGCCGCGGATCTGCGGATCGAACGGATCGCTGGTCCAGTCCGAGACCGGCCCGGTCGGCACCACGTCGGTGTGGCCCAGCAGCACCAGCACCGGCGAACCGCTGCCGTGCGTGGCCCACAGGTTGTCGACGTCGCCCAACCGCAGGTGCTCGCAGTCGAAGCCGGCACGTGCCAGCCGCTCGGCCAGCAAGGCCTGGCAGCCGGCGTCCTCGGGGGTCACCGAGGCACGTGCGATCAGGTCGCAGGTCAAGGCCACGACGTCGTTCACGCGCCCACTCCGAACCGCTGCTTGAAGCCGTTGTCCGAAAAACCCTGGGTCATCACGCCGTCGGCGCTGACCACCACCGGCCGCTTGATCAGCTGCGGGTACTCGCGCAGCAGCAGCTTCCATTCCGCTTCCGAGTCGGCCGCCTTGCGGTTCTCGGGCAACTGCCGCCACGTGGTCGAGGAACGGTTGATCAACGCGGGGAAGCCCCCGGCCTGGGCCGCCCAGTCGATCAGGGTCTCCGGCGACGGCATGTGCTCGCGATAGTCGACGAAGGTGTACGGCACCTGGAAACGGTCCAGCCACTTGCTGGCCTTCTTGCAGGTGTCACAGTTCTTCAAGCCGTAAACAGTGGTCGTCATCGCAGGGCTCAGTCGGCCAGGCCGCGCAGCAGGTCGTTGACGCTGGTCTTGCTGCGCGTCTTGGCATCCACCTGCTTGACGATCACCGCACAGTACAGCGAGTGCGAACCGTCCTTGGACGGCAGCTGGCCGGAGACCACCACGCTGTACGGCGGCACCGACCCGTAGCTGATCTCGCCGGTGGCGCGGTTGTAGACGCGGGTGCTCTGGCCGAGGAACACGCCCATGCCGATCACGCTGTGGTGGCCGACCACGAAGCCTTCCACCACTTCCGAACGCGCGCCGATGAAGCAATGGTCTTCGATGATGGTGGGGCTGGCCTGCAGCGGCTCCAGCACGCCGCCGATGCCGGCGCCGCCGGACAGGTGGCAGTGCTTGCCGATCTGCGCGCAAGAGCCCACCGTGGCCCAGGTGTCGACCATGGTGCCCTCGCCCACGTAGGCGCCGATGTTGGTGAAGCTCGGCATCAGCACCACGTCCTTGCCGAAGTAGCTGCCGCGGCGCGCGATCGCACCGGGCACCACGCGCACGCCGGCACGGCGGAACTTGGCCTCATCGAAGCCGGCGAAGCGCGACTCGACCTTGTCCCAGAACGGCGCCGGGCGCGCGTCAACCACGGCCATGTCGTTGACCCGGAAGTACAGCAGCACCGCCTTCTTCAGCCATTCGTTGACCTTCCAGCCGCCATGGCCGTCGGGCTCGGCAACGCGGAACTCGCCGGTCTCCAGGCCGTCGATGACGCGGCCGACCAGCGGCTTGGTCGAGCCTTCGATTTCATGCAGGGTCAGCGTGGCGCGGCGTTCGAAGGCGCTCTCGATGCCGAACTTGAGTTCTTCCACGCCCGGGATGGCCGGCTTGCGCAGCGACTTGCGCGCGATGTTCTCGGCGCGCTTGGTGGCCGTTTCGGCCGCACTGCTGGCGGCGGTCTTCTTGACCGGCGCCTTCTTCACTGCCGGTACGGCTTTCTTTGCAGCGGTCTTCTTCACCGCCGGGGCAGCGGCAACGGTCTTCTTGGCCGCCGCGGTCTTGGCGGCAGTCTTCTTGGCGGGCTTGGTAGCCATCAGTGGGGGTCTCCGGCGTTTCGATCAGGGTCCAGGCAGGCCAGCATGGCGTCGCGCAACTGCTGCCTGGCGGTTTCGGTCAGGGGGCGGTCGTGTTCATCGCTGATCACGAACATGTCTTCGGCGCGTTCGCCGAACGTGGCAATGCGCGCGTCATGCACGCGCAGGCCCTGGTTGCGCAACACGAAGGCGACGTCGGCCAGCAGCCCGGGGCGGTCGGGGGCCACCAGGCTGAAGCGCGTGCCGCCTGTGTCGTTGTCATTGGCATCGCGGAACTCGATCCGCGGGGCGAAACGGAAATGCCGCAGCTGGCGCGGAATCACCCGCCGCGACGGACGCAGGCGGGTCAGGTCGCCGGCCAGCGCCTCGCGCAGGGCCGCTTCCAGGCGTGGCGCGTCGCCGTCGGCGAAGCTGTCGGCCGGCGTCACTTCGAAGGTATCGAAAATGGTCTCCACCGGCCCGTCCAGCACACGCGCGCGGTGGATGCCGTAGCCCTTGCGGTCCAGCGTCATCACGATCGCAGCGAACAGGCCGTCGCGGTCGGGCGAATGCACGAACACTTCCAGCGCATCGTCCTCCGCGCTGATCCGGCGCACCTTGACCAGGGTCTGGCCCTGCTTCACCGGCACCAGCGCGGCGGCCTGCCAGGCCAGCTGTTCGGGGCGCAGGCGGATGAAGCTCTCGTCCGGCATCACCGTGAACTGGCGGTCGATGGTGGCATCGTCGTAGCCACGTTCTCGCACCAGCGCACGTACCGATTCGCGGGCCTCCAGCACGCGCTCGGCGGCCGGCATCTGGTTTTCCAGGCCGTCGCGCAGCGCGCGGCGTGCGGCGAAATAGAGGTCGGCCAGCAGCCGGTCCTTCCAGGCGTTCCACAGTTTCGGGCTGGTCCCGGCGATGTCGGCACAGGTCAGCAGGTAGAGATAGTCGAGCCGGTCGCGACTGGCCACCAGGGTGCCGAAGCGCTGGATCACGTCCGGGTCGGAGATGTCCTGCTTCTGCGCGGTCACCGACATGCGCAGGTGCTGCTCGACCAGCCATGCCACCAGCTCGGTGTCCGAACTGCCCAGCGCATGCGCCTGGCAGAATTCGCGCGCGTCGACGGCGCCGAGTTCGGAATGATCGCCACCGCGGCCCTTGGCGATGTCATGGAACAGCCCCGCCAACAGCAGCAGTTCGGGCTTGCGCAGCCGCGGCCACACTTCATGCGCGATCGAGAAACGTTCGTCGGCGCGGCTGCTGGCGAACAGGCCGATGTTGCGCAGGACCATCAGCGTGTGCTGGTCCACGGTGTACACGTGGAACAGATCGAACTGCATGCGCCCGGACACCTGCGCGAACGCCGGAATCCACTGGCCCAGCACGCCCAGGCGGGCCATGCGCGCCAGCGTATCGACCGCGCGCGGGCTGCGCAGCAGCGCCATGAACTGCTCGCGCGCGGCGGCACTGGCGTCCCCGTACGCCGGCAACTCGGCCAGCGCTTCGGCCAGGGCGCGCGCGGTGAGCGAGTGCAGGCCGCGCACATCGGGGTTGTAGGCCCAGCTGGAGAACAGTGCGAACACCTGTTCGATATCGCCCTGCGGCCACTGCGGATCATTGGCCGCCAGGTAACCCCGGCGCAGCGAAAACCCCACGCTGACCGGCTCGGGAACGGCCTCGCCATCGAACTGTTCTTCAAAGCGCTGCAGCAGCCGGTCGCTGATCCGCCTCACCACGGTGGCGCTGCGGTAGAAGCCCTGCATCATCTTTTCGACCGCGAGGCTTTCCACGTCGTCGGCAAAGCCGAGCCGCGCCGCCAGGGTCTTCTGGTAGTCGAACCGCAGCCGTTCTTCCGGCCGGTTGGCCACCAGGTGCAGGCCGAAGCGCAGCTGCGCCAGCGCACAGCGTTCGCGGCGCAGCGCGGCGGCCTCGTCCGGGCCCAGGTGGCCCAGCCCGACCAGTGCTTCCAATTCGCGCACGCCAAACGCGCGCAGGGCCATCCAGCCCAGGGTGTTGAGGTCGCGCAGGCCGCCCGGGCCGTCCTTGATGTCCGGCTCCAGGTTGTCGGCGGTGTCGCCGAAGCGCTGGTGGCGGGCCAACAGTTCGTCGCGCTTGGCCAGGAAGAACTCGCGCGGCGGCCACAGGCCGTCGCCGTTGACCGCCTGCTTCAGTGCCTGCCGCGCGGCCTCGTCGGCCACCAGCGGGCGCGATTCGATCAGCGCGGTGAGCACGGTCTGGTCCGCGCTGGCCTGCACGCATTCCTGCGCCGAGCGCACCGCGTGGCTGACCGGCAGGCCACAATCCCACAGCAGGGCGAACAAGCGGGCCAGTGCGGCCTCATGGGCACGCTGTGCCGCGCTCGCGCCGAGCACGAGCAGGTCGATGTCCGAGCGCGGGAACAACTCGCCGCGTCCGTAGCCGCCCACCGCGAACAGCGCCAGGCCGGCGTCGGCCGGTACGCAGCGCTGCCAGGCGAGGCGGATCAGATGGTCGGCCGCGCGGGCCCGCAGCGCCAGCAACCGTTCGATGTTGTCGCCCTGGTCGAAGCGGCGGTACAACCGCGCATCGGCCTGCTGCAGGGTCTGGCGCGCCTGCGCCGCCCACTCGGGGTCGGCGACGGCATCGGCCGGCGCGTCCATCATCGGGCTCGCCGGCAGCATGCTCAGACCTGCGATTCGCCGGGCGACAGGGTCAACACATCCACGCCGGTCTCGGTGACCGCGATCATGTGTTCCCACTGTGCCGACAGCTTGCGGTCCTTGGTGACCACGGTCCAGCCATCGGGCAGCACCTTGTTGTAGCGGGTGCCCTCGTTGATCATCGGCTCGATGGTGAAGGTCATGCCCGGCTGCAGCACCAGGCCCTGGCCCGGACGCCCGTAATGCACCACCTGCGGCTCATCGTGGTAGACCTTGCCGATGCCATGGCCGCAGTACTCGCGCACCACGCTGAAGCGCTCGCCTTCGGCCAGCGACTGGATGGCATGGCCGATGTCGCCCAGCGTGGCGCCCGGCTTGACCGCACGGATGCCGGCCCACATCGCCTGGTAGGTGGTGTCGACCAGACGGCGGGCCATCGTCGACGGCGTGCCGGCGTAGTACATGCGGCTGGTGTCGCCGTGCCAACCGTCCTTGATGACGGTGACATCGATGTTGACGATGTCGCCTTCCTTCAGGACCTTGGCTTCGCTGGGGATGCCATGGCAGATGACGTTGTTGACCGACGTGCACACCGTTTTCGGGAAGCCGCGGTAACCGACGTTGGCCGGCGTGGCTTTCTGCACGTTGATGATGTGGTCGTGGCAGATGCGATCCAGCTCTTCGGTCGTCACGCCCGGCTTGACGTACGGGGTGACGATGTCGAGCACTTCGCTGGCCAGGCGGCCGGCGATGCGCATCAGTTCGATTTCCTGGGGAGTTTTCAGATTCACGCTCATGGCGCCCATTATCGCCGATCCTGAGCCATTCTGAACGGGAACGGCTGGAACACTGACAGCCCGGGTTCGGGCCGGTGACCTCCCCGAGCGCGCCGGGATAGCGGCGCGCCAACGCAGAAACTGTGAAAACCGGCCAGTTTTCGTCACACCCCCCCTACAACCACGCTCTTATAAGGGAACCAGCGCCCCCGGGCGCCCTCCCCCTGCAGTACGGCGGCATCGATTCGTTCATCCAGGACCTCGTCCAAGGAGAAGACCCGTGCGATCCCTGCGACCCCTGCTGTTCAGCCTCGGCCTCGTGGCCGTTTCCGCGCCGGCCCTGGCGGCCGACACCACCACCTTCAACGTCAAGATCATCATCACCAAGGCCTGCACGATCACGGCCGCGGCGGCGACCGACGTCGATTTCGGCTCGGCCCTGTCCACCGCCACCACCCCGTCCAACGCGCAGGGCACCATCACCGCGCAGTGCTCGGCGCTGACCCCGTACACCATCGCGTTGAATGCCGGCAGCAATGCCGGCACGGCCAATGACGTCACCACCCGACGCATGAAGAACACCAATGCGGCGGTGACGACCAACAATTTCGTGGGTTACCAGCTGTACCAGGACGCCGGCCACAACACCGTCTGGGGCGCAACGACCGGCACCAACACGGTGGCCGCCACCGGCACCGGCCTGGCGGTGGCCTACAACGTGTACGGCCAGGTCGCCAATCCCAGCGTGAACAACGCCGCGACCGGTAGTTACCAGGACACCGTCACCGCCACCATCTCCTACTGAGGTCGCCATGCGTGATCTCGAACGCGGGCGCGCGATGCGCGCCACGGCGGGGGCGTGCGCCTGGGGAATGCTGATGCTGCTGGCCGGTACCAACGCGCAGGCCGCCAGCCTGCAGGTGGCCCCGACCTCGCTGCAGCTCACGCCGCGCCAGAACGCCGAGGCGTTGTGGATCAGCAACAGCGGCACCGCCCCGGTGGATGTGCAGGCGCGGGTGTACCGCTGGACCCAACAGGGGGGGCGCGACACCCTGGAGCCGACCACCGAGTTGGTGGTGAGCCCGCCGATGCAATCGTTGGCGGCGGGACAGCAGCAGTTGATCCGGGTGGTCCGCGCACATCCCGATCCGCCGACGCGCCAGCTGGCCTACCGCGTCATCGTCGATGAAGTTCCGACCCTGGACCCCACGCGGCAGGGCATGCAGTTCGTGCTGCGCTATTCGCTGCCGGTGTTCATCCAACCCGAGGGCGCAACGGCGCCGACCCCCGACCTGCAGGCGCGCGTGCTGCCGCAGGCCGACGGCACGCTGGTGCTGGAGGTCCACAACCGCGGCAGCGGCCACGCCCAACTGGCCGACCTGGCGGTCGGCACGCCGCAGCAGCCGCAGGTGTTCCAACCCGGGCTGGTGGGCTATGTGCTCGGCGGCCAGACCATGCGCTGGCCGCTGGACATCACTGCCGCCCGCATGGCCGGGGCGACGCTTTCGGCAAAGATCAATGGCGCGTCGGATCCCACGCCACTGTCCCCGACGCCACCGGCTCGCTGAGGCCTGCGTGCGCATCGCGCTGGCTACAGGCGTGGTTTCGTCGGGCCTTGCGCCCGCCGCGCGGGCCGCCGGGGAGACCCTGGAAGGGGCGGCCGACGTCGGCGCCACGGGCGCGTCCGGCGAGGCGATGCTGCCCTCGCCCACCCCGCTGACGGCACCGCAGACGCTGTACCTGGAGGTCACCCTCAACGGCAGCCCACGCGGGTTGCTGCCGTTCACCGAACTGGCCGGGCAGCTGCGCGCCGATCCGGCGGTGCTGCGCCAACTGGGCTTCAGCGCGCGCGGCGAGGCGCCGGTACCGCTGGAGCAGATCAGCGGCGTGGTGATGCGCTACGACGCCTCCCTGCAGACCCTCGCACTGGAAGTGCCCCTGTCACAGCTGAGCCTGCCCACCACCGAGCTCGGCCCGAGCGCCCAGACCACGCCGGTGGCGAGCGCCTCACCCGGCGCGCTGCTCAACTACGACGTGTACGCCAGCCACAACCAGGACGTCGGCAACCTGGCGCTCACCACCGAGTGGCGGCTGTTCGGCATCGGCCGTGGCGTACTGCAGAGCAGCCAGCTGCTGCGCACCTACCAGGACGGGGTCGGCGACGGTTGGCGCGGCGAGAGCGTGCGCCTGGACAGCCGCTGGCAGCTGGATTTCCCCGACAGCGCGGTCACCCTCACCGTCGGCGACTTCTTCAGCGGCTTCGTCGACTGGAGCCGGCCGGTGCGCATGGGCGGCATCCAGGTCGGCCGCAACTACGGCCTGCAGCCCTACCGGGTGCTGACCCCGACCCCCAGCTTCCTCGGCGAGGCCGTGGTCCCCTCCAGCGTCGAGCTGTATGTGGACGGCCTGCGCCAGTACAACGGCGAGGTGCCGGTGGGCCCGTTCCAGCTGGCGGCACAACCCGGCATCAGCGGCACCGGCAATGCCCAGGTGGTGATCACCGATGCGTTCGGACGCATGCAGACGCTGGACTTCGCGTTCTACGGCACCCAGCAGCTGCTCGCGAAGGGGCTGTCGGACTGGTCACTGGGGGCCGGCCGCATGCGCCGGGACTACGGCATCCGCTCGTTTTCCTATGACAGCGCCACGGTGGGCAGCGGCACCTGGCGCTACGGCGCCAGCAACCGCTTCACCGCCGAACTGCACGCCGAAGGCGGCGGCGGCGTGGCGACCGCCGGCGCGGGTGGGTGGCTGCTGCTGGGCCAGGCCGGCGTACTCAACGGTTCGTACGCGCACAGCCGTCGCGACGGACGCGACGGCGGGCAATGGGCGCTGGGCTACAGCTGGAACAACCGGGTATTCAACCTCAACGCCGCGACCCGACGCACCCATGGGGATTTCCAGGACCTGGGCAGCCTGCAGGGGGCGCTGCCGCCGGACGTGATCGACCAGCTCACGGTCGGTGCCAGCCTGGGCCGCGGCGGCTCGCTCAGCGCGAGCTATCTGCGCCTGTCCTATCCGGACGGCGACGATACCCGCTATGCCAGCCTGTTCTGGAACCGCACCTTCTCCGAGCGTTTTTCCGCCTACGTATCAGCCAACCAGAACCTGTCCGACAGCCGCGACCGCAGCGTCTACCTGTCGCTGTCGGTGAACCTGGGGCGCAACCGGCAGGGCAGCGTGTCGGCGCAGCGCAACGGCGACCGCAACCTGTATGCCGTGGACGTGTCGCAACCGGTCCCCGGCGACGGCAGCCAAGGCGGAGTTGGCTGGCGCGTACAGGCACGGCATGGCGACGACGGCACCGGCGGCCTGGCCGAACTGGGCTGGTTGAACCGTGTTGGCCGCTACTCGCTGGGGGTGGCACGACAAGGCGACGCCGACTTCGCCTATGCCAACGCCAGTGGCAGCGTGGTCTGGATGGGCGGTCACCTGTTCGCGGCGCGCGAAGTGCCCGACGCCTTCGCGGTGGTGTCCACCGACGGCTTCGGCGGCATTCCGGTGCGGCTGGAAAACCGGCCAATCGGGGTCACCAACGACAAGGGCCTGCTGCTGGTCACGCCGCTGCTGTCCTGGCAGCGCAACCGGCTGTCGATCGACACCCTCGACCTGCCGGCCGACATGCGCGCCGATCGGGTCGACACCTGGGTCACGCCACGGCAGAGCGCCGGGCTGGGGGTGGACTTCGGCCTACGCCGCACCCGCGCCACCACCGTGGTGCTGCACGACGCGCAGGACCGCCCGCTGGCGGCGGGCAGCCAGGTGCAGCTGCCCAACGGCCGCCGCGCGACAGTGGGTTACGACGGCGAAGCCTATCTGGAAGACCTGCCGGCCCAGACCCCGCTGCAGGTCGACACCGCGCAGGGCCGCTGCAGGGTCACCCTGAGCATGAGCTACGCCAACGGCGGCGCGCCGGACCGGGTGGGCCCGCTGCGCTGCCTGCCGGAGACGCCGCGATGAGCCTGCGCGCCTGGCTGCCGTGGCTGCTGCTGGTGGCGCTGGGCGTTGCCGGCGCCGCCCGTGCCGACACCACCTGCACCACCACCACGCCGGTAACCCTCGCATTCGGCAACATCACCAATGCCGCCGGCACCCCGACCCCCAGCACCACCACCTTCAAGATCACCTGCAACACCGCCGGGCTGAGCCTGCTGGCCACTGCCTCGGTGCGCGCCTGCGTGGGGCTGGGCACCGGCAGCACCGGCACCACCCTGTCGCCGCTGCGCCAGATGACGAATGCCAGCGGCGATCCGATGAGCTACCAGCTGTACACCACGGCGGCGGGGGGCACGATCTGGGGCCTGACCCCGGGCGCCAGCCCCGCGCCGCTGGTGGTCGACCTCAACTACTCCGTGCCCGTGCTGGGCGGCAGCGGCGAAGCCACGGTGGTGATCTACGGCCAGGTGCCGGCGCTGCAGACGCTGTCGTCCGGCGGCTACAGCAGCGCCTTCAGCCTGGCCAACGTGCGCCTGGAGTACGCGTTCAACGAGGTGCTGCTGGGCACCGCCACCGCGCCGCCGCTGTGCACCAGCGTCAGCGGCGTGACCGGCCACAAGGTCGCCACCGGCGGCTTCCCGTTCACGGTCACCGCCAATGTGCTGCCCCAGTGCAGCACCTACGTCACCACCGACATGGACTTCGGCAGCAATGCCGGCGCCATCGCGGCCAACATCGACCGCACCTCGACCATCGGCCTCACCTGCCTCAACCGCACGGCCTACACCGTGGCGCTGGACAACGGCCTGCACGCGTCCGGCACGGTGCGGCGCATGCAGCACACCACCAACCCGGCCTGGTTCATTCCCTACGAGCTCTACAGCGACAGCAGCCGCAGCCAACGCTGGGGCAGCACGGTCAATGTCGACGTGGTCGCCAGCACCGGCAACGGCGGCGCCCAGCAGCTCACCGTCTATGGGCGCGCACCGGCCAGCGTGGGCCCGGTGGCCGCCGGCAGCTACAACGACCAGATCAAGGTGACGATCACCTACTGAGGGGCACTCAAGTCCGGCGTCGGCGGGTCGATATTGCCAGCGACCCCTCGCTGCCGATCCGGATGAACCGACGCACCCGAGTTCGCTTCGCCTTGAGCGCCGCCCTGAGCGCCACCCTGCTGTGCTGCCTGCCGGCGGCCCTGGCCGACCCGGCCACGCCGCTGCGCGTGCACCTGCGCATTGTCGACGCCTGCGCGCTGGACGGCGCGGACGCCGTCGCAGGCTGCGCAGTGGCGCACCAGCGCAGCGACGACGACACCCCCGCCGCACCGCAGGTGCAGGCCCTCACTCCAGCCCCGGACGGCGACGATGACGACGCGCGCCCATGGCTTACCCTCACGTTCTGACCCGCGCCTGGGCGCTACTGGCGCTGCTGCTGTGTTCGCCGGTTGAGGCGCTGGAGATCTCACCGCTGCGGGTCACGCTCGCGCCCGCGCAGTCCGATGGCGAGCTGTGGCTGTACAACGACGCGGCACGCCCCTGGAGCGGGCAGGCCCGGTTGTATCACTGGGACCAGACCCACGCAGCCGAGGTGCTGGTACCCGCGCAGGACCTGGCCCTGAGCCCGGCCACCCTGACCCTGGCCGCTCACGCCCGCCAGCGCGTGCGGGTGGTGCGGCTCGGTCCCGCGCCGGCCACCGAGCAGGGGTACCGGCTGGTCATCCGCGCCGGCGCCGACAGCCCGCCGCTGCAGGTATCGCTGCCGGTGTTCATTGCCGGGCCGGAGCCTGCGGCCGCGCCCGCCCTGACCGTGCAGGTGCATGCCGAGGCCGACACCGCCACGCTGGAGCTCTACAATGCCGGCGGCAGCCACGCGCGCCTGGCCGACCTGGTCTTCACCGACGACCAGGGCCGCGAGCGCCCGATCCTGCCCAACCTGGCCGGGTACGTGCTGGCCCAGCGCTCGCGCCGCTGGCCCCTGCCCGGGCCGGCCGCGACCTATGCCGGCGGCCACTTCAGCGCCCGGCTGGGTGAGGCAGCGCGGCAGCCGCTGGCCAGCCCGACCCCGCCAATTGCGCCGCTGGCCGGCCCGACCCCGCCAATTGCGCCGCCGGCCCTGCCCGGGCTATAATCGACTGGATTTCTTCGCGCCTTGGCGCAGGAAACCCGTCAACACCGGACGTCACCGGTGAATCCACACCTGCCGCCCATATCCGTGCCGGGGTGCTCCGCGAGGAGTTCGGACACGGAAGCGACAGGGAAGCCAAACCCCGGAACCATCCGCCTCACGGCGGACCGCCCAACTATTACCCGTGGCGGCTGGTTCCTTATCAGGAGTAATGCAATGCCCCAGGTCACCATGCGTCAGATGCTGGAAGCCGGCGTCCATTTCGGTCACCAGACCCGTTACTGGAACCCCAAGATGGGCCAGTACATCTTCGGCGCCCGCGGCAAGATCCACATCATCAACCTGGAAAAGACCGTTCCGCTCTTCAATGACGCGATGAACTTCATTTCCAGCATTGCCCAGAAGCGCGGCACCATCCTGTTCCTGGGCACCAAGCGCAGCGCCCGTGAATCGATCCGTGAAGAAGCCGAGCGTTGCGGCATGCCGTTCATGAACCAGCGTTGGCTGGGCGGCACGCTGACCAACTTCCGCACCGTGAAGCAGTCGGTTGCCCGCCTGAAGGAACTGGAAGCCGGCGAAACCGACGGTTCGTTCGAGAAGCTGGTCAAGCACGAAGTGCTGGGCCTGCGTCGCGAGCGCGACAAGCTGGAAGCCTCGCTGGGCGGCATCAAGGACATGAACCGTCTGCCGGACGCGATCTTCGTCATCGATATCGGCCACGAAGACATCGCCATCAAGGAAGCCAAGAAGCTCGGCATCCCGGTGATCGCCGTGGTTGATACCAACTACAACCCGGAACTGGTCGACTACGCGATCCCGGGCAACGACGACGCCATCCGCGCCGTGCAGCTGTACGCCCGCGCTGCCGCCGACGCCGTGCTGGAAGGCAAGGCCGCTGCTCCGCACGCTGCCACCGTCCGTGAAGAAGAGTTCGCCGAAGCCGCGACCGAAGAAGCCAAGCCGGCCCGCCGCGCTCCGGCCAAGAAGGCTGCTGCCGACAAGGGCGAAGCCCAGGCCTGATCCAGGCCCGGGGGGGGGGGGGGGGGGGGGGCCCCCCCAGGTTCGGGGCGGGGGGGGATGCGATGTTTGGCCCCAAGGGTGGGCCGCGGGCAACACCCCTGGGC
>NZ_JBLZQD010000013.1:38179-80940 GCF_049199305.1 Stenotrophomonas sp. PD6 | reverse complement strand
GCGCACAGCGCGGCCTGGTTCGACGCGGCAGGCGCAGGCGAACTGCTGCTGGCGTTCGACACGGTGGCGCTGCCGCGGGGGGGCCCCCCCCCCGGGGGGGGGGGGGGCCCCCCCCCCGCTCCTGTCCGCTGCCGATGGCGCGACGACAGGATCACTGTCACACGGGCCGGCCACCATGCCGGCCCAACCCCTTTCTTTCGTGAGGAATTCCCGTGGAAATCACTGCTTCCCTGGTCAAGGAACTGCGCGAGCGCACTGGCGCCGGCATGATGGAGTGCAAGAAGGCACTTACCGAAGCCAACGGCGACATCAACGCCGCTGCCGAAGCGCTGCGCAAGTCCGGCGCCGCCAAGGCCGACAAGAAGGCTGACCGCGTTGCCGCCGAAGGCCGTCTGGGCCTGGCCCAGGCCGACGGCAAGGCCGTGCTGGTCGAAGTCAACTCGGAAACCGACTTCGTCGCCAACGACGTGAACTTCAAGACCTTCGTCAACGACGTCGCTGCTGCCGCCCTGGCATCGGGTGCCGCCGACGTGGAAGCGCTGAAGAGCGCCCCGCTGGCCAACGGCCAGACCGTCGAAGAATCCCGCGCCACCGCGATCCAGACCCTGGGTGAGAACATCCAGATCCGTCGCATGATCAAGCTGGACACCACCGGCAACATCGGCGCTTACGTGCACACCAACGGCAAGGTTGGCGTCCTGGTCGACCTGCACGGCGGCGACGTCGAGCTGGCCCGTGGCCTGGCGATGCACGTTGCCGCGCTGAAGCCGCCGCACAACAAGGCAGGCGACGTGCCGGCCGACTTCGTGGCGAAGGAAAAGGAAATCGAACTGGCCAAGATGTCCGAAAAGGACAAGTCCAAGCCGGCCGATATCCTGGAAAAGATCATCAGCGGCAAGATCAACAAGATCGTCAGCGAAGTGACCCTGTACGGCCAGCCGTACGTGCTGGACAGCGACAAGACTGTCGAGCAGGTCGTCGCCGCCGCCAAGGCGGACGTGGCTGGCTTCCAGCTGCTGATCGTCGGCGAAGGCATCGAGAAGGTCGTCGAAGACTACGCCGCCGAAGTGATGAAGCAGGCCGGTCTGGCCTGATTTATCGCCTCCAAAGCGATGAAACGAAGAAAGCCCGGCTTACGCCGGGCTTTTTTTGGCTTTTCGTTTCTACGTGCTGGGGCTGGGGCCGGCAGACCCCACCGGGACACGCCGTAAACCCATCCATGGGGGCTCGTTCACGCCATCCATGGCGCTCTACGGTCCCGGTGGGGTCTACCGGCCCCAACCCCCGAATTGTCATGACGACGGAAACGCGATCAAGAGCGCCGTAGGTGCCGACCGTTGGTCGGCACGCTCTTGCCCTCCTCACACCGCCAGCCCTCTATCAATGGGTCGGCGGGGGTGGATTTGCGGGACCCTGAGCCGCATGGATGCGGCGACGGAGCTTACAGGGACGTACTTGCAGCGTGTCCCGCAAAGCCGCACCCGCCGGCCCAAATGCAGGAAGACGTGACAGTCACGCCGTTGCCGTTGCCGTTGCCGTTGACGTAAGACGTAAGACGTTGCCGTCAGCCCTTGGCCTGGAAAGTAACTTCCTCATAAGGCTGCACCACCACCCACCCTTCGCCGGCGAAACGCAGCTGCAGGGATTCACCGGAGCCGCGGCCGACCAGCGTGCTCAGCGAGATGTCCGTGACGATCTCCGGCGTCAGCGAGCCCGACCAGGCTACCGTCGCGTTCGGGTCGGTAAACACCGGGCCGCCCTGCGCCGTCACCGCCAGCGTCATCGGCTCGTAGTGTGACGTGATCGCCACGATTCCGTGGCCGCTCAAGCGCATATTGAACAGGCCGCCCGACAGCATGCCCGCCACCTTGCGCATCATCGTGATCTTCGACTCGATCCCGGTTTCGAACGCCAGCACATCGTTGCCGTTGACGAAGATCGACTCGCCCGCCAGCCGCAGCAGCGTCACCTGCTTGCCCGCGTCGGCAAGGTAGGCGCGCCCCTGCCCTTCGATCTTCATCAGCTGCAGGCCCTCACCGCTGACCATCTTCTTCAGCAGCGTGCCCAGGCCCTGCTCCAGAATCCCCTGGCGCGTGAACTTCACCGCCCCCTTGCGCGCGACCATCGAGCCGGCCTTGGCCCAGACCATGCCGTCCACCCGGACTTCCAGCATGTGCAGGCTTTCCAGCTCGAAGGCATCTGCACTGACATCCTTCTCGTGCGTGCTGGAAAGAAATTCCTGAAGCGACTTCACCGCCATGTGACTGCATCCTTGTTTATGAAGCGCGCATGGTACCCGCCCCACCCCGCGCCGCGCAGCATCTTGCGTCCGTATGCCACTCCCCCATCCGGTAGCGAATGTGGTACCAAAGACGCCATTGCCCCGTGCCACCCGATTCGCCCGTTGGATTTGCCCTGCAAGGCGCGTCGAAACCTGCGCCCAGGGGTTACTTCAATCCAGTAACGCAAGCCCCGGCACTCAAATCTGTGACGTACTCCATGTATTCTTGCCACATCACCACAGTAGTCCCGCCATGCCTCCCGAGCTGACAGCCGCCCTGGCGCTCTGCCGCAACCTGCCCTCGCCACCCGGTATTGCCCTGCGCATTATCGAACTGGCGCAGGACCCGGAAACCGACATCACCACCGCCGCCGACATCATCGCCATCGACATGGCGTTGAGCGCACGCATGCTGCGCATCGCCAATTCCCCGCTGTACGCCAGCAGGCGCCGGATCGAGAACCTCGGCCAGGCCCTGACCATGCTCGGCCTCAACGCCACCGTGAGCCTCGCACTGGGCTTCACCGTCACCCAGGAGCTGACCGCGCCAGGCCAGGGCCAGGACGTGCGCGAGCGGGCCTGGCGGCGCAGCATCCTCAGCGCCCTGGCCGCCAGCCTGCTGGGCCAGGCCCGGGGCCTGCGCAAGGCCGAAGAACTCATGCTGGCCGGCCTGCTGCAGGACCTGGGCGTGCTGGTGCTGGCCCAGAGCGAGCCGGACCGGTACCTGCCGCTGCTGCGCCAGGCGGCCGACAACGACGCCCTGGTGGCACTGGAACGCGAGCACCTGGAGTGCACCCACGCCGACGTCGGCGCCTGGGTGGCCGAACAATGGGACCTGCCACGCTACCTGGTCGACGCCATCGCCCACAGCGAATCGGCGACGGCCGCCGAAGACACCTTCCAGGCCTGCGTCGCATTGTCCGGCGCCGTGGCCGACATCTGGCTCAGCACCGACGCCGATGCGGCCCGCGAACATGCCCTGCAGCGCGTCAACGAGACCCTGCAGCTGGACAGCGCCCAGTTTGACCAGGTCCTGGCCCGCATCAGCGAAGCCCTGCCCGAAATCAGCGCCCTGTTCGAGACCAGCGTCATTTCGCCCGCACGCGTGCAGCAGCTGATCGATCACGCCCAGGAACTGGCGACGCTGCGCAACCTGCGCGAAATGCAGGACGCCGCCCTGGCCCGCCAGCGCGCCGACGAATTCGAGGCGCGCGCCAACCGCCTGGCCGAACAGGCCCACCGCGACGCCCTCACCGGCGTGCTCAACCGCCGCCAGCTCGAAGCGGTGCTGGAGCAGGAGTTCCTGCGTGCCACCCGGCATGGCTGGCCGCTGTCGGTGGCATTCATCGACCTGGACGACTTCAAGAAGATCAACGACGCCCACGGCCACCTCATGGGCGACCAGGTGCTGCGGGTATTCGCCACCAAACTGCAGGAACAGCTGCGCAACAGCGACACCGTGGCCCGCTTCGGCGGCGAGGAGTTCATCGCCCTGCTGCCCAACACCACCGAAACCGTGGCACTGGAAGTCGTGCGCCGGGTCCTGGCCAGCATCGTCAACACGCCCATGGCCGAGGTCGCTGGCGGCCCGCTGTTCGTGACCTTCTCGGCCGGCGTCGCCACCCAGGGCGGCTACGAGCGTTTCGCCGATGTTCAGGACCTGTTGAAGGCCGCCGACGATGTGCTTTACCGTTCCAAGAACCTCGGACGCAACCGCGTGATTGCGCGTTCGCCCGCCACCGCGCCGGCCTGAACGGAGTCAGCAACGCGCTACAGGAAGCCACGACGGGGCCGCGCCGCAGTGCAGCAGATTTTCCGCACCTGGTGACGCCGCTTCCAGTAGAATTCCCGCGTTTTCCACGCATCCAGAGGCCACCATGTCCAATCTCATCTATCGCCGCATCCTGCTGAAAGTTTCCGGGGAGGCGCTGATGGGAGACGAGGACTATGGCATCGACCCCAAGGTCATCAACCGCCTGGCCCGTGAAGTGATCGAGGCCCAGCAGGCCGGTGCCGAAGTGGCGCTGGTCATCGGCGGCGGCAACATCTTCCGCGGCGCCGGCCTGGCGGCCGGCGGCATGGACCGGGTCACCGGCGACCAGATGGGCATGCTGGCCACCGTGATCAATGCGCTGGCCATGCAGGACGCGCTGGAGAAGCTGGGCGCCAAGGCGCGCGTCATGAGCGCCATCAAGATCAATGACGTGTGCGAGGACTACATCCGCCGCCGCGCCATCCGCCACCTCGAAAAGGGCCGCCTGGTGATCTTCGCCGCCGGCGTCGGCAGCCCGTTCTTCACCACCGATTCGGGCGCCGCGCTGCGTGCCATCGAGATCGGCGCGGATCTGCTGTTGAAGGCCACCAAGGTCGACGGCGTGTACGACAAGGACCCGAACAAGTACAGCGACGCGGTCCGCTTCGACAGCCTCACCTACGACGAAGTGATCCGCCGCGGCCTGGAAGTGATGGACACCGCCGCCTTCGCCCTGGCCCGCGACAGCGACCTGCCGCTGCGCGTGTTCGACATGGGCCAGCCGGGTGAACTGCTGAAGATCCTGCACGGCGACAACATCGGCACCCTGGTCCGGGGCCGCGACAACGCCTAATCGGGGATATAATCGCCCGATTCCCAGTGATACCCAGGATTCGGGCGATGCTCAACGATATCAAGCAGGACGCGCAGACGCGCATGGCAAAGAGCATCGATGCTCTGAAGCACACCCTTACCTCCATTCGTACGGGCCGTGCGTCGCCTGCGCTGCTGGACCGCATCACCGTCAAGGCCTACGGCACCGACACCCCGCTGAACCAGGTCGCCTCGATCAGCGTGTCCGAAGGCCATTCGCTGGTGATCACCCTGTTCGACAAGGGCATGATCAAGGACGTCGAGAAGGCCATCTATGCCTCCGACCTGGGCCTGACCCCGAACGTCGCCGGCACCGTGATCCGCCTGAACCTGCCGCCGCCGACCGAAGAGCGCCGCAAGGAGCTGGGCAAGCAGGTGCAGAAGGAAGGCGAAGGCGCCAAGATCGCCATCCGCAACATCCGCCAGGATGCCAACAAGGCCATTGCCGCGCTGATCAAGGACAAGGCCATCAGCGAAGACGACAAGAAGCGTGGCGAGGACGACATCCAGAAGCTGACCGACAAGTCCATCAAGGACGTCGACAGTGTCGTGGCCGAGAAAGAAAAGGAACTGATGTCGGTCTGAGCCCCATGACCCAGGCCCCGACCAGCAGCTCCACCGCCGCCGTGCCGCGCCACGTTGCCATCATCATGGATGGCAACGGCCGCTGGGCACAGAAGCGCCGTCGCCCACGCGTCATCGGCCATCGTGCCGGCGCGCGGGCGGTGAACCGCACCATCGACTTCTGCCTGGAGCGCGGCGTGTCCGCGCTCACGCTGTTCGCGTTTTCCAGTGAAAACTGGGGGCGCCCGAGCGACGAAGTCGACGCGCTGATGAAGCTCTTCCTCAATGCCCTCGACCGCGAAGTGGACGAGCTGCACCGGCGTGGCGTGCGCGTGCGCTTCATTGGCGAACGCGAACGCTTCGGCGCCGGGTTGGTCAGCCGCATGCAGCTGGCCGAACAGCGCACCGCCGACAACCAGGTGATGACGCTGAGCATTGCCGCCAGTTATGGCGGGCGCCAGGACATCGCCCGCGCCGCGCGCGAACTGGCCGCCGACGTCGCAGCCGGCCGCCTGCTTCCCGAACAGATCGACGAAGCAATGCTGGGCAGCCGCGTCGCCCTGGCCGACCTGCCGCCGCCGGACCTGTTCATCCGCACCGGCGGCGACACCCGCATCAGCAATTTCCTGCTGTGGCAGCTGGCCTATACCGAACTGTGGTTCACCGATGTGCTGTGGCCCGAATTCGACGCCGCCATCCTGCAGCAGGCGCTCGACGCCTACGCCGCGCGTGAACGCCGCTTCGGCCTGACCAGCGCCCAGATCGCCGCCCTGGCCACCGAGACGTCCAACCCATGACCAAAACCCGAGTCATCGCCGCGCTGATCATGGCGCCGGTCGCCATCGCGGCCATCCTGCTGCTGCCGACCCAATGGCTGGCCGCCGCGGCCGCCGCCGTGTTCCTGATCGGCCTGTGGGAATGGCTGAAGCTGGCCGACGTGGACGATACGCTCGCCCGCACCGTGCTGCTGGTGTTGAACCTGATCCTGATGGTGCTGATCGTGTGGGCCGACGCCGGCACGCTGGTGCTGTACCAGATCGCCGCGCTGGTGGGCATCGGCTGGTGGCTGCTGGCGCTGCTGTGGCTGCGCTTCTTCACCTTCGGCGCGGAGCCGGGCAGCCCGGCGCGCGCGCTCAAGCTGCTGGCCGGCACCCTGGCCATCGTGCCGGCATGGGCCTCGCTGGTGCTCATCCACGCCAGCGGCGACAAAGGCCACCTGTGGCTGCTCACCGCACTGGCCATCGTGTGGGCGGCCGACTCCGGCGCCTACTTCGCCGGGCGCACCCTGGGCCGCACCAAGCTGGCCCCGCGCATCAGCCCCAACAAGACCTGGGAAGGGCTGGGCGGCGGCATGCTGGCCGGCCTGCTGGTGGCGCTGGTGTTCGGCTGGGTCGCGGGTATCGATCCGGACCACGTGGTGGGCCTGATCATCACCTCGGTGGTGAGCGTGTTCGCCTCCGTGCTGGGCGACCTGTACGAAAGCCTGATCAAGCGCCATGCCGGCGCCAAGGACTCCGGGCACATCATCCCGGGCCATGGCGGCGTGCTGGACCGCATCGACGGCGTGCTGGCCGCGCTGCCGGTGTTCGCGCTGGGCAAGGAAATCTTCGGGTTCTGAGCATGGACATCGCCTCTGCCCCCCGTCAGGTCGCCGTCTTCGGCGCCACCGGCTCAATCGGCGCATCCGCGCTGGACGTGATCGCGCGCCACCCCGACCGCTACCGCGCCACCGTGCTGGCCGCCGGCACCCAGGTGCAGGCGCTGGTCGCGCTGTGCGTCGCGCATCGCCCGCTGCACGCCGTGATCGCCGACGAGGGCCGCTTTGCCGAACTGCGCGACGGACTGCGCGCGGCCGGCCTGGACACCCAGCCGCATGCCGGCGCGGTCGCGCTGGACCAGCTGGCGGCCAGCGATGTCTGCGACACCCTGGTCGCGGCCGTCGTTGGCGCGGCCGGTCTGTCCTCCACCCTGGCCGCCGCCAGCGCCGGCAAGCGCATCCTGCTGGCCAACAAGGAATCGCTGGTCCTGGCCGGCGAACTGCTGATGCAGCGCGCCACCGCCGCCGGGGCCGAAATCATCCCGATCGACAGCGAGCACAGCGCGATCTTCCAGTGCCTGCGCTCGCGCGACGCCAGCCTCGACCAGGCCGGTGTGCGCCGCATCCTGCTCACCGCCTCCGGCGGCCCGTTCCGCGGCCGCACCCGCGCCGAGCTGGCCGAGGTCACCCCCGCCCAGGCCGTTGCCCACCCGAAATGGTCGATGGGCCCGAAGATCTCGGTCGATTCGGCGACGTTGATGAACAAAGGGCTGGAGGTCATCGAGGCCCACCACCTGTTCAACGTGCCCGGCGAGCGCATCGAGGTGCTGGTCCACCCGCAGAGCCTGGTGCATTCGCTGGTGGAATTCGTCGACGGCTCGACCCTGGCCCAGCTTGGCCTGCCGGACATGCGCACCACCCTCGCGGTGGGCCTGGGCTGGCCGCAGCGGATCGAATCCGGGGTGGGCGGGCTGGACCTGCTCGCCCAGGGCCGGCTGGATTTCGAGGCCCCCGACAGCGACGCCTTCCCGTGCCTGGCGCTGGCCTGGCAGGCCATGGCAGCCGGTGGCACCGCCCCGGCCATCCTCAATGCCGCCAATGAAATCGCTGTTTCAGCCTTTCTTCAGGGGCGGATCGCTTTCCTAGCCATTCCAGCGCTGGTCGATAACGCTCTCTCAACACTGTCCATCGCGTCCGCCGATACACTGGAGGGCCTGCTGGCTGCCGACCAGCACGCCCGCCAGCTCACTCAAGCCGCCATCGACCACGCCTGAATGCCCCTTTCGTTCCCTTCCCGCGATGTCCACCATGGGTGAGTTCCTCGGCTCTGTCTGGTGGATGATCGTCAGCCTTGGCCTGCTGGTGACCTTCCATGAGTTCGGTCACTATTGGGTAGCGCGCCGTTGCGGGGTGAAGGTGCTGCGCTTCTCGGTCGGCTTCGGCCGTCCGCTGTGGATGCGCCGCAACCGCGCCGGCACGGAGTTCGCGATCGCCGCCATCCCGCTGGGTGGTTACGTGAAGATGCTGGACGAACGCGAGGTCGAGGTGCATCCGGCCGAACGCGGCCTGGCCTTCAATCACAAGACCGTCTGGCAGCGCATCGCGATCGTGGCCGCCGGCCCGCTCGCCAACCTGATTCTCTGCGTGGCCCTGCTGTGGGCCATGTTCGTGATCGGCAAGCAGGACTATTCGGCCACCATCGGCCGCACCACCGGCATGGCCCAGGCCGCCGGGCTGCAGGCCGGCGACCGCGTACTGAGCGTGGATTCGCGCAGCGTGGTCACCGCCGGCCAGGCCGCGATGGCCCTCACCACGGCCGCCATGGATCGCCAGGATGCCAAGGTCGAGGTGCTGGATGCGCAGGACCAGACGCGCACCCGCACCCTGCCGCTGTCGCAGCTGCCGGCCGGTTTCGATGAACGCTGGGTGCCTTCGCTGGTGGGCCTCACCTGGCAGTTCCACCTGCAGCCGGCCCTGGTTGAACAGGTGCTGCCGGACTCGGCCGCCCAGGGCGTGCTGCTGCCGGGCGACCTGGTGCTGGCGGTCGATGGCCAGCGCATCGATTCGGCCGACCAGGTCTCCCCTGCCGTGCTCGCGCTCGGCAAGCGCGGCGGCCCGGGCATGATCGAGGTCCTGCGCGGCGGAGACCGGCTGGCGCTGGAACTCACCCCGCGCCAGGGCAAGGACGGCCGCGGCCAGCCCACCTGGCAGATCGGCGTCGGTTTCCCGCAGTCCAGCGCCCCGGCCTACGACACCACCCTGAAGTACGGTCCCTTGGCGGCCATCCCGGCGGCCCTGCGCGAAACCGGCCGCGCCGCCAGCGATTCGCTGGGCATGATGCGCCGCATCGTGACCGGCAACGCCTCGCTGCAGAACGTTTCCGGCCCCGTCACCATTGCCCGCGTGGCCAACCAGAGCGCCCAGCGCGGGCTGGACTGGTTCCTGTGGTTCCTGGCCGTGCTGTCGCTGAGCCTGTGCATCATCAACCTGTTGCCCATCCCCATCTTGGACGGCGGGCACCTGCTGTATTACCTTATTGAGTTGGTCAAGGGCAGCCCGCTTAGCGAGCGCGCCATGGCAGCCGGCCAGTACATCGGCTTGGCAATGCTGGCCGGACTCATGGGATTGGCGTTCTACAACGACATCCTTGGTGTGGTCCAGCGATGAACTTTTTCCCTTTTGTCGTCGTCTTATGCGCCGGCATCCCGCAACATTGCATTCGACTCCAACCGGACGTGACATGACGCGACTCCCCAATCGCCGCCTGCTTGCCCTCGCACTCGCCGCCGGTTTCGGCGCGCCCGCCCTGGCCCAGGCAGCCGAGCCCTTCACCGTCAGCGACATCCGTGTCGATGGTCTGCAGCGCATCACCTCCGGTACCGTCTTCACCTACCTGCCGGTGGAACGTGGCGAAACCCTGACCGACAACAAGGTCGGCGAGTCCATCCGCGCCCTGTACAAGACCGGCTTCTTCGAGGACGTCCAGCTGGAGCGCCAGGGCGACATCCTGGTGGTCACGGTCAAGGAGCGCCCGGCGATCAACAAGCTGACGGTGACCGGCAACAAGGACATCAAGAGCGACCAGCTGCTCAAGGGCCTGGGCGACATCGGCCTGACCGAGGGTGGCACCTTCGACCGCCTGAGCCTGGACCGCGTGACCCAGGAGCTTCGCCGCCAGTACAACGACCGTGGCAAATACAACGTCGAGATCACCCCGACGGTGAGCCCGCTGGACCGCAATCGCGTGGACATCACCATCGCGATCAAGGAAGGCAAGGCCGCCAAGATCCAGCACGTGAACCTGGTGGGTACCGAGAAGTACGCGTCCAAGGACATCCTGGAAACCTGGGAATCCAAGGAGCACAACTGGGCCTCGTGGTACCGCCGCGATGACCAGTATTCCAAGGAAAAGCTGTCCGGCGACCTGGAAAAGCTCAACTCCTGGTACCTGGACCGCGGCTACGTGGACTTCAGCATCGACTCCACCCAGGTCTCGATCAGTCCCGACAAGCGCGACATGTTCATCACCGCCGGCGTGACCGAGGGTGAGCAGTACAAGATTTCCGAGATCAAGGTCACCGGCGAAACCATTCTTCCGCAGGAAGATGTGGAGCGCATGGTGTTCCAGAAGCAGGGCGACATCTTCTCGCGCGCCCTGCTGGAATTCAGTTCGGACAGCATCACCAACTCGCTGTCCAACATCGGCTACGCGTTCGCCAAGGTGAATCCGATTCCGACCAGCAACCGCGCCGACCGTACCGTGGCGATCAACATGCAGGTCGTGCCGGGTCCGCGCGTGGGCGTGCGCCGCATCATCTTCAAGGGCAACACCCGCACCTCCGACGAAGTGCTGCGTCGTGAAATGCGCCAGTTCGAGAACACCTGGTACTCGCAGGCCGCGATCGACCGTTCCAAGATCCGCCTGCAGCGCCTGGGTTACTTCGAATCGGTCGACGTCGAGACCCCGCCGGTCACCGGCAGCAACGACCAGGTCGATGTCGTCTACAACGTCAAGGAAACCACCTCGGGCAGCTTCGTGTTCGGCCTGGGCTATTCCCAGTCCTACGGCATGACCACCTCGGTGCAGCTGTCGCAGAACAACTTCCTGGGCGGCGGCAACCGCGTGTCGGTCGAGGCCTCGCGCAGCAGCTACCTGCAGCGTTACGGCTTCTCCTACACCAACCCGTACTTCACCGACGACGGCGTCTCGCTGGGTTACAACCTGTCGTGGCGCGAGCTGGACTACTCCGACTTCAACACCGCGCAGTACAACAGCACCAACGGTGCGGCGCAGGTGGTGTTCGGCGTGCCGATCACCGAGAACGACACCGTCTCGCTGATGGTGGGCATCGACAGCAACCAGATCACCACCTACCAGGGCGCGACCCCGCAGTCGATCATCGATTACATCGATGCCATCGGCAGCAGGACCTTCCATTCCTGGCGCACCGAGCTGGGCTGGGCGCGCGACACCCGCAACGACTACTTCATGCCCACCCGCGGCATGTACCAGCGCGTGGGTCTGGAAACCACCCTGCCGGGCTCCACCGTCGAGTACTACAAGCTCAATTACCAGGTGTCCAAGTACTGGCCGATCATCCCGTCGCTGGTCATCAACACCCGCGCCGAACTCGGCTACGGCGACTCCTACGGCAACGACGTCTCGCGCGTGATCACCAATCCGGACGGCACCACCCGCGTCGTCACCGCCTCGGGCCTGCCGTTCTTCGAGAACTTCTACGCCGGTGGCACCAACTCCGTGCGTGGCTTCGAGGACAACACCCTCGGTCCGCGTTCGGAACCCACCGCCTCGTACAACCGCGGCCAGCCGCTGGGTGGTTCGCTGAAGACCGTCGGTTCGGTCGAAGCCTACTTCCCGCGCCTGTTCGACAGCCCGTCGGCGCGCGTCTCGGCGTTCTTCGACGTCGGCAACGTGTACAACGGCACCGACAACTTCAAGGCCAACGAACTGCGCGCCTCGGCCGGTGTCGCCCTGCTGTGGCGCGCCCCGGTCGGCCCGATCTCGATCAGCTACGCCTTCCCGCTCAAGAAGCAGGACGGCGACGAAATCGAGCGCTTGCAGTTCACCTTCGGCGGGCAGTTCTAAGCCCACTGACTGCACACGGAAACGCCGGGCTTAGCCCGGCGTTTTTGTTTGTGGCGTGGCGCAAACGTAACAGCCAACAGCCAACAGCAGCGTTTCAGCTGTTACGTGCCGGGGCGGCCGACGGGCAGCCCCGCTCCGGGACACGCCGCAAGTACGTCCTTGTAGGCTGCTCCAAAACATCCATGTTTTGGAGCGTCCCTCCGGGGGCTACCCGCCGGCCGCCCCCGATAGATGGTCGCGTGCGGATGGGAAGAGCAGACACGCATGGCGTGTCTCTACGCCGCAACCGCCCGATGTGCATGGAGATGATCGAAACCGCTCTTGATCGCCCTTGGCCACCGACCATCTGTCGAAAGGCGGGTCGGGGCGGGTTTGCGGGGGCATGAGCCGCATGGGTCGGGCGTATACGCCCGACGGGTTGGGCAGGAGCCTAACCCCGGTCTTGCCGTGTGCGCAGGACAGCGCACACGTGCAAGCGGCGACTGAGCCTCCAGGGACGGATTCACGGCGTCCCCCGCTAACCCGCACCGTCCCGCCAAAACCAGGGAACCGTTGGCCAAGGGCTGTTCGCCTGAAACCATCAGCCGCCGGGCAGAGCCCGGCGCTACGGAATCTGTACCCCGCAGCCCCCTCACCGACGCCCCGAACATGACCGAAGTCACGGCACACGGTAAACTCGCCGCGTGAACACTCCTACCTATACCGCCCAGCAACTCGCCGAGCAGTTTGGCCTGCAGGTCCATGGTGATGGCAGCGCCGCCATCCGTGGCGTGGCCACGCTTGCCCATGCCGGCTCCGGCCAGCTGACCTTCCTGGCCAACCCGCGCTACCGCGCCCAGCTGGCCGACAGCCAGGCCGGCATCGTCGTGCTGCGCGCCGAGGATGCCGACGCGGCGCCCGGTACCGCGCTGATCGCCAAGGATCCGTATACCACCTTCGCCAAGATCGCCGCGCTGTTCGACATCGCGCCGACCCGCCCGCCGGGCATTCATCCCAGCGCCGTCATCGATCCGGCCGCCCAGGTCGCCGCCAGCGCCCATATCGGCCCGTTCGTCACCATCGGCGCGGGCAGCGTCGTCGGCGAGAACTGCATCGTCGGCGCCGGCAGCATCATCGGCGAAGACTGCAGCCTGGATACCGGCTGCGAACTCATCGCCCGCGTCACCCTGGTCACCCGCGTCAGGATCGGCAAGCGCGTGCGCATCCATCCCGGCGCCGTGCTCGGCGCCGATGGCTTCGGCCTGGCCATGGATGCCGGTCACTGGATCAAAGTGCCGCAGCTCGGCGGTGTGCGCATCGGCGACGACTGCGAGATCGGCGCCAATACCTGCGTCGACCGTGGCGCCCTCGAAGATACCGTGCTCGACAACGACGTGCGCCTGGACAACCTGGTCCAGATCGCCCACAACGTCCAGATCGGCGCCCACTCGGCCATCGCCGGCTGCACCGGCATCGCCGGCAGCGCCAAGATCGGCCGTTACTGCCTGCTCGGCGGCGCCGTTGGCGTCGTCGGCCACCTCGAGATCTGCGACAAGGTGGTCATCACCGGCAAATCCGTGGTGCGCAACTCCATTACCGAACCGGGCGAATACTCGTCCGGGACCCCGTTGACCGACAACCGCACGTGGCGCAAGAACGCCGCGCGCTTCAAGCAGCTTGATGCCCTGGCCCGTCGCATCCTGTCTGTAAGCAAGGAGAAGGAATGAGCCACGAACAGAAGCTGCCGGACATCACCCAGATCCAGGCGTTGATCCCGCACCGCTACCCGTTCCTGCTGGTCGACAAGGTCATCTCGATCGATTACGAGAAGCGCACCATCGTCGCCACCAAGAACGTCAGCATCAACGAACCGTTCTTCCAGGGCCACTTCCCCACCCAGCCGATCATGCCGGGTGTACTGATCATCGAAGCCATGGCCCAGGCCGGTGGCGTGCTGACCCAGCTCACCCTGGGCCGCGATGCGCAGTCAAAGCTGTTCTACATGGTGAAGGTCGACAAGGCCCGTTTCACCAAGCAGGTCGTGCCCGGTGACGTGCTGGAGATGCACGTGGAGATCAAGCGCGTGATCCGCAACATGGCGGTGTACGACTGTGTGGCCAAGGTCGACGGCGAGATCGTGGCCTGCGCCGAAGTGCTCTGCGCCGGCACCCGCGAATGAACGCGCCGCTCATCCACCCCACCGCGGTCATCGATCCGTCGGCGAAACTGGCGGCGGATGTACGTGTCGGCGCGTTCTGCCTGATCGGTGCCGAGGTCGAGATCGGCGAAGGCACCGAAGTCGGCCCGCACTGCTCGATCCACGGCCCGACCCGGATCGGCCGCAACAACCGCTTCATCGGCCATGTCGCCGTGGGCGGCGAACCGCAGGACAAGAAGTACGCCGGCGAGCGCACCGAACTGGTGATCGGCGACGACAACGTGTTCCGCGAATTCGTCACCCTCAACCGCGGTACCGGCGGCGGCGGTGGTGTCACCACCATCGGCAACGGCAACTGGATGCTGGCCTACACGCACATCGCGCACGACTGCCACGTCGGCAACCACTGCGTGTTCTCCAACAACACCACCCTGGCCGGCCACGTGACCGTGGGCGACTACGTGATCATCAGCGGCTTCGCCGGTGCGCATCAGTTCTGCCGGATCGGTGCGCATGCCTTCCTGGGCATGGGCGCGCTGACCAACGGCGATGTTCCGCCGTTCACCATGGTCGGCAGCGACTCGCTGGGCCGCCCGCGCGGCATCAACAGCGAAGGGCTCAAGCGCCGCGGCTTCGACGCCGAGCGCATCGCCAGCATCAAGCGCGCCTACCGCACCCTCTACGTGGCCGGCCTGCCGCTGGCCGAGGCAAAGGTGCAGCTGGCCGAACAGGCCACCCACAGCGCCGACGTCAAAGACATGCTGGACTTCATCGAGCACGCCGAGAGGCCACTGCTGCGATGACCGGCCCGGTCGAACAGCGCCCCTCTGGCACTACCGCCGAGATCATCCCGCTCACGGCGGCGCTCGGGGCGCGGGACACCGCGACGGCGGCCTTCCCGACCGTTGCCACGGGCGCGACGCGCCCCCTGCGGATCGCGCTGGTCGCCGGCGAAGCCTCCGGCGACCTGCTCGGTGCCGGGCTGGTGCGGGAGCTGCAGCAGCGCTTCCCGAACGCCGAATTCGCCGGCATCGGCGGCGATGCCATGCGCAACGCCGGCTGCCAGACCTGGTTCGATTCGAGCGAGCTGGCGGTGATGGGACTCACCGAGATCCTGCGCCACCTGCCGCGCCTGCTCAAGCTGCGCGGCGAGTTCCGCACGCGTGCGCTGGAATGGCAGCCGGATGTGTTCATCGGCATCGACGCGCCGGACTTCAACCTCGGCGTGGAGCGCTGGCTGAAGGAACGTGGCATCACCACGGTGCACTACGTCAGCCCCTCGGTCTGGGCGTGGCGCGAGAAGCGCGCGGAGAAGATCGGCGCCAGCGCCGACCTGGTGCTGTGCCTGTTCCCGATGGAGCCGCCGATCTACGCACGCCACGGCATCGACGCACGCTTCGTCGGCCATCCGATGGCGGACGACATTCCGCTGCACAACGATCGTGAGGCCGCACGCGCGGCGCTGGGGCTGCCCGCGAATGCGAAGGTGCTGGCGGTACTCCCGGGCAGCCGCCTGGGCGAGATCGGCAAGCTGGGCGAGGCCTTCTTCGAGGCGGCCTGGCAGGTCTCCGAGCGCATTCCCGGCCTGCACGTGGTGGTACCGGCGGCCAACCCGGCCTGCCGTCGCCTGATCCAGGAGCAGCTGTCGCGCTCGGCATTGCCGGTCGCCCACTCGCACCTGCTGGACGGCGAGGCGCGCACGGCGATGATCGCGGCCGATGTGGTGGTGCTGGCCTCCGGCACGGCGACGCTGGAAACGATGCTGGTGAAGCGGCCCATGGTGGTCGGCTACCGGGTCGCCGAGCTGACCTACCGCATCGTGAAGGCGCTGGGCCTGATCAAGGTCGACCGTTTCGCGCTGCCGAACATCCTGGCCGGCAAGGACCTGGCGCCGGAGCTGATCCAGCACGACTGCGTGCCGGACAAGCTGGCGGCGGCGATCCTGCAGTGGTTCGACCACCCGCAGCGCGGCCTGGACCTGCAGGACACGTACGAGCGCCTGCACCTGCAGTTGCGCCAGGACGCGTCGGCACGTGCGGCCGATGCGGTGGCCGAACTGCTGGCGCGCAAGCACGCTGGCGCGACGGGATGAGCCGCCGCCACGCCGCCGCCGCATCGCTGGCGCTGTTCGACGGCGCGGCGCTGGCCACGGTCGCGCCGCGCTATGTAGCCGGCGTGGACGAAGCCGGGCGCGGCCCGCTCGCCGGCCCGGTGGCGGTGGCGGCGGTGGTGTTCTGCCCGGACCGTCCCCGCCTGAACGGCCTGGACGATTCGAAGCAGCTGACGGCGCTCCGCCGCGACGCGCTGTTCGACAAGATCCAGCAACGGGCGCTCGCTTTCCACGTGGTGATGGTGGACGTGGCGGATATCGATACGCTCAATATCTACCAGGCCACGATGCTAGGCATGCGCCGCGCGGTGGAAGGCGTGGCGCACGTGGCGCAGTTCGCGCGCATCGACGGCAACGTGGTCCCCAAGGGCCTGCCCTGCCCCGCGCAGGCCCTGGTCGGCGGCGACGCCCTCGACCGTGCCATCATGGCCGCCTCGATCCTGGCCAAGGTCAGCCGCGACCGCTACATGCTCCAGCTGCACGAGCAGCACCCCGAATACGGCTTCGACCAGCACAAGGGCTACGGCACCCCGGCCCACCTGGCCGCCCTGCGCACCCACGGCCCCTGCCCCCAGCACCGCCGCAGCTTCGCGCCCGTGCGCGATTGCCTGGACAGTGCGTTGGTTGCTACCGTCTGACCCAACAGCAACAGCAAAAGCAAAAGCAACACCAAAAGCGGCCCGTCGGGGTTCGTCTGGCTTGGGCGGCGCCGGTGGGTCTGCGGGGGACGCCGTGAATCCATCCCTGGAGGCTCAGTCGCCGCATCCATGCGGCTCATGCCCCCGCAAACCCACCGCCACCGCCCTTTGAAAGTTGGCAGGTGCCCAACGGAGGTCAAAGGCGAAGCCCTTGCTCCTGCTCTCCCGTGCGAGCCGACCTTCCGTTGGGGGCGGCGGCGGGGGTAGGGGTACGGGACCTTTCCTTGCAACATGGACGTTGCAAGAGAGCCTCCAGGGATGGATTTACGACGCGTCCCGTACCCCTGCCCCCGCCGGCGCCCCAGCCGATAGACCTGCCGCCCAAGCGCTCTGGCTCTGGCCGTTGCTCCAGCCTTCCGCCTTAACCCAACCCCCTGTCAAGCCTTGTTCGTGGTTCCCCGCGCGGATACCCTGACCGGGCATTACATTGGTCCGGCATGTCCACTTCCCGATTCGTACATCTGCACGTCCACACCGAGTTTTCGCTGGCGGATTCGACCATCCGTGTCCCGGCGAAACCGGATCAGGCTGACCCGAAAAAGGCCAAGCAGGCCAACCTGCTCAGCCGCGCCGTCGAACTGAAGCTGCCCGCGCTGGCAGTTACCGACCTGAACAACCTGTTCGCGCTGGTCAAGTTCTACAAGGCCGCTGAAACCGTCGGCATCAAGCCGATTGCCGGTGCCGACATCATGATCGCCGAAGAGGGCATGACCCCCTGGCGCATGACCCTGCTGTGCCGCGACCGCGAAGGCTATCTCAGCCTCTCGCGTCTGCTTACCCGCGCCTGGATGGAAGGCCACCGTCCCGAGGGCGGCGTGGCCGTGCACCCCGACTGGCTCAAAGCGGGCTGCCACAACCTGTTTGCGTTGGCGGGCCGCGACAGCCTGGCCGGCCGCCTGGCCGGCGAAGGCCGGCATGACCTGGCCGAGCAGCAGCTCGCCGACTGGCAGCGCGTGTTTGGCGATGGCCTGCACCTGGAATTGACCCGTACCGGTCGTGAGGGCGAAGAGGCCTTCAATCAGTTTGCGCTCGTGGCTGCCGGGCAGCGTGGCCTGCCGGTGGTGGCCAGCAACGACGTGCGTTTCCTGCGCCCGGACGATTTCAGCGCGCACGAAGCGCGCGTGTGCATTTCCTCCGGCCGCGTGCTCGATGATCCCAAGCGCCCGCGCGACTACAGCGACCAGCAGTACCTGAAGTCGCCGGAGGAAATGTGCGCGCTGTTCGCCGATATTCCCGACGCCATCGACAACACGCTGGCGCTCGCCGAGCGCTGCAACATCGAAATGCGGCTGGGCACCTACTTCCTGCCCAACTATCCGGTGCCGGAAAACGAAACGCTGGACAGCTGGATCTGCAGCGAATCGCGCAAGGGCCTGGAAGCGCGCCTGGAAAAGAATCCGCTGGCCGAAGGCAAGACCCGCGCCGATTACTTCGAGCGCCTGGAATTCGAGCTGGCCACCATCATCAAGATGGGCTTCCCCGGCTACTTCCTGATCGTGGCCGACTTCATCCAGTGGGGCAAGAACCAGGGCATTCCGATCGGCCCCGGCCGTGGTTCCGGTGCCGGCTCGCTGGTGGCGTGGGCACTGCAGATCACCGATCTGGATCCCATTCCGTACAACCTGCTGTTCGAGCGGTTCCTCAACCCCGAACGCGTGTCGATGCCCGACTTCGACATCGACTTCTGCATGGACCGCCGCGACGAAGTCATCGACTACGTCGCGCGCAAGTACGGCCGCGAACGCGTCAGCCAGATCATCACCTACGGCACCATGGCCGCCAAGGCCGTGGTGCGCGACTCCGGGCGCGTGCTCGGTTTCCCGTATGGCCTGGTCGATGGCGTGTCCAAGCTGATCCCCAACATCCTGGGCATCTCGCTCAAGGACGCGATGGGCGAAGGCAAGGATTCGGAAATGGCATCGCCGGAGCTGATCCAGCGCTACCAGAACGAAGACGACGTCCGCGACCTGATCGACCTGGCGCGCCAGCTCGAGGATCTCACCCGCAACGCCGGCAAGCACGCCGGTGGCGTGGTGATCGCGCCCGAGCCGCTGGCCGAATTCTGCCCGCTGTTCGCCGAACACGATGAAGGCGGCCGCGGCCGCAACCCGGTGACCCAGTTCGACAAGAACGACGTCGAAGAAATCGGCCTGGTGAAGTTTGACTTCCTCGGCCTGCGCACGCTGACGATCATCGACTGGGCGGTCAAGGCGATCAACAAGCGCCATGCGCGCGCCGGCATTCCGCCGGTGGACATCACCGCCCTGCCGCTCGACGACGCCCCGACCTACAAGGACATCTTCGCCAACGGCAACACCGGCGCGGTGTTCCAGTTCGAATCCTCGGGCATGCGCCGCCTGCTGAAGGACGCGCGCCCCGACCGCTTCGAAGATCTCATCGCGCTGGTGTCGCTGTACCGCCCCGGCCCGATGGACCTGATTCCCTCCTTCAACGCGCGTAAGCACGGCCAGGAAGAAATCATCTATCCCGATCCGCGTACCGAAGCGATCCTGAAAGACACCTACGGCATCATGGTGTACCAGGAGCAGGTGATGCAGATGGCGCAGATCGTGGGCGGTTACTCGCTCGGCGGCGCCGACCTGCTGCGCCGCGCGATGGGCAAGAAGGTGCCGGCCGAAATGGCCAAGCACCGCGAAATCTTCCGCGAAGGCGCGGCCAAGGGCGGCGTGGACGGCCCCAAGGCCGACGAAATCTTCGACCTGATGGAGAAGTTCGCCGGCTACGGCTTCAACAAGTCGCACGCCGCCGCCTACGCGCTGGTCAGCTACCAGACCGCCTGGCTCAAGCGCCACTATCCGGCCGAGTTCATGGCGGCCACGCTGTCGTCGGACATGGACAACACCGACAAGGTGGTCGGCTTCCTGGCCGAGGTGCGCAACCTCGGCCTGACCGTGCTGCCGCCGCGCGTGAACGAATCGGCGTACATGTTCGAGGCCTCCAGCGCCGACACCATCCAGTACGGCCTGGGCGCCATCAAGGGCGTCGGCCAGGGTGCGTGCGAGGCAGTGGTCGACGAGCGCCTGGCCAACGGCCGCTACAACTCGCTGCTGGATTTCTGCATGCGCATCGAGTCGGGCAAGCTCAACCGGCGCACGCTCGAAGCCATGATCAACTGCGGCGCGCTCGATGGGCTGGGCAAGAACCGCGCCTCGCTCATGCTGCAGCTGCCCGAGGTGCTCAAGGCCACCGACCAGATGTCGCGCGAGAAGGCCTCCGGCCAGAACTCGCTGTTCGGCGCGCCCGACCCGGTCAGCACTGCGCTGCAGCTGGACCTGCCCGAGGCCAAGGAATGGGCGCTGGGCCAGTTGCTGGACGGCGAGCGCGAGACGCTGGGCTTCTATCTCAGCGGCCACCCCTTCGACCCGCATGCCGACGACGTCAAGGAACTGGTCGGCACCGACCTGGGCATGCTGGAAAAACTCATTCCCCCCGCCCGTCCCAGCAAGGACGGCGAGAAGCGCGCCTGGCGCCAGGAGACCCCGGTGATCCTGGCCGGCCTGGTGGTGGGCGTGCGCCGCAAGGGCGAGAGCCAGGTCTTCATGCAGCTTGAGGACGGCAAGGGGCGGGTCGAATGCAGCGCGTTCACCGACGGCCTGGCCGAATTCGGCCATCTGATGACCAAGGACCGCATCCTGGTGGTCAAGGGCGGACTGCGCGAGGACGAGTTCAATGGCGGGTATGCCCTGCGCATCCGCCAGGTCTGGGACTTCGAGGAAATCTGCGCCAATTACGCCACCCGTCTGTCGCTGCGTCTCGACCTGCGCCAGGGCGACCCAGTGTGGGCGCGGGTCAATGCCCTGCTCGACCGTCACCGCCCGGGCCGCACACCGCTGCGCCTGGACCTGCTGCTGGGCACCGGGCAAGGGCCCGTGGCCGGCATGCTGGACGTGGCCGGCGACGTGGCCGTGCGGGTGGACAGCCAGCTGGTGGACGCGCTGCGGGCGGACCCGGCGGTGCGGACCCTGAAAGTCCGGTACAGCCCGCCATGGGCGAATTAGGCCCCTACCAGACGACGGCGTACGGGGCATTTCGACGCATTCGGCTACACTTTCCCTCTTTTCTTCACGACGGCTTCCGATGAATCCGAACTACCTCGACTTCGAGCAACCCATCGCTGATCTGGAGGCAAAGATCCAGGAGCTGCGCAGCGCAAGCGCCGGCCCGGCGGTCAATGTCGAGGCCGAAGTGCGCACCCTGCAGGACAAGCTGCGGATGCGCACCGCGCAGATCTTCCGCAACCTGACCTCGTGGCAGGTGCTGCAGCTGGCCCGGCATCCTTCCCGCCCGTACACCGCCGACTACATCCGCATCTTCTGCGATGAGTTCCAGGAACTGGCCGGCGACCGCGCCTTCGCCGACGACAAGGCCATCATGGGCGGTCTGGCCCGCATCGGCGGCCGCTCGGTGATGCTGATCGGCCATCAGAAGGGCCGCGACACCAAGGAAAAGATCAAGCGCAACTTCGGCATGCCCAAGCCGGAGGGCTACCGCAAGGCGCTGCGCCTGATGAAGATGGCCGAACGCTTCGGCCTGCCGGTGCTGACCCTGATCGACACCGCCGGCGCGTGGCCGGGCATCGACGCCGAATCGCGCGGCCAGTCCGAGGCGATCGCGCGCAACCTGCTGGAAATGGCCGAACTGAAGGTGCCGGTGATCTGCACGGTGATCGGCGAAGGCGGCTCCGGTGGCGCGCTCGCGCTGGGCGTCGGCGACCGTACCGTGATGCTGGAATACAGCGTGTATTCCACCATTACCCCGGAAGGCTGCGCCTCGATCCTGTGGAAGGACGCGGGCAAGGCCAAGGACGCCGCCGAGCAGCTGGGCATGACCGCCCCGCGCCTGAAGAGCCTGGGCCTGATCGACAAGATGGTGCGCGAGCCCACCGGCGGCGCCCACCGCAACCCGAGCCAGATGGCCAAGCGCCTGAAGGCCGTGCTGCTGAACGAGCTGGACGCGCTGGAGAAGCTCTCCACCGAAGAGCTGCTGCAGAAGCGCTATGAGCGGCTGCGCAGCTACGGCGCGTACGAAGCGGCCTGATTGGCTGCCGCGTACTTCGCAACGAAAAAACCGGGCGCATGCCCGGTTTTTTTTGGTCTTCGGCATCGCGCTGGACACGCACGGCGTGTCCCTACGCCGGTATGCGAACCGGTAGTGACACGCCATGCGTGTCAACGCGAACCCAAACTCCTCAGAAAGGCTTGGCCAACACCAACCAGACCACCCCGATGAACACCACCAGCGGCAGCTCGTTGAACCAGCGCAGCGCGCGCGAGGACGGCAGCACCTTGCCCTTCACCGCCCCCTTCAGCAGCCGCCCGGTCCACGAGTAGTACACCAGCAGCAGCACCACCAGGCCCAGCTTGGCGTGCAGCCAGCCGGCCGCGCCCGGCGCCACCATGGTCGGGAAATCCGGAATGACCCGGTAGCCCAGCCACAGCACCAAGCCCAGGATCAGCGCGAAGCCGAACATCATGTGGCCGAACTTGTACAACCGCAGACCCATCAGCTGCAGGCGCTCGGTCACCGGCAGCTGGCCAGCGGTCTCGCTCAGGTTGACCAGGATCCGCGGCAGGTAGAACACCGCCGCCATCCACGCCACCACGAACAGCAGGTGGAAGGTCTTGACCCAGTAGTAGGACTGCATGCGCTTGCTCCGGCGGCTGGCGTGGATTGGCCGCCATTCTCGCATGACCCGTAGAGCCACCCCATGGGTGGCTGACGCGACCCTTCGCCACACCTCAACGACGCATCCGCGCGCGCGACGCCGTACGATAAGCGCCGCTTTCACCCAAATGCACATCCCTCATGCAGAAAACCTACGACCAGGCCTACTTCCAGCGCTGGTACCAGCCCGACCAGACCGGCGGCGCCGCGCGCCTGGCGCGCAAGGTCGCCCTGGCCGTGGCCAGTGCCGAGTACTACCTGGAACGCCCGATCCGCAGCGTGCTGGACATCGGCGCCGGGGAAGGCGCCTGGCGTGCGCCGCTGCTCAAGCTGCGCCCGCGCGTGCAGTACATGGGCTTCGACAGCAGCGACTACGCCGTGCAGCGCTACGGCCGCAGCCGCAACCTGCATCCGGCACGGGTGGGTGACTTCGCCTGGCTGCGCCCGTGCGCGCCGGTCGACCTACTGGTCTGTTCGGACGTGATGCACTACGTGCCCACCCGCGAGCTGCGCCCGGCCCTGGCCGGTTTCGCCGAGCTCACCGGGGGCGTCGCGTTCCTGGAGGCGTTCACCGCCGAGGACGAGTTCGAGGGCGACCACGAGGGCTTCCAGGCCCGCCCGGCGGCCTGGTACCGCCGCCAGCTCAAGGCCGAGGGTTTCACGGCGCTGGGGTCGCACTGCTGGCTGTCGCCGGCGCTGGCCGGCCAGGCCGCCGCGCTGGAACGCGCGAGGTAGAGCCACGCCTTGCGTGGCTTCGCGGTGCCCGATTGGAAGGTAGCCACGCGCGGCGTGGCTCTACCATCTCAGGCCTCGCTGCGACAATCTGCCTATTAAGGCGCGTCTGCCCCGGTTGCTATATGCTGCGCGGCAACATAAGACCATACATATTCGGACGTCATGCTCTATCAACTGCATGAGTTGACCCGCAACATGCTCGCCCCGTGGGTGCACCAGGCCCAGGCCAACGCAAAGTTCTTCGCCAACCAGGGTCACTGGTGGTCGCAGATGCCCGGCGCCGAGCGCCTGGCGGCGGTCAACGAGCTGTTCCATCGCATCGGCAAGGATTACGAGAAGCCCGAGTGGGGCATCAACGAAATCGAGGTCGATGGCGAGCGCGTGCCGATCGTGGTGCACGAAGAGGTGAGCAAGCCGTTCTGCAAGCTGCTGCGCTTCAAGCGCCACAGCAACGAAGCCGACCAGCTCAACACCATGCTCAACCAGCCGTTCGTGCTGGTGGTGGCGCCGCTGTCCGGGCACCACGCCACCCTGCTGCGCGATACCGTGCGCACCCTGCTGCGCGACCACCGCGTGTACGTCACCGACTGGGTCGACGCGCGCATGGTGCCGGGCAGTGACGGCGACTTCGGGCTGGACGACTACATCGCCTACGTGCAGGAATTCATCCGCCACCTCGGCGCGGAGAAGCTGCACGTGGTGAGCGTGTGCCAGCCGACCGTGCCGGTGCTGGCCGCCGTCTCGCTGATGGCCAGCCGCGGTGAAACCACGCCGCGTTCGCTGGTGATGATGGGCGGCCCGATCGATGCGCGCTGCAGCCCGACCGCGGTGAACAACCTGGCCACGCAGAACCCGCTCTCGTGGTTCGAGAACAACGTGATCCACACCGTGCCGCCGGGCTATCCGGGCGCGGGCCGGCGCGTGTATCCGGGCTTCCTGCAGCACGCCGGGTTCCTGTCGATGAATCCCAGCCGTCACTTCAGTTCGCACTGGGACTTCTACGCCGACCTGGTGAAGGGCGACATGGAAGACGCCGACGCGCACCGCCGTTTCTACGACGAATACAACGCCGTGCTGGACATGCCCGCGCGTTACTACCTGGACACCATCCAGGTGGTGTTCCAGGACTTCCTGCTGCCGCGCGGTGAGTGGTATGTGCAGGGCGAGCGCGTGGACCCGGGGGCGATCACCGGCACCGCGCTGCTGAGTATCGAAGGCGAGCTGGACGACATCGCCGGCCTGGGCCAGACCGAGGCCGCGCAGGAACTGTGCACCGGTATTCCGGCCGAACGCCGCGAGCATTTCATCGTCGAAGGCGCCGGCCATTACGGCATCTTCAGCGGCCGCCGCTGGCGCGAAACCGTGTACCCGAAGGTGCGCGATTTCTTCGCCGCCAACGCACAGGCGGCGGTGAAGCCGAAGAAGGCGGCCAAGGCCGCGAGCAATGTCACGCCGATCCGAAAGAAAGCAGGTTAAGGTCGTTTTACGACCCTAACCTGCGGTAGAGCCACGCCATGCGTGGCTGCTCTCCTTCCGCGCACCGCTATGCCGGATGCCTTACAACCGCACCAGCAGGTGTTTCGCCATCTGCCCGTGCAGGTGGCCGATGACGCGCGCCAGGTGCATGGTGCAGAACAGCAGCACCACACCCAGTACCGCCAGCGCCGGGGTGGCCCACAGCGGCAACACCACCAGTTCGCTCTCGAAGTACAGGCTCGGCGCGCCCAGCGCGAACATCGAGGCCACCGGCGCCCAGATGAAGACCAGCGACACCGTGAGCAGCGTCACCGCGATGGTGAAGTAGATGATGCCCAGCGGCAGCATCAGCATGAAATACAGCATCGTCAGCCAGGTGCGCCCGTCGGTGAACATGTCCCCGATCCGCTGCAGCCAACTGCGGCTGCGGTCGGCATAACGCGGCCGGCGCGGCATGCGCTCGCCCAGCAGCACTTCCACCAGCCGCCCTTCCAGCAACGCCAGGCCGCGTACCGAGCCGAAGAACAGCACCGTGAGCGGTATGCCGATGATCAGGATCAGCAGCCCCAGCGACAGCGACAACCCGGTGATTACCCAGGTAAAGAAGAAAATGCCGGTCGCCAGCGACAGCAACATGTAGAACAGCGCGCCGTAGGTGCGCGGCTCCAAGGCGACGCCGAAGAAGCGCCCCAGTGCCGAACGCGGCGGAGGCGGCGCCCGCTCGGCAGGCGGTGCTTCCCCGCCGGTCGCGGCGCTCGCGGCCGCGGCCGCTGCCCCCGGCGCCACCTGCGCCGGCACCACCCGTGCAATCGGTCGCACGCTGGCACTGGGCGTGCGCAGCGCGCGGTTCACGGTGATCTCGGTCTCGCGGTAGATCTCGGCCACTTCCTCCGGCGCGCCGTAGCTGCCGGCAACGTCGGCAATCACCTCGGCCTCGCTGCGGCCCGGCTGCGCCGCCAGTTCCGAGCGCAGGTATTCCTCGGCGTCGTACAGCGCGTCCTGCACCATGGCCGGATCGGCATCGTGCAGCGCGGCGCGCAGTTGCGCCAGGTACTGCCCGATGGTGGTCGGCAGGCTCGCGCCTGACATGCTCTGGTCGTTCATTGCAGTATCCCCTCCAACACGGAATCGACGGAATCGCGGGTGGCGCGCCAGGCCTGGGTCCATTGCTCCAGTACCTCCCGACCACGGTCGTTGATGCGGTAGTAGCGTCGCGGCGGCCCGGCCACCGACGGCTCGATATGGCTTTCCAGCAACCCGGCCCCTTCCAGGTTGCGCAGCACCGGGTACAGCGCGCTCTGCTTGCCGCTCAGCACGCCCTCCCCGACCCGCTCCAGCTCCTTGGCGATCAGGTAGCCGTACAGCGGCTCCCCGGCCTTGGCCAGCACCGCCAGCAGCGCCAGCGACACCGTGCCGGCGCTGAGCTCCTTCTGGAACTTCTTCAGGTGGGCCTCGTGATCGCTCATGACCTTCTCCAGCTAGCGTGGAGTCAACACTAGTGTGAAGTCAGCTATAGCGAACGTGCCGTTAGTCACCCTGCCGGCGGACAGGGGCCTGAACCGGCTGCTGGCGGGCGGAGGCGGGCATCGCGCAGAATCGGAGGTCTACCAACAAGGGGTCCACCATGTCGCCACGCCGTCCTGCCCTGCTCGCGCTTGCCCTCGCCTGCCTGCTTCCGGGCCTTGCCACGGCGGCCACGCCTTACCGCAGCGCGCAGCAGATCCTGGAGGCCTCGCCCGCCAGCGACTGGCGCACGCCCGACCCGGCCAATCTGCTGCTGATGAACCTGGACGCCGGCCAGGTGGTGATCGAGCTGGCGCCGGCCTTCGCGCCGCAGCACGTGGCCAACATCCAGACGCTCGCCCATGAGCACTTCTGGGACGGCGAAAGCATCTACCGCGCGCAGGACAACTTCGTGGTGCAGTTCGGCGACGCCGATGCCGACGATGCGGCCAAGGCCAAGCCGCTGGGCTCGGCCAAGCGCAAACTGCCGGCCGAGTTCCAGCGCGACAGCAAGGGGCTGGCGGTCACCCTGCTGCCCGACCGTGACGGCTGGGCCGAGCGCACCGGCTTCGTCGATGGCTTCGCAGTGGGCCAGGACAGCAAGGACGGCAAGACCTGGCTGGCGCATTGCTACGGCGCCCTGGGCGCAGGCCGCAACAACGAGGAAGACAGCAGCATCGGTGCAGAACTTTACGTTGTGACCGGCCAGTCACCGCGGCAGCTGGACCGCAACATCACCGTGGTGGGCCGCGTACTCAAGGGCATGGAACTGCTCAGCGCGCTGCCGCGCGGGCCGGCGCCGATGGGCTTCTATGCCGACCCGGGCCAGCGCACGGCCATCCGCTCCATCCAGCGCGTCAGCGACCTGCCGGAAGCGCAGCGGCCGACCCTGCAGGTGCTGCGTACCGAGTCGAAGACGTTCACCGACACGGTCGAGGCACGGCGCAACCGCGTGGATGATTTCTACAAGCGCGCCGCCGGCCACATCGACCTGTGCAACATTCCGGTGCCGGTGCGCTAACCGGCGCTCAGCGCTTCTGGCTGGCGGCGACGCTGCCCAGGATCAAGGCGCCGGCGATCACCATCGCCAGCGTCACCGGCTCGTCAAGGAACAGCCAGGCGAACAGCGCGCCGAACATCGGCACCAGGTAGGTCACCGTGGAGGCGCGCGCCGGGCCGATGCGTGCGATGAGGCGGTAGAACATCAGGAACGCGAAGCCGGTACAGACCACGCCCAGTGCGATGGCGCAGGCCCAGGACAGCGTCGGAATCGGCGCACTGGGCCAGTGGGTCAGCGCCAACGGCAGCATCAGCAGCGCGGCGCTGCCCAGCGTGGCACCTGCGGAGGCGGCCGGCGGCAGCCCGGTCATGTGCCGCTTCACCAGGTTCACGCCCAGGCCGTACAGCAGCGCGGCCAGCGAACCGGCGATCACCGCCGCGCCGATGCTCAACCCGGACACCTTGGCCGTGGCCAGCACCACCACCCCGGCAAAACCGACCAGCAGCGCGATGGCGCGGCGCATGCCGATCTTTTCGCCGAAGAACAGGAACGCGATCAACGCCGCGAACAGCACCGTCATGGCATTGCAGATCGCGCCGATGGCGGCCGGTGCACGCTGCGCGGCCCAGGCGAACAACACGAAGGGGATGGCCGAGTTGATCAGGCCGATCGGTACCAGCCACCGCCAGCGGCGGGCCGGGAACTGCGCGCGCGCCTGCCAGAGGAACGGCAGCAGCACCAACGCGCCCAGCAGCAAGCGCACCTCGACCAGCGCGTAGGGGCCGAACGACGGCACCGCCACCCGCATGAACAGGAACGAGCAGCCCCAGATGGCACCCAGCAGGGTCAGCTCCAACGGTGTGCGCCAGTCGCGTTCAACCGCCCCGGCGGCCACGGGTGCGCCGCTCACGGGCGGCCCCCGGCAGCGCGTTGGCAGGCTCGCGGGGAAGGCAACGGCAACAGCGGCATGGGCAGGGCTCCGGGAATCAGGGAGACAGCATCCGCCTGCCGCGCACGCCCCACAAGCGCGTAGTATCCATGCCAGCCACAAATATGATTTGGGTCTTGCCGATGATCCTGCGCCCTGCCCTGCTGCCCGCGCTGGGGGTGTTCGCGGTTGCCGCGCGCCACCAGAACTTCGCCCATGCCGCCCAGGAGCTGCACCTGACCGCGAGCGCGGTGAGCCACCATGTACGGCGGCTGGAGGAACTGCTTGGCACCGTGCTGTTCCAGCGCCAGGCGCGCGGGGTGCGGCTGACCGCCGAAGGCCGGCAGTTGGCCGACGCAGCGGCGGCGGCGCTGAGCGATCTCAACGCGGTGGCGGGCAACCTGCACCCGCAGGCGGACATCGTGCCGCTGCGGGTCACCACCCTGCGCTCGCTCTCGTACTGCTGGCTGGTGCCGCGGCTGCCGCGCTTCAGCCGCCTGCACCCGCGCATGCGCATCGAACTGCAGACCAGCAGCGAACTGGTGCGCTTCGACGAGAACGGTCCTGAGCTGGGCATCCGTTATGGCCTGGGGCAGTGGCCGGGGCTCGCCGCGCACCATTTGATGGATGACGAACTGTGCCCGGTCGCCTCGCCCGCCCTGCCCGGGCTGTCGGCACTGCGCGAGCCCGCCCAGATCGCCACGCTGCCGCTGATCAGCGACATGTCGCCGCAGGGCTGGCGCGACTGGTTCCGTGCCGCCGGCGTGCGCGGGCTGGACCTGCCGGCACAGCACATCTTCAGCGACAGCACCGACGCCATGCGTGCGGCGGTGTATGGCATCGGCGCGGTGCTGGCGCGCAAGCACATCGCCCAGCCCTACCTGCAGCGCTACGAGCTGGTGCGGCTGCCGGGCCCTGCGCTGAAGGCGCGCTACGCCTACTACGTGGTGCATCCCGAGCACCGCCCGCTCAGCCCCACCGCGCTGGCGTTCATGGACTGGCTCAAACGCGAGGCGCAGGACGAACGCACGCCCATACCGGCGTTGCCGGATGAGTTGCTTGGCCGGCCTCGCGACGAGACGCCTTACGACCAACGGTCGTGAGCTACCGGCGGGGGTCGTGAGCTGCCGGCGCCGGGGGACATTCACCCGGTTTTGTCCGCCAGATCGTTAGGGTGGAATTCCCCTTCCCCCGCGAGACCCATCCATGGCCATGTTGCGACTCAGGATCACCGGCAGCGAGGACAACGCGCGTGCCATCAGCGACCTGCTCCAGAGCATCGAGGGGATCGAGCACGTCGAGGAAACCGACGACCTGATGCCGCATATGGACGACGATGATTCCAGCTCCGCCGGCTTGTCCGACGATATCGGGCCGGGCATCCATGAACTGGAAGTCGAGGTCGGCAACGAAAACACCGCGCAGAAGGTGCGCGATGCGGTGCAGGAACTTGCACTGGAACTGGATGTGTTCGTCGAATACGAAACCGACGAAGGCTGAGCCTTTCGGAGGCGCATCCGGGGCGGGCGGCCCCCCCGGGGGGGGGGCCCCCGGGGGGGGGGCCGGGGGGGGGGGGGCCCCCCCGCGGCGCTGGCCCGGGGGCGGGGGGGCCGCCCGGGGGGACAACCCCCCCCCCGCGCCCCCCGCACACCAGGCCCATCGTCTCGGGGCGCTCATGCCCTCAATAGTTCCACGTCACCGTGAGCTGCGCATAGCGCGGCGACTGGAAGCCGGTGCCGTAGCCGTACAGCGGGTTCGGCGTGCCGATGCTGTCCTGCGGCTCGTAGTCCTGGTCCACCGCCACGATACGCTGCTGGTTGAGCACGTTGTACACCGCCAGCTTCACGCTCAGGTCCAGCGGCACCGGCACCTTGTAGGCGATGCTCATGTCCAGGTCGTAGGTCCACGGCGTGCGGCCGTCGCCGGCACGCGGCGAGTGCACGAACACGCGTTCGGAAGGAACGCTGGACTGGCAGTTGGACACGCACACGTAGTAGCTGTGGAAGTCGGTGGCGTCGAACGGATTCCCGGCACCGAAGCGGGTGATCGGGCTGCCCGACTGGATGCCCAGGGTGGCGGCCACCGTCAGGTTTTCGGTAACGGCATAGCTGCCACGGAACTTGAACTGGTGGCGGCGGTCATTGGCGAGGTAGCCGTAGCCGCGGTAGTTCACCCACGGGTTGTCGAAGTTCTCGGTGCGGCCCGAGTCGGCGAAGTCGGTATCGGAATTGACCGGACCTTCGGCGTTGCCCTTGCCGTAGGCCAGGGTATACGACGCGTTGAAGCCCCACTTGCCGTCCCACGCGCGGTCGACCTGCAGTTCCAGCGCCTTGTAGTCGCGCTTGGGCTTGACCCAGCCGCGCTGGCCGACGTAGTTGCCATCGTCGTCGTACAGCGCCCAGCCCTCGCGCGAGGTGTCGATGTTGATCCAGCCGTCATTGCTGCCGTCGCAATCGGTGTCGCCCCATACGGTGTTGGTGCGGCCGGGGTTGCCCATGATCCACACGCCGTCGATGGCGCCGCACTGGCCGGTGGCGGTGATGTTCATGTCGTCGATGGCGTTGTTCAGGCGCCGATAGGTGACGCTGGCGCCGACCGACCACGACTCGCTCAGCATGTGCTGGAAGCCGAGGATCGCTTCGTCCTGGTACACCGGGTCCATGTCGCGGTTCACTTCGGCGCGCAGGTCCGGCACGCTGCCATCGCCCTGCGAGTTGTCCACCGGGCCGATCTGGTTGCCCAGCACCGGGATGTTGTTGCTGCCGCCGGAGTAGCCCAGGAATTCGTACCAGGTACGCTCGTCCAGGAAGCCGCCGGCCTGCTTGATGTTGATGACGTTGGCCACCGGCAGGAAGTAACGGCCCAGGTTGCCGAAGACCTTGGTGGTGCCGTCGCCCTTGACGTCCCAGGAGAAGCCCAGGCGCGGGGCGAACATGTTGTCGATCTTGATGTAGCTGTCGCCGTCGCCGCCCTTGTTGTCGAACCCTTCCACGCGCGCGCCGATGTTGAGCAGCAGGTTGGGCGTGACCTGCCAGTTGTCTTCCAGGTAGTACGCGGAGTTGATGGTTTCAAACGAACCGGCCACTTCATAGCGGCGGGTACGTGCGACCAGGCCGCTGGCCGGCACGGTGCCGCCGTTGAGCGAGCTGCCGGGGGTGCGGTAGTAGATGTCGTAGCGCAGCCCGCCCGGACCCGGGTAGGTGCGCTCGTAATCGGAGGTGTTCTCTTCGCGGTCCAGGCCGAAGCGCAGAAGGTGGTCGCCGAGGGCCCACTCGAAGTCCGCACGGGCGGCCTTGCGCGTATCCAGCGCGGTTTCCACCTGCGAGCTGCTGGTGCAGCTGCGGTCGCCCTGCAACGCGGTGGGCACGCCCTGGCTGGCGGTGCGGTTGTCGAACACGCGGTTGCAGTTCTGGTCCATCAGGCTGCTCTGCGTACGGTTGCGCTTGTTCTCGCCGTACATGAGCTTCATGGTCAGGTCGTTGCTGACCTGCCAGCTGTAGGTACCGGACCAGTTGTTGCCGCCCACGGTGTTGTAGATCTGGTTGGTGCGATCACCCACGGTGGCACCGGTGGCGTAGTCGTACTTGTAGACGTCGGTGGTGGTGTCGCTCTTGTCGGAGAAGCCGAACAGCGACAGCATCTGGTTGTCGGTGATCTGCCAGTCGATCTTGCCGCCCCAGAACGGATCGTCCGCGCTGCCGCGGTTGAATACGGTGCCGGCGTCGTTGGTGGAGCTGGGGCGGTAGTCGCGCGCTTCGTACATGCCGAAGAAGAACAGCTTGTCCTGCACCAGCGCACCGGAAGCGAACACGTTCAGTGCGCTGCGCGAGTAGTCGTCCCGGCTGGCGGTGATGTAGCGGCTGCCGTCACTGTCGTAGCGGTCGCGCGCCTGCGACTGCCATGCACGCGGTTCGACCACCAGCTGCGCGCCGGTCTGGAATTCGTTGGTGCCCGAGCGGGTGACGGCGTTGATGACGCCGCCGGTGCTGCGCCCGAATTCCACCGAGTAGCCGCCGGTCTTGACCTGGAATTCCTGGTAGAAGCCGAACGGTACCGACGAGAAACCGACCCGGTTGTAGAAGTCGGTGACGTTCAGGCCGTTGACGTAGACGGTGTTCTCGGCCACCGACGAGCCGCCGAAGGAAATGCCCTGCCCGCCCAGCGAGCCCTTGCCCTTCACCGCGCCAGGCGCCAGCAGCGCCACGGCGGTGATGTCGCGGTCCACCGGCAGCCGCGACAGTTCTTCGCGGGTGATGTTGGTGGCCGATTCGGTGGAGCGCACATCCACCATGTTCACCACCTGCGGCGCGCGTACCTGCACGGCGCCGAGCGTGCTCACGCCGCTGACCGGCACGTTCACCGTGGTGGCGTTGCCCAGAGTGACGTTGACCTGGCCCACGCGGGCGGGCGCGCCGCCGGCCACGGCCACTTCCAGGTCATAGGTGCCCACCGGCAGCAGGGGAATGCGGTAGCTGCCATTGGCATCGGCGCGCACCGAGCGCACGAAGCCGGTCGCGGGGTTGCGCACGGTGACCGTGGCGCCGTCCAGCTTCTGGCCTGGCTCACTTACCAGCCTGCCCGCCACCGAGCCGTCCTGCGCCATTGCCGCTGGCGCCACGACGCCCAGGCACGCACCCAATGCGACGCATAGCGCCGCCCGCTTCAAACTGTTCGCTTTCATTCCCTGCTCTCTCCTTCAAGGGTGAAATGGTGATACCGCCAATTACCGCGTCGACTCCACAGGCACAACGTGCGACTGGAAGTCGTAATTCCATTGATCGAAGTACAGGTTGCCGCCGGACCATTCGACTTCGCCGCGCTGCGAATCGACGTTGTCCGCGCGTGCGAAGGACACCGCCGGCACCAGCGGCCGCTGGAAGTCGTCGTTGAAGGCGATGCGGTAGGCATCGAGCCCACCGAAGTAGAAGTCGCGCAGCGCCGGCTCCGGGCTGTCCAGCCGGCCGGTGGTGACATCCATCGGCACCCAGCCGTACGGCGCCAGGTACAACGCGCCCCAGTCGTGCAGGTTGTTGTAGCCCACCGCGTCGTCCGAATAGACCATGCCCGACTGCCAGCGCGCGGGAACGCCGTTGAGGCGCAGCAGCGCGATCAGCAGCAGGGTCTGCTGGCCGCAGTCGGCGTGGCCGGCATGCAGGGCGTAATCGCTGATGTTGGAAATGGTGGAGTATTCCCGGGCGCCGGCCCACGGAATCTGGTCGACGGCGTCGAACAGCTTCTGCGCGATGCGGTACGGGTTGGTCTCGTCGCCCACGACGCGCTGCGAGAACGCGCGCAGCGCCGGGGTGAACACCACGTGCGGCGCGCGCTCGGCCAGGTAGGGCTGCAACGCGGGATCGTTCGGGGTGGGCAGCACCCGGGCCGGATCGATGTCGAAATGACGGGCGTACACCGTCACGGCGTAGCGGATCTCGAAGCGGGTGGGCTTACCTGCGACGGCGTGCTGCCGCATCATGAGCGTGCGCTGGGGCGCTGTTTCAGGCGCGATGACGCTGCCGTCGATGCCATCGATCCAGTTGGTGGCGCTGAGGAAGGTGATGTCTTCCTGCTGGCCGGGAATCGCGCGCGGGTAGGGAATCCAGGCGCGCAGCAGCTCACCATCGGGCACCGCGTCGGCCTTCACCGTGAGCGACTGGGTGACCTCCACCCGGCGCGGTGCCACGCTGGTGGCGCCGCTGGCCTTGGCGGCAGCGATCACTTCGCGATGGTGCGGGGCGAGGTTTTCGTACGGGCCATCCACCGGCAGCGGGACACCGGGCGCGCGACGCGCCCTGGCCTCTGCGCTGAGCCGGAACAGGTTCGACGGCGCACGCTTGAAGTAGCGGCGCTGGCCGTCGATGTCGAGGTGTTCCAGAAGGCCGGCGGCATCCCAGCGCGCGAATTCATCGTCGCGCAAGTCCGGGATCTGTTTGCGCAGCAGGGCCTTGGCCCCAGCCTCATCCAGGCTGAAATCCAGCCGCATGCGGCGCATGCGCTCGCGCTGGTAGGCGTAGTCACCCCGGAGGTACGGCCCCACGGACGGGTCCACTATCGCCTTGGCGATGTCGGCATCCGACGTGGCGAAGTGGCCCTGGTCGATGGCGACGATGACATCGGGCAGCGTCGCGACCGGCTGCGCCCACACCGACGGCGCCGCCAGCAGCAGGCAAGCCGCAGTGCGCCGAACGATGTGATGGAGCGAACGCGGTTTGCGTACAACAGGATCCACGGCGACACTTCCCAAGGTGCAGGTGGTAATCGCTGTGTAACACGGGCCTGACAGGTGGTCAATAATTTATTCTTGCTTTCGCTGGAAAAAGGAATAAATATTCCTGACGCTTTCGAGGAGGATGACCGCTCCATGATCCAGGCTTCCCCCCGCCGCCCCGTGCGGCTTGCGTGGCCAGCGCGTGCCTTGCTGGCCGCCGTGCTCGCCCTGCCCGGCGGTGCCGTCTGGGCCGAGTCGCCTGTTGCCGCTCCGGCCGATTTCGCCGGCGTGGTCGGGCTGCGCGAGGCCTACCTGGACCCCACCTTCTGGGCTGCCCGGCTGCCAGATGCCGACCGGGTGATCCTGGATCGCGCCGGCATTGCGGCGCAGAACAGCCGGATGCGCGCCGAAGACACCTCCATTCACGACCTGCGCGCCCTGCCAGCCCAGCTGCCGCGCGCGACCGTACTGGCCGACATCCAGGCGCTGTCGCGCTGGCCGCAGAAGGCGCTGTTCGGTGAAGACGGCACGCCGATTGCGGCCGGCGCACGCACAGCGATCGAGGCGAACCTTGGCTTGGATGCCATCGCCGCCCAGCGCCCGCTGCGGTACGGCCTGGTCACCCACCGCGCCGCACTGCGCGCGTTTCCGACCACACTGCGGGTGTTCACCTCGCAGGACGATACCGATATAGACCGCTTCCAGGAGTCGGCGCTGTTCCCCGGCGACGCGGTGGCGGTGCTGCATGAAAGCGCCGACGGGCAGTGGCTGTTCATTACCAGCGAACGCTATTCGGCATGGATCGAAAAGCGCTTCGTGGGCGTGGGCGACGCCGCCACGGTGCTCGGCTATGGCCAGCACGGCCCGTACCGGGTGGTAACCGGCGCCACCGCCTATACCGCGTTCACCCCGGAAGAACCGCGCGTGTCGCGGCTGCAGCTGGACATGGGCGTGCGCCTGCCGGTGCTAACCGACTGGCCGATGGCGCAGGCCGTGAACGGACAGCAGGCGCATGCCGCGCACGTGGTGCAGCTGCCGGTGCGCAATGAAGACGGCACGCTGGCGCTGGTGCCGGCCCTGCTGCCGCGCTCGCAGGACACCGCCAGCGATTACCTGCCGCTCACCCCACGCAACCTGCTCACCCAGAGCTTCAAGTTCCTGGGCGAGCGCTACGGCTGGGGCCACGCTTACGACACCCGCGATTGCAGCGGCTTCGTGTCCGAGATCTACCGCAGCTTCGGCGTGCTGATGCCGCGCAATACCAGCGCGCAGGCGATCAGTCCCGCGCTGGACCGCGTCGCCTTCACTGCGAAGGACAGCAAGGCCAAGCGCAACGCGGCCGTGCAGCAGTTGCAGGTAGGCGACCTGGTCTACATCCCCGGCCACGTGATGGTCAGCATCGGCCAGCTCGACGGGCAGACGTGGATGATCCATGACACCGCCGGCGGCAGCTGGTTCGGCCCCGACGGCAAGCGTGTGCAGGCCCACCTCAACGGCGTTTCGGTGACTCCGCTGGAGCCGATGATGGCCAGCGACACCGTGAGCTACATCGACCGCATCACCAACATCCAGCGCATCCGGCCCCAGACTCCTTGATGAAAATCACCGACATTGAACTTGGCATGCTGCGCGTGCCGCTGAAGACCCCGTTCAAAACCGCACTGCGCACCGTGGACACGGTGGAAGACGTGGTGGTGCTGGTGCGCACCGACACCGGCCACACCGGTTACGGTGAGGCGCCGGCCACGGCGGTGATCACCGGCGATACCCACGGCTCGATCATCGAAGCGATCAACACCTTCATCAAGCCGCGCCTCGTTGGTCAGGACGTGGCCGAGCTCAACCGCAACTGCGCGCTGATCCAGTCCTCGATGGAGCGCAACACCAGTGCCAAGGCCGCGGTGGAGATCGCGGTGTACGACCTGTGGGCGCAGCTGCACAAGGCGCCGCTGTACCAGATGCTGGGCGGTGGCGATCCGGTGATCACCACCGACATCACCATCAGCGTGGACTACATCGACAAGATGGTGGCCGATTCGCTGTCGGCGATCGACCGCGGTTTCGAGTCGCTGAAGATCAAAGTCGGCAAGGACATCGGGCTGGATATCGAGCGGGTGAAGGCGATCCACGCCGCCGTGCAGGGCCGCGCCCTGCTGCGGCTGGACGCCAACCAGGGCTGGACGGCCAAGCAGGCTGTATACGCCATGCGCGCGCTGGAAGAGGCCGGGGTGGTGCTGGAGCTGCTGGAGCAACCGGTGAAGGCGGCCGACATCAGCGGGCTGAAGTACGTCACCGACCGGGTCAACACGCCGGTGATGGCCGACGAGAGCGTGTTCAACCCGGGCCAGGTATTCGACCTGATCCAGCAGCGCGCCGCCGACATCATCAACATCAAGCTGATGAAGACCGGCGGGCTGTCCAACGCCATCCGCATTGCCGACATCGCCGCCATCTACGGGGTGCCGTGCATGATCGGCTGCATGATCGAATCGAGCATCAGCGTGGCCGCGGCGGTGCACCTGGCGGTGGCCAAGAGCGGGATCATCACCAAGGTGGACCTGGACGGCCCTTCGCTGGGGCAGTTCAATCCGGTCACGGGAGGGGTGCATTTCAACGAGTCGGAGATCACCATCAGCGACGCGCCCGGTTTGGGCATCACCGAGGTGCGGGGTTTGGAAATGTTGACGCCGCCGCGCTGGTGACCCTACCTATGCCGCCCCTGGTAAAAATCCGGTCCGAGCGTGACCACATGTCGGCGATCGAACGCCGCATCGCCGACTTCATTCTCGACAACGCCCATCTGCTGCGCGACTACTCCTCGCAGCAGCTGGCCAGCGCGCTGGGCATCAGCCAGTCCAGCGTGGTGAAGTTCAGCCAGAAGCTCGGCTTCAAGGGCTACCCGGACCTGAAGTATTCGATCGGCCAGGCGGTGGCGCGCGCCGGCAGCGACGCCGGCGCCGGCCCTCCTGCCGCCGAGCCCGGCGACGACTACGCGCAGATTGCCGAACGCCTGCGCCTGAGCCGCAGCGCGGCCGACGAGGAGACCCGGCTGGCCAACGCACAGGCCGACGTGGAGGCCATCGTGCGGCTGATCGACGGGGCGCCGAAGGTCTTCGTGTACGGGCTGGGCGACGACGGCCTGTATGCGCGCGAATTCGCGATGCGGCTGTCGCTGCTGGGCATGCTCACCGTGCACCACGCCGACCCGGTGCTGATGATGGCCAATCTGTCGGCCGCGCGTCCCGGCGATGTGATGCTGGTGTTTTCCGAGTTCGGCAAGATGCCACAGCTGTTCCAGCTCTCGCGCCAGTTCCAGGACGTGGGCGGCAAGGTGGTGTCGATCACCCGGCACAGCGCCAACCCGCTGCGCGCGCATGCCGACGGCGCACTGGTGGTGTGCGCGCACGACCCGGCGCCGCACGTGGCGCAACTGTTGTACCGTTCTGCCTTGCAGTCGCTGCTGGACTTCATGTTCGTGCTGCTCTGCCACGCCAACCCGGACCGCCACCGCCAGCTCGGGGTGAACCTGGAACGGATCGAACACCTGATCGACACCTGATTCCCGGAGTGCACCCGATGCTGTCGCTGCTGCGTACCGCCTTTGCCACCGTGCTGGTTGCCAGCGCCCTGCCCGCTTCGGCACTCACCCCGGTGGCCACGCCGCTGCAGGACAACGGCCAGATGATCGTGGTCACCACGGACGGTTGGGACGCCACCCACGGCCGGTTGCAGGCGTACGCACGCACCGCGCAGGGCTGGCAGCCACACGGCGCCGCGTTTGACGTGGCGGTGGGCCGCAACGGCAGTGCCTGGGGTGTGGGCGTGCTGCCAGCGCCGTTCGGCGGCGGGCCGCAGCAGCCGGGCGACCCGGTGAAGCAGGAAGGCGACGGGCGCAGCCCCGCCGGCGTCTTCACCATTGGCCCGGCGTTCGGCTATGCGCCAAAGATCGCCAGCGCGCTGCGTTACCAGCCGATGCTGGAGAGCAGCTACTGCATGGACGTACCGGACTCGAAGTACTACAACCGCATCGTCGATGCCGAGGTGGTCGGCGCCGAGGCGGTGGAAGGCTCCACCGAGCCGATGCGGCTGGACCTGCACAACAAGGGCGACATGCGCTACCGAGAGGGGTTCGTGATCGAACACAATCCGGGCGCCACGCCAGGCCGTGGCAGCTGCATCTTCGCGCACCTGTGGCGCACGCCCGGTGAGGCTACCGCCGGCTGCACGGCGATGCAGCCCGAACACATGCACGACCTGCTGGCCTGGCTGGACCCGGCGCAGCGGCCGCTGTTCGTACTGCTGCCGCGCGCGCAGTACCAGCGGCTGCAGAAGGCGTGGACGCTCCCGGCGCTCGCCGAGGCGGCGCGATGAGTGCCGCGCCCGAACCGCAACTGGAACGCGCGGTCAGCCGCTGGCAGATCGTGGGGCTGTCGATCAACGATGTGATCGGCAGCGGCATCTACCTGCTGCCGGCGGCCACCGTGTTGCTGCTCGGCCCCTTCAGCCTGTGGGGTGTGGTGGCGGCGGGCATCGTGGTGGCGCTGCTGGTGTTCTGCTATGCGCAGGCCGCCAGTTACTTCGATGAGCCCGGCGGCAGCTACCTGTATGCGCGCGAGGCGTTCGGTCGCTTCGCCGGCTTCGAGATCGGCTGGATGATCTGGCTGACCCGGATCAGTTCGGCGGCGGCACTGAGCAACGCGCTGGCCGATGCGGTGGCGCGGTTCTGGCCGTGGGCAGGGCACGACGTGGGCCGGGTGCTGGTGATCGTGGCGTCGCTCGGCTTCCTGACGGCGGTGAATGTGGCCGGCGTACGGTCGGCGGCGCGCACCGGCATCGTGCTGGTGATCGGCAAGATGCTGCCGCTGCTGCTGTTCGTGGCGATCGGCGCGTTCTACGTGGACACCGACCTGGCCTTCTCCGGCACCCGCCCGGACCCGCACGACCTGCAGCGCATGGGTGAAGCCGCGTTGCTGCTGCTCTACGCCTATGCCGGCTTCGAGAACATTCCGGCCGCGGCCGGCGAGTACCGCAACCCGCGCCGCGACATTCCGTTCGCGCTGATCACGATGATCATCACCGTCACCGTCATCTACGGTGCGGTGCAGTTCGTGGCGCAGGGCACGCTGCCCGGGCTGGCCACGTCGGCCACGCCGCTGGCGGATGCGGCGGCCGGGTTCGGCGGCGAAGCGCTGGCGCTGATCCTGACGGTGGGCGCCACGATCTCCATCCTGGGCACCAACAGCAACACGATGATGATGGGCCCGCGCTTCCTGTTCGCGCTGGCCCGCGATGGTTACGGCCCGAAGCTGCTGGCGCAGGTGCATCCGCGCTTCCGCACGCCGGCCGCGGCGATCATCACCCAGGGCCTGATCGCGCTCGCGTTGGCGTTGTCGGGTTCGTTCGTACAGCTGGCGTTGTTGTCGATGACCACGCGACTGTTCGCCTATATCGGCACGGCGGCCGCGGTGATCGTGCTGGCCCGGCGCTTCCGCGACCGGCCCGGCGCGCTGAAGCTGCCGGGTGGGCCGTTGATTCCGATCCTTGCGCTGGTGCTGTGCCTGGCTCTGTTCGCCAGTGCGAGCTGGCAGAACATTGCGGCGGCGTTGATCGCGTTCGCGGTGGGCGCGGTGATCTACCTGCTGCCGCGCAAGGAGGCGTGAGGGCGCGGCGCTTGATGCGCCGTTCACCCCGCGCGCCCATGGCGTTAACCCGGTGCTGGGTACGGTGAAGCCTCACCCCACCGGAGCGAGACATGAGCACTGATTACCAGATTCCCGGCCGGGTGCCGGAAGACGGCGTGCCGCGCGAAGCGGTCTCCGATTACTGGCGCGAGCGCTTCAGCGCCGAGCCGTATTACGACAGCGAGCAGACGTTCGACGATTACGAACCGGCCTATTACCTGGGCCACAGCGCGCGCCTTGGCGGTACCCGTGCCGATGAGATGATACAGGCCTACGAGCAGGTGGAAGCCGAGCTGGAATCGCGCTGGGCGCGTGAACAGGCCACCAGCAAGCTGACCTGGGAACAGGCCCGCAACGCGGTGCGCCGTGGCTGGGATGAATCCACCGCCCTGCACCAGGCGCACCTGGACAAGGGCGTACCGCGCGGCACGTAACGTACCGCGCGACAGCGCTGGCGCTATTCGTTGCCCGGAATCGGCGGAATGGCGCGGCCGCGATCTTCAGCACCCTCACCTGCGGCCATCAGGTCGCGGGTGTTTTTCTGTACGGCCACGGCGCCAAACAGGCTCAGCGCGAACGCCATGCCGTAGAACCCCTTCTCGCTGAGCAGCAGGGTCGCGTTCCACAGGCCCACCAGCAGCAACAGCAGCGAGGCCAGCAGTGCGAACCAGCAAAGGGCGTAGTACAGGCCGCTGACCGGAATGTCTTCGACGCGGTCGCGCACGCTCTTCTGCAGCGACACGGCGGCGAACAGGCCAAACAGCAGCAACGTCAGGTAGTAGCCCTTTTCGTTCAGCGCCATCTCGGCGTTGAACAGGCCGACCAGATAGGCCGCGGCACCCAGCAGCAGGGCGGTCCACGAGGCGGCGATGAACGCCGGAGACGGTTTGGTGACCTGCGATTTCATTGTTCAAACTCCGTTTTGATGGCGGTGTGCCGCGCCAGCCGTCCCCCGGACAGCCGGCGCCTACGGTAGCCGATTCCCCCGCACCCGCCTACGGGTGACCTATGGTCCACGCCCCGTTGATGGCCATGGTGTACAACAACGGCTGGCCATTCGCGTCCCCTTCTGGAGATTTCCCATGACCCGCCGCCTGCTGCTCACCCTCGCCCTCGCCGCCACCCCGGCCCTGTTCACAACGGCCTGCGTCGCCGCCGATGCGCCCGGAAAGGCCGCCGCGCCGGCCATCGAGAAGGCGCAATGGCCGTTCACGGCCACCGAATTCGCGCGCTTCGACCAGCCCTGGGCCATGACCTTCCTGCCCGATGGCAGCCTGCTGGTCACCGAGAAGGAGGGCACGCTTAAGCACTTCAACGTGACCACCCGCAAGAGCGCGGAGATCAAGGGCGTGCCGAAGGTTGCCTACGGCGGCCAGGGCGGACTGGGCGATGTGCTGCCCCACCCGCAGTTCGCGAAGAATCAGTTCGTGTACCTGAGTTATGCCGAAGAGGGTGAGAACGACACCCGCGGCGCCGCCGTGGCACGCGCGCGGCTGGTCCTCGCCGCCGACGGCAGCGGCACGCTACAGGACCTGAAGGTGATCTGGCGCCAGACCCCGAAGGTGGAGGGCAAGGGCCACTACGGCCACCGCCTGGCCTTCGGCCCGGATGGCAAGCTGTGGATCACCTCCAGCGAACGCCAGAAGTTCGATCCGGCGCAGGACATGTCCGGCAACCTGGGCAAGATCATCCGCCTCAACGACGACGGCAGCGTGCCGGCCGACAACCCCTTCGCCTCGCAGGGCGGCGTGGCGGCGCAGGTGTGGTCGCTAGGCCACCGCAACGCGCTGGGCATCGCCTTCGACGCGCGCGGCAAGCTGTGGGTGCACGAGATGGGCCCGGCCGGTGGCGATGAGTTGAACCTGATCACGCGCGGCGCCAACTATGGCTACCCGATCGTGTCCAACGGCAACCATTACGACGGCCGCGACATTCCCGACCACAACACGCGCCCGGAGTTCGCCGCGCCGAAGGTGACCTGGACGCCGGTGATTTCGCCGGCCGGCTTCATCATCTACAGCGGCAAGCTGTTCCCGCAGTGGACCGGCAGTGGCTTCATCGGCGGGCTGTCGTCCACTTCGCTGGTGCGGGTGGCGTTCGACGGCGACAACGCACGTGAAGCGGAGCGGTTCCTGATGGGCGAGCGCATCCGTGAGGTGGAACAGGGCCCGGACGGCGCGATCTGGCTGCTGGAAGATGGCAGCAACGGGAAGCTGTTGAAGCTGACGCCGAAGGGGTGATGCGAGATGGGAGCGCCGGGCGATGCCCGGCCTTCCCCGCCGATGTTCATGCCGTCACCGAACGCGGGTAGCTCCACGGCAGTTGATTGGGATGCAACCCTACCGGCGTGCGTCACGCCGACAGGCGGGGGGGGGGGGGGGGGGGGGGGGGGGGGGGGGGGGGGGGGGGGGGGGGGGGGGGGGGGGGGGGGGGGGGGGGGGGGAGGGGGGGGGGGGGGGGGGGGACGAGGGAATTAAAGTAGAAGAAA
>NZ_JBLZQD010000013.1:16563-38169 GCF_049199305.1 Stenotrophomonas sp. PD6 | reverse complement strand
GGGGGGGGGGGGCCGGGTTGGTCCGCACGCCGGCCGATCATTCGCCGATGTTGTTGACCTTCACCTCGGCCTTGGCGCAGTCCTTGTCCAGGCACTTGCCGTTGATCCATACCTCGCCCTGGCCCAGCATCACGCCCTGCCAGTTGACGAACAGGCTGTCGAACTTCTGCTCGGCGATCAGCTTTACCAGCGCCGGGGTCACGATCTTGTCGTAGTCGCGCTCGAACGCGGCCGCATCGGCAACCTTCTGGCTCTTGCCGGCAATGCTGACCCGCACCGGATAACGCATCAATCCGGCCACCGCGGCACGGTCGCCTGCGGCAACGCCACGCTGCAAGGCCGTGAATACCGCTTCGTACTGGTCGGCATCGCCGAGCAGCTTGGTGATGCGCTCGCGTGCATCGCCGTCGGCCTGCGCCTCGACCGGTGCCGCTACAGGCGCCGCCGCCGGGTCCGTGCCCGCCACGGGCGGCGCGGTGTCCGGCGTTGCTGCAGTGCTGGGTTCCACCGCATCCGGCGACAAGCCCGCCTGCGGCGCGTCTTCGGGAGCGGTGGTCGCCGTTGCCGGCGGCGACGTCGACGGTGCGGCGGCCTCATCGGCCGGCGGCGCGGGCTGGCTGCAGGCAGCCAACAGCAACGTGGGAAGCAGGATCTTGATCAGGCGCATGCGCGGCTCCGCAAAGGTGCAAAGCCGAAGCGTAACCGAAGCGCTGTCACCCACCGATGACGGTAGTGCCAGGCCATGCCTGGCAACCGCGCGATGATGGATCACGCGATTGCCGCAGCGCCCGGCGCCCCGCGATGCGTCAGCCCGCCAGCAGCTCGAACACCACCGGCTCACCACTGGCCGACGACGCGCACACCCACAGCTCGAACTGGCCCGGCTCGGCACGGAACACGCCATCGCGCCCGGTGAAGCCCAGCGCATGACGATCCAGTGCGAAACGCACGTCGGTGCTTTCGCCCGGCTGCAACGCCACCTTGCGGAAGTCCTTCAGCTCACGCACCGGCCGCACGCGGCTGGCCACGCGGTCGTGGATGTACAGCTGCACCACTTCCTCGCCCGCGACCGCACCGGTGTTCGTCAGCGTGGTGGTGATCTCCAGCGTGTCCTCCCAACCCAGCGCCTTGGCGCTCAGTTGCGGGGTGCCGTAGCTGAAGGTGGTGTAGCCGATACCGTGCCCGAACGGATACAGCGCCGCGTTCGGAATCTCCCGCCAGCGTGCCTTGAACTCGGACATCGTCGGCAGCTCCGGGCGGCCGGTGCGCGCATGGTTGTAGAAGAACGGCTGCTGGCCGGACACCTGCGGGAAGCTCACCGGCAAACGGCCGGACGGGCTGTAATCGCCGAACAGCACGTCGGCCACGGCCGGGCCGGTCTGGGTGCCCAGGTACCAGGTGACGGCCACGGCCTGCGCATTGCGCACCGCGCCCTGCAGCGCCAGCGCGCGACCATTGCGCAGCAGCACCACCAGCGGCTTGCCGGTCATGGCCACCGCTTCGGCCAGCGCCTGCTGCGCCGGCGGCAGGGTGATCTCCACCCGCGACTGTGCTTCACCGCTGTAACGCTGCGGCTCGCCCAGCGCCAGCACCACGACGTCGGCACGCAGCGCGGCGGCGACGGCCTGTTCGATACCGTCCTGCACGGCCGCTTCCAGGTCGCAGCCCGTCACGATTTCCAGCAGGCTCTCGTCGCTGATGGCCGCGCGCACGCCGGCCTCGAGGGTGACGTAGCGCGCCTTGTCGCCGAACAGCGTCCAGCAGCCTTCGATGTTGTCGCGGTCCTGCACGAACGGTCCGATCAGCGCGATCTTCTGCCCGGCCTTGCGCAGCGGCAGCACGTTGTTGTCGTTCTTGAGCAGCACGATGGAACGGCGTGCGGCGTCGCGCGAAAGTTCGTCGTGCGCGGCGATGTACGAAGTATCCGCTTCGCGCGCCAGGTCCAGCGAGCGGTACGGATCGTCGAACAGGCCGATCGCTTCCTTCAGGTTGAGGATGCGGCGCACCGATTCGTCCAGCGTGGCCATCGGCACTTCGCCGCTGTCGATCAGCCCCGGCAGGTGTTCGGCGTAGAAGCCGCTCTGCATGCTCAGGTCCAGGCCGGCGGTGAACGCCTTGGCAGTGGCATCGCGATCATCGGCGGCGTAGCCGTGCGCGACCAGTTCCATATCGGCGGTGTAATCGGAAATGACCACGCCGGGGAACTGCCACTCGCCGCGCAGGATGTCGGTCAGCAGTTCGGCGTTGGCACTGGCAGGCACGCCGTTGATGTCGTTGAAGGACGACATGACGGTGAGCGCGCCGGCCTCGAAGGCGGCCTTGAACGGCGGCAGGTGCACGTCGCGCAGGGTCTGCGGCGAGATGTCCACCATGTTGTATTCCATGCCCGCCATCACCGCGCCGTAGGCGGCGAAGTGCTTGGGCGTGGCCAGCAGCGCGTCGGCCGCGCGCAGGTCCGGGCCCTGGAAGCCGCGCACGCGGGCGGCGGCGAACGCACAGCCCAGCACCACGTCTTCGCCGGCGCCTTCGGCACCACGGCCCCAGCGCTGGTCACGGGCGATGTCCACGGCCGGCGCATAGGTCCAGTGCAGGCCGGCAGCGGTCGCCTCGACCGCGGTGGCACGCGCGGTGCGCTCGGCCAGGTCGGGTTCGAAGCTGGCCGCTTCGCCCAGCGGGATCGGGAACACGGTGCGCATGCCGTGGATGACGTCGGCCGCCAGGATCACCGGAATGCGCAGGCGGCTCTCTTCCAGGGCCACCTGCTGGATGCGGCGGCCGGCTTCCACGCCCACGCCATTGAACAGCGAGCCAACCTTGCCCTCGCGCACCTGCTGCAGCACCTGGTCGGCGTTGCTGACGTTGGCTTCGGGGTTCACGTCCGGCGCGAACGGCCGGACCATGTCCGCGAACACACCCAACTGGCCGACTTTTTCTTCGACGGTCATCTGGGCAATGAGGGTTTCGATGCGATCGGAGGCCACCGGCTATCCTTATGAAAACGTTTACAAGGCCGGGATTCTAGCGTCCCCGGCCCCGTTGTGAATGATTTTGACGTTCATTTTTCTTCCCCGTGGGGAAATCCGGACGCGGCTCACGCTTTGTCCGGGGGCAGAGGAGCTTACTCTGCCGCGCCCCGCTGCTGCTGCGCGGCCATCAGCATGGCATCGCTGGAGGCCTGGAACACGCGCAGCCCGAACGCCGGCAGGATGGCCAGCAGGTGGTCGAACACGTCCGACTGGATGCCTTCGTAGGCGCCCCAGGCGGTGGTGCGCGTGAAACAGTACACCTCCAGCGGCAGGCCTTCGGTAGTGGGCTGAAGCTGCCGTACCAGCAGCGTCATGTCCGTATGGATACCAGGGTGCTGGCGCAGGTAGCACTCCACATAGGCGCGGAAGGTGCCCAGGTTGGTGACCCGGCGCGCATTGACCGACGCCACGCCCTTGGCCTGCAGCTGTTCGTTCCACTGCGCCAGCTCGGCCTGCTTGTCGCGCAGGTAGTCGCCCAGCACCGCGAACTGTTCCAGCTCCGCCAGCGCCTTGGCGTCCAGGAAGCCCACGCTGTGCTGGTCCAGGTACAGCGCGCGCTTGATCCGGCGGCCGCCCGCCTCCTGCATGCCGCGCCAGTTCTTGAACGACTCGGTGACCAGCTTCTTGGTCGGGATGGTGGTGATGGTTTTGTCGAAGTTCTGCACGGTGATGGTGTGCAGGGCGATGTCGATGACATCGCCGTCGGCGTTCTGGCTGGGCATTTCGATCCAGTCGCCCAGCCGCACGCGGCCGTCGCCGCTGATCTGCACGCTGGCGACCAGCGACAGAATGGTGTCCTGGAAGATCAGCATCAGCACGGCGGTGGCCGCGCCCAGGCCGGTGACCAGCGGGCCCAGCTTCACGCCCAGCAGGGTGGCGACAATGGACAGGCCGGCGATGACGAACACCACGATCTTCACGACCTGCAGGTAGCCCTTGATGGGCTTGCTGCGGGAATCGGGCCGGCGTTCGTACAGCTCGTTGGCCGCGTCCAGCGCGTGCGAGACGGCCAGCGCCACGGTGAGGATCGCCCAGGCCCGGCAGGCGCCGATCACGAACAGCACCAGCTCCGGCGGCAGGTCCGGCACGATCCGGATGCCGGCGGCGATGACCATGCTGGGCACCACGTTGGACAGGCGCGAGATCACCCGCAGGTTGCTGCCGCCCTCGTTGCCGGCGCCGTTGCCGGGCAGGCGGCGGACCAGCCGGCGCAGGCCGCGCAGCAGGACCTTCTTGGTGACGAAGTTGGCCAGCCAGGCGGCCAGTGCCAGCGCGCTCAACACCAGCGTGGTGTAGGCCCAGGGCAACGGTTCGAGGGTGTCCTGCAGGTTTTCCAGAAACTGTACGGCGATTACGGCGTCTACCATCGTGTGTCGATTTCTCTCGGGGTATGAGGGCCGGCGCTGCCGGGGTTCAGGCCGCGCTACGCTCGATGATCACGCCGACGGCCTTGGCACCGCGCACGGCGCCGGGCTTGCTCAGCTTCAGGCGCAGCCACTGCACGTTGAATTCGCGCAGCACGATCTCGGCGATGCGCTCGGCCAGGGTTTCGACCAGGCCGAAGTCGGACTCACGCACGAACTGTTCGATGCGCTTGCTCACGGCCTTGTAATTGAGGGTATCGGCGATGTCGTCGCTGGCCGCCGGAATGCGATTGTCGAAGCCCATTTCCAGGTCGAAGCGCAGGGTCTGGCGGATGCGCCGTTCCCAGTCGTAGATCCCGATCAGGGCATCGATCTCGAGCCCTTCGATGAATACCTTGTCCATAGGAGTGCCACGTGAAAGATGGCGACCATGGTAACGGGGTGGGGCCGAACGTGCCTCGAACCGGTGTTTGACGGGTCCAATGTATGAACCGGGCCGGAAAAGACAAAGGGCCCCTTGCGGGGCCCTTTGCTTACCTCTTGTCCCCGGGTGGAGATGGGATGCCCATCCGCGGGTCCCGGTGGCGCGTGAGGCCAATGTACCAATGTGCACAGTGACATCAACCGGCAGGGCGCCGTTTCGCGACGGCGCTAACAGTTCAGTCCACGCGGGCTTTTACTTCGTAGCCAAACACGTCAGCGGCCAAGCCTACGAAACCGATTCGGGTGGCGTAGAGCACCACCGCAATAAGCGCAATGACCGCCACGGCCAACAGATTGGCCAGCAAGCTCTCTCCCATAGCACGAAAGAAAGACTTCGCCTTCTGCAGCTGCTGGGTCAGTTCCTGCTGATACTGCCGCCCAAGTTCCTCGGCAGCGCCCTGAAGCAACTCTCCGGAAAGCACTTGTAGTGCCTGCTCCGCCTCCGAGCGGTAGGCGTCAATGCGAAGGCCAAGGTTCGAGCTCACGATGAAGGCCCACACTTCTTCATCCGTCGGCGCCCGCCCCTTCTCGTCTCGAACGGCTTGGATAAAGCTCAGTTTGTCGCGCTTGTACAGCGCATAGGCGACGTGCCCCACCATATCGCCCTCATCCTTCACCAACGTGCCGTAGGTGACATGCGGCCCGCTCATGGCTACCGCCGCTTCAATGAGTTGAAGGCGACCCTACCCGCCTGGTTGATCTGCTCCGAGGTCAACTGGAGCGAGATGGTGCTGCCCGGTGCGCTGCCAATGAAGCGTCCGGTTGCGTGGGCACCGGACATGAGCCGCGTGTTGGCGTCCCTGACGGCCCCGACGGTCACCACCTTCTTGAGATCGATTTTGAACATGATCACTCCTCGTTCCAGACAGCATGAGGCGCGGGCGCGGACAGAACTGCTGGCACCATCTCGGTATCAAAGAAATCGATGGAACCGCCGCCCTACACCGCCGGCAGCGTCGCCATGTCCCAGCGCGGGGTCACCTGCACCTGCGGCGGGTTGTGCTGCCCGGCTTCCAGGCGCAGCGCACCCGCGAAGGCGATCATGGCGCCGTTATCGGTGCACAGCGCGGGCCGCGGGAAGCAGGCGCGGCCGCCACGGCGCTCTGCCATCTGCTGCAGCCTGGCCCGCAGGCGCTTGTTGGCGCCCACGCCACCGGCCACGACGATCACGTCGGTGCCGGCCGCGTCCAGCGCGCGCTCGCACTTGATCACCAACGTGTCGACCACGGCATCTTCAAAGCCGCGGGCAATGTCGGCACGGGTCTGCTCGCTCTGGTCGCTGTCGCGCCAGGCCAGCAGCACCTGGGTCTTCAGGCCGGAGAAGCTGAAGTCCAGCCCGGGCCGGTCGGTCATGGGCCGGGTGAACTTGAACTTCCCGGGGGTGCCGCGTTCAGCCAGCGCGGCCAGCTGCGGACCGCCCGGGTAAGGCAGCCCCATCAGCTTGGCGGTCTTGTCGAAGGCCTCGCCCGCCGCATCGTCCAGGGTCTCGCCCAGCAGCCGGTACTGGCCGATCCGGTCCACCGCCACCAGCTGGGTGTGGCCGCCGGAAACCAGCAGCGCCACGAACGGCGGTTCGGGCGGGTCGTCTTCCATCAGCGGGGCCAGCAGGTGGCCTTCCATATGGTGGACACCCACCGCCGGCACCTCCAGCGCCCAGGCCAGCGAACGGGCCACGCCCGCGCCAACCAGCAGGGCGCCAACCAGACCCGGGCCGGCGGTATAGGCCACCCCGTCGATATCGCCCACGCCCAGCCCGGCCTCGGCCAGGGTCTGGCGGATCAGCGGCAGCAGTTTGCGCACGTGGTCGCGGCTGGCCAGTTCAGGCACCACCCCGCCGTATTCGGCATGGAGGGCGATCTGGCTGTAGACCACATGGGCGCGCAGGGCGTCTGGGCCGGACAGGGAGGTGTCATACACCGCCACGCCGGTCTCATCGCACGAAGATTCGATACCAAGGACTCGCATAACCGGTATTATGGACCCCTTGAGGCCTCGGCAGATGTACCGCCGACGTGCCCTTCACTACCCCAGGCCAGGAATTTTGCCGGGGTGGGTTGCAACTTCTTTTGTCGCCGCTATAATGTGCGGCTCTCACCGGGCGTGACCCGGTTCTACTGTGTCCCGGAGATTCCATGCCCAGCGTTAAAGTCCGCGAGAACGAGCCCTTCGAGTTTGCGCTCCGTCGCTTCAAGCGCACCTGCGAAAAGGCCGGCGTGCTGGCCGAAACCCGCAAGCGCGAGTTCTACGAAAAGCCGACCCAGGAGCGCAAGCGTAAGGCTGCCGCTGCTGTGAAGCGTCAGCTGCGCCGCTCGTCGCGCGACGTCACCAAGCGTCAGCGCCTGTACTGATCGGACGCAACTTCGAAGCGACAGGCCTGGCTTGTCGCTGCGGAGCCGAAGCCGGAACGCGCAAGCGTTACCGGCTTTTTGCGTTTCCATCGGTATCTCACGCCGCTGCCCCACCCTATTCACCGACACGAGGTGTCTCATGAGCCTGAAGCAGCAACTCACCGATGACATGAAGGCCGCCATGAAGGCGGGCGAAAAGCACAAGCTGGGCGTGATCCGGCTGATCAATGCTGAAATCCAGCGGCGCGAAGTGGACGAGCGCATCACGCTCGACGACACGGGCGTCATTGCCGTGCTCGACAAGATGGTCAAGCAGCGCAAGGACTCGGTCACCCAGTACGAAGCGGCCAACCGTGAGGACCTGGCCCAGATCGAGCGCGACGAACTGGTCATCATCGACACCTACCTGCCGGCCAAGATGGGCGAAACCGAGATCGTGGCCGCCATCCAGGCCGCCATCGCCGAAACCGGTGCCGCCAGTGCAGCCGACATGGGCAAGCTGATGGGCGCGTTGAAGCCCAAGCTGGCCGGCCAGGCCGACATGGGCCTGGTGTCCAAGCTGGTCAAGCAGCAGCTGGCCGGTTGAGTGCATCGAGGAGCGATGTCCGTCCCCGCGGGCGGCGTCGCTCTTTCGCGGTAGGCACCGACTTTTGGTCGGTGCATGCGTCACACCACCGCGCGCGCTTCACCCGATCTTCGACACGGGCCTGCTAGAAATCGAGGCATGTCTTCGCTGCCTCCCACCCCCTCCCACGTTCCGCCCCGCCTGCGCAAGTACGTGGACCGGCTCGAACGCAGCTTCCCGGTTGCCGTGGGCAAGCGCTTCGTCGATGTGGACGTGCTGAGCCAGGCGGCGTCGGTGTCCTTCTATGCCCTGCTGTCGATGGCACCGCTGCTGGTGCTGCTGCTGTGGATCACCGCCTCGCTGTACCCGCCCGCGCAGCAGGCGCTGATCGGCCAGATCAACGACGTGGCCGGCAGCAGTGCGGCCACCGTGGCCGATACCGTGCTGCAGAACGCCGACAACCAACCCGACGTGGGTTCCCTGGCCGGCCTGTGGAGCACGCTGCTGCTGTTCATCGGTGCCACCGCCGTGTTCGCCCAGCTGCAGAACGCACTGAACCGGATCTTCAACACCAGCGGCGAGCGCCTGGACGGCATCCTGCCGTGGCTGCGCAAACGCGTGTTCTCGTTCGGCGTGGTGCTGGCCCTGGGCTTCCTGCTGATCCTGTCGATGACCGCCACCACCATGCTGCAGGTGGCCTTCGCGCAGCTGCCTTCGGTATTGCCGGCCATCGGCTACCTGACCAGCCTGCTGCTGTACACGGTCGGCTTCGCCTTCCTTTACCACTACCTGCCCGACCGCCGCGTGGCGTGGCGGCAGGCCTTCATTGGCGGGGCCATCACCGCCGCACTGTTCGCGCTGGGGCGCTATGCCATCGGGCTGTACATCGCCACGGTGGCGCCGGGCAGCGCGTATGGCTCCATGGGCGCGCTGGTGATCTCGCTGATCTGGATCTACTACGCCACGGTGGTGTTCTTCGTGGGCGCGCTGATGACCGCGGTCATCGATGAGCGCCTGCGCGCGCGCGTCCACCTCGCCGCCGCCGGCATTGTCCCGCCGAATCCGGGCGAAGGCACCGCCAGCTAGTAGACTAGTGGGGTCCCCCGCTTCCGTGCGTGGCCGTTACCGGTCGCGCCTCCTGCCTGCTGCCCATGGCCCGTATCCCCGACGCGTTCATCGACGACCTGCTGGCCCGCTCCGACATTGTCGAAGTGGTGGGCAGCCGCGTGCCGCTGAAGCGCCAGGGCAAGGAGTATTCGGCGCGGTGCCCGTTCCACGACGAACGCTCGGCGTCGTTCACGGTGTCGCCGACCAAGCAGTTCTACCACTGCTTCGGCTGCGGCGCGCACGGCACCGCGATCAGCTTCCTGATGAATTACGACCGCCTGGAGTTCCTCGACGCCGTCGATGAACTGGCCAAGCGGGTCGGCATGGAAGTGCCGCGCGACACGCAGCCGCGCACCGCGCAGCAGCAAGATGACAGCCGCGAGCTGTACTCGGCGCTGGATGCGACCACGCGGTTCTTCCAGAAGGCCCTGGAAGGCAGCGACAAGGCGCGCGCCTACCTGGACCAGCGCGGCGTGGATGAAGAGAACCGCACGCGCTTTGCGATCGGTTACGCGCCCGATGGCTACAGCGCACTGAAAGATGCACTGGGCAAGGACGAGCGGCGCATGAAGCTGCTCGACCGTGCGGGCATGTTCTCCAAGAACGACCGTGGCCACGTCTACGACAAGTTCCGCGACCGGGTGATGTTCCCGATCTTCGACCGCCGTGGCCGCGTGATCGCCTACGGCGGCCGGGTCATGGAAAAGGACGACGGCCCGAAGTACCTCAATTCCCCCGAGACCGCGCTGTTCCACAAGGGCCGCGAGCTGTACGGCCTGTGGCAGGTGCGCCAGGCCAACCAGAAGATCGAACGGTTGATCGTGGTCGAGGGCTACATGGACGTGGTCTCGCTGTTCCAGTTCGGCGTGACCCAGGCGGTGGCCACGCTGGGCACCGCGACCACGCCGGAGCATGCCGAGCTGCTGTTCCGCAACGCGCCGGACGTGTTCTTCTGCTTCGACGGTGACGCCGCCGGCCGCCGCGCCGGCTGGCGCGCGCTGGAATCGGTGCTGCCGCGCATGAAGGATGGCCGCCAGGCGTTCTTCCTGTTCCTGCCCGATGGCGAGGACCCCGACACGATCGTCCGCAAGGAAGGCAAGGACGGCTTCGACGAGCGCCTCAAGCAGGCCACGCCGCTGTCGCAGTTCTTCTTCGACGAACTGACGCGCGAGGTCAACATGACCACGCTGGACGGCAAGGCCCGCCTGGCCGAGCGCGCGCGCCCGATGCTGGCGCAGATTCCCGATGGCGCCTTCGGCGACCTGATGAAGCAGCAGCTGGCCACGTTGACCGGGCTGGGCAGCAAGCCGGCGAGTGCCGCGCCGGCCGCACGCGCGCCGTCGCGCGCGGTTGCCCCGGCGCAGCGGCGCAGCCTGGTGCGCGCGGCCATCGCCATCCTGCTGCAGCAGCCCTCGCTGGCGATGACGCTGGAAGGCCATCACTTCAGCGGGCTGCGCCTGCCGGGCGTGGAGTTGCTGATCGAGCTGCTGAGCCTGGTGGAGCAGCGCCCGGATATCAGCACCGGCGCCCTGCTGGAACACTTCGACGGGCGCGAAGAGCAGGAGTCGCTGCGCAAGCTGGCCGCGCAGACCTTGCCTGGCGACGAGGCGATGTGGAACCAGGAACTGCACGATGCGGTGGCACAGCTGGAAAAACAGCTGTTGCTGCAACGTCTTGAGGAGCTTCAGGCAAAGCAGCGGCAGCAGGGTCTGGACGATACTGACAAGTACGAACTGCGCGAGCTGTTGAAGGCCCGCGCCACGCTGCGTTGACGGATCGAGGAGGAAGGTGACGTGATGCGATGCTGGAACCGCCCTGCCTTCTTTACTGCCTGTGTGATGAGCTTCGTGTTGCTGGCTTCGGTGAGCAGCGAGGCATGGCCTCGCTCTACCGGGGGTGGATCTGTTGCCATCGGCAGCGGGGCACAGCCCCGCTCTACCGCGCCCAACGCCGTAGAGCGGGGCTCTGCCCCGCTGCCGGCCATCCCCGCCACCTTCAAACACCCCGCCGAAGGCCTTTACACCAGCGGCCAACCCACGGCAGAACGACTGCAACAGGCCGCAAGTGCAGGCATCACCACCCTGATCGACCTGCGCCAGCCCGACGAAGACCGCGGCTTCGACGAGACCGCCACTGCCGCCGCGCTCGGCCTGCACTACGTGCGCATTCCCGTGGCCGGCGCCGCGGGCCTCACTCCTGCCAACGTACATGCCCTGCAGACCGCACTGACCAAGGCCAACGGCCCGGTGCTGCTGCATTGCGCCTCCGGCAACCGCGTCGGTGCACTGCTGGCGCTGATGAAAGCGCAGCAGGGTGTTCCAGCCGAAGAAGCCCTTCAGTTCGGCCGCAATGCCGGCATGACCTCGTTGGAAGCGCAGACCCGCGCCCTGCTCGAGCAGGACGCCACGCGTTGACCCTGCCCGCGCCTTACCCCCTTTCCCGCTGCTCTACAGGAGCCTGCCCACCATGACCCGCTGGTGGTCGCGCCTGCGACCGGACAACTTCACCCTCGCCCTGCTCGGTACCGTGCTGCTGGCTTCGTTCCTGCCCATGCACGGCTCCGCCGCGATGGTGCTGGACGATGTCACCGATGTGGCCATTGCCGCGCTGTTCTTCCTGCATGGCGCGCGGCTGCCGCGCGAATCGATCGTCGCCGGCCTGCTGCACTGGCGCCTGCACCTGACCATCCTGGCCTGCACGTTCGTGCTGTTCCCACTGTTGGGGCTGGCCTTCAAGCCGCTCGATGGCTGGCTGCTCACCCCCGAGTTGTACATAGGCGTGCTGTTCCTGTGCGCGCTGCCGTCCACGGTGCAGTCCTCGATTGCGTTCACTTCGTTGGCGCGCGGCAACGTGCCCGCCGCGGTGTGCAGCGCATCGCTGTCGAGCATCCTCGGCGTGTTCCTGACCCCGCTGCTGCTGGCCGTGCTGGCGGGCACCGAAGGCGGCATGCACAACCCCGGCCAGGCGATCCTGAGCATCATGCTGCAACTGCTGGTGCCGTTCGTGGCCGGCCACCTGCTGCGCCCGTGGATCGCCCGCTGGGTGGAACGGCAGCGCGCGCTACTGCGCTACACCGACCAGGGCACGATCCTGCTGGTGGTGTATTCGGCCTTCGGTGAAGCGGTGAACGAAGGGCTATGGAGCAAGACCCCGCTGCTGTCGCTGCTCACCGTGGCAGTGGTGGCTGCGGTGCTGCTCGGCATCGCGATGCCGACCATCGGGTTGCTGGCGAAGCGCCTGGGCTTCAACCGCGAAGACCGCATCACCATCCTGTTCTGCGGCTCCAAGAAGAGCTTGGCCACCGGCGTCCCCATGGCGAAGGTTTTGTTTGCCGGTGGCAGCCTGGGCGCCATCGTGCTGCCGATCATGATTTACCACCAGATCCAGCTGATCGTCTGCGCGGTGATCGCGCAGCGCTACGCGCGCGATCCGGTCGCAAGGCCCGCACCGCTGGAGTGACGGATCAGGCGGGGTACCGGGAACCTTAGCCGTTGTCTCAGTCCTTCACGGCAGCTGCGATCTGCTGCAAGACGGTGGCTTTCCGCTCCACGTCTCCTTCGCCCGTCGCAATCAGCGTGTACACCTTGTTGTCCCCGGCCCATACCAATGTTGCTCGGCTGCGCCCCTGATCATCGAAGACCTTCTCCAGCTTCGCTGGCGTACTCTTGATGCGGGCGTTCTGCAGTTCAGCAATCACCTCGATGCTGGTGCCCGGCGTACGATAATCATCTTCATTGAACTCGACGATACCCACTCCATTCAACCGATAGAATCGGGTCAGTCCACTGGACTTCAGACCGTCCAGCGCGCCGCTCGGCTTCATCCCGATCAGCTCTGCTGCGCCGAGCATCGTGCCTTGCAGGTCGGTTGGCGGGGAAGGCAACCGGCCACGCAGTTCGGCGTTGGATCGCACGGTCTTTGGCAATGAAGAAATCATGCTGGCCTGCGAGGGGATCTCTCCATTGGGGACACGTTTCACTCCCGCCCCGTTTCTGGCCATCTCGGCACGGAAGTGCTGCTTGACATCCTCCGGCGCATCCAACTCGGACAGCCGAATGATGCGATAGGTGCCTTCCAGTTCCGCGCGGCGCGCACCAGCACTACTGTCTTCAAGCGCAGCACGCATGGTGCGTTCGTTGAGCCACTTGCCCACTGCATCCACCTCGTCCTGAGCGCTATGGCTCTGGGCACTGGATAGCAGCCCCGTGATCAAGAAAGGGATAGTCAAAAATTTCATCAGGTTCACCATTCGCTCGAGTTGCAGTTGACTGCATACGTGTTACGGGTGTTCACAGCTCCCTGGAAAATCCAGGTGTGATACCCCTTCACGGTGATCCGCTCGTTATGAGACTGGTCGCCCGCGCGAAACCTCCACCAGAATGTCCCATTGTTCGGTGCACCCAGGACGTGTCTAGGCCTTAGTTCAAAACAAGGCCATCGTCCTTGCGACCACTGCCCCCATGCCTCTTGCAAATGTCATTTGAACTCCAGCAGATTACGCGAGCAGATCCTCGCGTGATCCTTTCTACGGAGCTGTCTCCAATGAAAACGTGCGCTGCGTCTTGTAACAGTCGTGGGAAATTGGGACCCCTCTTCATCACGGAGATTCCCTACAACCAACCGTGCTTGAAACGCCAAGGCGGGGACTCAGCCTCTACTTCGCACGTATAAAGCAAGCGCTACGGGTCGGTCAGCTTGCCCACGCTCAACTGCGGCAGGAACACCCACGCGTCGTATGACCGGTCCGCGTCGGTCTCAACCACCGGATCACGCGCTGGGCGATCGAGCAGCGGCAGCGCGCGGCAGGGGCTCATGCAGCCCCATGTCTGGCCACGCAGTGCTTCCACGCGCACGCTGTAGAGCGGCAGGTCGAGCAGGTAGGCGGCCATGGTGCGTTGCTTCATTTCCGGCGGTGCATCCGGCATGGGGCTGCGCATCGCGTGCACGTTGCCGGTCAGCACCAGCATGCGCGCTGTGGCGGGCACTGCATTGAACTGCTGGCGCAGGTGCGTGGCCATCGCCGCGTCGCGTATCTCACTGCTGTCCGCCGAGCCGGTCTCCACGTCGTAGCCCGCCACGCCCACGTCACGTCCCTGCGCCCGCAGCGCGCGCAGGGCTTCGATCAACGCCAGCATGTCACGGCTGCGGCGCCCGTCGTGCTGGTCGTTCTTCACCCGCCAGAACGGCGAGCTACGCAGTGCCTGGCGTGCGGCGGCGTCGCCGTTGGAGCGCAGGTACCGCGCCAGCGCCACGTTCTCGCTCATCGGCAGTTCCAGCCCCAACCGCACTGGCGCGTTGTCGCGGCTGTAGCGTTCCATCAGCTCGGCCACCAGCAACGGCGTTTCGGCGGTGCCGTGGTACTCGCCCAACACCACCAGCCGGTGGTCGCCGGCCAAGCTCACAATCTGCGCAGCGGTGTCATCAACGCCGCCTGCCGGAGCGGCAACTGCGGCGCCGCACATCATCGAAGCCGCCATTACGGCCATCCAGAGCCATCGTTTCATGCCGTCACGTCCTGTTGGGTCATGAAAGCAATGGCGGCGCGATGGCCGGTTTCAAGGCCGGCGGCGGATGCTCACAGGAACGGCAGCATCCAGTGGTCCACCATGAGGAACGCGAACAGCGCCATGAGGTAGACGATGGAGTAGCCGAACATCTTCATCGAGAACAGTTCGTCCGGCGGGTTGAGCATGCGCCAGGCGTACCAGAGGAACACGGCGTTGAGCACGACCGCGCCGCCCAGGTAGAACATGCCGCTCATGCCCACCACCACCGGCAGGATGCTGACGATGGCCAGGGCGATGGAGTACGCCATGATCGACTTGCGGGTGTACAGCACGCCGTGGGTGACCGGCAGCATCGGGATCTTGGCCTTGGCGTAGTCCTCGCGACGGAAGATCGCCAGGGCCCAGAAATGCGGCGGGGTCCAGATGAAGATGATCAGTACCAGCAACGAGGCATACGCCCAGTCCCACGGGCCCTGCATGCCGGTGATGGCCGCCCAGCCCAGCAGGGGCGGGGTGGCGCCGGCCAGGCCGCCGATGACGATGTTCTGCGAGGTCGCGCGCTTGAGGTACACGGTGTAGATCACCGCATAGCCGATCAGCGAGGCGAAGGTCAGCACGGCGGTGATGACGTTCACCCACATCACCAGGATGGTCATCGACAGCACGATCAGTGCGCCGGCAAACACCAGTACCTGCCACGGCTTCACCTTGCCGACCACCAGCGGCCGCCACGAGGTGCGCGCCATCTGCGCGTCGATCTGCGCGTCCAGCAGCTGGTTGATGGCGGCCGCGGCCGAGGCCGCCAGCCAGATGCCGAGGAAGCCCAGCGCGCCGCGCAGGGCCTGTTCGGCGGTGGGCAACGCAGGAATGGCCAGGAACATGCCCACCAGCGCGGTGAACACGATCAGTGCCACGACCTTGGGCTTGGTCAGATCCCAATACTGACGGACGTTCATGCTGTCGCTCCCGCGGCTACGCGCGGGGGCTCCGTGCCGGCACCTTCATCAACCACGTCGGAGGGGGCGCGCAGGCGCGCCAGCAGCGTGACCAGCACGAACAACAGCGCCACGGCGCCGCCGCTGTGCGCCACGGCCACTTCCAGCGGAACGGCCAGCTTCACGTTGAGAATGCCCAGCGTGATCTGCAGGACCACCAGTGCTCCCAGCGCGCTGGCCCAGCCACGCATGCTCGGCAGCCGGTACAGGCGCACCGCCAACCACAGCAGGTAGATCGCCACGACCACCGCGAACATCCGGTGCGCCATCTGGATCGCAATGCGCGAAGCGCCATCCAGCACGCCGCCTTCGTAGTCCACGCCGATCCCGCGCCACAGGGTGAAGCCTTCCTTGAAGTCGTGCTGCGGCCACCACTGGCTCACGCAGCGCGGGAAATTATCCAGCGAGGCACTGCCGCCGCCACAGGCCAACGCGGCGTAGTTGGCACTCACCCAGCCGCCCAAGGCGATCTGCAGCACCAGCACGGCCACGCCGGCGCGCAGCAGCCACTTCAGCTTGGGCGCCTCCACCAGGGTGATCGGCATGTGCGTGGCACGCCAGGCCATCCACACCAGCAGCCCGAACATCAGCATGCCGCCGAGCAGATGGCCCATGACCACGATCGGTTTGAGCAGCAGGGTCACCGTCCACATGCCCAGCAGCGCCTGGAAGATCACCACCGCCAACGTAAGCAGCGCGGCGCGGGAGAGGTCGATGTTGTTCCAGCGCAGCGCGGCGATCAGCAGGATGGCTTCACCGGTGACCGCCAGAATGCTGGCTGACACGTGCATGCCCATCATGTACAGCGGTATGCCGGTAGCTACCAGCACACAGGCGGAGACCACGGCGGTGCTGCCCCAGCGCCGGCGGCGCGTGGCCAGCAGCGCCAGGGTGAGGATTTCGATACCCAGCGCGCCGGCCAGGAAGCGGTGCACCTGCTCACGCCACGCCTTGTGCGTTTCCAGCGGGCGGATCTTGGCCGCCTCGTGGCCAATCACTTCCTGCGCATGCTGCGGCCAGGTCACGCGGCCATAGCAGGTCGGCCAGTCCGGGCAGCTCAGGCCGGCATCGGACAGGCGCACGAACGAGCCGAACATGATCGTGCTTGCCGTCATGATCAGGGCGAACCACGCCAGACGGTGGAAATTGCGATGCAGCGCCGGGCGCGCGGTGGGGTTCATCAAACGGAACTCACTTCAGTTTCAACAGCGTGGCCAGGTCTTTGCGCAGACCGGCCAATTCGAATCCCGGCGCGTACCGCATGATCACGAAACCATTGGGGTCGATCACATACACAGGCGTGCCGGCGGGGTCATCCACGGCGGGCAAGGCGGCACGCAGGCTCGGCTGGGGGGCCAGCACGCGCAGGGCGGGAAAGCGCTGCACTTCGGCCGGCGGCGTACCCAGCCACAGGATCTCGACATTATCCGCCCTATGGCCGAACAGCTGCCACACCTTGTCCAATCCCTGCGACAAAGTGACGCACTCGGCCGCGCAGCCCGGTGCGGGCGCCACCAGAATGCGCCAGACGTGCGCATCCGGGTTCCATGGGTAAGCCTCGCCGCTGGCCAGGGTGGGCGGCAGCGCGCGCGCGTCTACCGGCGGGGTAAGCATCTGCCCGGTATTGCGGTGGGCGGCCGGCTGCCAGCCGGAGAAGCGCAGCACGCCGGCCAGCGCCATCGCACCGAAGAACAGGCCGAACAGCGCGACCAGGGTCCAGCGCCCGCGATTTCGGGACTTGAGCTGTTCCGGCGTGATGGCATTCATGCGTGGGATTTTCTCATGGAAGGAGGGTGGGCGGTTGGCGTGCCCGTCGGCGGCGCCATTCGAGGACGAGGGCGACGATCAGCACGGTCAGGGCCAGCCCGAACCACTGCACGGCGTAGCCGAGATGGCGGCTGGGCGGAAGGGTGTTGGGCAGCAGCTCCAGGTCGCGTGCGTAGCCCCCGGGCAGCGCCGGGTCCAGCCGCAGCACGGGGCTGTGCAGGCTGCCGGGCGGCAGGGAGAGCGCCGCGGCGGCTTCGTCGGGCGGCATGCGGTTGGCCAGCCACACGCCCGGTTGCGCGGTGGCCGTAAAGGCGGGACCCAGCGCCAGCCCGGTAGCCGGCGGTGGCGCCAGCAGCCCCGCTACGCGTGCCTCACCTTCGCGCGGCGCGATGGTGGGCAGCTGGCGGTCGCCCGGCATTGGCAGCCAGCCCAGGTCCACCAGCACCACGGTGCCGTCATCGCCGCGGAACGGCTGGTAGACCTTGATGCCGGCGCGGCCTTCGCGGGTCTGGTTGTCCAGCAGCAGCGTGCCGGGCAGGAAGCGGCCGTGGTCGTCCACCCAGCGCAGCTGCGCGGGTGCAGCCTGCGCCTTGGCGAGGGTCAGGGTCTGCGCGCGGGCCGGCAACTGCTGGTCGAGCAGCGCCTGTTTGTCGTGCATGCGATGCAGCTGCCAGCGGCCGAGCTGGCAGAAGCCGACGATCACTACGAGGGCCGCGAGCCAGCCGATCAGGCGCGTGTGCTTGCGCATCATGACAACGCCGGCAAAACGCGGTGATATAGGCACACCCGCCCTGCCATCGAGCCGCGCATGAATGATTCGTTGAAGACCCTGCTGGTAATCGCGTTTCTGATCGTCATCGTCTGGAATCTGGGCGCCGGGCTGTATTACCTGCTGGTCGATCGCGGCCAGACCAAGCGCACGGTCAACGCGCTCACCCGCCGCATCGCGGTATCGGTGGCGCTGATCGTGCTGGTGGCCATCGGCATCTACAGCGGTTGGATCAAGCCCCACGGCATCGGCGGCTGAGGCCGCACCCGGTGGTCGGGCACGGCACGGTGTTGGCCCGACGCTACAGCACGTAGACGAACAGGAACAGCATCAACCACACCACGTCGACGAAGTGCCAGTACCACGCGGCAGCTTCGAACCCGAAGTGATTGTCGCGGGTGAAATGCCCCTTGGCCGAACGCAGCCACATCACGGCGAGCATGATGGTGCCCAACAACACGTGCGCACCGTGGAAGCCGGTGAGCATGAAGAAGGTGGAGCCGTAAATGCCCGAGCCCAGGGTGAGGTTGAGTTCCTTGTAGGCGTGGATGTACTCCTCGGCCTGCAGGGTCAGGAAGAACAGGCCCAGCACCACGGTGAGGCCCAGCCACACCAGCAGATGGCGGCGGTGGCCGGCCTTGAGCGCGTGGTGGGCGATGGTGAGCGTGACGCCGGAGGTCAACAGGATCAGCGTGTTGATCAGCGGCAGGCCCCAGGCGGGAATGGTCTGGAAATGGCCGCCGATGCCGCCCGGCCCGTTGGTCGGCCACGCCGCGGAATAGCCATCCCACAGCAGTTCGTTGGTCATCACCCCGTCGCCCTCGCCGCCGAGCCACGCCAGGCCCAGGTTGCGGGTGTAGAACAACGCGCCGAAGAACGCACCGAAGAACATCACCTCGGAGAAGATGAACCACACCATCCCCATCCGGAACGAGCCGTCGACCTGCTGGTTGTACTGGCCGGCCTGCGATTCGCGCACTACGTCGCTGAACCACCAGAACAGGGTCAGCACCAGCATCGCCAGGCCCACGTAGAAGGTCCACTTGCCCCAGCCGGCGTCGTTGAGCCAGCTGGCCACGCCCACCATGGTCACCATCATCGCGATGGAGCCGATGAAGGGCCACTTGCTGTGGCTGGGCACGAAGTACACGTTGGCATCGGGGCTTTGCAGGGCCATGGTCGGTATCCAGGTGCGGTCAGGGTGCCGAGCGCGCAGTGGCCGGCGGAGTCGCCGGTGCCAGCTGTGCGGACAGCGCGTCGTTCTTGTAGAAGGTGTAGGAGAGCGTGATCGTGGTGACGTTGGCCGGCAGGTCCGGGTCCACGATGAAGCGCACCGGCATGTCGCGCTTCTCGCCGGCGGCCAGGGTCTGCGCCGTGAAGCAGAAGCACTCGGTCTTGCTGAAATAGCCCGACGCCTTGGCCGGCGCCACCGACGGCACCGCGCTGCCCACCAGCGCGCGGTCGCTGTTGTTGCGCGCGTAGTAGAGCGCCTCGTTGAGTTCGCCGGGCACCACGTCCATGGTCAGCTGTTCGGGGTGGAACGACCAGGGCAGCTTGGAATTCACGCCACCGTCGAACTGCACGCGCACGGTGCGCTTGCCGACGTGGCTGGTTACCGCCGCCGCGCCCGGCCCCCGCTCCAGGCGCACGCCGAACACTTTCTCGCAGGCAATGCGGTACAGCGGCACCAGCGAGAAGGTCAGCACGAACACCGCCACCGCCACGCCGATAAGGCGGGGCAGTCCCGCATGGCGCGCGGGTGCGGTGGGGGGTGCCTCGTTCATCGCCCGATCACCCCGCTCAGGATGAAGCCCACGTACACCAGCAGCGCCACGCCACCGACCAGCCAGGCCGTGCGGTGAGCGCGGCGGCGGCGCTGGACCAGGTCATCGATGTCGTGTTCGGGCGTGCGCATGGGCAACCTCAATGGGTGACGTCGTCGTGGGCCAGGTCACCCGGGCGGATGACCGGCGGCACGGTGAAGGTATGCGCCGGCGCCGGCGAGGGAATGGTCCACTCCAGCCCGCGCGCACCTTCCCAGGAGCGGTCGGCGGCCTTGGCACCGTTGCGCAGCGAGGCGATCAGGATGGCGGCCATCATGAAGGGCGTGGCGAACATGCCGAACGCGCCGATCGAGCTGATCAGGTTCCAGTCGGCGAACGCGACGCTGTAGTCCGGGATACGGCGCGGCATGCCGGCCAGGCCCAGGAAGTGCTGCGGGAAGAACAGCAGGTTGACGAACACGATCGTCCACCAGAAGTGGACCTTGGCCCAGGTCTCGTTGTACATGCGCCCGGTCCACTTGGGCCACCAGTAGTACACCGCCCCGATCAGCGCGAACACCGCGCCGGTCACCAGCACGTAGTGGAAGTGCGCCACCACGAAGTAGGTGTCGTGATACTGGAAGTCGGCCACCACGATGGCCAGCATCAGGCCGGAGAAGCCGCCGATGGTGAACAGGATGACGAAGGCCACCGCCCACAGCATGGGCGCCTCGAAGGTGAGCGAGCCGCGCCACATGGTGCTCACCCAGTTGAACACCTTCACCCCGGTGGGAATGGAGATGAGCATGGTGGCGAACATGAAGTAGATCTCGCCGCCCAGCGGCATGCCCACGGTGAACATGTGGTGGGCCCAGACGATGAACGACAGGAAGGCGATGGCCGCTACCGCGTAGACCATGGCCTGGTAGCCGAACAGCGGCTTGCGGCTGAAGGTGGGGATGATCTCGCTGACCACGCCGAACGCCGGCAGGATCATGATGTAGACCTCGGGGTGCCCGAAGAACCAGAAGATGTGCTGGAACATCACCGGGTCGCCGCCACCGGCGGCATTGAAGAAACTGGTGCCGAAGAACTTGTCGGTGAGCAGCATGGTCACCGCGCCTGCCAGCACCGGCATCACCGCGATCAGCAGGAAGGCGGTGATCAGCCAGGACCAGCAGAAGATCGGCATCTTCAGCAGGTCGATGCCCGGCGCGCGCATGTTGAGCACGGTGGCGATGATGTTGATCGCGCCCATGATCGAACTGATGCCGGCCACGTGGATGGCGAACACGGTGAAGGCGACGTTGTAGCCACCCTGCAGCGACAACGGCGGGTACAGCGTCCAGCCACCGGCGGGCGCGCCACCGGGCAGCAGGAAGGTCAACAGCAGCAGGCTGAAGGCCACCGGCAGCAACCAGAACGACCAGTTGTTCATGCGCGGCAGCGCCATGTCCGGCGCGCCGATCTGCAGCGGAATCATCCAGTTGGCCAGGCCGACGAAGGCCGGCATGACGCCGCCGAAGATCATCACCAGCGCATGCACGGTGGTGAGCTGGTTGAAGGTTTCCGGCTTCACGAACTGCAGGCCCGGCTGCATCAGCTCGGCGCGGATGATGACGCTCATTGCCGCGCCGACGATGAACATGATGAAGCTGAAGAGCAGGTAGAGCGTGCCGATGTCCTTGTGGTTGGTCGAGAAGAACCAACGTTCGAAGAACGTCTGCTGATGCCCGTGATGCCCGTCGTGATCAACTGCGGTATGCGCCATCGCCACTACACCTCGTTGGTTCTGGTATCGACGCGGGGCCGGGGGGGGGGGGGGGGGGGGGGGGGGGGGGGTTGGGGGGGCGGGGGCGGGGGGGGGGGGGGGGGGGGGCGGCGGCGGGGGGGGGGGGGGGGGGGGGGGGGG
>NZ_JBLZQD010000013.1:0-16554 GCF_049199305.1 Stenotrophomonas sp. PD6 | reverse complement strand
CCCCCCCGCTGTTACTGGGGGCGGGGCTGAACACCCCGCCACCCCGTCGGTCGGGGGGGGCGGGGTTGTCCGGGGGCGCCCCCCTGAGCCGCCGCCGGCGGGGCGGCGCCCGCGGTTCGTTTCTCAGGCGTTTTCAGGCGCCGGTGCAGGGGCGGCGGCGGGTGCCGGCGCGTCCGGGGCCGCAGGTGCGGGCGTGGCTTCCGGTGCCGCCGGTGCCGGCGCGGGATCGGCCGCCTTGGGCCGCTTGTCGGCCAGCCACTTCTTGAAGTCTTCCTTGGACACCGCTTCGACCACGATCGGCATGAACCCATGGTCCTTGCCGCACAGTTCAGCGCACTGGCCGCGGTAGACGCCCACCTGTTCGATGTTGGTCCAGGCCTCGTTGATGAACCCGGGAATGGCGTCCTGCTTCCAGCCCAGGGCCGGCACCCACCACGCGTGGATCACGTCGTCGGAGGTGATGACGAAGCGGACCTTGGTATCCACCGGCAGCACCAGGCGGTTGTCCACATCGAGCAGGTAGTGCGGATGGCTTTCGCGGTCGGGCACCTTGCCGCTCTGGCGGACGCGGTCGGACTCACGGTCCAGGCGGCTGGTGAAGGTGACGTCCTCGCCCAGGTATTCGTACTTCCACATCCACTGATAGCCGGTGACCTTGACGGTCATTTCGGCATCGCGGGTGTCGTAGAACTTGATCAGGTTCGCGGTGGCCGGCCACGCCATCACCACCAGGATCAGCACGGGGATGACCGTCCAGATGATCTCTGCCTTGGTGTTGTGGCTGAACTGGGCGGCGACCGCGCCCTTGGATTTGCGGAACTTGAAGATGGCATAGAACATCGCGCCGAACACCAGCACGCCGATGACCGTACACACCCACAGCGAGAACATGTTGGATTCCCAGGCCAACCGCGAGCTCTGCGTGACCCCCTTGCCCATGTTCAGCTGCCACGGCTTCGGGTCGGCCGATTGGGCCCACGCCAGAGCCGGCGCCATCAGCGCTGCCCCACACCCCACTGCTGTTGCAAACGTCGTGCCCCACTTCTTGCATTGCTTCATTGCCTAGACCCTTAGCGTCGTCGGTTGCAGCCATCGCTGGCCGCGAGCAAGCCTTCTAGTGTCTCTGCCAGTGCCTGGCGTTCGGCCGGTGCGAGGAAACTCCCCACTTCCACCTGCCTACCGCTGGACGCAAGCCGGACCCTCTCGTCGTCGGTGATCAGCCGCACCCAATGGGGGTGGGCACTGAACACCGGCAATTCACCGGGTGCGGGGATGACCTCCACACACGCCGGCACTACCCGGATTTCTTCCTGCCGTTCACCACTACGCCACAACACACGCAGTGCCACTGCCAGCACCAGGCTGTACAGCAGCGCGAACAGGGGGGCGAACACGTTGCCGGTAACCCAGCCGAAGCCGGCGACCAGCCACATCACCCCCGCCAACACTTCAAACAACAGGACGAACTGCCGGGCATCGAGCGCCCGTGGGGGACGCAGCCGCAGTTGCGTTTCTGATCCGTCCGGAGCGGTGAGCACCTCGATCATGTCGCAACCGCGTTTTCCTGCCGCGGGAAACGTCTCGATGGTAGCCCTGATGTCGCGCGAGCGGCAAGGGTCCATTCACAGTTTCGGAAATGGTGCAACACAGCATGATGACCGGCGGTCGATTTGACGAAATCGGCACAATAAATGGGGTGCCGGGAGGATCGCCCAAATCCCCCTGTATGAAAGGCTATGACCGTGATCGAGAGCGCACACCCGATTGCTCCAGGGCGCGGAAAAACGATTAAAATGGTCAAGTTCTCCACGAGCCAACCGGCATGACCGCATCTTCCGCGCTTCCCCCTGCCCCGGCCTCGTCCGGCGCCTCCCGCCCGCCGCTGCTGTCCTCCGAGCTGCCGGCCGTTCCCAATGCGTTCCGCCAGGCGATCACCGATGCCTGGATGAAGGACGAGGCCAGCCACGTGCGCGAACTGCTGGCGCAGGCGCGGCTGCCCGCCGACGAACAGGCGCGGGTGCAGGCCACCGCCGCCGACCTGGTGGCGCGCGTGCGTGTACGCGCCCAGGACCAGGGCGCGATCGAAGCCTTCATGCGCCAGTACGACCTGGGCAGCGAGGAAGGCGTGCTGCTGATGTGCGTGGCCGAGGCGCTGCTGCGCATTCCGGACCAAGAGACGGCCGACAAGCTGATCCGCGACAAGCTGGGCGATGCCGACTGGAAGAAGCACCTGGGCGGCAGCGACTCGGTGCTGGTCAACGCCTCCACCTGGGGCCTGATGCTCACCGGCCGCATCGTGCAGATCAACGACGCCACCCGCGCCGACGTGCCGGGTGCGTTCGCGCGCCTGATGGGCCGCGTGGGTGAGCCGGTGATCCGCCTGGCCGTGCGCCAAGCGATGAAGATCATGGGCCACCAGTTCGTCATGGGCCGCACCATCGACGAGGCGCTGTCGCGCTCGCACAAGGGCGACAACGCCAGCTACCGCTATTCGTTCGACATGCTCGGCGAAGGCGCGCTGACCATGAAAGACGCCAAGCGTTACCTGGAAGACTACCGCCGCGCGATCCACTCGATCGGCGGCGACCACAAGGCGCGTGGCGGCCGCCCGGACGGCGACGTCAATTCGGCCCCGGGCATCTCGATCAAGTTGTCGGCACTGTATCCGCGCTACGAGCATGCCAAGCGCGCGCGCGTGATGGCCGACCTGGTCCCGGGCGTGCTGGAACTGGCCCAGCTCGCCAAGTCCTACGGCATCGGCTGCACGGTGGATGCCGAGGAAACCGACCGCCTGGAACTGTCGCTGGACATCATCGAAGCGGTGGTGAGCGATGCTTCGCTGGCCGGCTGGGAAGGCTTCGGCGTGGTGGTGCAGGCGTACCAGAAGCGCACCCCGTACACGATCGACTACCTGGCCGACCTGGCCCGCCGCATCGGCCGCCGCCTGCAGGTGCGCCTGGTCAAGGGCGCGTACTGGGACGCGGAAATCAAGCGCGCGCAGATCGACGGCCTGCCGGCCTACCCGGTGTTCACCCGCAAGCAGAACACCGACGTGTCCTACCTGGCCTGCGCCAAGCGTCTGTTCACGCATGCCGATGCGATCTATCCGATGTTCGCCACGCACAACGCGCACACCATCGCGGCGGTGCAGGCCATTGCGCAGGGCGGCCAGTACGAGCACCAGAAGCTGCACGGCATGGGCGATGACCTGTATGCCGAAGTCGTGCCGGCCAACCGTTTGAACGTGCCGTGCCGGGTGTACGCACCGGTGGGCTCGCACGAAGACCTGCTGCCGTACCTGGTGCGTCGCCTGCTCGAAAACGGCGCCAATTCCAGCTTCGTCAACCGCATCACCGACAACAACGTGGCCATCGACGACCTGATCCGCGACCCGGTCGACGCCGTGGCCTCGTTCGACTCGATTCCACACCCGAAAATCCCGCTGCCGGTCGATCTGCTGCGCAGCCAGAACCACGACAGGAAGAACTCCATGGGCGTCAATCTCGCCAACGACAACGATCTGCGCGCCCTGGCCGAGCAGCTCAACGCCGCCGTCAAGCCATGGCAGGCGGCCCCGCTGGTGCCGGGTGCGCAGCCCACCGGCGCCCTGTTGAACGTGGTCAACCCGTCCGACACCCGCCAGGTCGTCGGCCAGTGGCAGCCGGCCGACAGCGCCACCGTCGAGAAGGCGCTGGCCAATGCCGTCGCCGCGCAGCCGCAGTGGAACCGCACGCCGGCCGCCAGCCGCGCCGCCATCCTGGAACATGCCGCCGACCAGCTCGAAGCGCGCCTGCCGGAATTCATGGCGCTGTGCGTGAAGGAAGCCGGCAAGAGCCTGCCCGACGGCATCGCCGAAGTGCGCGAAGCGGTGGACTTCCTGCGCTACTACGCCAAGCAGGCGCGCGAGCAGTTCGGCCATGCCGAAAAGCTGCCCAGCCCGACCGGTGAATCCAACGAACTGCAGCTGCATGGCCGCGGCGTGTTCGTGTGCATCAGCCCGTGGAACTTCCCGCTGGCGATCTTCCTGGGCCAGGTCAGCGCCGCGCTGGCCGCCGGCAACAGCGTCATCGCCAAGCCGGCCGAACAGACCAACCTGATCGGCTACTACGCGGTGAAGCTGCTGCTCGATGCCGGCGTGCCCGAAGGCGTGGTGCAGTTCGTGCCCGGCGACGGTGCCACCGTCGGTGCCGCGCTCACCGCCGACCCGCGCGTGGCGGGCGTTGCCTTCACCGGTTCGACCGACACCGCGCGTGCGATCAACCGTGCGATGGCCGCGCGCGACGCCGCCATTGGCGTGCTGATCGCCGAAACCGGCGGCCAGAACGCCTTCATCGCCGACTCCTCGGCGCTGCCGGAACAGCTGGTCAAGGATGCGATTGGTTCGGCCTTCACCTCCGCCGGCCAGCGCTGCTCGGCCGCGCGCGTGCTGTTCGTGCAGGACGACATCGCCGACAAGGTGATGACCATGCTGGCCGGTGCGATGGCCGAACTGAAGATCGGCGACCCGGGCCTGCTGTCCACCGACGTCGGTCCGGTGATCGACGCCGACGCGCTGCAGATCCTGCAGGAACACGCGCTGCGCATGGAGAAGGAAGCGCGCCTGATCGCCGCTGCCGAGCTCAGCGAAGCCGCCGCGCACGGCACCTTCTTCGCCCCGCGTGCGTACGAACTGAAGAACCTTGACCAGCTGCACAAGGAAATCTTCGGGCCGGTGCTGCACGTGATCCGCTGGAAGGGCGACCAGCTGGATGCGGTGATCGACCAGATCAACGCCACCGGCTACGGCCTCACGTTGGGCGTGCATTCGCGCATCGACGAGACCGTGGACCGCATTGCGTCGCGCGTGAACGTGGGCAACGTGTACGTCAACCGCAACCAGATCGGTGCGGTGGTGGGCGTGCAGCCGTTCGGCGGCCAGGGCCTGTCCGGCACCGGCCCGAAGGCCGGCGGCCCGCACTACCTGCTGCGGTTTGCCACCGAAAAGACCGTTACCGTGAACACCACGGCGGCCGGCGGCAATGCTTCGCTGTTGACGTTGGGCGATTGATTCGGCGGATTCGAGCAGCGGGGCAGAGCCCCGCTCTACACGGCCGATGAACAAAAAACCCCGCGAAAGCGGGGTTTTTTGTGGGTGGCGTCAGTCGGCGTGGATCGCCTCGATTTCATCGCGCATCAGCAGGTCTTCGCCCATGTAGCGCTCGAACTTGATGCGGCCGAAGCCGGCGGCATACCAGGCCTCGATGCGGTTGTCTTCGAAGGTGGCCGTGACGTGGCAGGCATCCTTGAAGGTGCGCGGCGCGTTGTCGACCGTGGCCTCCACGTTCTCGAAGCCGACGAAGGTGTAGTCGTTGAAACCGTCGTAGTCGACCGGCTCCACCGTTTCTTCCACATGGTGGGTGCGCTCGCCGCTGCCGTTGACCACGAAGCGCTCGCCCGGCTTGGCGCTCTGCGGGAAGCTCGGCGCCGGCTTGAAGGTGTCGGTCATCACCGGCTGGGAGGCATCGCCGCCCCAGGCGGAAATGCCGTAGCGGTCCTGGCCGAGCAGCTGGCGGCCGCTGGCATCGTAGTAGCTGGCGGTACCCACGCCGCCACCTGCGCTGTGCACCTTGATGGCGTCCTGGCCGTTGAAGGACGTCTTCTCGATGGTCAGCGTTTCATCGCCGGTCGACCAGCGCAGGCCCGGGGTTAGCGTGAAGCAGGTGGCGAAGTCGGCAGCGGCAAAGGCCGGTGCGGCCAGCAGGGACAGGCCCAGGGCCAGGGTGGAACGAAGCAGAACGGGCGACATGTGGTTTCCTTGTCATGGATCGTGAAGCGGTACCTGCGCCGCAGGCGGCAGCAGCCGGTTGCGCGCGGACGGGGATTGTACGGGGGTGTGGCATGATCCGGCCATGCGCTCACATGTCCTGCCGTTGCTGCTGGCGATCTTCCTGTCCACAACCCCTGCCGCCACGGCGGCGGCCACGGAACGCGTGCTGGTGTTCACCAGTACCGCCAAATTCCGCCACGACTCGATTCCCACGGCCGTGAGCACGCTGCGCCTGCTGGCCGAGCGCGAGCGGATGGCGGTGGACCAGAGCGAGAACCCGGCCGACTTCAACGACGCCAACCTGGCCCGCTACCGCGTGGTGGTGTTTGCCAACACTACCGGCGACGTACTCGATGCCACGCAGCAGCAGGCGATGGAGCACTTCATCCGCGCCGGTGGCGGTTTCATGGGCGTGCATTCGGCGGCGGACACCGAATACGACTGGCCATGGTATGGGCGGCTGGTGGGCGCGTACTTCAAGAACCACCCGGACGGCCTGCAGTTCAGCCGCGTGCAGCCCGAGCGCGACGGCAAGCCATACGGCACCTCGTGGCCGGTGCGCGACGAGCTCTACAACTACCGCAGCAACCCGCGCGCGGCGGTGCAGGTCATCGCCACCGTGGATGAGCGGCAGTACCAGGGCGGCACGATGGGCGCCGACCATCCCATTGCGTGGTGCCATCCGTTTGATGGCGGGCGCAGCTGGTATACGGGTCTGGGGCATGACACGGGCCTGTACCGCAACCGCGATTTCCTCGCGCACCTGCGGCAGGGGTTGTTGTATGCGGCGGGGCGTTCACCGGAATGCTGAGGCGCGATACGGTGGCCAGATGGGTATGGCCGACTGCATAGAGCAGATGGGGTAAAACGCACTCGACTGGGTAGAGCCGACTGTTAGTCGGCTGCTCTCCGCGCGGAAGCTGATGGCAGGCGAACGACAGCGGACTAACAGTCCGCTCTACCCAGTCCGCTCTACCCAGTCCGCTCTACCCAGTCCGCTCTACCCCGTCGGCTCGGCTCGTTCGATACAGCGCCGGCTCTCCCGCCGCTGCTCGACAGGGCGGATGATATAGACCACCTCATCATCCCAGTCGCGCCTGCCAATCTCGAAGCGCTCGACTGGAGCAAGCGTTTGCAGCCAATCGGGCACATCCTGGTCCCAGGAGACACTGTCGAAGCTCCTTGGGAACGAAGTACCGTTCGGATTTTCCGAGTGCAGCCAGATGGAATCGCTCCCAGTGTCTTGGTAGAGCTCGACCCAGCATTGAACGGCGCGCTTCTGGGTTGCCAGCTCCCCAGCGAGCCAGCCAAGCCCGCGAATGGCGATGGCCGCAACGGCCACGCGATCTTCAATACAACGGTTGCCCTTGCTCTTGAAGTCCGGATGCGTGTGCCAGTGGTCGAACCACGGTGACTGCACCATGCGCCTGAGATGGCGCTGCTTTCGCTGCTCCTCGCGCGCCCAGTAGGCCCGCATCTTCTTCAGGTAGCGTCGATCCATCATCGCCTCCACATGCATTGAGGAATCAGCATATCGCGTCGATGGCGATGGGGTAGAGCCGACTCGAAGGGGTGCTGTTCGGCTCAAACGCAGAAGGCCCCGCTTGCGCGGGGCCTTCTGGTGTTACGCGGCGCGAACGCCGTGGATCAGAACTTGTAGTTGACCGAAGCGGCCAGCACGTCGCCGCGGACCTTGTACTTGCCGGTCAGCGAGTTGCCCTGGTTGTTGGTGGTGGCCGGGACATTCAGGTTCGGATCGCTGGTGAACAGGTGGGTGTAGCCGAAGTTGTATTCGATGTTCGCCGACGGGGTCCAGCCCACGCCCAGCGACAGCCACTTGCGGCTGGTGTCCGGCACGCGGACGTCGCGGTGCGCGTCGGTGGTCGGGGTCTGGTCATACGCCACGCCGCCACGCAGGGTGACGGTGTCGCTCAGCTTGAAGTCGGTACCCAGCGAGACGAAGGTCGTGTCGCGGTAGCCGAATTCCAGCACCGAGTCCGGCTGCGCCGAAGCGTAGTCGATGGTGACCTGGTCGAACGCGGTCGACCAGGCGGTACGGGTGACGTCACCCATCACGGTCCAGCGGTCGTTGACGTTGTGGGTCACGCTCATGGTGGCCGAGGCCGGCAGGGTCAGCGTGGCCTTGCCCGAGGTGCTCACGAAGCGACCCGGCTGGGCCACGGCCAGCACGGCAGCAGCGTTGGCCGGCACGTCGAAGGTGGCGTCGCCGCCGGTGATCTTGTGCTCGACCTTGGAACGGTAGCTGAAGCCGATGTGGGTGTTCTCATCCGGGCTGAACAGACCGCCGATGGTCCAACCCACGGCGTTGTTGTCGCCTTCCACGGTCAGCTTGCCATCGGCGCTGCCCGGGGCGAAGCCCGGCACGCGGGACTGGGCCAGCGCGGTGCCGAAGTCGATGTTGTTGCTCAGTTCGATGGTCAGGTGCTCAACGAACACCGACGCGCCGAAGGACACGTACGGGTTGACGTCGTACGAGGCGGCAAAGCCCAGGTCGATCGCCTTCAGGTCAGTCTTCAGGCCGCTGTAGCGACCCACCCAGCCGTTGTCGTAGTCGGTCTTGAAGCCGAACGGCGCGGTCAGCGACACACCGAAGTGGGCCTGCTCGCCGATCGGCATGTGGAAGTACGCGGCCGGAACCGGGGCAATCATGCCGGCGTCGCCGCCGTCACCGCCGGTCTGCGGCTGGCCGGTCGGCTTGCGGCCGGTGCCCTTGAATTCTGCCTTGAAGCTGATGGCGCTCAGGTCACCCTGGATCTGGGTGCCTTCCAGCTGGCGCATGCCGGCCGGATTGACGGCGATGATCGAGGCGTCGCCCTGGGCGCTGCCCGAGCCGGCGAAGGCACGGCCGAGGCCCTTGGCGCTGTTTTCCTTCAGCTGGAAGGCGGCGGCGTTGACGTGGCCAACGGCCAGGACACCGGCAATGCCGACGGCCAGGGCGGTGACGCGGGCGAGGGTGGAAGCGGTATGCATCGTTTGTTCTCTCCGGAAATGCGTGTGATGTTTGGCAACGCGCGCCTGCGCCATTTCCCGCCCCGAAAGGCCGAAAACAACGCGCCGGATTCCCCTCCCGACATACGACGCCGTATGCGAGTATACCGAGACCGGTTAATGAAACAATAACGGTCTTCGCCCTTCCGGCTATTCAGGCTGAACCCGCCACACGCCCTTCAGGAGCCTTGGCGCGCTAGGCTAGCGCCCACCCATGTTCGTCTCGCTCCCCTCCCGCAAGAAGTCCGCCGTCCGCTGGGCCACGCCCCTGCTGTTCGCCACGCTATGGGCGGCGTTCCTGTGGTCGATCTCGCGGCCGGGCGATGCGCGGCGCAGCCTGTGGATGGACTGGGGCGCCCTGTCGACCGGGCTGACCCGGCCGCTGGACTGGTGGGCCACCGTCGAAGACGGCAGCGTGCTGCGGCTGTTCACCGCCCTGTTCCTGCATGCGGACTGGTCGCACCTGCTGGGCAACCTGGTGTTCCTGCTGATCTTCGGCCTGCCGGCCGAGCGGGTACTGGGACCGTGGCGGCTGATCCTGCTTTTCCTGGTGGGTGGCGCGATCTCCAACCTGACCGCGATCTACACGATGGGCAACCCGGACCAGATCATCATCGGCGCCAGCGGCGCGGTGTCGGCGCTGATCGGGGCGTATCTGGCGCTGTTCCCCGGCGCGCGGCTGGGGGTGGTGATCCCGCTGGGCCTGTTCCTGGAATTCGTGCGCGCACCGGCCTACCTGCTGATCGGCGTGTGGGCCGGGCTGCAGGTGGTGTTTGCCTATATCGGCCCGACCTTCGGCATGGTGGCCTGGTGGGCGCATATCGCCGGGTTCGTGTTCGGGCTGGCGTACGGGGTCTATGTGCGCGCGGCGATTGCCCGGCGGCTGCGGAAGCGGCACGGGTTCTAGGGCGTGGCCAGACCGTAGGTCTGCCAGCCCGGTAGCGCCGGCCGTTGGCCGGCCCAGGCGGCGGTTCCGGCGTTCATGAGGGCCGGCCAACGGCCGGCGCTACCTCACGGTTTGGTAGCAGGGGTGGCTTCCGGCTTCGGTGCCGGCTTTGCTTCCGGAACTGGCTTCGCTTCTGTCGCAGGCTTCGCTTCTGTCGCAGGCTTCGCTTCTGCCGCAGGCTTCGCTTCTGCCGCAGGCTTGGCCTCTGTCGCCGGTTTAGCTTCCGCCTTCGGCGCCGGCTTTTTCGCGGCTTCCGCCTTCTGCCGGGCCGCCACCGAACCGGGCTGCTTCAGCTCGGCCAGCGCGTCGTTGATCGGGCCATCACCGGGCAGTACATCGCCGGCCTTGTAGCCCTCGCCGCCTTCGTCGTCACCGCGCAGGTGGCCCGGCAAGGTGGCCTCGCTGTAGTCGGACAGGCTGGCGGGCAGGTCGTCGTCCGCGCCCGGCTTCTTCTCCGGCTGCAGCACGACGTCGGGCACGATGCCGGTGGCCTGGATCGACTTGCCGCTGGGGGTGAAGTACCGCGCAGTAGTCAGCTTGACCGAATCGCCGTTGTCCAGCGGCAGCACGGTCTGCACCGAGCCCTTGCCGAAGCTGCGGCTGCCAACCACGCGCGCGCGCCCGTTGTCGCGCAACGCACCGGCCAGCACTTCCGACGCGCTCGCCGATCCGGCATCGGCCAGCACCACCACCGGCGCGCCCTTGAGCAGGTCGCCCGGGGTAGCGTCGAAGCGCGCGTCGCTGATCGCGATGCGGCCGCGGGTGCTCACGATGTTGCCCTTGTCGAGCAGGTCGTCGGCAACCTGCACGGCGGCGGTGAGCAGGCCGCCGGGATTGCTGCGCAGGTCCAGTACCAGCCCCTTGAGCTTGCCACCGGCCTGCTGCTGCAACTGCGCCACATGCTTCTGGAAGTCGGCGCCGGTATCGGCCTGGAAGGTGCTCAGGCGGATGTAGCCGTAGCCCGGCTCCAGCATGCGGCTGCGCACGCTGGTGACGCGGATGGTTTCGCGGGTGATCGAGACATCGAACGGCTTGGCCTTGCCCTCGCGCACGATGGTGAGCACCACCTTGCTGCCGGCCTTGCCACGCAGCGGCTCGGTGGCCTCGATGGCGCTGATCGGCTTGCCGTCGATGGCGATGATCAGGTCGCCGGCCAGAACACCGGCCTTGGCCGCCGGGGTGTCGTCGATCGGCGAGATGACCTTCAGGCTGCTGTTGTCCGGCTGCTGCTGCAGTTCCACGCCGATGCCTTCATAGGCACCTTCGGCCTGCTCGTCGAAGGCTTCGGCATCTTCCTTGTCGAAATAGGTGCTGTGCGGATCCAGGTCCAGCAACAGGCCGCGGATGGCCGACTGCATCAGCTTCTTGTCGTCCACCGGCTCCACGTAGGCCGCGCGCACCGCGTTGTAGACCGCCACGTAACGGCGGATTTCCTCCAGCGGTACGCGCGAGGTCACCGCCTCTTCGGTGGACGCCTCGTCGCCTGTGCGTTCCGGCACCGGGGTGGTCTGCTGTGCCCAGGACAGCGCGGGCACCAGGGCCAGCAGCAGGGTGGCGGAACGGGCTACGCGCATGAAGCACTCCAGGGTGAGCGGGGGACGGGACGACACGCACCAGCGATGCGTGGCCCGATTATGCGCGAAGGCACGATAAATTCTTGTTGAATCTACTGCCGCTGCAACCACGAAGACGGATCCACCGGCTGCCCACCACGCCGCAATTCAAAGTAAAGCGCCGTGACGCCCTGCCCGCCGGAGTTGCCGACCTTGGCCACGGCCTCCCCCTTCTTGACGGTCGCACCGGCGTCACGCAGCAGCGTGTCGTTGTGCGCGTAGAGGCTCATGTAGCCATTGCCATGGTCCACGATGAGGATCATGCCGTAGCCGGTCATCCAGTCCGAGAACACCACGGTGCCATCGGCCACGGCAGTGACGGTGCTGCCGGCAGGCGCGCCGATCAGCACGCCGCTGCTGGTACGGCCGTCGGGAAGCTTGCCGCCATAGCGCGCCAGCAGGTTGCCCGACAGCGGCCAGCCCAGGCCGCCCACCTTCGGCGCCGGTGCGGAGGCCACGGCAGGCGGGGTCTTGCCCGGGCGCGGCGGCGGCCGGGTGCCGTTGGCGGCGGCGGCCCGTTCGGCCTTTTCTGCGGCGGCCTTCTCTGCCGCGGCGCGGCGCGCGGCAGCACGCCGTTCCGCCTCGGCCCGCGCAGCCGCGGCGCGCAGGTTCGCCAGCAGCGATTCCAGTGCCTTGGCATCCTGGCCGAGCGCCTTCTCGCGTTCGCTGCGGTCCTTGTAACGCTCGTCCAGGCTGGCCACGGTGGCGGCCCGGGTCCGACGATCATTGGCCAGCGTCGCCGCCTGCTGCTTCTGCTGCTGGCGGGTTCCTTCCAGCGCCTGACGGCGTTCGACGATCTGCGCCTCCACCGACTCCAGTTCGGTGAGGTCGGCGGTCAGCGCACCGATCCGTCGTGCGCGCTCGCGCTGCATGTAGCGGTGATAGGCCAGCGTGCGGTTGGCATCGGCCACCCGGTCCTGCGACAGCAGCAGTTTCAGCGGCGCGTTGTTGCCGACCCGGTAGGCGGCACGCAGCAGCGAGGCCAGTTCCTGGCGCTGCTGCTGAAGCCCGGCCTGCAGCGCGCTGCGGCGGTGCTGCAGTTCCTGCAGGGCGCGGGTTTCGCGCTGCAGTGCCGTTTCGGTCTGGGCCAGCACGCGGCCGGTCGTTGCCACCTTCTCGTCGGCCTCGCGCAGCTGGCGCGATGCCTGGCCGCGCTGGCCTTCCAGGGTGCGCCGTTCCTGCGCCACGCCCTTCAGTTCGGTGCGCAGCTTCTGCAGCTTGCGTTCGGCTTCTTTCGGGTTCTGCGCGGCCAGCGGCGCCGACCCGAGCAGTGCTGCCACCAGCACCCACATCGACAGTGCCACCTGCCAACGCGACCCACGGCCGCGCCCAGCGATCGGATTGTTATTCCGGCGTGAGGAAGAGACGTTGGTGCGCAAGGGCTTTCCAGTGACTTCAGGCAGATGCGGATCGCAGCGCTGCATGGTGACATTCCTGCAGGCGGCCTGCCAGCCGCATACCGGACGAACCCACATGAAACGTTTCCCGCTCCCGCTGCTGTTGGCCCTGGTGCTGCCTTGCGCGCCTGCCTTTGCCAACGAGAGCATCAGCAAGGTCAATGGCAGCATCCATGCCACCTCTGGCCAGGCCTATGGCGACCTCGAAACCGTCAACGGCGGCATCACGGTGGACGAAGACACCGAGACCGCCGACATCCAGACCGTCAATGGCGGCATCAAGATCGGCGACCGTGCCCGCACCCGTGGCATTTCCACGGTGAACGGCAGCATCCGGGTCGGCCAGAAGGTGGAGATCGATGGCGATCTTGAAACCGTCAACGGCAGCATCTTCACCGACCGCGGTACCCGCATCGATGGCAGCCTGGAGACGGTCAATGGCGGCATCGGGCTGGTCGAGACCCGGCTTTCCAAGGGCATCGAGACGGTCAACGGCGACATCACCGTCGGTATCGGGTCGGTGGTCGAGGGCGGCATCCACGTCAACAAGCCGAACTTCAGCCTGTCGCTGGGGCCGGGCCGCAAGCCGCGCGTGATCATCGGCCCCAATGCGGCGGTGAACGGTCCGCTGCAGTTCGACCGTGAGGTCACGCTGTACGTGCATCGCAGCGGGCACATCGGTCCGGTGACCGGCGCCACGCCCGTACCGTTCGACACCGACGCGGCGCCAAACGATTGATACTCTGTCACCCGGTGCCCGCGCACCGGCCCTTTGTCTCCAGGAATCGATGATGTCCCGCAAACTTCTGTTGTGCCTGGCCGCCACTGCCGCGCTGACCGCGTGCAAGGGCGAGACCGCTGCACCGGCGCCCACGCCGGTCGCTGACACCGCCCCGGCCGCTGCCGGCCACGCCTTCTCGCCGGAGATCAACGCGGGCGACTTCGGCGAGCTGGTCAAGACGCTGGCCTCGGACGAGTTCGAAGGCCGCGCCCCCGGCAGCACCGGCGAAGACCGCACCGTGGAGTACATCCGCGACCAGATGCAGCGCATCGGCCTGCAGCCGGGCAACGGCGACAGCTGGTTCCAGGAGGTGGCGATGACCGAAACCACCGCCGATGAAAGCACCGTGCTGAAGCTGGACCAGGCCGGCAAGACCCGCGAGCTGAAGTTCGGCACCGACATGGTGATCGGCACGCGCAGCGGCCAGAAGGAAGTGAAGATCGACGGCAGCGACCTGGTCTTCGTCGGCTACGGCGTGGACGCGCCGGAGCAGAAGTGGAACGACTATGCCGGCCAGGACTGGAAGGGCAAGACGGTGGTGATGTTCGTCAACGACCCGGGCTTCCACGTCAACGACGACAAGCTGTTCGACGGCAAGCGCATGACCTACTACGGGCGCTGGACCTACAAGTTCGAGGAAGCCGCGCGCAAGGGCGCTGCCGCCGCGCTGATCGTGCACGACACCGCCGGCGCCTCCTATGGCTGGGACGTGGTCAAGAATTCGTGGGCGGGCCCGCAGTACGACCTCACCGCCAAGGATGATCCGGAGCCGCGCCTGCCGGCACAGGGTTGGCTGAGCGCCGACGCTGCGCGCCAGCTGTTCGCCGACGCCGGGCTCGACCTGGACCAGGCCTACAAGGATGCCAACAAGCGTGGCTTCAAGCCGGTGCCGCTGAAGGCCAAGCTGTCGCTGGACCTGAAGAGCACCATCGCCGAGAAGAAGTCGCGCAACGTGGTCGGCGTGCTGCCGGGTGCGAAGCAGGCTGATGAGGCGGTGCTGTACATGGCGCACTGGGATCACCTGGGCAAGCACGAGGGCGAGCAGGGCGACAACATCTACAACGGTGCCGTCGACAATGCCACCGGCGTGGCCGGCATCCTGGAAGTCGCCGATGCCATGGCGCACCAGCAGCCGGCACCGGAGCGTTCGGTGGTGTTCCTGGCGGTCACGCTGGAAGAGTCGGGCCTGCTGGGCTCGAAGTACTACGTGAACCACCCGACCTTCCCGCTGGACAAGATTGCCGGTGTGATCAACATCGACGCGATGTCGGTGGCCGGCCGCGCCAAGGACATGACCGTGACCGGTTTCGGCAGCTCGGAACTGGAAGACATCCTCAAGCCGCTGGCCGCCTCGCAGAAGCGCACGCTGCATGGCGAGAGCTCGGTGCAGAGCGGCTTCTACTTCCGTTCGGACCACTTCAACTTCGCCAAGGCAGGCGTGCCTGCGCTGTATGCCGACGGTGGCGAAGACCTGCTGGATGGCGGCGTGGACGCCGGCCGCAAGGCGGCCGAGGCCTATGGCCGCGACCGTTACCACGGCCCGAAGGACGAGTACGACGCCAGCACCTGGAAGCTGGACGGCACGGTGGAAGATCTGCAGCTGCTGTACGGCGTCGGCAAGGAACTGGCTGTCGGTGGCCGTTGGCCGAACTGGTACGAAGGCAATCCGTTCAAGGCAGCCCGCGACGAGATGATGAAGGGCAAGACCGAGGCGGCTGCGCCTGCCGCGAAGTAAGCCCGGTTCACATTGCTGGCTCTAAAGAAGCGGCGCCCTGATGGGCGCCGCTTTTTTTGGGTCATTCTGTCGCTGATGGCCAGCGACTCCAGCAGTAAGGGTATTCGCCTACCTTTGTGGTGAGTCCGGAACGAACGGGGTTCTCGAGGAGGTGGTTGGCCTGTTCAAGCAGCGATTCGTCCGAGCGAACGCAGTGATCGTAGAAGCCGCGTTGCCAGAGGGAGGCCCCCTGAGTGCCGCGGTGCAGGTTCACTGCGCGTGCGGAGCGGGATTTGAAGGCCTGCATGCAGCGACTGATGTTGCCGTTGCCCAGTTGCATGAGCCAGTGGATGTGATCGGGCATGACCACCCAGGCGAGAGTCTTCGAACGCTTTTCCCGGTCGGAGCAGCGCAGGGCTTCGACCACGCATTCGACGGTGGCGTCGTCGATGAAGATGCGTTGGCGGTCAGCGACTGTGGTGGTGAGCATGTAGTACGCCCCTTGGAGGGAGCGACGACCGATGAGGAGGCGTGGACTGGACATGACCACAGGGTGGCGTTTGCCCGGGATCGGTTGTATCCGGGAAGTCTCAATCAAGATGTCAGATGACGCCGGTAGGGTTGCATCCCGATCAACCGCCGAGGTGGTGATTACCCCATTGGGGCATGACCACGAACGAAAAAAAACCCCGTTGCGTGAGCAACGGGGTTTTCGGGGTATAAACCCTGGCGATGACCTACTCTCGCATGGCTTGAGCCACACTACCATCGGCGCAGCTGCGTTTCACTTCCGAGTTCGGGATGGGATCGGGTGGTTCCACAGCGCTAAGTTCACCAGGGAGACGGTTGGAGCAGCGCATTGCGCCAGCTCGGCATTTGTCTCCGTGCCACACGACCCACAGTCGTGTGCTACCGGGTGCAGGCCCCTCAAAATCAGGTCCCTACATTAAAGAGAAAACCCCGTTGCGTGAGCAACGGGGTTTTCGGGGTATAAACCCTGGCGATGACCTACTCTCGCATGGCTTGAGCCACACTACCATCGGCGCAGCTGCGTTTCACTTCCGAGTTCGGGATGGGATCGGGTGGTTCCACAGCGCTAATTTCACCAGGGAGGCTTTTGGAGTGTCGCCGCAGAGCGTGTCTTTGCAGGGAGCGGGCACGTGTGTGCCGGCTTTACAAAGAGACGCGCCTGAGCGCCTGCCTCTCGTTTGGTCTTGTGACGTAGCGTGCACTTGGGATCTATCGACATGTCATGTCGGCCAAGGCAACTTGAGGTTATATGGTCAAG
>NZ_JBLZQD010000012.1:30451-125873 GCF_049199305.1 Stenotrophomonas sp. PD6 | reverse complement strand
CCGCGGTGCTGCCGGCACGCGCGCTCGCCGCAGCAGCCGCGGCGGACTGTGCACTGGCCGCCGCCGCGCTGCCGGCTGCGGCAGCAGGTTCGCCACCGCCACTTTCCTGCGGCGTGCCCTTGCCAATGAATTCCACCTGGATACGGCCGCCATCGCCGCCCTGCTCCGGCTCCACCGGCGGGCGCACAAGCGCCACCCACAGCAGCAGCGCGGCAAACATCACATGCAGCAGCAGGCTCAGCGCCGCCGAGGTCCAGCGCATCCAGCGCTGGTCGCGCGGCGCGGGGTCCCAGGTCTGCCAGAGCAGGCGGCGCAGCGCCTGCACGGTGCCCAGCGCCGGCAACCGGCCCGGCGAACCGGGCAACGGCCGGTCGATCAACTGGGCAATCACTTCCGTGGAACGGAACGGGCGCGGCAACGGCGTCAATGCGCGCAGCCACAGGCCCCACCCGTAAGGCAGGCCGGTGGTCTTTTCGACAATGCGTTTGTCCGGCTGGCGGGCCAGCAGCCAATCGAGAATGTCGTCAGCCCGACGGGAGGTCACGCAGGGCGATCAGGCAGCCGTGCCGCGGGGAATGTACGGCGCGTGCCCGCTGTCATGGTCGGTCGCGTCGCGCACTGCGGTGATGCCCGGCACACGCCCCATCAGGGTCTTCTCGATGCCCTGCTTCAGGGTCACGTCGGCCATGCCGCAGCCCTGGCAGCCACCGCCGAAGCGCAGCAGCACCACGCCGTCGGCGGAGACTTCCTGCACGGCCACCTTGCCGCCATGCGAGGCCAGCTGCGGGTTGACTTCGTTTTCGACCACCCAGCGCACGCGCTCGACCAGCGAGGCCGAATCGTTCGGTGCATCGCCCTTGATCTTCGGTGCCTTGATGGTCAGCTGCTGGCCGCCGGTGGCATTGGTGACGATGTCGATGTCGGCCCCGTCCATCCATGCCACGCTGGTGGCGGCGACGTACAGGGTGAAGCCGTCGCAGTCCACCGCCCACTCGTCGCCGAGCAGGTCGGCCGGTTCGGCGAACTCCAGGCGCGCGTCGGCGCGCGGGGTGCCGGCGTCCACGGCGCTGAGGCGCACGCCCATGCCGGGCACGGCTTCGCGCTCGATGAGCTTGCGGAAATAGGTCTGGGCAGTGTCGGAGATCTGGATCATGCGGCTATTCTAGCGGCTTACATGTTATGCGCTCATTCGGTTTATACACTGTCCGGCGCATTGTTCAGGCATAGACGAGATGGAGAATTTCATGGCCGACCTGATTCCGCTGGCGCAGGCCCATTGCGTGCCGCGCAAGGGCAGCGACCACAAACTGGGCGAGGCCCGGATCGCCGAGCTGCTGGCCCAGGTGCCCGGCTGGGAGCTGGCCGAACAGGGTCAGGCGCTGACCCGCACCTTCCGGTTCAAGGACTACCACGGCACGATGGCGTTCGTGAACGCTCTGGCCTGGGTGGCCCACCGTGAGGACCACCACCCCGACCTGGGCGTGCATTACGACCGTGCCGTGGTGCGCTTCTCCACCCACGACGTGGGCGGGCTGAGCGAGAACGACTTCATCTGTGCAGCCAAGGCTTCGAGCCTGACGGAGTGATTGCCATGAACATCCAGAGAGCAGCCACGTATGACGTGGCTCTACGCGTCGCCATTGCCGCGCTTGTGGCCGGGCTTGCCGGTTGTGGCGGTCCCTCCGCACCGGCCGCGCCGGTGGCCGCGCCCACCGAGGTCGCGGCGGTGAAGACCCCGCCGCCGGTGTACCCGATCGAGCTGGCCTGCCAGGGCATCGGCGGCACCACCACCCTCAAAGTGGTGATCGGTACCGACGGCAAGCCGGGCCAGATCCAGTTGGTCTCGGGCAGCGGCAACGCGCAGCTCGACGAGCAGGCGCACAAGGCCGTGGAAGGCTGGCAGTTCAACGCCGCCACCCGCGCCGGCCAGCCGGTGTCCACCACCATCCAGGTGCCGGTGAGCTTCAACCCGCCGCAGCCCAAGCCCGATGAGTGCTTCGCGGTGGAAGAACGCCTGCGTCGGGGCGGCTGACACTGGAAATTTCCAATGAAAACGTATGGGTCGCCCTGCTGGTGACCCTGGCTGCCGGCCTGGCCACCGGCCTGGGCAGCCTGATGGTGCTGTTCTCGCGCCGCCCCAACCCCCGCCTGCTGGCGTTCGGCCTGGCCTTCGCCGGCGGCGCGATGGTGTTCGTGTCGCTGACCGAGATCCTGACCAAGGCGATCGATTCGTTCACCCTCGCCTACGACGCGCGGGTGGGCTACGCCTACGCCACGGCCGCGTTCCTGTGCGGGGTGCTGTTGATCGTGTTGATCGACCACCTCATTCCCAACCCGCACGAGAGCCTGGACAAGCAGGACCCGATGTTCCGCGAGAACAACAAGGCCTACATCAAGCGGGTGGGCCTGTTGACCGCCGTGGCGATCACCGCGCACAACTTCCCCGAGGGCCTGGCGACCTTCTTCGCGATGCTGGAAAGCCCGTCGGTGGGCATGCCGCTGGCGTTCGCCATTGCCATCCACAACATTCCCGAAGGCATCGCCATCGCGGTGCCGGTGTATTTCGCCACGCAGAACAAGGCCTACGCCTTCGGCGCCAGCCTGCTCTCGGGCCTGGCCGAGCCGATCGGCGCGGCGATCGGCTACCTGCTGCTGTCGAACGTGCTCAACCACGCCACCTTCGGCTGGGTGTTTGGGTTGATTTCCGGCGTGATGGTGTTCCTGGCGCTGGACGAGCTGCTGCCCGCCGCCAAGCGCTACGCCAAGGGTCACGAAACGGTCTACGGCCTGGTGGCCGGCATGGCCAGCCTGGCGATCAGCCTGGTGTTGTTCAAGTGGTGAACCATCGCTCGTGACCGTGCACGGCTTGGGCCGGCCAACGGCCGGCGCTACCCTCTCGCGTCCGGAGCCCATGGTGGGGTAATCCGGTTCCCAATGGGCCCTTAACGGTGCGGTAGCCCCGGCCGTTGGCCGGACACCGCGCGCAGCGCGGCACATACATCCGCAGCCGATGCAATGCGGCCCCGATCATCCGTCCGGCGCTTAGACCATCCGGAACCGCGTGTCCGGCGCTCATGACGCCGGACCGGAATACAGCAGGCCAATGGACGGGTCTGTCCTTCTGGGGTCATGAACGGCTGACGCGTGGCTTCGGTTGGTTTAAACGTTGGACGCGAAACCCGGCACGGGGGTTTTGCCATCTCTGGATCCTTGTTCCGCGCTGCGCGCGGCGTCCGGCCAACGGCCGGGGCTACCGCACCGTTACGGGCCCATCGGCAACCGGATTAACCCACCGACGGATCAACCCGCCAACGGATTGACCCACCAACGGATCGCCCCACCGCACGCAATTACCCCAACCGGTTCAACACCTCGGTCAGCTCATCGGCCAGCGGCGCGTTGAGCAGGTACGGGGTCTTGCCGGCGTCCAGCGAGAACTCCAGCGAGGCCGCGTGCAGGAACAGGCGTTTCAGGCCGATTTGGGTACGAAGCCGCTTGTTGACGTCCGGATCGCCGTACTTGTCGTCACCGGCCACCGGATGCCCGAGGTGTTGGGCGTGCACGCGGATCTGGTGGGTGCGGCCGGTTTCGATGCGTACTTCGCAGTACGAATGGCCGCCCTTGCGCTCCAGCACGCTGAAGTGGCTGATCGACTGCTTGCCGATCGCGTTCACCTGCACGTGGCGCTCGCCACCCTGGCGCAGGCCCACGTGCAGCGGCGCGTCCACGGTCATGGTGCCGTCGGGCATCCGGCCCACCAGCAGGGTCAGGTAGCGCTTGCGGATGCCGGAACCGTGGTCTTCACGCAGCAGCGCCTGCAGCTCGCTGAGCGCCGAACGCTTCTTGGCCACGATCAGCAGGCCCGAGGTGTCCCGGTCCAGCCGGTGCACCAGCTCCAGCGTCTTGCCCGGGCGCAGCGCGCGCAGGGTCTCGATGGCGCCGAAGCTGATCCCGCTGCCGCCATGGCTGGCCACACCGGACGGCTTGTTCAGCGCCAGCAGACGATCATCTTCGTAGACGATCGCGTCTTCCAGCCGCTTCATGAACGCCGCCGGCGGACCGGCCTTGTCGCCTTCCTCGGTGAGACGCACCGGCGGGATGCGGACTTCGTCGCCCTCCTCCAGCTTGCGCTCGGCCTTGGCGCGGCCGCCGTTCACGCGGACCTGGCCGCTGCGCACGAGTTTGTAGACCAGACTGCGTGGGGCACCCTTCAGCTGGCCGAGCAGGAAATTGTCCAGGCGTTGCCCGGCGCGGTCGGCCGGGACAGTCAGGAGACGTACGCTGGTCTTGCCTTCAGCGGGTTTGGGGGACGGCACGGTATCGGTCATTGGCCTTTTATTCTGTTACACTCGGCGGGCGAGATAAGGGATTGATTTCGTTGGAAGTTGCTGTGGGCCAGAAGCCCGGCTTCCCTCGATTCCGGCACAGTGCGCAGCCACCGCCCCCGGGGCGGCCATGTTAGCGGCTCACCGGCGGTCCCGGCCATCGCCGGATGCCTGACAAGCGTCTGCGCTGAAAAAATGTCCCTGTGGCGCTCCAGCATGGCTGACAGCTGCCTCCGGCCCCGCACCACCCAAACCAAAACAAAATGAAGCGCTCCCGCGGCCTGCCGTGGTGTTGTAGCGCTGGAAGCCCAAGCCGCCCTCCCCGCGCATGCGCGATGGGCGTCGAAGCGTGACCAGAAGCGAAACCCCATGGCGTTCCGCGCGGTAGCAGCGCGCGAGGAACGCAATATGAAGCGAATGCTGATCAATGCCACGCAGGCTGAAGAGCTGCGGGTAGCCATCGTGGATGGCCAGACGCTGTACGACATCGACATCGAACAGCCGTCCAAGGAACAGAAGAAGTCGAACATCTACAAGGGCCGCATCACGCGCCTTGAACCGTCGCTGGAAGCGGCCTTCGTCGAGTACGGTGGCGAGCGCCATGGCTTCCTGCCGCTGAAGGAAATCTCCCGCGATTACTTCCAGGCCGGGGTCGACCACAACAAGGCCGGCATCCGCGAACTGCTGCGTGAAGGCCAGGAAGTCGTGGTCCAGGTCGACAAGGAAGAGCGTGGCAACAAGGGCGCCGCCCTGACCACGTTCATCTCCCTGGCCGGCCGCTACATGGTGCTGATGCCGAACTCGCCCACCGCCGGTGGCGTGTCGCGTCGCATCGAGGGCGAAGACCGCGCCGCGCTGAAGGAAGCGCTGGACAAGCTGGACATCCCCGACGACATGGGCGTGATCATCCGCACCGCCGGCGTCGGCCGCGATGCCGAAGAGCTGCAGTGGGACCTGGACTACCTGCTGCAGGTCTGGAAGTCGATCGCCGAAGCGGCGCTGACCAAGCCGGCCCCGTTCCTGATCTACCAGGAATCGCGCCTGATCGTGCGCGCCCTGCGTGACTACCTGCGCGCCGACGTCGGCGAGATCCTGGTGGACACCCAGGAGCTGTACGACACCGCCCGCGAATTCATGCAGCAGGTGATGCCGCAGACCCTGCGCAAGCTCAAGCATTACACCGACGACATCCCGCTGTTCAACCGCTTCCAGATCGAATCGCAGATCGAAGGCGCGTATGAACGCAACGTGCGCCTGCCCTCGGGCGGCTCGATCGTGGTCGACCAGACCGAAGCGCTGACCGCCATCGACGTGAACTCCTCGCGCGCCACCAAGGGCAGCGACATCGAGGACACCGCGTTCCAGACCAACCTGGAAGCGGCCGAAGAAGTGGCCCGCCAGCTGCGCCTGCGCGACCTGGGTGGCCTGGTGGTCATCGACTTCATCGACATGTCGTCGAACAAGCACCAGCGCGAAGTCGAGAACCGCCTGCAGAACGCCCTCAAGTACGACCGTGCGCGCGTGCAGCTGGGCCGCATCTCGCGCTTCGGCCTGATGGAAATGAGCCGCCAGCGCCTGCGTCCGAGCCTGGGCGAATCCAGCCAGATCGTCTGCCCGCGTTGCGACGGCCATGGCCGCATGCGCAGCGTGGAGTCGCTGTCGCTCTCCATCATCCGCGTGGCCGAAGAGCATGCGATGAAGGAAAACACCGGGCAGGTGCTGGTACAGGCCCCGGTCGAGATCGCCAACTACCTGCTCAACGAAAAGCGCAGCGCGCTGCGCGAGATCGAACAGCGCCATGACGCGCCGATCGTGATCGTGGCCGACGAACAGCTGCACACCCCGCACTACGAAGTCACCCGCCTGCGTGAAAACGAGCTGGGCGACGAGAGCGGCAAGCCGAGCTACCAGCGCGGCACCCCGCGCAAGCTGCCGGTGCACGCACTGACCAAGGCACAGCTGAACATTCCGGTCGCCCCGGCAGTCACCAACGTCAAGCACAGCTCCCCGGCCCCGGTCCGCGAGGTCGCCGAGCCGGTGGCTGCTGCGCCGGCACCGGTCGCCCCCACCCCGGTGGCCGCTCCGGCCGCCACGGGCGTGGTCGGCTGGCTCAAGCGCATCTTCGGTGGCGAACCGGCCCCGGCCGCCGCCCCGCAGCCGAGCAGCCGCCCGGCCCAGGACGGCAACCGCAACGGTCGCAACAAGGACCGCAACGGCAAGGACCGCAACGGTCGCCGCGATGAGCGTGGCGAACGCGGTGGCAACGGCCAGGCACAGGGCCAGGGCCGCAACAAGGACCGCCGTGAAGGCGAGCGCGCCGGCAAGGGCGAGCGCCGCGAGGAGCGTCGCCCCGACGCGGCCGCACAGGCTGCGGCACCCGCCGCTGGCCAGGCCCCGCAGGGCAAGCCGCGCAACGAGCCGCAGCAGCCCAAGGCACCGCGCAATGAGCAGCAGCCGAAGCTGAACCAGAACCAGAACCAGAAGCAGAAGCAGCCGGGTCAGCCGAGGCAGCAGAACGACGGCGACAAGCCGGCGCGTCAGCCGCAGGCCGACACCGCCAAGCCGCTGCAGACCGGTGCACCGGTGGCCGAGGCCGCGCTGGTGGCTGCCGCCGCCGTGACCGTGGCCGACGCTGCGACCCCGGGCACCGCCGCACCGGCCGCCCCGGTGGCAACGCCGGCACCGGCCGATGAGAAGCTGACCACCGCCGCAGTGGCCGAAGGCGACGCCGCCGAGCACGGCGAAGCGCCGGGCACGGGCGATGACGCCAGCGGCGAAGGCGCCTCGCGCCGTCGTCGTGGCCGTCGCGGTGGCCGCCGCCGTCGTCGTGGCAATGGCGAGCAGGCTGCGGGCAGCGATGGTCTGAACGATGACGCCGGTCTGGACGACGACGCGGACGACCAGGACGGCGAGCAGGACGGTGACACCACCGCCCACGCCCCGCGCCCGGTGACGGGTAACGGCGAGCCGAACCCCGAGTTCGACTTCGACGACGATGGCGCCGCCCCGGCCGCCCCGGCTGCACCGGTCCAGGCTCCGCGCCCGGCCCCGGTAGCCGCCGTTGCCGCCGCCGCGCCGCTGGCCGTGGTCAGCAGCCCGGTCGTGACCGCCGGTCATGCCGCCCCGACCCCGGTGGCAACGCCGGCACCGGCACCGACGCCGGCCCCGAAGGCAGAGCCGGAAGCCGAGCGCACGCCGTCGTACACCGACCGCGTGCCGTTCGTGGAGTCGCCGATGCCGGCGGCCGCCACGCCGGTCCAGGCGGCGCCGCAGGCACCGAAGGCCATCGAGACCCCCGCCGCCGAGGTAGAGCCGACTGTTAGTCGGCTGCCCACCGAAGCGCCGAAGGCTGTCGAAGCCCCGGTCGTGAGCCAGGCGCCGAAGGCCATCGAAACCTCGGCCGTCACCGAAGCGCCGAAGGCCGTTGAAGCCCCCACCGCCAAGGTAGAGCCGACTGTTAGTCGGCAGCCCACCGAAGCACCGAAGGCCGTCGAGGCCCCGGTCGTGACCCAGGCGCCGAAGGCTGCAGAAGCCCCGGTCGTCGCCCCGGCCCCGACCGCGCCTGCCGCGATCGAGACGCCGAAGGCTGCTGTAGAGCCGACTGTTAGTCGGCTGTCCGCGGAAGCCCCGGCGGTCGAGCGCACGGGTCCGACCGAAGTCGGTCGCCCGGTGCAGACCAGCATGCTGGACGCGGTTGACGCCGTACCGGCCCCGCAGGCCGCACCGGCACCGGTTGCCCGTGTCGAGGCGGCAGAAGCCGCACCGGTGGTGCAGAACGGCCAGCTGTTCGGCACCGCCGCCAGCGACGCCGCACCGACCGATGCCGCCGCCCAGGCCGCGCATGCAGAAGCCCGCGAAGACATCCCCACCGATGTCGCCAAGGCCGACGATGCCGACAAGCAGGACCCGGAAAAGACCGACAAGGTCTGATCCTGTTCCAGCGCTATGCGTAAAAACAGACAGCGGCCTTCGGGCCGCTGTTTGTTTTTGTGGGTCGCGCTTGGTCACGCAAGGCGAGAGCAGAAGCCGTGGTCTGCGAATGTGCGTGTTTAGGGCTGGCGGCGGTGGGTTGGCGGGGGACGCCGTAAACCCATCCATGGGGGCTTAGTCGCCGCATCCATGCGGCTCATACCCCCGCCAACCCACCCCCGCCAGCCCTTCGACAGTTTGTTGGGGGCCTTGGGCGAGCGGGAGCAGCCACGCATGGCGTGGCTCTACGGGTTTGATTCTCGTGCACCGTTAAGTGCATCCACGCAGGGCGTGGCTCTACGCGTTGCCGTTGCCGTTGGCATTGGCGTTGGCCTTTGTCTTGGCCACCGGCCAATTGTCAAAGGGTCGGCGGGGGTGGGTTCGCGGGGGCATGAGCCGCATGGATGCGGCGACTGAGCCTCCATGGATGGATTCACGGCGTCCCCCGCAAACCCGCCGCCGCCGGCCCTAAGCGCGTACTCTCGCAGACCAAGGCTGTGGCAGTTAGCCCTACGGCGCGAACTGCAGGCGGGTCCACACGCCGTAATGGTCCGAGGCCCAGCGGCCTTCGGCGTAGGGCTGGTCGAACAGCAGGCGGGCTTCGCGGGCGAGCAGCTTGTCCTGCTGGAAGAAGATGTGGTCGATGCGCGACGGCGCGTCGAAGTAGTGGCGGTTCAATGTACTGATCTGCGCCAGCTCGTTGTTCACATGCACGCTGCCGAAACTGTCGCCATAGCGCTGGCGCAGCGCGCTCAGATCGCCTGCGTCCACCAGTGCGTTGAAATCCCCGGCGATCACCACCGGCGCATCGCCCGACGTGTCCGCGATGAACTTCAACAGATCGCCCACCTGCTCGCCGCGAATGCGGCTGCCGCTTTCATCCGAACGCTCGTTGAGATGCGTTGCGTAGATGTTTACCGCCTGCCCGTCCACATCGATACGCAGGTGCGCCACCGTGCGGTAATCCGTCAGGGGTGAAAGCAGGTGCTGCCCGCGCGCCAGCACCGGGCGCCGGGTCAACAGCGCATTGCCGTAGCGCTTGAAGCGCCCCGGCGGATCGGTGGACACGAACTCGTAGTCGTAGCCGAGCTTGCCCGCCAGCCATGCCGCCTGGTTGCGCACGTTCGGCTTCTGGATCACCTCCTGCAGCGCGATCGCGTCCGGCTGCAGTGCCTGCAGCTCGCGCAGGATCACCTTGCGCCGCTGCGGCCAGTCCTCGCGGTCATGATGCAGATTGAACGTGACCATGCTCATGCCCGGTGCATTGGCACCGGCAACGGCATCATCCGCGCGCGCGGGCAGCGCCGCCAGCACACAGGCCAGCAGCAGCGCCGACAGCAGGCCCCGCGACACCCGCCAGGTCATGGCGCCTTGCGTTCGGCGCGACGCACCGAGGCCGGAATCTGCACCTCCACCGTGGCCGGCACGCGCGTGATGCGCAGCTCGCCGTTTATCCACTGTGCCGGCTCGCCGTTGATCGTCGTCTCGCCGGGCTCACCGCTGTACGGCCAGGGCAACACCACCCCACCCTGCGGCGACATCAGGCCCGGCGCCACCTGCAGCGTCAGCACCTTGTCCGTGCGGCTCAGCGTGTAGCTCAACTGGCCCTGCGGCGTACGCAGGCCCTTCACCGCAATACCCTGCCCTTCCAGCCAACGGCTCGGCACGCCGGCCGCCAGCACCAGGCTGTCGTCGATGTCGCGGTTGTAGGCGAACATGTCCAGCGCCGAGCGCACGAAGTCCGATGCCACCCAGGCGTGCGGCAGGTCACCCACGAAGAACGGCTTGCGCGGCGTGTGCGAAACCACTTCCGCCCACTGGTTCCAGGCCTGCGGCGCACGGTCCTTGAAGAAGAACTCCGTCGCCTGCCAGGCGCGGTCGCGCCAGCCCAGGCGCACGAACGCGGCCACATTGCGCCACTCGTACGGCGTGTAGTCCTTCCACGCGCGCTTGCCGTCGCGGCGTTCCTCGAACTGCTTCCAGTAGCGTTCGAACGTATTGTCCAGGTACGGCTGCGGCAACCGGCCCTGTTCGCCGGCCGGTGCCAGGGCGATCGTCGTCGAAGTCGCGTCGAAGTCGCCCAGCTCCGCCGAACCCGGCAGGTAGTCGATCTTGTGCAGGGCCGTGGCCGCCAGCAGCGACGCCTGCAGGTCGTCGCGGAACTCGTCGCGCGACGCGCTCATCTGCATCGCCTCGACCTTGCCCAGCGTGCTGGCGATGATCGCCGCGTCCTTGTAACCGCGCAGCGCCCAGAAATTGTCCCAGTACGAATGCATCGGCTTGGCCGAATAGCCTTCGTGACTGATCGACACCGGCATCATTCCGTAGAACGCCGGGTTGATCGCACGGTTCTCTTCCGTGCGCTCGCTCAGGCGCAGCTGTTCCATGTACTGGTAGGCGCCCTGCACGTGCGGCCACATCAGTTCCAGGAACGTCGTGTCACCCATGTAGCGCCAGTATTCGGCGATGTTGAAGATCAGCTCGCCATGGCTGTCGTTCTCCGGCACCGGGTCGGCGCCGCGCGGGTCCACGCAGCACGGCACCTTGCCGTTGTCGAACTGGTAAGGCGCATACCAGTTCACGTACTCGCGCACCGCATCGCTGCGGCCCATGCGCAGCAGCCCTTCGGAAATCATCGCGCCATCGCGGATCCAGCTGCGCGAATACGAACGCGTGCCCGGCTGCAGGCTGGGGCCGATCCGCGAAATCAGCATGTGCGCCAGCGCGGTGCGCACCGTATCGGCCAGCGGCTTGCCCGCCGCCGGCAGCTGCAGCGTCACCTGGTCCAGCTTGGTACGCCACATCGCGGCCACCTGCTGCTGCGCCTTGCCGGCGTCGAAGTCCTTCGGCGTGGTCCACTGCCCCGTCTGCGGCAGCACGATGGCCACCTCGCGGGTCTGGCCCGGTTCCAGCCGCCAGCGGTACAACAGCGCGCCCGAGGCCAACCCGGTGGGGTCGCGCACCTCGGTGGTCGTAGGCAGGGTGCCGTTGGCCAGGTGGGTAACCTCCAGCTTGCCGTCGAACGGGCTGGCGAACGCCGCGTCCGGCGCCTGCACCGGGTACACGCGCGGCTTGCCGTTGACCTCGACCAGGCCCGGCTCGATGTCCAGCGCGTCGATCCGGCTTACCCCGCCCACCGTATTGAGGAACTGCCGCGGCGGGTTCACCTGCCACGGGCGCACGGCCAGCGCCAGCGTGTAATCGTGGGCCACCTTGTCCGGGTTGCGCAGCGTGTAGCGGCCCACCAGCTGCGCCTTGTCCGGCGTGCCCTGCACGAAACCGGTGACCTGCAGCGCCGCCTTGGGATGGGTCCAGTCCACGCTGGCGATGGGCAGGTAGTCGTCCTGCAGCGACTGCCTGCTTTCCACATCGGCCCAGCTGAGCACCTTCTTGTCGACCACCACGAAGGGCTCGACACTGAAGCTTGCCTTGGCCACTTCCAGCGCGCCGTCCTCGCCGATCAGCGCCTGCTCGCGGCCACCGTCCAGGCCCAGCAGCGTCCAGTACGGCTGTTCGCCACTGAAGCCACGCGGCACGAAGCCACGCGGCAGATCGGCGCCGACCGACTCCACGAACTCGTTGGGCGTGGCGGCGAAGTCGAGCGGCTTGATCGCGATGTCTCGGATCCCGTAGCGCCAGCTGCGCCCGGCCTTGAGGTCGAAGCGCAGGTAGCGCGCTTCGGTATCCGGCAACGCCAGCCAATCACGGTCGCCACCGCCGCCGGCGGTGATCTCGCGCAGCGTGCGCCAGTTGCGCCCGTCCTCGGAAGAACGCACCACATAGCGCGTCGCCTCCAGGCCCGGCACCCACTGGATCACCGCACCGCCGAACTCGCGCACCTTGTACAGGTCCAGGCTGATGGTCTGCTCCGGCACGCCGCCGCTGATCCACACCGTATCGGCCTTGCCGTCGACGATGCGGTTCTGCAGCGCGGTGGCCGTGTCGGCAATCACCGTCGGCGCCAGCGCCGAGGTATCCACCGGCGGCAGCGCCTGCAGGGTCAGCCGGTCGAAGCACACCGTGCCGCGCCCGCCGACCTTGCTGTAGATGGTGAACTCCACCGCCGCGCTCTTGCGCAGGGTCTTGTCCGGGTCCGGGCCCCAGGCCTTCTCGATCTGGCGCTGGCGGTACTGCACTGGCGTCCAGGTCTTGGGGAACGTGTAGCCGGGCCGGTTGACCCACCACACGTTGTCGCCGCTGGCGTCGATGAACTTGAACTGCAGGTCGTTGCCGGGCGAATCACCGCGCAGCTGGAAGCCCACCTGGTAGTTTTCCGGCCAGGTGATGGGCAGCTCGCGGCGGATCGCCACATAACCGGAGACCTCGTGGAAGTCGTAGTCCACGCACAGCGCGCGGCCGCCGTTGGCGCCGGCCACGCTGCGCAGCGAACCGCTCACCTGGTCGGACACCACCAGCTTCCACGGTGCCATGTCGTCGAAACCGTCCAGGAGCTTGGGCGCCGGCAGCGGCGCCGGAGGCGCGGCGGCGGCTGCCAGTGACCCGAACACACCCAGACCCAGAACCACCGCGACGACGGCACGCTTCACCCTTTGACACTCCCCAGCAGAAGACCTTGAATGTAGTAGCGCTGCAGCACCAGGAACAGGGCCAGCACCGGAACCACCGTGACCACCGCGCCGGCCATCATCATTTCAACATCCATGATGTGTTCGCGCGACAACGTGGCCAGCGCCACCGGCAAGGTGTAGTGCTCCTGGTCGGTCAGCACGATCAGCGGCCACATGAAGTCGTTCCAGGCGCCCATGAAGGTGAAGATCGACAGCGTCACCAGCACCGGCTTGAGCATCGGCAGCACGATCTGGAAGAAGATGCGCAGCTCCCCTGCCCCGTCGATGCGCGCCGCTTCCAGCAGCTCATCGGGAATGGAACGCGCGTACTGGCGCACCAGGAAGATGCCGAACACGCTGGCCAGCGCCGGCACGATCACCCCGCCGAAGCTGTTCACCAGGCCCAGCTGCTTCATCAGCAGGAACAGCGGCAGCATGGCCACCTGCGCCGGGATCACCAGCGCGGCCAGCAGCACCTGGAAGATGCGTTCGCGGCCCACGAAGCGCAGCTTGGCGAAGGCATAGCCGGCCATGGTGTTGAGCAGCAGCGAGCCCAGCGTGATCGCCAGCGAAACGAACAAGCTGTTGACGAAGTTGTTGCCCATGCCGGTGCGGGCGAACAGCTCGTGGTAGTTGTTGGTGGTCACCGACGAAGGCAGCAGCGGCGGCGGGAAATGCGCCGCCTCGCCGGTCGGCATGAACGACACCGACAGCATCCATAGCAGCGGCGCCAGGCTGACCGCGGCCAGCACCAGCAACCCACCGTTCACCCACCACGCATGCCAGCGCGACTGGCCGATCTCACGACTCATACCAACTGCCTCTTGCGGCCGAAACGCAGCATCAGGCTGGTTACCGCCAGGATGATCAGGAACAGCAGGAACGCCACGGCCGATGCGCGGCCCAGGTTCCACCACTTGAAGCCTTCCTCGAACATGAAGTACAGCACGCTCACCGTGCTCTGCAGTGGGTCGCCACGCGTCATCACATAGGGTTCGGCAAACAGCTGGAAGTAGCCGGACACGGTGATCACGCCCACCACCAGCAGCACCGGGCCGAGCATCGGCAGGGTGATGTGCAGGAACTGCTTCCAGCGCGAGGCGCCGTCGATGCGCGCGGCCTCGTACAGGTCATGCGGGATCGCCTGCAGGCCAGCCAGGAAGATCACCATGTTGTAGCCGAAGTTCTTCCACACCGCGAACAGCATGATGGTCGGCATGGCCCAGTTCGGGTCGCCCAGCCAGTCGATCGGGCTGATGCCCAGCTGGCCCAGGCCGTAGTTCACCAGCCCGTAGCTGGTATGGAACAGGTAGCGCCAGATCACCGCCACCGCCACCAGCGTGGTCACCACCGGGGCGAACAGCGCGGTGCGGAACAGCGCCTTGAAGCGCGCCGCCGGGGCGTTGAGCAGCAGGGCTGCGCCCAGCGACACGCCGATGGACATCGGCACGCCTACCACCACGAAATACGTGGTGTTCCACAGCGACTTCCAGAACATCGGGGTCTGCAGCAGGTCGATGTAGTTGCCCAGCCCGACAAAGCGCAGGTTGCCACCGTCGGCCAGCGAATACAGGTCGAAGTCGGTGATGCTCAGCGCCAGCGCCGAGAACACCGGCAGGCCGAAGAACACGCCGATCACCAGCAGGGACGGGCCGGCGAAGATCCAGCCGGCAAGCGAGCGCTGCTTCACGGCAGCACCTCCGTTGCCGGTTCGGCAGGCGTTTGCGCCTGCGTGCGCTGCTCATGCATCCAGCGGCGTTTTGCCAGCACCTTGTCCACGCGATCATCCAGTCGATTCACAGCTACATCCTGATCCAGCCCACCACGCACCACCTGTTCGGTGACGATGCGCATTTCCTGCACGATCCGCTCCCACTCCAGCACCTTCGGGGTCGGCCGCACGCGCTCCAGCTGGTCACGGAACGGCTGCGCCAGCGGGTCATTGGCCAGCGACGGATGCTCCCACGTACTGCGGCGCGGCGGCAGGTCGCCAATGATGGAATGGAAACGCTGCTGGATGTCGGGGCGCGAGAGGAACTCGATCAGCTTCCACGACGCTTCCTTCTGCTGCGAGCCACGGAAGATCACCAGGCTGGTGCCACCGGCGATGCCGGCGCCGGGGCCGTCCGGGCCGGGCAGCGCGGCGGTGCCCCACTTGCCTTCCAGCTCCTTGGGCTGCAGTTTCTTGAACTCGCGGATGTTCCAGGGGCCGGACAGATAGAACACGTTGAAGCCCTTGAAGAACTCGTCCCACACATTCGAGATCTGGGTCTCGGACATGCGCGGCGCCCAGCCCTGGGCGAACATGTTCTCGTAGAACGCCAGGGTGCGGCGGAAGCCGGGGCTGCGGAAATTGCCGCGGGTGTCGTGGTCGCGCAGCAGCGGGTCGGGCTGCTGCAGGGCGAACGACAGCTGCTGCTCGAACTCGTTGATCGGCATCAGCACTGCATAGCGGTCCGGGCCCTGCATCTTCTTGATCGCCGCCATCATCGTGTTCCACTCGTCCCACGTGCGCGGGGGGTGGTCGAATCCAGCCTTGGCCAGCAGATCCTTGCGGTAATACAGCAGGCGCGTGTCGACATACCACGGCACGCCCACCAGCTCGCCGTTGATGACGTTGGTGTCCCAGATGCCCTGGAAGTAGTCGGCCGGGTCCACCACCTTGGACTGGGCCACGAAAGGCGCCAGTGGGGTGAGCGTGTTGAGCTCGGCGAACTCGGGAATCCAGGTGTTGCCCAGCTGGCACACATCCGGCAGGCCATCGGCCGCGAACGCGGTAAGCAGCTTTTCATGCGCGGCCGTCCACGGGATGTTCTGCACATCCACGTGGATACCGGGATTGTCGGCTTCAAATTCGCGAATCAGCTCGCTGACCACTTCGGCTTCACGGCCCATGGCCCAGAACCGCACGGTCACACCCTCCGGTTCCTTCCGGCAGGCACTCAACAACAGGCTGCCGGCAACCAGCAGCAACACACTCACCCACAGCTTGGGGCGCGACGACACTGACACTGCTTACTTCCCCTGGGGCTGGTTGCGGTTGTTGTTGGAATTGTTCTTCTGTTCCTGCGCGGCGGCCGCACGGGACTCGGCAATGCCCATCGAGCGGGCCGACGCGGCCTTCTCGTCTTTCTGCAGTTCCATCGGCTGATCCTCGCCTTCCGGCGTGAGCCAGCCACCGCTGAAACCGGCGCGCTCCAGGCCACGGCGGATATGCGGGTTCTTCTTCATCGTCTCCCACACGAAATCGTTCCGGTAGTTGGCGATCATGGTGAGGATCGGGCCCTGGTCGATGCCGATGTAGTCGCTGGCCACCCAGCCCCGGTCGGGCACCATGCGCCCGGTCTTGAGCGGGATGTCGAAGTTGAAGCTCGGGTTGAACGAATCCAGGAAACCGTAGCTGGAATAGATGTAGTCGCCGTAGCGCTTGTGCATCTCCACGGTGGCCGGAATCACCTCTTCCGGGGCGAACACCACCGAGGCGATCGCGGCGGTCGGGGCGATGGTGCCGTCATCGAAGTTCTCGCGCAGGCCTGCGCCGCGCGAGGAGTAATGGCGGAACTGGCGCTGCTCGCCACGGAATTCCTGAGTGGTGTTCTGCGGGCCGTCGCTGGCGGTCAGGCCCCACACGTTCTCGCCGTAGTCCTTCCACTGCATCGGGTTGGCGATGGCGTATTCACGCTGGGCCAACGCGGCCGAGCGGCTGTTGAGGAAGTACGTGCTGCCGCGTTCGCGCATGTACGCGTCCTGGATGTCGCGGAAGTCGATCCAGACGTGGGTGTACTGGTGGCCGAACAGCGGGCCGAAGGACAGGTATTCCTGGCCCTGGAACACGCCCCAGTCGTTGTCGTAGGTCCGCGTCCACACCGTCCACGCGTCCGGGCTGACCGGGTGGCTGGGCGAGCCGAGCGCGAGGATGTAGACCATCATCGCCTCGTTGTAACCCATCCAGTCGTGGTCGATGAAGCCGCTTTCGGGGAACCAACCCATCGAAATCAGCGGCGCGCGCTGCTGCAGCCACGGCCAGTCCACGCGCTTGTACAGCGTATCGGCGATGTCGCGGATTTCTTTCTCGCGCGGATCGTCGCCGGTGTAATAGGACTGCGCGAACAGCACGCCCATCATCAGCAGGGCGGTGTCCACGCTGGAAAGCTCCACCCAGCTGTCATAGCGGCGGCCTTCCTGCATGTCCAGGAAATGGTAGTAGAAGCCCTTGTAGCCGCCCTTGCCGGTGCGCTGTGGCCCCATCGGCAGGTCGCGGAAGAACTTCAATGTGAGCAGCGTGCGGTCGACGGCCTGGGTACGGCTGACCCAGCCGTTTTCCACGCCGATCGGATAAGCGGTCAACGCGTAGCCCACCGAGGCGATGCTGGCGAACGGGCGTGACGGATAGCGGTCCGGGCTGAGCCCGTTGACCTCGTTGGTGGTGTCCCAGAAGAACTGGAAGGTGCGGCGTTCGATATCGTCGAACAACGGGGGCAGTTCTGGTTTCATCGGGCGTGGCGGTACGTCGGCCTCGATCAGGATGACCGGCGGCTTGGGCTTGGCTGGCGTGTCCTGCGCCTGCGGCGTGCAGCCGACTGCAGCTGCCGCCATTACCGCCAGTGCCAATACGCGAGGTACCTTCATCGTGCCAACCCTCCTGAATCTGCGAAGTCCAGGCCAAGCATACCGGGCCGTGGAGTGAAATCGTTTACAGCTTACAACCTTTAAAAACCGGTTCCCCCAAGCCGCGGGGACACGCATGGCGTGTCTCTACGGCGGGGGGACCGGCCTTCATTTACATCAGAAGCGGAAGCCCACTTCTGCCTTCACCTGGCGCGGCGTACCGACGATGTCGCCGGTCTCGTTGTAGCTGGCCAGCAGCTTGCCGTTGGACTTGGTGTAGTTGTAGTTGGAGAAGTTGTCGAAGTTGAACACGTTGATGATGTCGATGCGCGCGTACAGCTCGGTGTCGCCCGGCATCTTGAACGTCTTCGTCGCCTGCAGGTCCACCGAACGGTAGCCGAAGATCTTGCCACCGACCAGGAACTTGCCGTTGCCATTCGGCACGGCGGCGCCCGGGGTCGGCAGGTCGAAGCCGGTGGACTGCTGCACCGGGTACCAGTCGTTCACCGCGGTCGGGGTGGCCAGGGTGATCTTGCCGCCGAAGGTGATGTCCCAGAAGCCCGCATACGAACCGGTGACCACCAGACGGTGGCGCGGCGCGCCGTTGGAACGGATGGTCGGGTAATCCTCGATCAGGCCGCGGTCGAACGCGTAATGCTCATTGATGTCACGGTTGTGGCGGGCCGTGGTCCAGGTGTAAGCGATGGAGGTGCCCCAGCCGCTTTCCTTGGTGAACGGCTTCTGCGCCGACAGCAGCACCTGGGTGGCGCGGGTCTTGATGCCCTGCTGGCCGATGATCAGGCTGCCGAAGCCCGGCACGTTGCAGCTCCAGGCCTGGCTCAGGCCCGGGTCGGTGCCACCGCACAGGCGCGGGTCATCGAAGAACTGGCCGGTCGGGTAACGGTTGCCCAGGGTGAAGGCGAAGCCGTCGTAGGTCAGCGTGCGGGCGATGGTGGCATCGGTCAGCCAGTCGCCGACCTGGTTGCTCATGCCCAGGCTGAACTGGTCCGCGTACGGCACCTTCAGGTTGTTGTTGAGCAGGTCCACTTCCAGGCCGGCATTGCTGGTCGCACCGACCAGGGCCTGCAGGTTTTCGATGCCGTTGAGCAGGTTCGGGTTCCAGTCATAGCAGGCAGCCTGGCCGTTGAGGCAGGTACCGGTCGCCGGGTTGCGGAAGTAGATGGTCGGCTGCGGCAGGGCCAGCTTGGTGGTTTCCAGCTGCAGGTTGTCGAACAGGTCGCGGTCGTACGAACGGCCGGCACCACCGTGGATCACGTGCTGCTCGTCGGCGTTGATGTCATACGAGAAGCCCAGGCGCGGCTGCCAGGCATCCTTGAATGCCTTGCGGTTGTGGCCGTTGCTGATGTAATCGCCAATGTTCAGACCGCCCAGCGCCAGCGAATCGGCGTAGGTCTGGCCCGCGGCAGCACGCGGATCCTGCGAATAGATCGCATCGACCACGGCCTGCGGGGTGACGAAGTCCAGGTAGGACGGGGTCTTTTCGTAGTCCCAGCGCAGGCCGATGTTCAGCTGCAGGTGGTCGTTGACCTGCCAGTCGTCCTGGATGAACAGGCCGATCTGCTTGGACTTCGAACGCACTTCGCCCGACACGCCCGACACGCCGGTCACCGGCTTGACGAACTGCGCCTTGTACGGGATGTCGGACGGGAAGTCCGCATCGCCCAGCGTGTAGGTGAAGGCCGGATTGATCTGCGCGGCATCCGAAGCGTACAGGTCGATCTGCTTGTACTTGGCGCCCATCTTGATGGTGTGGTCGCCCATCCACTCGATGCCGTCCAAGGTCAGGTTGTCTTCAATCGACCAGCCCTTCTGGCCCTTCACCTGCGAATCCAGCGCCGAGGCGCCACCGATCCGGACCAGGGTGCGGTCTTCGGTGCCATCCGGTGCGGTGTAGATGATGCCGTTGGCCAGGGTCAGCGGGGTCGGGTTGTTGAACGAATCTTCATGGGTGACCATCAGTTCGTTGTAGTAACGCTCACCGCTGTGGTTCCAGCGCAGCGCGTACCGGCGATCGGTATTGACCGTTTCCTTGCCGGCTTCCGGCGCGGTCTGCCCACTGAACTGCTGCTGGGTTTCGTCGCGGTCCTGGAAGGTCAGCTCGATGCGATCGTTGTCGGTCGGCTCGAAGTCGATCTTCGCGAAGATCAGGTCCTGCTGGAACGGCTGGCTGGCCGGGCCGAGGCCGGCGGCGGCGTCTGCCGGCAGCAGGCCGACGCGGTTGGTGACCGAGCCTTCCGGCGCGATGGTGACCGGCAGGTCGAAGCGCTTGGCTTCGTAGGTCACGAAGAAGTGCGCCTTGTCCTGGATGATCGGGCCACCCAATGCAAAGCCGTATTCCTTCTCGGCCGATGCCTCCTTGGTCTGGCCGACCTGACGCTCGGCCGGGGTCTTGGCGCGCATGTCTTCGTTGGTGTAACGGTAGAAGGTTTCACCCTTGAACTCGTTGGTACCGGACTTGGTCGCCGCGGTCACGGCCGCGCTGGAGACCTGGCCATACTCGGCCTTGTAGTTGCCGCTGATGACCTTGTATTCGCCAATGGCCAGCTGCGGGAACGGGTTGCCGGCGCTGCCGGACTGGCCGGCCACGCCGCCGCCCTTGACGTAGCTCTTCTGGCCCACGCCGTCGATGTACACGTTGGTGCCGTCGGAATTGGTGGCACCGCCGCGCAGCGAGGTGTTGCCCTTCGCATCACGGGTGAAGATCATGCCCGGCACCGCGTCGGCGAACTCCAGGAAGTTGCGCGACACCTGCGGGGTGGTCTGGATCTGCTGCAGGCTCACCGTCTTGCCCACTTCCGAGGTACGCACCTCCTGCAGCAGGGTCGGCGCGACGACGTTCACGGTGTCGAGGTTGGTGGCGTTGGCGGTGCTGCCATTGGCCGGAGCGCCGCCGAAGTTCAGCGTCGCGGTCGAGGCCACGGTCACCGTCACCTTCTGGGTCTGGCCGTTGGCCACCACGTCATAGGTGCCCGGGTCCAGGCCCATCAGCGAGTAGCTGCCGTCGGCGCGGGTGGTCGCGCGACGCACGCTGCCGCTGGCAACGTTGGTGGCGGTCACTTCAGTGCCCGCATCGGCCTGGGCAACCTGGCCGCGCAGCGAGGAGGTGGCCGACTGGGCCATCAGGGACGGCGCAGCGCCCAGCAACAGGCAGCTGACCAGTGCGCTCGTGAGCAGGCGGCGAGCCGGCATACGGGTGCGGTGATTGGAATACGTCATGTAAATCTCCGGGTGGTGGTGGCCGTCATTGCGGCCGCCTGTCTTTTTTTTGGATTGCGTGAAATACCGATACAGCGTTCAGCGGCCCAACGTGTCACGACCAACGGTCGTGACCTACCGCGTTCCGCCATTCGGCGGAACGCTTGAATCACGCACGATCAGGGTCGGTACAAGTGTCTGCTTGTCACCGGCCGTTTCCGTGTTGTTGCCATCCATCAACTGCAGCAGACGCGTCGCCGCCTTGTCGCCAAGGTCGGCGATACTCACCTGCATCGTCGTCAACGACGGGTGAACGAAACGCGCCAGGGGGATGTCATCGAAGCCTGCCAGCGCCACATCGGCAGGCACGCGCACGCCGGCCTGCGCGAAGGCATACAGGCAGCCAAGCGCCATCATGTCGTTGGCCGCGAACACCGCATCGGGCAATGCACCGGCGGCCAGCAGCTCCTGCCCGGCGCGGTGGCCGGACGCTTCATCGAAGTCGCCGGGCAGCTCGATGCCTGCCGCTTCACTGCCGAATGCCGCGAGCGCATCGCGGAAACCACGCAGGCGCTCGCGCGCATCGAAGTTCAGGTCGGGGCCGGCGATGAACGCAATGCGGCGGTGGCCGACCTCGAGCAGGTGGCGGGTCATCGCCATCGCACCGGCATGGTCATCGATGCTCAGCACCGGGTGATCCTGCTCGGGCAGATAGGTGTTGATCAGCACCGTGGGCAGCGACTGCGGCAGGTTGTCGGTCAGGAAGCCGGGGCTTTCCGCATAGGGCGACAGCACCAGCAGCCCGTCCACCCGGCCGCGCATCGCCCGCAGGGCGGCACCCTGCTGCTCCTGGTCGCCGTGGTAGCTGGACACCAGCAGGTGCTGGCGGCGCGCGCGGGCCACGTTGTCGATGCCGCGCATCAGCTCGGAGAAGAATTCGCCATACAGGTCGGGCAGCACCACACCGATCGTGTTGGTACGCCGGCTGCTGAGGCTGCGGGCGGCCGCATGCGGGGTGTAGCGCAGGCGCGCCGCCACCTCCAGCACCAGCTTGCGCACGGGCTCGGCAACATTTTCATGGCCATTGAGCGCACGCGAAACCGTCGCCACTGAGACGCGGGCTTCGCGGGCTACATCTTTGATAGTGATCGCTGCCTTGTTCACCTCGCCGCCCTCCACGGCTTAGAGATCTGGGCTTGGCGCGGAATGTAAGCGTTTTCAAACCCAGATGTAAACACTACGTTAGGCAAATGTCGCACGGCGGTAACCTCGGGATGTCTTGGGGAGGTCGCCCCGGGACTCACCGGGACAAGGCGGGACAAGGGTTTCAGCCCTTTTTTGGCGGCGCTTCGGCACGGATGGACAGCGCATGGATATCGGTCTCCATCATGCTGCCCAACGCCGCATAGACGGCCCTATGGCGCGCAAGCGGCAGCTTCCCCTCGAAGGCCGCGCTGACCACGTGCACATTGAAGTGCCCGCGCCCGTCGCGGGCGCCCTCATGGCCGGCATGGCGGTGGCTGTCGTCCTCCACCTCCAGCAGCTGCGGGTCCAGGGCGGCCTGCAGGGCCGCGCGGATGCGCTCGACCCGGTTCACGGAAGAACCTTGCGGAACGGGCGCACTTCGGTGCGCACATACACCCCGGCAGCCACGTAGGGGTCGGCGGCGGCCCAGTCCTGGGCCTGCGCCAGCGTGTTGAACTCGGCAATGACCACGCTGCCGCTGAAGCCGGCCGGGCCCGGGTCCTCGCTGTCGATGGCCGGGCACGGGCCGGCCAGCAGCAGCCGCCCTTCGTCGCGCAGGGCCTCCAGGCGGGCCAGGTGGGCAGGCCGTGCGGCGGACCGGGCGGCCAGCACATCGGTGCCGTCATACCCTTCAATGACATAGAACACAGGCAACTCCCAAGGCTCAGCTAAACGAACCGGGCGATTCTAGCCCGGCTCGCTGGACACTGCCCGCGTGAAGCCGTACTCTTGTCTCTATTGCACGTGGCTGGACGCAGCAGTCCGTCGGCAATGGCTCCACGGCCAACCGATAACCGACCCGCTGCCCCACACCAGTACACGTAGACGACCTCCTGTGGTTCTGTCGCTGCTCCCTGTATCGGCCAACGGTCGATACCTACCGGCAGCGAGAGCCCCTGCTGTTTGAAATGTGGAACCACGCCCGCTCTGGCGTGTCATGGCTTGCGATCCAACCGCCCGGGTGTTCCGGATGCGGGTCTGGCGCAGCAAACTGGTCCGTTGCAATACCGACGTCAATCTTGATGACCTCTGAACTCGCGCTCGACGCGAACCCGCAAACCCGGCCGACCGCCCCACAGCAGCAGGAAATGCCGCTGGCCGTGGTGCATGGTCAACCGGTCCTGCAGATTCCGCAGGACCTGTACATCCCGCCGGATGCGCTGGAAGTCATCCTGGATGCCTTCGAAGGCCCGCTGGACCTGCTGCTGTACCTGATCCGCCGCCAGAACCTGGATATCCTGGACATTCCGGTGGCCGAGATCACCCGGCAGTACGTCGAGTACATCAACGTCATGCAGGAGCTGCGCTTCGAACTGGCGGCCGAATACCTGGTGATGGCGGCGATCCTGGCCGAAGTGAAGTCGCGGATGCTGCTGCCGCGCCCGCCCAGCATCGAAGGCGAGGAAGCCGATCCGCGTGCGGAGCTGGTGCGCCGGCTGCAGGAGTACGAACGTTTCAAGCAGGCCGCCGAGGATATCGACGCCCTGCCCCGCCAGGACCGCGACACCAGCGTGGTGCATGCCTTCGTCCCCGATCGTGCGGCCATCAAGCTGCCACCGCCGGTGGACCTGAAGGAAATGCTGATGGCGCTGCACGACGTGCTCAAGCGCGCCGAGCTGTTCACCGGCCACGCGATCAAGCGCGAGGCCCTGAGCGTTCGCCAGCGCATGGGCGACGTGCTGGGCCGCCTGGAAGACGGCAAGTTCTACCGGTTTGAAACGCTGTTCACCGCCGAAGAAGGCAAGCTGGGGGTGCTGGTCACCTTCCTGGCGCTGCTGGAACTGGCCAAGGAACAGCTGCTGGACATCGTCCAGGAAGCACCGCTGGCGCCGATCTACGTCAAGTCCCTGGCCGCCGGCAACACCAACGAACCGCTGCAGTTCAACAGCGAGTTCGACGACAACGACGCCGCCAACGAACCCGACTGAGCACCTGACCCACGCATGGATCAACCGCTGATCAACCGCATTGTCGAAGGCGCGCTGCTGGCTTCCAGCCAGCCGCTCACCCTGGCGCAGCTGCAGGGCCTGTTCCCCGAAGAGGAACCGGCGCCGCCGGGCAGCATCGAACGCGCGCTGGAACTGCTGCGCGAAGGCTGTGCCGAGCGCGGCGTGGAGCTGGTCGAGGTCGCCTCCGGCTTCCGCTTCCAGGTCACCAACGAAGTGCACGGCTACATCACCCGGCTGTGGACCGAACGCAAGACCCGCTACACCCGCGCCACCCTGGAAACCCTGGCCCTGATCGCCTACCGCCAGCCGATCACCCGCGGCGAGATCGAACAGGTGCGCGGCGTGGCGGTGAGCAGCAACATCATCCAGGCTCTGGAAGAGCGCGAATGGATCCGCGTGATCGGCCACCGCGACGTGCCCGGCAAGCCGGCGCTGTTCGGCACCACCAAGGGCTTCCTGGATTACTTCGGGCTCAAGCGCCTGGACGAACTGCCGCCGCTGTCCGAGCTGCGTGACCTGGGCGAACTGGAACCGCAGCTGCCGCTGGACAACGATGGCCAGCTGGCCGGCCGGATCGCCGCCGGCGCCGCCGACCCGGACGCCGACCTGGAAGGCGACGCCGCCAACGACGGTGAAATTGCCGGCGGTGAAATTGCCGATGGTGAAACCGTCGGCGTAGAGCCTGGCCATGCCGGGCTGAACGCCCCGGACGCCGAACCGGAACCGGAAACGTCCCCCGAACCGGATACCAACCCGGAACCGGACCCGGCCGCCGCCCGCTCCGCCGCCCGCGCTGCCCTCATGGCGGCCCGGCTGGCGGAACAGGACGCAGAGCAGGACAATAACGAGGCGCCCGCCCACGCGGATGCCGCCGACACCTCATCCCATGCGCCGTTGTCACTCCCCGACGACGACGCGGATACGACCGCCAGCGATGGCACCTCCGATACCGCGCCGGACGAACGCGCGGCGCACCAGAACGAAACCGATGACAACGCCGTCGCGAAGACGACCGTCGCTGTTGACGACACCGATCCCGAACCAGAGGCCGACGAAACCGTCGCCGGCCGGAGCCAAGTAAATGAGTGACACCCCCCGCAAGCTGTCGTTGAACAAGCTTTCGCTCAAGCGCGAAAACGAAACCGAACAGCCCAAGCTCGAAGAGCGCCTGCACAAGGTGCTGGCCCAGGCCGGCCTTGGTTCGCGCCGCGCGCTGGAACAGCGCATCGCCGACGGTCTGGTCAAGGTCAACGGCGAAGTCGCCCAGACCGGCCAGTCCATCAAGAGCGGCGACAAGGTTGAACTGGACGGCCGTGGCTTCGTTGCCACCGCGCTGACCGAAACCTCGCGCGTGCTGGCCTATAACAAGCCCGAAGGCGAAGTAACCACCCGCGAAGATCCCGAAGGCCGCCCGACGGTATTCGAAGCGCTGCCGGCCCTGAAGGGCGCGCGCTGGATCGCCATCGGCCGCCTGGACATCAACACCACCGGCCTGCTGCTGGCAACCACCGACGGTGAACTTGCCAACGCGATGATGCACCCCTCCTACGAGGTCGAGCGCGAATACGTCGTGCGCGTGCGTGCACCGGAAGGCGAAGAAAAAGTGCCGGACAGCATCGTCGACCGCCTCGCCCGTGGCGTTGCGCTGGAAGACGGCCCGGCCAAGTTCGACGAGATCGAACGCATTGGCGGCACCGATTCGCACGACTGGTTCCGCGTGGTCGTCAAGGAAGGCCGCAACCGCGAAGTGCGCCGCCTGTGGGAATCGCAGGGCTGCCAGGTCAGCCGCCTGAAGCGCACCCGCTACGGCAAGGTTTCCCTGCCGCGCGAACTGCTGCGTGGCCAGTCGGTGGAACTGCCGGCCAAGCAGGTTGAAGCGCTGCGCGCCGAACTGAAGCTGGAAGAAGGCGCGCCGTCGGCGTTGACCCTGCAGCCGGTGATCGGCCAGCGCCGCGCCGCCAAGACCACCGTGCGCGTCTCGCGCGAGGGTGGCCGTGGCAATGCCTACGTCAACGGCCACAACACCGCTGACGAAGGCCGCGAACTGCGTCGTTTCGACAACGTGCGCGAAGACCGCGGCCGCGGTCGCGGCGGCAAGGGCGGCGGCTTCAAGGGTGGCCTGACGGTCACCGGTGAAGCGGCGGCCAAGCAGTCGCAGCGCCCGTTCAAGGCCCGCCCCGACAAGGGCAACCGCGCCCTGCCCGAGGGCAACCCGGCCGCGTTCCGCAGCTGGTACGTGCCCGATGGCGTGAGCACCGGCCCGAGCAACCACCGCAATGCCGGCCCGGGCGCAGCCCGTGGTCCGGGTGCGCGCGGTCCGGGTGCCGGCGCAGGCGCCGGTGGCCAGGGCCGTCCGTATGGCAAGCCGAAGGGTCCGGGTGCGGGCGGTTTCGGTGGTGAAGGCCGTGGCGGCGAAAGCCGTGGCGGTTACGGCGGCCAGGGTCGTCCGGCCGGCGGTGGCGAAAGCCGCGGCGGTTACGGTGGCCAGGGTCGTCCGGCCGGCGGCGGCGAAGGCCGTGGCGGCTACGGCGGCCAGGGCCGTCCGGCCGGCGCCGGCGCGGGCAACCGCGGCGGCCAGGGCGCTCAGCGCCACCCGTACGGTCACCCGGGCAATGCCCCGAGCTTCCCGTCTGATCATGCCAATCCGGGCGCCAGCCCGTACGGCACCGCGCGCCCGGCCGGCAACCGTCCTGCGGGCAACCGCGGTCCGGGTGGCCCGGGTGGCAACCGTGGTCCGGGTGGTCCGGGCGGCAACCGTGGCCCGGGTGGCCCCGGTGCACGCGGTCCGGGTGGCCCGGGCGGTCGCCCGAGCGGCGCACGCCCCGGCGGCAACCGCGGTCCGGGCGGCGGCGGTCACCGTGGCGGCGGCCCGCGCGGAGGTTGATACAAATCGGCGGACCGCGGGTCCGCCGCTACCAGCGCCGAGGGGGGTAGAGCCGACTAGGTAGAGCGGACTGTTAGTCCGCTACCCCCCAGCACCAGAATTCCAAAACGGAGATACGCATGAAAAGGAAGTTGAATCTGCTGGCGCTGTGCGCACTGACCCTGACCCTGGCCGGCTGCGGAAAAATCCAGGAAGAACTGGCCGCCTCGCAGAACCCGTTCCCCAAGAGCTCCCCGCTACATGCACCGGTCGACCGGGTCACGCGCAAGCTGATCCACGAACCGGCGTACCTGGAGCGCATGAAGGGCCTCAAGCCTGGCCAGGCGCAGGAAATGGGCGCCATGCTGGCCATGAACGGCCTGGGCCGCCTGGAACTGCCGATGCTGGAACGCCGCGCGCAGCTGGTGGGCCAGCTGCTGCAGAAACTGCCGGAAGCGCAGTGCGGGGAAATCGCCAAGGCGACCACGCCTGCCGAGGTCTCCCGCACCACCGATCGCATGCTGGAAACCCTGGCCACGATGCCGCAGGGCGCCATCGACGAATGGTTCGACATCGCCTACGCGGCCACCGTGGCCGAACTGCAGCAGCTGCCGAAGAAGCAGGTGACCGAAGCGCAGGTCAACGCGGCGGCCGTCAGCCTGGTGCAGCTGATTCCTACCGAGGCCGAGCGCGAGCGGATCGGTACGGTGATGAGCAACCTGCCGGGCGCCACCCCTGCCGATGCCTGCTGGGCGGTGCGCACCATGTACACCACCCTGCCCAAGCTGCCCGAGCCAGAACGCGGACACTTCGCCTGGGCAAGTACGCAGCAATAAGAATAAAACCGGCCATTGGCCGGTTTTTTTCTATTGCTGCCCGCGCATACCACCTGATCCCCGCGCCGTCGGCGCGCCCCCTTCAACACGAAGGGGGCTCTCGTACTGTTGGTCGTTCGGCTACCGGTAGCCGTGCCATCCCCTGACTCTGAAGAAGTTGGCGTAATGCGTCGGCGTCACGTAGAACTCATGGTAACCGCCCTTGCTGCTGCTTCCGGTGACGATGCGCCAAGCACCGTACTTATGGCTGCCTTGCCCCCAGTAAACCGGAAGCCGGTGGTAATAGGTCTGGCTTTGCGCATCCGGAAGCGCGCCGTTTATGTTGTCAAACGGCTTGGCGGACCGAACCTTGGTGGGATCCGGCGTGCGTCCTCGTGCCCCGTACTGGCGGATCTCCAGGATCCTGTCTCTCACGGGTGAGGGCAGATCGGCCATGTCTACGGATGTCATCGTTGCCTTATCGCGGTAAGCGATACCCGAGGAGCCACCTGCACTGGGCGCTGCGGCACGCGCCGGAGTGGAAGGAGGCGGCAGTGCCACTGGGGAAGCTGCAGTTGGCGTCCCTGACGACGTACTGCCGGCCCGTTTCGCCCAAGACGATCCGGGGCCGGGAGCGCTGGAATTCCCAAGTTTCATTGGGGCTAAACGGCGACCGGCCATGCCCGCGCCCGCCATCAACGCCATCGCCGCGATCACGCCGCCGACGATCCAGGGCGTCGCACTACCGCCTCCGCCGTCATTGTCGGACGGGCTGGCAAACGCAGCGGCGGCCGCTCCGCCCGCACCAGCGACAAGCCCAAGCATCATCAAGGGCAACGCAAAGGTGCCGTCGGGATCGGTGTAGTTGACCGGGTCGCAGCCGCAGTAGGCGTATGCGTTGATCCCGCCCCTGCCGAACGGGCTGAGCGGGTCCGGGCTGTGGAAACGACACAGCACCGGGTTGTAGACGCGCCTGCCGTTGCCCAGGATCTGCCAGTGTGTGCCCGGCTCGTGCAGCTCGCCGTTGAAGCCCGCAAGGGTCCAGAGACCTGCCCGCCTGCCGTTCGGTATCGACATGACATCACCCCGCAGTAATACGGCCACGCCTCACGTGTCCCCCGCAGGCGAGGAGATTTTAAGCAGCGGGTGTGTTTTTTCGGTGTGACAGGACGCGCCGGCCGTTGGCCGGTTCGCGTAACGTCAGCGGCGCTCGATCGTGAATCGGCTTCCGGCTACGCCCAGGTCCCAGCCTTTGCCGGTACCGGCCAGGGCCAGCGAGACATCACCCTTGGTCACCACCTGCGCGCTGCTGGATTTGTCGGCGCCGGCATGCGCTTCCACCGAGGCGTAGGAGCCGATCAGATCATCGAGCGAATACGCGCCGGAGAACCTGCCCTTGCCGTCGGTGATGGTCGACTTGCCTACGGTGAGGCCGCCGCCCTTGACGCTGATCTTGACCGGAATATGCGCGCCGTTGTCGCAGGTGATCGTGCCGGTGCCGTTGGCAGTCTTGTAGAACACCGACCAGCCGGACAGGTTGTACTTCAGCTCGCAATCGATGTTGCCGGCCGCCTGCGCGGCCGGAACCATGGCGAAACCGGCCAGCGCGATCAGTGCCAGGGAAAGCTTGTTCATTGCGGTGCGCTCATACGAAGGGAGAACGGCCCCGAATCTAGCAGCGCGCGCGTGTGGTCGGCATGAGGCCGCCCACACGCATGCAACCACCGTTCAGTAGTGACAGCCCATGGCTGTCAACCAAGCAATGCCAGAACCACACACCGCCAGCCAACGGCCGGCGCTACCGGATCTCGAAACTATCCGCATCCAACATCGCCGGGAACCGCGCCCGATGCGCGGCCAGCGCAGCAGCCGAAATCGTGGTGGTCACCACCTGCTCGCGCTCACGGATCTCCACCTGCGGCTGCCCCAGGAAATCGATCACGGCGCTGTCGCCGGCATAGTGCAGGTCGTTGCCATCCACGCCGATGCGGTTCACCGCCGCCACATAGCACAGGTTCTCGATCGCCCGCGCACGCAGCAGGGTCCGCCACGGATAGGCGCGGGCCGAAGGCCAGTTGGCCACGAAGATCTGCAGGTCGAAATCCATGTCCTCGGCGCGCTCCACGTTGTAGCGGTTGCGGCAGAACACCGGGAAACGCAGGTCGTAGCAGACCTGCGGATTGATCCGCCAGCCCTTCCATTCCACGCTCAGCCGCTCGCTACCGGCGGCGTAACGCAGGTGCTCGTCGCCGTAGCGGAACAGGTGGCGCTTGTCGTAATACTGCAGTTCACCGTCGGGCGTGGCCCACAGCAGGCGGTTGAACACCGCTTCGCCCACGCGCAACTGCACGCTGCCGGTCACGGCCGCACCCAGCGTGGCCGCCTGCTCGCGGATCCAGGCCACGGTCGGCCCGTCCATGCCTTCGGCACGGAAGATGGCGTCGTTCGAGAAACCGCTGGTGAAGGTTTCCGGCAGGATCACCAGGTCGGTCTGCCCGGTCAGCGGGGCCAGCAGCGCGCCGTAGTAAGCACGGTTGCCCTCCGGGTCGTGCCAGCGGGTATTGCCCTGGATGAGGGAGATGCGCAGATCGGGACGTGTGGGGGCGGCGGTCATCACAGCACCTGCAGGCGTTCGATTGCTGCGCTCAGCGTGGCATCGTTCTTGGCGAAGCACAGCCGCACCAGGCGCTGGCCTGCCGGCGCGGTTTCGTAGAACGGCGAGAGCGGAATGGCGGCCACGCCCTTCTCGATGGTCAGCCACTTCACGAACTCATGGTCCGGCAGATCGCTGATCGCCGAATAGTCCACCAGCTGGAAGTAACCGCCCGGAACCGGCAACGGCTTCAGCCGCGTGGTGAGCAGCTGCGTACGGAACGCATCGCGCTTGGCCTGGTAGAACGCGCCCAGCTCAAGGTGATGCTCGGGCTCATCGCGGATCATCGCGGCGAAGCCGTACTGGGCCGGGCCGAAGCTGGTGAAGGTGTTGTACTGGTGCACCTTGCGGAACTCGGCGGTCATGGCCGGCGGCGCCACCGCGTAGCCGATCTTCCAGCCGGTGCAGTGGTAGGTCTTGCCGAAGCTGGAGATGACGAACGCGCGCTCGCGCAGTTCGGGGTACCGCAGCGCCGATTCGTGGCGGCGGCCGTCGTAGATGATGTGTTCGTAGACTTCGTCGGAAATCAGGTAGATGCCGGTGCCGCGCAGGACGTCGGCCAGCGCCTGCATGTCATCGCTGGTCAGCATCGCGCCCGAAGGGTTATGCGGGGTGTTGACCATCAGCAGGCGGGTGCGCGGGGTGATGGCGGCGCGCACGCGGTCCCAGTCGACCGCGAAGGTCTGCGGGTCCAGCGGCACGTGCACGGCGCGCGCGCCGGCCAGGTCGATGGCCGGTTCGTAGCAGTCGTAGGCCGGGTCGAGCACGATGACTTCCTCACCGGGGCGGACCACGGCGTGGATGGCGTTGAAGATGGCCTCGGTGGCGCCGCTGGTGACGGTGATTTCGGCATCCGGGTCGATCTGCGCGCCGTACAGGTCCAGCGACTTCTGCGCGATGGCCTGGCGCAGCGGGGCCACACCGGTCATCGGCGGGTACTGGTTCAGGCCGGCGTGCATGGCCTTGACGGTTTCATCGACCAGACGCTGCGGCGCCGAGAAATCCGGAAAGCCCTGGCCCAGGTTCACGGCGCCGTGCTCGGCGGCCAGCTGGGACATCACGGTGAAAATGGTGGTGCCCACCTTGGGCAGCTTGGTCTGGGGGTTCATCGGGGTGGGGGTTGTATTGGAACCTTGAGTGTAAGGGATGGGTTGTGGATCCGGGGCCCAAGGAACCGTTTGCGGCCGTTGGTTGATTGATCCCGATCCCAATGGGCACGTAGGAATTCGTAGCCCCGGCCGTTGGCCGGACACCGCGCGCAGCGCGGCACAAGCGTCCGAAGCCCATGCAATGCGGTGCCGATCATCCAACCGGCGTGTAGACCCAACCGAAGACGCCCATCAGACCTGCATGCCCCCAAACCTCCGACCACCGTCACCGGTACAATCGCGCCATGCAGATATCCCCGAATACCCCTCCGTTGCTGGCCGCCCACGGCCTGGCCTTCAGTCGCAACGATGAACCGGTGTTCGGGCCGCTCGACCTGCAGGTCGATGCCGGTGAGGCGCTGCTGGTGCAGGGCGACAACGGCGCCGGCAAGACCACCCTGCTGCGGGTGCTGGCTGGGCTGCTGCGCCCGGGCAGCGGCACCATCCAGATCGACGGGCGCCCTGCCGGGCACCGCGAGCGGGCACAGTACGTGGCGTACCTGAGCCACCTGCCCGGCCTCAAGCCGGACCTGGACACGCTGGAAAACCTGAATTTCCTGTGCGGCCTGCATGGCCGGCGGGCGCGGCAGATGCCCGGCAATGCATTGGCCATCGTCGGCCTGGCGGGCTACGAGAGCACGCTGGTACGCCAGCTCTCGGCCGGCCAGAAGCGACGCTTGGCGCTGGCGCGGATCTGGCTCTCTCCTGCCCCGCTGTGGTTGCTGGATGAGCCGTACGCGAATCTGGACCTGGAGGGCATCAACCTGGTCAACCGGATGATTTCCGCGCACCTGCGCAGTGGGGGGGCGGCGTTGGTGACCACGCATGGTGCCTATGCGGCGCCGCCGGTACGTACGCGGTTGGTGACGCTGGGCGCGGCCGTTCAGACGGGAGAGCCCGCATGATCGCGCCCGGAACCCAACCCGGGCTGTGGCAGACCGCGCGTGCCCTCGCCGGCCGCGATCTGCGCCTGCTGTGGCGACGCCGTGGCGATGCGTTGCAGCCGCTGCTGTTCGCGCTGCTGGTGGTGGTGCTGTTCGCGCTGGCGCTGGGCCGCGACCCGCCGTTGATGGCCAAGGTGGCCACCGCCGTGCTGTGGCTGGCCGTGCTGCTGGCCGGGCAGCTCGCGCTGGATTCCCTGTTCCGCAGCGATGCCGAAGACGGTTCGCTGGAACAGTGGCTGCTGGCGCCGGTGCCGCTGGCCTGGCTGGTGCTGGTGCGGGTGCTGGTGCACTGGGCCACCACCGCCCTGCCGATGATCCTGGTCACCCCGCTGCTGGCCGAAATGCTGCATCTGCCACATGACCAACTGCCGCTGTTGCTGGCATCGTTGCTGCTGGGCACGCCCCTGCTCAGCCTGATCGGCGGCGTGGTGGCAGGCCTGACGGTGAGCATCCGGCGCTCTGGTATTCTCGTGGCGTTGCTGGCGTTGCCGCTGTATGTGCCGGTGCTGGTGTTCGGTGCAGGCAGTGTGGCGGCGGCGGCACGCGGGCAGGACCCGGTGGGTGCGTTGCTGCTGCTGGGCGCCGGGCTGGTGGTGGCGCTGGTGTTGGCGCCGTTGGCGACCGCGGCGGCGATTCGGATTTCGTTGAATTGATGTTCTGTTCTCCCTAGCTGGATAGCCATCGCTGCATGAATAGCCTTGTCCGCTGGTTCCACCAACTCGGTTCGCCGCCCACCTTCGATCGCTTCGCTGCGCGCTGGTCGCGCGTGTTCTACGTCGCGGCGCTGCCGGTCCTGCTGATCGGCCTCTGGCAAGGCCTGTTCGTGGTGCCGCCGGAACAGAACCAGCACGACGCCTTCCGCATCATCTACATCCACGTGCCCAGCGCGTGGATGAGCCTGTTCGTGTTCGCGCTCATGGCCTTCTACGCGGCCATCGCGCTGGTCTGGCGGATCAAGATCTGCGAAATCCTGGCCATGGCCTGCGCGCCGATGGGCGCCGGCTTCACCCTCATCACCCTGCTCACCGGCAGCATCTGGGGCAAGGGCACCTGGGGCACCTGGTGGGATTGGGACCCGCGCATGACCAGCGAACTGATCCTGCTGTTCCTGTACCTGGGCGTCATCGGCCTGTACCACGCCATCGAAGACCGCCGCAGCGCCGCACGCGCCGCCGGGCTGCTGGCCATCGTCGGCGTCGGCCTGCTGCCGATCATCCGTTACTCGGTGGACTGGTGGGGCGGCCTGCACCAGCGCCAGTCCATCAACGTCTTCGGCGAAAGCGCCGTGCGCCCGGAACTGATCGCCCCGCTGTGGTGGATGGTGATCGGCACCAAGCTGTGGTTCGCCGGCTCCCTGCTGGGCAAGGCCCGCGCCGACAATATCTCCCGCGACGCCGGCAAGGCCTGGGTCGCCGAACGCTTCGGCAGCCCCGCCGCCGTACCGCTGGAGGAGCTGCCGCGATGACCCACCTGCCCTTCATCATCGCCGCGTTCGCGGTGTTCGTGCTGGTCCTGGCAGCCGATGCGCTCGGCACCCGGCTGCGGCTGCGCGCCGCCCGCCGCCAGGCACTGCAGCGCCAGCAACGGCAGCGCGCCCGCGATACGCAGGCACCGGCCACGCCGCTGGCCACGGAGCTGAGCCGATGACGCCGGTACAGCGGCGCCGCATGGTGTGGGTGCTTCTGATTCTGCTGGCCTCCGGGCTGGCCACCACGCTGGTGGCCTTCGCTTTGCAGCGCAATATCGCCTACCTGTACACCCCCTCCGAGGTGCTGCGCGGCGAGCAAGGCACCCAATCCAGCTTCCGCCTCGGCGGCATGGTGGTGAAGGGCTCGTTCCAGCGCGCCGAAGGCTCGCTGGACGCCCACTTCGTGGTCACCGACGGCGACGCAACGCTGCCGGTCACCACCTCGCGAATCCTGCCGGACATGTTCGCCGAAGGCACCGCCGTGGTTGCCAGCGGGCAGCTGCGCAACGGCACTTTCATCGCCGATGAAGTGCTGGCCAAGCACGACGAGAACTACGTTCCCAAGGAAGTGGCCGACAAGATGGGCCAGGCGCACCGCAAGCACGACGTGCCGGTGCCCGCCGTGGAGGCACGCTGAGTGCTGCCTGAGCTGGGGCAGGTCCTGCTGATCTGCGCACTGTTGGCCGCCCTGTTGCAGGCGGTGCTGCCGCTGTGGGGCGCACAGCGCGAGCGCGCCGCATGGATGGCAGTGGCCCGCCCGGCCGCCTTCGCGCAGCTGGCACTGCTGGCCGGCGCGTTCGCCGTGCTGACCACTGCCTTCGTGCAGCAGGATTTCTCGGTGCGTTACGTGGCCGAAAACTCCAACACCCTGCTGCCGCTGGCCTACCGCTATTCCGCCGTATGGGGCGCGCACGAGGGCTCGCTGCTGATGTGGGTGCTGGTGCTGGCGCTGTGGGGCGGCGCCGTGGCGTTGTGGTCGCAGCGCCTGCCCGACACCGTGCGTGCGCGCGTACTGGGCGTCATGGGCATCATCAGCCTGGGCTTCATCGCCTTCCTGCTGTTCACCTCCAACCCGTTCGCGCGGCTGCTGCCGGCACCGCTGGAAGGCCGCGACCTCAACCCGCTGCTGCAGGACCCGGGGCTGATCATCCACCCGCCGATGCTCTACATCGGCTATGTGGGCTTCGCGGTGCCGTTCGCGTTCGCCATCGCCGCGCTGCTCGACGGCCGCGTCGACGCACGCTGGCTGCGCTGGACCCGGCCGTGGACGAATGTCGCGTGGGGCTTTCTCACCTTGGGCATCGCGCTGGGCAGCTGGTGGGCGTACTACGAACTGGGTTGGGGCGGCTGGTGGTTCTGGGACCCGGTGGAGAACGCCAGCTTCATGCCGTGGCTGGCCGGCGCCGCCCTGATCCACTCGCAGGCCGTCACCGAAAAACGCGGCAGCTTCGCCAGCTGGACGCTGCTGCTGGCGATTGCCGCCTTCGCCCTCTCGCTGCTGGGCGCATTCCTGGTCCGCTCGGGCGTGCTCACCAGCGTGCATTCGTTCGCCGCCGATCCGTCACGCGGTGCCTTCATCCTGGCGTTCCTCGCCTTGGTGGTCGGTGCGGCGCTGTTGCTGTACGTGCTGCGCGCCGGCGCATTGGGCAACGATGATCCGCGTCGTGGCTTCATGGCCACCTCGCGCGAAACCCTGCTGCTGGCCAACAACCTGCTGCTGGCCGGCGCCTGCGCCATGGTGCTGCTGGGCACACTGTACCCGCTGCTGGCCGACGCGCTGGGCCTGGGCAAGGTGTCGGTAGGGCCGCCGTATTTCGGCACCTTGTTCATCGTATTGATGGCGCCGCTGGTGGCGCTGCTGCCGTTCGGGCCGCTGGTGAACTGGCAGCGCGACCAGGCCTCCAAGCGGCTGGCGCTGCTCGCGCCGTGGGCCGTGCTTGCCCTGCTGCTGGGCGTGCTGGCGTGGTTCATGGCGCCGCAGGGCAAGCTCAAGGCCGCCGCCGGCGTGGCTGCTGCGGCATGGGTCGCGCTGGGCACCGCGCGCTTCGTGTGGACGCGCCTGCGCGGCAACGGCCGCTTCAACGCGGAAATGGTCGGCATGCTGCTCGCCCATACCGGAGTGGCCGTGTTCCTGGTCGGCGCGCTGCTGGTGGAAGCACTGAACGTGCAGCGCGAGGTCGCACTTACCCCGGGCCAGACGCTGGAAGTGAGCGGCTACACCCTGCGCTTCGAAGGCGTCGACCATCAGCAGGGGCCCAACTACGTCTCCGACCGTGGCCATGTGCGGGTGCTTCAGGGCGACCGCGAACTGACCCTGCTGCACCCGGAAAAACGCGCCTATGCCAGCGGCGGCCAGACCATGACCGAGGCCGGCATCCTCGCCCGCGTGCGCGGCGACGTTTACGTGGCGCTGGGCGAGCCGCTGGGCAACAATGCCTGGGCAGTGCGCGTGCACGTCAAACCCTTCGTCCGCTGGGTCTGGCTGGGCGCACTGTTGATGGCACTCGGCGGCTTCGTCACCGCTGCCGACCGCCGTTTCCGCCGTCTCCAGGAGTAGTTCCATGTCTGACCCCCGCCCCGCCTCGCGCCCCCTGCCCCCCATCGCCATCGTCATCGGCGTGCTGTTCTTCTTCGGGCTGCTCGGGTTGATGGTGTACGGGGTGATGAAGTCCGGCGCACCGGACCGCGACATCCTGCCTTCGGCGTTGATCGGCAAGCCGGCCCCGGCGTTCGAACTGCCGGTGCTGCACGACCCCAGCATCAAGGTCAGCAGCAACCAGCTGCGCGGCGCACCCTACGTGCTCAACGTATGGGGCAGCTGGTGCGCGGCCTGCCGCGAAGAACATCCCATCCTCACCCGTTTCGCCGAAACCAAGCGCGTGCGCGTGATCGGCTACAACTGGAAGGACGAACCGGCCGACGCGCTTCGCTGGCTGGAGCAGCTGGGCAACCCGTTCGTGCTGGTGCTCAGCGACGTCGAAGGCCGCACCGCCATCGACTGGGGCGTAACCGCCGCGCCGGAAACCTTCCTGGTCGACGCCAGTGGGGTCGTGCGCTGGAAGTACAGCGGCGCGCTGAGCCAGCGTGTGATCGATACGAAACTGCTGCCGGAACTGGAAAAGCTGGAGCGTGCCAATGCACAACCGCGTACTACGCCGCCTCCGGCGAACTGAGACCGGGCGCGCCATGCTGGCACGATCTGGCCTATGCGTTGCTCTACTGGCAATTGCGCTGTTTGTAATGCCAGCACTCGCACAGGCCCAGGCCATCTCCGACCCCACCCCACTGCACTACCGCGACGCCGCCGAGGAAGCCCGCTTCCACGCGCTGGCCGCCGAGCTGCGCTGCGTGCAGTGCCAGAACCAATCGCTGGCCGATTCCAACGCGCAGATCGCACATGATTTGCGCCGCGAAGTGCTCGCCTTGATGCAACAGGGCAAGAGCGATGCGCAGATCAAACAGTTCCTCGTGGACCGCTACGGCGAGTTCGTGCTGTACCGCCCGCTGATGGACACGCGCAACAGCCTGCTGTGGTTCGGGCCGCTGGCGCTGGTGCTCGGCGGCGCAGGCGTGCTGGTGTGGGTGGTGCGCCGGCGCAGCCGCCACGTGCAACCGATGGGCGACAGCGAGGAGCGCTGGTGAGCGACTGGATGCAGATGATTGCCGGCCTGGCCGCCGCCGTCGTGGCGATGGCGGTGCTGTGGCCGTTGCGCCGCAGCGGCAGGCGCGGACCGTTCCTGGCGGCAGTCATCGCCATCGGCGTGGCCGGCGTGGCGTTGTACATGCTGGTGGGCACGCCGAAGGCCGTTGACGCTGTTGCAGAAGACGGCCCGGAAACCCTGCAGCAGGGCGTGCAGGCGCTGGAAGAAGCGCTGGCCCGCGAGCCGCAACGCGCCGATGGCTGGGCCCTGCTCGGCCGTTCCGAGCTGGCGCTGGGCAACCTGGACAAGGCCAACCAGGCCTTCGCCCGCGCCGTGGCGCTTGCCCCCGATGAAGTGCCGGTGCTGGTGGAAGCCGCGCAGGCGCGTGCGCAGGGCGACGCTGCAAAACAATTCGACGACACCGCACTGCAATGGCTGAAGCACGCGCAGCAGGTGGAGCCGAACAACGAGCGCGCGGGCTGGTTGATCGGCATCGCGCAGCGCCAGCGCGGGCAGGATGCCGAAGCCGCCGCCACCTGGGAGGCGTTGCTGCCACGCTTGGAACCGGCCGCCGCCAACGCGCTGCGCGAGCAGATTGCGATTGCACGGGAGAAGGCGGCGATGCCCGCCGCCACGGGTGAAGCCACCGCTCCGTCGATGGGCCTGGATATCGAAGTGACGCTGGCCGCTGGCAAGCAGCCGCCAGCCGGCACCCAGGTCTTCGTGATTGCAAGGATTCCCGGCGGCCCGCCGATGCCGGTGGCGGTGCAGAAGCACCCGGCGACGGACCTGCCGTTGAAGATCCGCCTGACCGACGCCGACAGCCCGATGCCGACGGCGAAGCTGTCGTCCCTGGAAGCGGTAGAAGTCTTCGCCAGGCTCTCGGCAAGCGGCCAGGCAAACCGCCAGCAAGGCGATATGGATTCGCCGGTGGTAACAGTCAAGTTGCCCCACAAAGGCAAGGTAGCCCTGACCCTGTAACGCCACGCCATACGTGCCTTGGGGTGACGGAACCCCCGTAGAGCCACCCCATGGGTGGCTGCGCGCGGTGCCTGGTAGATCCGCGCCCTGCGTGGATGGTCTTCGCTCGCCACCGCGAAGCCACGCATGGCGTGGCTCTACGCCCGTATCCAAACACCCCACCGCGACACACCATGCCGCCCATCACCACAGCACCGCCACCGCGCCCGTTTAGAATGCCCCCATGACCGAATTCATCCCCCCCGGCACCCGCTACCACGCCCTGCCCTCGCCCTTCGCGTTCAAACGCGGCGGCCAACTGCACGGCGCGCACGTGGCCTACGAAACCTGGGGCACCCTGAACGCCGACGCCAGCAACGCCATCCTCATCGTCACCGGCCTTTCGCCCGACGCACATGCCGCCGCCAACCCCGACAACCCAGCCGCCGGCTGGTGGGAAGCCATGCTCGGCCCGGGCAAGCCGATCGACACCACCCGCTGGTTCGTGGTCTGCGTCAACTCGCTGGGCAGCTGCAAAGGCTCCACCGGCCCGGCCACCATCGACCCGGCCACCGGTGAGCTGTACCGCCTGCGCTTCCCCGAACTGTCCATCGAAGACGGCGCCCGCGCCGCCGTGGACGTCGTGCACGCGCTCGGCATCCAGCAGCTGGCCTGCGTCATCGGCAACTCCATGGGCGGTATGACCGCACTGGCCGTGCTGCTGCTCCACCCGGGCATCGCGCGCAGCCACATCAACATCTCCGGCAGCGCGCAGGCGTTGCCGTTCTCCATCGCCATCCGCTCGCTGCAGCGCGAGGCGATCCGGCTCGATCCGCAGTGGAACGCCGGCAACTACGTCGACGACCAGTACCCCGAATCCGGCATGCGCATGGCGCGAAAGCTGGGCGTCATCACCTACCGCTCCGCACTGGAGTGGGACGGTCGCTTCGGCCGCGTGCGGCTGGATTCGGACCAGGCCGACGACGATCCGTTTGGTTTGGAATTCCAGGTGGAAAGTTACCTGGAAGGCCACGCACGCCGCTTCGTGCGCTTTTTCGACCCGAACTGCTACCTCTACCTGAGCCGTTCCATGGACTGGTTCGACCTGGCCGAATACGCCGACGGCGACGTGCTCGCGGGGCTGGCGAAGATCAAGGTCGCCAAGGCACTGGCCATCGGCGCCAACACCGACATCCTGTTCCCGGTGCAGCAACAGCAGCAGATCGCCGACGGCCTGCGTGCCGGTGGTGCCGACGCGCAGTTCATCGGCCTGGATTCCCCGCAGGGGCACGATGCCTTCCTGGTCGACTTCGACCGCTTCGGGCCGGCAGTGCGCGGGTTCCTGGACACGCTCTGACCCATGCGCCAACAGGGAAAGCTCAGCGAATGGGATGACGCTCGCGGCTTCGGCTTCGTGCAGCCCAATGACGGTGGCGAGCGCTGCTTCGTGCATATCCGCGCGTTCACCGCGCGCGACCGACGGCCGGCGCTGGGCGATGTGATCACCTACGAGGTGAAGCCCGATGCGCGGGGCCGGCTCAACGCCGTTGGCGTGCGCTTCGCACTGCAACGCAGTGGTGCGCACAGCACGGCCGGCAAGAGCACCGGCCACGGACCGGATCGACTGCCCCGCACGCTGATGGCGCTGGTGTTCCTCGCCGGCGTTGTCGCGGCGATGTTTGGTGGATTCCTGCCGCCGTGGGTGCCCGCGGTATACCTTGGTCTCAGCGGCGTGACCTTCCTTGCATACTGGCAAGACAAGGCGGCGGCTCGACGTGACGGGCAGCGCACACCGGAAAACATGCTGCAGATGCTGGCATTGCTCGGCGGTTGGCCGGGCGCGTTAATCGCGCAGCATAAGCTGCGGCACAAGAACCGCAAGGTCTCGTTCCAGGTCAAGTTCTGGGTGGTGGTGGCAGTTAATCTGATAGCGCTAGTTTGGTTAGCAAAAGGTTGACTGGCAGCTATATACCGGTCGCGATCTTGAGCGACAACTCCCCCTCGGACAATGGTTGACATCCCAATGCAACTCCCCTCGGGCTGACCGCAACCCATATCTTCCGCAATTGATGGTGGTGGCTCGCCGATCCGGGTCGTGCCCAGCCTCCGCTTTTCGCGCACATTGACCCTTGAGCTTCACTCAAAGCTCTCTTCCTGATCGTGATCCACGCCTCTGGCGTCCTCAATCCAACGGTCAAGCTCCGGCATGCCTTTTTTTACCCACTCGGCGACATCTCCAGTCATCTCCTTGGCCAAGCGCAAAAGCTCAAGACGCCGGTCTTCGAGAATTGCCTTCAACGAGCCGTTCCACCTGTTCAAGTGTACTTGGCGATAAAACGAACCAAGGAACTTGGCTCTGTCAGGCGCCAGAGCTAGAAGGCCTTCAAAGAGTGGGTCGATCTGCGCGCCTTCCTCAAAGTCACTCCGACCAAACAGCGACATCGCAGGCCCAAGGACGCCATACCTGGCATTCGGATCAACGGACGCCCACGCCTGGAGCTCAAGTGATCCAATGGACTTATATGGCAAGCCCTTTCGGCCGCCCATGTCCCATCGCCAAAAATCGTCGTCGTCCGATGAAGCTAGCAGGAACGTGTCCAGCACAACACGCGGCTGAACCTCGCAGAGTGCCTTGACCACATCTCGGATTTCATAGAAGTCAACCTCGCCACGAACCAGACTAGACCGAAGCGCACCGACGAACGAAACAGAGATAGTTGTGTCTTTACCCGAGCAGCAGATCTTTGCAACCTCCGCTATGCCGTGCGCGTGGCTATCAGAAATCTGCCGCGGGTCCAGTTTGAATAGGATCCTTCGGCCTGCATCAAGCAATTGCCAGGGCGCCGCATCAGCAGTAGAGCTGTTGGCTAAGAAATACATGTACAGGATTTCGAGCGCAACCACCTCCCCGCCGGGAAGGCTCGCCAACTCACTGAGCAGATGCGCCAATGGCTCGGGAGGCGAGTGCTCCACCACGCCGTTAGCAATCTGCCAAAATTCCTGTGCACCGATGGCGCTAACTGCGAGGGCTCGCCGCAGTCGTTCAATCCCACTCTCGTCCATGCCCACGCGCGCCTGCAAGTAAGGAAGCCACCGAGACACCGCACTGTTGTGCATAACCTCCTCCAAGGCGCGCTCTGTGAAACGAGCATCTCGTCCCCGAGCTCGCCCTAGGAAGCCTCCGATTACCGTCGGATTGCGCTTCGCAGCGTCAACCCGCTTCAAATCGGATAGCAGCTCTTTCCACATCGAATCCAGCTCGACTGCGCCATCGGCCAATCCCAACCCGCATTCAAACGCACGCTGATCATTTCCGGCAACCATCAGCTCGGCCATGAACGCACTGCGAGTAGTTGGGTCGAGTGCTAGCTCACGACCGACATCCTCGGCCATGCGCGAAGCTCTCTCCCAGGGACTTACTCCACCTTGGTCGTCTGCCTCCCCGTCGCTAATATCCCAGCCATCCGTGCCCCGACCGAGAGCAGCCGCGCGGGCGCGGTGTATCAATTCGACCGGCTTTAGACGGTCGATCAACTTTACGAGCCGATCACGCCATGCAGGTGGCATTCCCGCCCCATCAAAACGTAGAGTTGCTCGAAGCGCAAGCCACCCTTCAATCCAAGCACCCTTCTGCAGTAGAGCATCCACCGCACCCTCCAGCGCATCGTGGCAAAATTGATGGCGCCAAAGATCCCTCGCGCTGCCTGACAAGATGCGAGGCGCCTCTTCGAACTGATCGGCAGCCGTCACACATAGATTTATAGCCTCGACATACCAATCCCACACCTCTCGATTGACCGAAGGCCTCCACCCCCAAGTTCGCGATCTGGCCCCGAAGTCGAAGCTTGAGCTCGAAGAGAAATTTGACGTCTTCAGCATTCCTTTAAGAGCCAGTAGCCCACACGCCGCCATCGCAGGGTTGTTCGACTTGAGCAGTTCCTTTATCACTTCTCGCCGCGTGCTGGGCGGCGCCTCAGTTCCTGAAAGGTACAAGTGGAACAATTCAGCGAACGACTCGCGTCCTGAGTTGGTATTGTTTCCTTCTGGTTCTGCAGCCACAAAGCGCGCCAGCAGCATGGCTGCGGCGATGAAGCACTCCGGATCGTAAGCCAACGCCTTAATTAGCCGGATCCAGTCCCAGCGGTGACTCGCGCTCTTCGCGGTGACCTCCGAATGGGCGTCCACTTCTGAGCCGATTCGGTGGAGGACATGCTCCGGAGCGATTGGAGCAAGGTTAGTGACGATCCCCAGGCCATTACCACCCCCACTGAAAAGATCGCCCATCGCTCCGCCAGGGACCAGCCATCGCTTGACAGCATCCCTAGCTTCTGGGCTATCGTGAAGGTTGCCGAGTCTACGCGAGAGCGAGATGAGCAGACGTGACCCCGCCGATCTCACGAGATCGTCCAGCATTTCTGGATGAATACGAGCGAGCGCATTGGCCGCCAATCCGTTGGCTATAGCTTGCGGGAGAATTGCCCGCCAGCGGCCGCGTACCTGTGCCACGTCGCGGCGTCTCAGCTCAGCGAGCGCCTCAAAGAGTTCACGCGTCTCGACACCCCGGATCGAAGCCAGCTGCGCCAGTTCTCCATCAGGACCAATGTCATCACCGTTCACCGAATACGCGAGCGCCAAATCTTCTGCGCACATTAGCAGCGACTTGTCCTCGATGTTGCGTTGTCGAAAGATGCGTTCGAACAGATCCCGACTTCTAACTTGGCCCAAGGTTTCACCGCGCCTGAGCGTCTCAGCGAGTGCTCGGGCGACGCGGAAGTTTCCGTGACTGAACTCAGCGATAGTGCGCCGGTCTACTTGGGATATGTGGTCGAAGTTCTGCTCCAGCCATACCTCGATGAGCCCACTAGAAGCCGCCTGCAATCTGAAGACATCTGTGTGTTCGGGCTCATCTTCCCGAACGTCGTACTCGACCGTCAGCAGGCCGATAGGAGCCCCAGAATCAGCGCACAGCTTGGCGAGCTCGGAATGAGTTTCGGGATTGCAGTTATCCACGATCAGAATCACTGGCTGCCGCAGTCCAATCAGTTCTCGCGCCATGTCTCGTGCGCTTGGCCGGGTATCCGTTGCGTAGTCGGTATATATCGCCAGACCGGGATCGAGAGGCTCTCCGCCCACCCCCTTTTCGAACAGCGCTTGCACCAATCGCGTCTTGCCTAGGCCTGACAGGCCTATGAGCCGGACGCATCGGCCCGGGCAGCGCAGCTCCGTCCTCAACAGCTCGACGCCCTCCAGCATTGGGAGTGCCACGCCAGGCTTGCGCCTCTCATCCACTAAGCATGTCGTAGAATCAGTGAGGAACTGCCTCTCGGCCTGCGGACCACCCCACCTGTCGATCGAGCTCCAACCATCGAGTGGTCTGTCTGTGCTTGCGCGCACCCATGCTGCGATTCCGGGATGCTCGTTTACCCAGGCCGCCAAGCGATCGCGATCATAGAAGTCAGTATAAAGATCCTCCGGCGACGCCAGATCGATGAGCTGATCACGCATCGCCTGGCGGCGCTCGCGCAGCGGCCTGTCCGCAACCGAACCCTGAGCGCTGACGATCACATAGGCACCATGGTTCTTCGCAAGCTCAGCAATCGACGACCGCAACGTGCCCTTAGGGCGCATTTCCTCCTTGATCGCGCGTGCCGCCATGTCTGGCTTCTTGACTTGGAAACCAGTGTGTTGGCGCGGCACGAAGTCCGCTCGAGGCAACGCACTGAGACACTCTACGCGCACATCAAGACCACCATCCGCAGCATCCTGATGCCCGCCCGCCGTAACTGAAGCGAGCGGCAGTCCTTGTTTGCGAAGCTCGCTCGTGGCCAACCTAACGACCAGAGAGCGCAAGTCTGTGTCAGAAAGCCGCGCGATATCCGAGCCAATCACTTCAAACATGGGGTCCGCAAGCCTATGTATGCATCGACAGGTCAGAGCTTAGCTGGTCAGCGGACACCTATTCCACCTGACCGCAACCAACTCATTACCAGCACCAGAAACCAAGAGGTGTCGCGATATGCGCGGGAGGCGAAGCGAGAGCCGTGACTCCCACCAACCGTACGGTTTTGGCAAAATGAGGAGGTACTATAACGACTGAATTGGGCAAAGCCGTGAAGCCGCTACGGCCAGAGTAAGTAGCTAGCCTTGGCCGGCAATGCTGCCTGCGACTCCACCGAGACTGGAACGACTAGGCTCCGTAGAAGAAATCTCGGCGATCCCGAGACCAAGTCTCGATCGTCTGTTGTGAACGACCTTGGATGCAGTCCGAAATGTAATCTGCGGCATCATCGAGCTCCCTTTGCCGCAGGTACTCAATAGTCTGCGCCACACCAGCCCCCACCATGTTCTCGACGTCGAAGCCACAGCCAGTATCCATGTTCAGATTCTTGGCGATCCACATGAGCTCGACGTCGACCGGATCTCCGACATGGAACAGCAGATACGCGCACCAATAGACGTTCTCGAAGTAGTCGTGATCCTCGCCTCTCTCGCGGCAGTGGATTTCTTCACGAACGATACTTTGCAAGAGCAGCTGATGCTCTTTTGCCGTTCCCGGAGTGATGCTCCGAAGTATTTGCTCCCGCGTGGAAGGGGAGCTGATATCCAAGTTCGTCATGGTATCCAATCGAGGCGCGGACGGCTCAGGGAGAACCTGTCCACAAGGTGGGAGACAGCCAGCGCCCCTGCTTGAAGGTCGATCTTAAGGAGCGCCGATTCCGTGAGCAAGGGAACCGGCAGCCGATGTTCGCTTTCGCCCAGGAGTGGACGTTCGCAAGCTCAGAATCAGTCCGAGCCGCGAAGTAGTCACGGCGCACGTGGACGTAGATCGACTCGCTGCGAAAAATTACCATCTTCTACTTCACGCAGGAGTCAAACCGGCTCTCCCCAACTGCGCGACTACGCTAAGGAGCCGAGTCGCCTTGAGTGCAGTTTTCGGCTGCGAGGTACACCCCGAATGCCTCAAAGGGAAGCTCAATGGGTGAAAGGATGAATGAAGTGCCGTCTTCTTCCTGCTTTACGTGCCAGAGAACCACTCCCTCTGGAGCTACGCCCAACTGAGGCGGGAAGACGAATGGAGGAAGCCAAAGCAGCTGGACATCGCCATCGCCTTACCAACCAAACTCGAGGAAAGACTCCTTTGCCTGGGCGACATAGGGTGCATGATCGCCATCGATAAGCTCGGAAGGCTCTCTGAGGAAGTGAAGATTATCAATCCACTCCACTGCGTACACACTGAAGGACGCTAGAGCTTGCGAAGGGTACTAAATGATCGTGCTCTTAGGAATTGAGTAGCCCAATGCTGTCTCCTGGAGCTGTTTTAGACTTGCCGTCTTCGCACCGCGCCGCCAATTCGGACCATGCTCCGTTGTAGGTCCCATCGAAGCTATGCTTAGTGCTAGACGCGCTGAAGCACATGTTTTTTTTTCAGATTTCCATCAGATGAGATGCCTAGCGTGAGCGTGTCATCTTCCAAGACAAAGCTCACACCGAATGACATGTCCGAACCCTCGAATCCGAGCTCACTCTGAGCGCGAAGCTGGCCTATAAGGCGAACTACATTGGGCAGCCCGATCTGGGCAAATAGCTCAACTGAGTTGCCCGAGACGCCGACAACCCCGGCCAGTTGTACCTTGCCTCCCAGGCGCAGCTCAATGCTGTGCCCGTATCCGACCCGGATGACAGACAACGAAGCCATTCCATCGGCTGAGCCGTAAGTGCCCATCAGGTCCTGCAAGAATAGCAACGCCGGAATGTGAACGATCATTTCGAACTACTCAATCTGTCTGAATGCCATCAGGACGGGGTTGTGCGACTTGTAGCAGAACAACCGCGTGGCGTTCTTGCCCATCTCATCGGTGACGTAATTCCACAAGGGTATTGCGGTTCGGCGACGGCTTAGGGCACATCGCTTGTGCTGGATATCCGTGCACAGGGGCAGGCTCAAGCCATTCTCGGCCCCTGCCGCGTCTGCTCATCCCGCTGCTGCTGGTCCTGCGCCTGCACCTGCGCCAGGTCCTGCACACGATCCTGCTGCTGCGCCGCCCGGCTCTGGTTCGCGGCCGCATACTGCTGCTCGGGCGCAGCCGCCAATGCTTCCTGCGTTGGCATATGCAACCGGTTCGCCGCCGGGTCCGCCGCCGCACCTGGCCCGGAACGCACCACAAACAGCGTGCTGCCAGCGGCGCGGGTTTCGGTCGCTTCACTCAATGCCATGTCCACCTTGTCGCCGGGCTTGAACCCGGCTTCGGCCGCGATCCGGTACGCACTTGCCAGCAGGCGGTCACTGCTGCGGTCCCACGGCTTGTTGTGCTGCTCATCCAGCCGGGCCACGGACGAGCGCAACTGCTCCACCAGCTCGGCATCTTCCGGGCGTGGGGCCATGCTGTGCCGGCGATCAACCTCGGCTTTGTCGTGCGTGGGCGGCGCAGTGCCATGCGGCGCCGATGCGCCCGGCGCAGGCGCAGGCGTACTGGGTGCAGCCGGCGTCACGTTGGCCGGCGGCTGTGCCTCCTGGGCCGTCGCGCGGCGGGTGTGTGCCTGTGCAATCTCATCCGGCGTGGTGACGGATTTGATCTCCATCCGCTCGTCATCCTTGCCGGCCAGGGTGACCAGCGCACCATCCTTCCGCATCTGCAGGGAGAACGGCATGCGCTCGGTCATGTCGCGTGCATGGTCCTGCGTCACCGCGTCCACGGCGGCGTCGATCTGTTCGGGCGTGCGTGCAATGCCGGCGGCGCGATACGCCGAGCTCACCTGAGCACGCAGGCCCAACTCGGTGGGGGTGGGATTGTCGCGGGCAATCTGGGCCATGGTGGCGAGCTCCTCCACGCCCGCTTGCTGGCTCTGGCGTGTGCGGTTCAACTCTTCCTGCACGCTTGCTTCGGCGTCGTTGGAGCCGTAGAGCATCCCCGGCGTCGTCCACTTGCCATCGTCACCCCGCGTATAGGCGTGGCCATCCGAGGCCATCAACGGCTGCAGGTCGGTCTGCGCGTTGCGGATCACCTCGGGTACGGGCTCAATGCTGGCGAAGTCGGCCCAAGCGTACTGCTCATACGCCACCTGGTAGCGGGCCGCGAGCGCCTCGGGCGTGTTGGCCGCGTTCTGGGCCGTGATGCGCACCGATTCCGCTTCCAGCTGCACCGACTGTTCCGGGCTGACCGCCACGGCGCGGTCGATCGGAATGCGGCCATCAATCACTTCATGGATGGAAAGATTCCATTCGCCATTCTGCGGGTTGCGCACGTAGTGGCGGCTGGTTTCAAACGGCTCCGGCGGCGGGGTGCGTCCCCCGCTGGCGTCGATGCGGAACGGGTCCTTTGGCTCGGGCAGGTTGGCCATGCCCAGCGAATAGGCATCGTTGGCCGATTTGTAGTTCAGCTCGTCCACCAGCCGGCCGCCGGCAACCATCCGCATTTCACGGAAGCCACCTTCGGGCGTGGGTGCCGTCACCGTGCGGGTCCAGGCGCTGCCGGGCTTTTCCGGGTCGCGGCTCCATTCGTTGCCGCTGCGGTCCAGCTGGGTGTAGACGGTCTTCTTGTCTTCCTGCTGCGCCCAGTATTCCCCGGCAAACCCACCGACCACGCCGCCCACCAGGCCGGTCACCAAGGCACCGGGACCGGTTTCAGAGCCGGCAATCAGCCCGTACACGAAGCCAGCGCCAACGCCGCCGGCGATACCGCCGGTGGTGCGTCCCACGAAATGAGTGGTCGCCGATTCCGCGCCCACCTGATTGCCCTGCGTGCGCAACTCGGCCACGCGGTGGCCGGTGACCGCAAAGTCCACCGCCAACGCGGCGACACCGGCGGCGGTGAGCATGCCGGCTCCACTGATGCGGGTGCGCGCGGCCACGGCCACCGCCTCGCTGGCCGCGCCTTCGGTTACACCTGCCCTGCCCGCCGTGCCGGCCAGTTCCGCTGTGCTGGTGCCGGGCCTTGCCCCATGACCGGCCACTTCCGCAGGGCCGGCCCCAGCGCCGGGCGTGGGCGCAGGCCGCGTGATGGTTAGCGGCTTTTCAAAGGTGAAGGCGTTGCGGGCGCTCGCCGCAGTCTGTTCGGTAAGCGGCAGGCGGCCGGCATGGTTGGCCTCTTCGATCGCGCTGCCCAGCGAAGAATGACCACCCCAGCGCGGGCTGAGCGCGGACGCGTTGGGCTTGTTGATCGCTTCCAGCGCCAGGTTGACGTTGGCTTCGGACTGGGTGACCGCGCGCCAGCGCAGCTCGTCCGGCTTCATGGCCTTGAATTCGTTGATCTGCTGAGTGTGCGCGCGCTCGTACGCGTCCACATCACCGAAGAACCGGCGGACCTTGGCGTTGGCCACGTCCGTCGACATGCCCTCCGGCGCGTTGGTGACCAGGTCACCATTCACCAGACCGGCCCGCAGGGTGTGGTCGAGGTTCGCTACGCGCGCGCCCATGCGCTCGGCGGCCGCCGCCTGTTGCTGGGGGGTGCCCAGTTCGCCCAGCGTGGCTCTGCCGTCGGGGGTGCTCTCCAGGTCCTTGAGCAGGGTCGCCAGTTCGTCGGAGTAGCCGGCCAGCGGACCGCCCCCATGCGGCGAAATACCCATCTTTGCCGCCAACGCTTTGTCGACCGGCAAATTGAGGATATTGCCTTCACCGTGCAGGTCGAAAAGGCCGCGCTTGGCCAGTTCCTGAAGCAGCCGGCTCTCCTTGAACGCAGCCTGCTCGAAGATATGGTGACCACGGAAAACCGGTGTATCAGGCATCGGTCAACTCCCGCTCAGAAGTCCATTTCAGGGGTGGGTGGCTTACAGCGCTGAAGCGTCCCGCAGTCGTATGCCGTCCAGCGTGGCGTGGCTGAGGGCGTCGAACATCACCCGGTCACAGATGGGGTCGAACCCGCTGTTGGGCTGGCGGAAAATGTGTGCGCCGCCCACCACCGCTTTCTTGAACACCAGCGAAGCACCACCGGCAATGCTGTAGAACTGCACGTCCTGCTCGGTAATGAAGTCGTGCTCCACCTTCACCTTCACGCGGGAGGCCGGCGCGTCAAGCGCATCCAGCTCGCGAATCACACTGCACAGGTAGTACTGCGGTCCGGCGGTGCCGTCGGCCAACGTGAAGTCGCACGCAGCGAACGCGAAGCCCTGCGCGTCCACGGCATCGAAGACGTCCTTCAACGCCTGCGACACAATCCAGATGCTGGCGTAGACCTCGAAATCGCGCGGCAGTCCGCCTTCGGCCGGCACATGCACCAGGTGGGGGCGTTCGGGGTACTGGGCGGGGTCGCCGTTGGGCGGATCGACCGTGCGCATGCCCGGGCGGCAGAGCGCCGCTTCGTTGGCAAACTGCAGGCCGTGCCCGATGCCGTCATTCCAGCGGCTGGGTTCCAGAAAGTAGAACTCGCCCTGGTGGGAATCCGTATCAACCGAAACGGGAATGGCAGTCTGCTCGTTCATGGGCTTCCATCATGGATGCGGGGATAGAACAGTAAGCTGGGGCGGGCTGATCGTAGCCCGGGCGGGCATTGCGGACAAGGCAGTAAGATCAGCGCTCGCACTCACGGAACGCGCTGGATGAAATGGACCTCTGCCCTGGGCTTGCTCTTCGCGCTGCTCGCCTGCGCCCCTTGCCAGGCGGCACGCACCGGCGTGGCGCCGTTGATCGACCAGCAGGACCGCCCCTGGCATCCCGCCGCACCCGCCATCGAGCAATCCCTGTGGCCGGACGATCTGGCTATCGCCCCGCCCTCCACGACGGGCGCCGAACGCTTTGGCCTCGGCCGGGGAACCATCGCGGGCCAGCCGGTCACGATGGTCCAGCTCGTCTCCCGGCCCAGCATGACGATCTACAAACCGTCCGGGGCGAACACGGGCGCGGCGGTCGTGGTCTTCCCTGGAGGTGGCTTCCGCGTGCTGGCCATCGATCTGGAGGGTACGGAGATCTGCGACTGGCTCGTCGGCCAAGGCATCACCTGCGTGCTGCTTAAGTATCGCGTGCCCGGCTCCGGTCCGTATTGGGCTGAAGAATGTAATTGCCGGCGCATCCCCGAAGTGCCGATGGCATTGCAGGATGCGCAGCGGGCCATCGCCTTGTTGCGGGCACAGGCCCACGAGCTGGGCATAGATCCACATCGGGTGGGCGTAATAGGCTTCTCCGCCGGTGGCCGCATGGTGGCCGACGTCAGCAATGCTCCCACGCGGACTTACAACGCCGTTGATGCGGCCGACCAGCAGCCCACGCGGCCGGACTTCGCCTTGGCGCTGTATCCCGGCCATCTGTGGGACAAGGGCAAGCCGGGCTTGACGCTGGATGCGGGAGTGCAAGTCGCGAAGGATTGTCCGCCGACCTTCATCCTCCAGGCAGGCGATGACCCCACCGACGACGTTCGCCACTCCATGACGTACTACCTGGCGTTGCAGCAGGCCGGGATTCCCGCGGAGTTGCACCTCTATCCGCATGGCGGCCACGCCTTCGGCCTGCGTGTGTCGAACACCCCGCTGGCGAAATGGCCGTCGCTGGCGCTTACATGGCTGGACGCTATCGACGTACTGTCCAATAGCGGGACCGTGCCGGCAGGGTGAGAACTCAAAGGCTCCACACTTCTGGAAATGGGACCGAGGGCCCCTGCCCTGCCAAGTGTCCGCTTCCGGCCAGAACCGGACATACGATGCCACAGCTGCTTGGGCACGCGCTTTCGATTGGGGCGCGCGGTTAACGACTGCGAGAACCGCTTTGGCCAGCAGCCTGATGCCGCTTGATGGCCAATATCCAGCAAAGACCACCGCAGAGTGTGCCAGCCAGCACACCGGCCAAGGGGATCGTCCAGTTCCACTTGGGAGCGCCCGGGTTCATCAAAGCGATAACCACTACGGCCATCGCACTGGTGAGGAAGCCTGCGCCGGCGCACAGCAGAATGCTCTCCAAGAGATTCAGCGCACGCCGTGAGACTACGAAGGAGAACAGCAGGCCGGTGGCGGCTGCCGGGAGCGCCCCTACAACGTAGCCGCCAATGATGAAGAAAATGACCATCCAGATCATTCCGAAGCTGAAGAGCTCGGACAACGCCAGGGAATGATCCAGCAACACGAACTGCGTGAACATGGAGATGCCGCCGATCACCGGGCCCAACCCGATAAAGATGAGAGTGGTGCGCTTCATTGCCGCGGCTCGACTCATGGCCTGAGTACCTTGCTGTCCCCAGTGATGTTTGCACCCTTGAGTGAACTGTCAGTCGGCATCGTCGCTGGACTCCGTTGGCTCGCTCGTTGCTTTCCAGATGACCATTTTTACCAGCCATCCGAAGAGAACTCCCGCCAGTGCAATCGCACCAATGATGGGTGAGGCCATGAGTGCAATGCCGAAGATCCAGGGCCATGTATCCGATCCGGCAAGGCCGGTGATCGCCAGACCCGCAAACGCGCCTACGAAAAGAACGCCGGCAAGAATTGCGATGCCGCGCAACTTGAAAAACAGGGCCGCGATAAATCCGGATCCCGCGAAGTATGGCCAGAGGTCTGTAATCATCAGTCTTCCCACTCCTTGGTAGACGGGCCCCTGGGGGGGCAGTTGGCTGTACCTGCACCGAGCCCGGGCTGATGTCCGCTTTGGGCCGATAGCGAACGTTAGCACCGGGCCCGTGTCTTAAGTAGTCCTGATTTCCGCCTTCGGCCAAAAGCGGACACTGCCAGCCTCAGTTGGTGCTGGTGCCCCATACCAAGGGCCGGCTCATAGCCAACAGTGAATATTGACGCACGACGGTTAGGTACAACCTCCGGGCAATTCAATCGGGGAGATCGCGGCAGCGACAGAGGGTTACGATTCGTTGCTCAACTGTTGCGAGCGCGGCAACAGCAACTGTTCCGCCAGTCCCTTGTAGATCGGTGTCCGACACACCAGCCCGGACATCCCACGGGCGATCAGTACCGTTGCCAGGATAGGCAGCAGCAGATCGCCACTGTCGGTAAGTTCCAGCGAAATGACCGCCGAGGTCAAGGGCGCTTGAGTGACACCGGTGAGGTATGCGCACATGCCGAGCAGCACGAACGCACGCGGGTCCACGCCGGGCATCACCACGGCCAGGTTGTGGCCCAGGCCGGCGCCGACGGCCAGCGCCGGCGAAAACAGCCCGCCGGGAATGCCGGCCACATAAGAGGCCAGGTTGGCCAGCAGCTTCATCAGCCCAAACTCATGCCCAACCGTCGGTTGACCCTGCACCAGACTACGCGCTTGTTCGTAGCCAGTGCCAAAGGCACCATCGCCGCAAAACGCCGCCAGCCCAACCACCACCAGGCCGCAGCCGGCGGCCAGCAGCACCGGATGCCGCTGCCGAAGGATGCCCAGCCAGCGCGGGCGCCCTGCAGCGCTGGCCAGCACCATGCGGGCGAATACCCCACCCAGCAGACCAGCCACCACCCCGCATAGCAGGATGGCCAACCACCCCTGCCCCAGCGGCAGGCCTGCTGTCACATGACCAAAGTAGGTGTAGCTTCCCAGAAGGCCCAGCGACACCACACCGCCGACGATAACGGCCGTCAACAGCGTGCCCGAGAAGCGATGCTCGAAGCGCCCGCTGAGCTCTTCAATGGCGAACACGATCCCGGCCAGCGGCGTGTTGAAGGCCGCCGCGATACCGGCCGCACCGCCTGCCAACAGAAAGTGCGACAGCTCGCGTGGATCCTTGAAACCAAACCAGCGGCCAAACAGATACATCAGGCTGGCGCCTACGTGCACCGTTGGCCCCTCCCGACCCACCGATGCACCCCCCAGCAGCGACAGCGTGGTCAGGACCAGCTTGCCTGCCGACACCGCCGGTGAAAGGTTGGTTTTCCGGAATGCTTCATCGGGCTTGTCCAGCGCTGCGATCACCTGCGGAATGCCACTGCCCCTCGTGGGACGAAGCACCCCGCTGGTCAGCCACGCCAGCAGGGCGAAAATTCCCGGTGTGAGCAGCAGCGCCCACCAAGGCGAGTGCTCGATGGCGCGTCGAAACAGGGCAAATGCCGCGTCGCTGGCCTTGGCAAAGAGGATCGCGATGAGTGCCACCACCACCGCGCCCGTCCACAGGGCGGCACGGCGTCGCCACGCTTCGCTCCGCAACTGGCCGGCCAGCTGCGTCTGGATTCGGCGGATACAGGTCATGGCCTTAGTATGGCCAGCGCCGCCGGGGACGGAAAGCCGATTGCGTGGCGGGTCACCTTGCCTGATGAGGCCGTCCGACGGGCATCTGTCCTTCGCCCGATGAACATCGCTGATGCGGCAAGGGCCCGCACGGGGCGAGGCCGCCCGGGCAGTGGCGTTACCTGCTGGTCGGCGAGAAGTTCTGAGCTCCGCGCGTCTTTCGCCACTGGATCCACGCGATCGCGGCGACGAAGAAGACGCTGCACAGGTAACTGCCTTCCGGCCCTTCCGCGCCACCGGTCAGGGCGTCGAGGCCTTGCGGGCGCAGCGCCACCAGCAGCGCCGGCAAGTGCGCATCGATGCCGGTGACGGGCAGTTCGAAGCCGGTCGCGAGCAACCAGTTCCACCCCGCGTGCCAGCCCATCACGCCCCAGATATTGCCGGTCCGCAGCGCCCAGGCGCAGGCGAACAGCGAGAACAGGAACGTGCCGAGCATGACCAGGGGCGGCTGGTGCGGACTGAAATGCAGGAAGCAGAAAACGAGCGACACCAGCAGCACTGCCACCGCGACGTTGGTCTTGCGCGCCACCACCGACAGCATCCAGCCGCGGAAGATGACTTCCTCCACGCTCGCCTGGAACGTGAAACTCAATAGCAGCAGACCGATGTGCAGCAGACTGACGGGCGACCGCCAGGCCTGCCCAAAGCCCGCCGCCTGCATGCCGCCAGCCATCCAGATCGCGACTACGACCAGCGCGATCGTGCCGAATCCAACGGCCAGTCCGCGCAGGAAGGTTTTCAGCGGCGCCGGACCGGTCAGCCCGATACTCGCCAGCGAGCGCCCTTCGACGAAGCGTACCCAAACGAGCACGGCCGCCAGCGTCGGCGCGAAGCCGATCCACAGCAGCGCATGCAAGCCAGCGAGGCCGATCGGATCGCCGCGCGGCGTCGACCAATGCTGCGACTGCATCCACCCGTCCAGCGCGATCACCGGTGGCGCGTTGAACAGGATCATCAGGATCGGCGTCAGCCAGGCCCAGGGCAACCAGCCGCGGGCAGGATCGGGCGAATACAGGGCAACGGGGGTCATGCGGGCTCCAGGTCGACGTGATCGCCGCTGCAAGTTGCCATCCGGGCGGGGGCGTGGCAACCCGTTTGCGACCAAGCCACAGAAGCCGCCGATGAATCACCCGGATCGCCGACGAAATGGCGCTGAGCCGTCGCCCGTGGTGTCCGGACACTACCAGCGTTCGGCGCCTCCGTCCTCCCCGAACGTCCACTTTCGGCCAGAAGCGGACGCTCTGACTCGCCTGAAGAATTGGTCATTGCTTTCGCGCGAAATCGGCCAATTGGTAGAACGCAAGACCAGTGTAGCGGCGCCGAAACTGAAGAACTGTGACGTGCGAGAAGGCGGGGCGCGTCTCACGGGACCACAGATCAAGTTCCCGCGCCCCAAATTTGACCCAACATTTCACGTGCGTTCTGCTGGCATGCCGCCCAGTGGGCTTGTAGCAGCTGAGCACCACTGCGTCTATGTGTTCCGGGTCGCCTAGCGGCGTGTCGTACTCCAGAAACAGCATCAGCAGCGCGATGGCAACTGCCATTGCTACCGCCACGGTCCAGTGGAGCATAGTCCTTGCACGTTTGGCTCTGGCAAGCTTACTGAGCATCTATGCCTCGGGTGAACTCACGTCCCACTGAATCAATGGCGGACGTGGAACGGAAGCCTTCGCCTCCCCCGTTGCACGACTTGTTGGAATCTTAGCTGCTTTCAGTCGGCGGCCGACAGCCGGTGGCGCACGTTTACGAATACGGGCACGGCATATGTGCCCTCCCGGCCCACGCGAACGTATCGGGCGCCATATTGACCAGCGGCAGGGGCAGGCCGCACGCTAGACACCTCCGCCGGGGGGCGAGTACCAGGGGCAGTGGGCATGGAAGTGAAGCGCAGTTTTGAAGTGAAGCCACGATTGGAATGCCCTCATTGCAAGAAGCTCTTCCCCGGTAAATGGATATGGGAGCAGCAGTTCAATTGCGCCCACTGCCGCGCGCCGCTCAGGTTCTGCTGGCCGCTTCGCATTGCGGCTTACGTCACTACTGCTCTCGTTACCGTATCTCTGGTCCTTCTCTTACGTCCATTCTGGGTACCGTTTGTCGTTTTCTCTTCGCCTGGCCATGTCGACAGAGGGAGCCTGACCAATTTCGCAATCATCGTTCCGCAGATCCTCCCGGGATTTCTGCTCGGCAAGGCGATCCTCCATCGATATGGTTGGTTGACGCTTATCAACCCCAATTGGCCGCTGCGGCTCTCGGTCGCTGATCGCAAACTCATGCGCGAGCTCGACATATCTACCAATGGGGAGTACTTCACCTTTGATGACCTGGACTTCGACTCGCTCCGGCAAGCCGTTGACTATGCTCGAGCGAATGGACGTCACGTCCAGAGATGACCGTCGGCGTCCGGTCATGGTCAAGCGCTGCGTTGCCGGCAGAAACAGTTTGCTAGCATTGCCAGCCCCCCCTCCATGGAAGGGAGTCCCACGCATGCCTCCGCTCCTGGCGTTTCGCCGAGCCCTGGCGCTGGCGCTTGTAGCGCTGCCAGCCTGCCCGTTGTCGACGCTATCAGCGGCTGAGCCCGCGTCCCCTACCAGCGCCCTCGCCTACCCCATCAATAATGCCGAAGACGCCCCCTTGGCAAGCCTGGGCAGCGAGGGCTTCCTGCGCTATAGCCTGTATGCCGAACGCGGTGGCGACCAGGCACGCAACATCGTCCCGGACTTCTCCCGCGCCGGCTACCAGGGAGGCGGCGTTGGCCTGCCTGCCCGCGCCAGCATCCCGGTGCGTAAGACCCTTGAGCCAAACGCCGAGGGCGATGACTACCCGCGCATACAGGCAGCCATCGACGCCGTTGCCATGCTTCCCAAGGACAGCCGGGGTCTACGCGGCGCCGTGCTGCTACGGCGTGGTCAGTACAGGCTGAGCAGGACGCTGACGATGCAATCCAGCGGCGTGGTACTGCGAGGTGAAGGCCGAGGTGCCGACGGCACCGTGATCCGCTCCGAAGCCGATGGGAAGCAGGGCAAAATCATCGACGTGGGGAACAGCGAACCGGCAGCACCCCGCCTGGCCCCTAAGCCACAACAGACCGCGATCAACATGGACTACGTGCCCGTGGGAGCAACGCGGATCAGAGTGAAATCCTCAACCGGCTATCGCGTAGGCGACGCGGTGGCGATCGCCAGGGAACCCAATGCCCGTTGGCTCGGCACCGAGGGGATCGATACCGCCCGATACCGATGGAAGCCCAGCGATTACGCCGTGTACAGCGAACGGGTGGTGACCGCCGTAGACCACGACACCATCACCCTTGATGCCCCGATCATGGACGCCATCGATGCGCGCTTCGGCGGCGGTAGTATCTACCGCGCCGATCCCATCCGCATCTCCCAGGTCGGCATCGAAGACCTTCGCCTTGAGGGCAACCCTGAGACCGGCACGGCCAATGGCACCGCCGATACCGGCCCCTATACCGGGCTCCGCCTGGGTGGGGTCCGCGATTCATGGGTCCGCGATGTCACCGTGCGTTATGTGTCGCATGGATTTGTGACCCGCAACGGCGCGCACTTCAACACTCTGCAGGACATTGCCTATCTCGACCCGAGGTATGGCGAAACCCAGGGCGCCCGCCGCTATGTGTTCCTGTACGAAGGCAACTCCGCCTTCAACCTGATCCAGCGTTGCTACAACCAAGGCGGCAGGCATACCTTCGTCATTGGCGCCCGGGTACCCGGCCCCAACGTATTTCTTGACTGCCTGGCCACAGACGACAGCAATGACAGTGGCCCACATCACCGCTGGTCCACTGGCATTCTGTATGACAACACCAAGGGTTACATGTTGCGGGCCCAGAACCGCCGCTATAGCGGGACCGGGCACGGCTGGGCAGGCGCGCAGCAGATGTTCTGGAACACCGAGCACGATATCTACGTCGTCCAGGCGCCACCCTTCGCGATGAACTGGAGCGTGGGACAAGTCGGAACTGTCGCGCCGGGCAAGTTCCCGCCTGAAGAGCCGGCGGGGATCATGCAGTCGGTTGGCCAGGTAGTGGCGCCACGCAGCCTTTACCTGCAGCAGTTGCGTGATCGCCTGGGCGAACAGGCGGTGATCAATGTCACCACCGCAGAGCAGCGCGAGGGACGGATCTGGAACACCCTTTCAGCTCGCGCTGGGGAGTGAGGCTCGACCAAAGCGGGAACGGTGAAGATCGCCCGGGTATCCAACACCTTGCTGCGGGGCTACGATGGAACCATCGCTGAAGAGGTCGTCAGGATGACAATGCCCTACCAAGGGAATGCCCGCCTCTCGCGGAAGCCGCGCACCCGCCTGCTGCTGGCACTGGCCTGCCTGCTTGCGCCGTCCAGCCCCGCGCTGGCAATACCCGCCGCCTCACCCGGCGACTCGCAATCGGTAGACCCAGCGCGCTACTTCGCTACTCCAGCCACAGAGCTGGCCGCGCGCGCCGCAATTAAACTGCGCTTCGACGCGCTTGAAGCAAGCAGCCGCACGCCCGACATCGAATCCGCCTTCCACACTCTGGAATCACTGTTCGGTGAATGCCTGGACCACTATGCCTATCACGAACTGATTGCCGCCCAGAACGCCAGCGACCGTGTAGCCAGTGCCGCACGCGATGAAGTCGAAGATCTGTGCGGCGACATAGCCGGCACCGCCAAGGAGCACGTGCGCGCCGCACCCGCCGATGCGCGCTGGGCACAGCCGTACGCCTATCTGGCGGCACGCAGCGCGCGCGCCGAGGCACATGCGCTGCCTGCGGCCGCCAAGCCGATGGCGGCAGCCGCAGACACGGCGCTGGACCGCTTCGAGCATGCACACCGGCTGGCCACGCAGGGCACAGACTTTCCCACAATGAAAGTCGGCGACCGCGTTTTCAATGTCGCCGACGACTTCCACACTCTGATGGCCCTGCCGAACGAAGCCGTGCGGAAGCAGGCGTGGACACTGCACCACGATGCGATGCTGCAGCGGAAGCCCGCGCTGGCCGATGCATTGACCGGTATCGCCGTCCTGCGCGACGGACTGGCGGTGACGCGCGGCTATGCCAGTGCCCCGGAGCAGGCCTATGCCGGCATGGGCCTTGGCAGCAAGGAGGTGAGCACCGCCCTCTATGCCCTGCAGTCACACGCATCGTCGTTTGCCGCGTACCAAGCGCTATCGAAAACTCCCGGCAACAGCGCCCCGGCCCCGTGGAATGACGAAGCCCCACGCGGCAGCTTCAGCCCGCCGGCGATGTCTATGGAGCAGGTGCGGCAGATCGCGATGCGGGCCACCGCCCGCTTGGGGCCTGAGCATGTCGCGCAGATCGGCGCGGTGCTGGACCCGGCTGGCGGCCGCATGGATTTTGCCAGCCAGCTGGGCACCCGCAAGCGCGACGCGTTTTCCATCACCGCACCGCACTACACGTCCGTGCTTTACGTGGGCCACCGGCGCGGCGACACCGAAAGCGATGTCGAGGTCGTGCACGAAGGCGCGCATGCCGTGCATGGGCAGCTGATGAATGCCCATGGCACTTCGCCGCTGTTCCGCCATGGCACCGCATGGCTGGAGGAAACGTTCGCAATCCTGGACGAGTTTCTCTACCGCGACCAACTCGTAAGCGAAGCCACGACCAACGACGCCCGCGACTATTACCAGCGCGGGCTGCTACGCGACTTGGCCCTGCAGCTCTTCATCTCCGCCGAAGAGGCGCAGCTGGAAGCAGCGATCCACCAAGGCGTGCATGACGGCACCGTGCGGGGGCCGGATGACCTGGACGCCCTCGTGGTGAAGATGCGTACGCTGCACGAAGGCAGCTTCAGTGGGCACCCCGACCAGGACACCACCTGGGCGGGCAAGCGTCTCTTCTACCAGGACCCGCTCTACCTCACCAACTATCTGTTCGCCGGCCTGGTGGCGGTGAAGTTGTACGCGCTGAGCGCCGAAGACCCCGGCTTCACCGCTCGCTACGCTCGGGTGCAGGCACGCGGCTTCGACCGCGAGCCCGGTGAAGTGGTTGAAGAACTGATCGGCCGCCCCGTCGACTGGGCCCAACTCGCAGACGACGACGTCACCCTCTTCAACACACGCGTAGCCGAGCTGAACGACCGAGACCCTGACCAGTAGCGCCGAGCCATGCTCGGCGAGGTGAACTGAAACAACCTGGGCGCAATCGTTGGCCGGACGCTACTTGAGCATGCTCAGCAAGTCCTTGTCTTCATGATGCTCTTCCCACGTGGAAAGAAAACAGAAACTCGCGCCGCTGCGAAGAGCGGCCACCTGGAACTCAGCGAGCTCCTCCTTCGTGATCGGGTACTCGACAGGATCAAAGTGCAGAAGTACCCACGGCCTGAAGAATGAGAACCCGGACCTGAGTTCCGCAAAGACTCCTTTGAGCTGAAGCCGTATGGTGGAGAAGTCCCTGATCGGCCCCGCGTGGTTACCAAGGGCATGGCAGTCGCGACGAATGGCCCTCCCTCCGCCGACTGCGCGAGCAATGAGGTGGTGTTGGTGCACTTGCACGTAGATCAGCTGACGGCGAAACACTCTCATCTAACTGTCACCGCCTCAGGTCTACAGGAACAGAAGCCGTCCGGATCCTGGCCCGGTCGCAGGTATCCGGTGAGAAGCGAAACTGCAGTCCCCATGCCTGTATCGCTTTGTCCACGGGGCGGTTGCCCGTACTTGCGTACGGCGGGGTGCCCAATGGGAATCTCACGAAGGTCGGCGTGCCATCGCTGGCGATCTCGATCATCACGTTGGCGTAGGTTCGGTACCCGGAATCTGGCGTTCGGACGCCGGTGGCTTCGTGACCGTGGGGCTGGAACCTGCTTGCAACCTCCCATACGGAATCGAGAGGCGGGCGATAGATAACCTTCGGCTCGCCATCTGACTGGCAAACGGAGGCGCTCGCTGCCGAAGTGCAGGCAATCAGAATGAAAGCGCAGATGGATCCGGCGTTGAAGTACTTGGCCAACGAAGTCACGAAGCCCCCCCTTCCTGGTCTAAGGATTCTGCAAACCGGATGTTACAAACTGATCGGTTCCGGCCCAGACCGGACATTAGCGTCGTGCTCGGCCGTCCGGACGGTTTGATTCTGCTCATTGACGCGTACTGAGACGCGTTGCCCCAATTGGTACGCCTGCTGCGCTTCCACCTGACCCTCCCTGGTTGTCAGCTTCTGGCGGAAAGTGAACATTAGCAGCAACCAAGCCGCTTCACTGGCGCTTCGGCTTAGGGACCGCCCTACGAGCTTGGACCGGAATGCACGACAACACTGCGCACACGCAAGTCTGGGCGCGCCTCACAACCAGTGCGTTCGTCATGGAAGCATGATTGCGAGAGCGCATCGATGTCCATTTCGAAGACCACCCTGGAGCGGTTGACGAAGTTGGCATAGCGCCCCCCGTCACCTTCTCCTGTAACTAGACGACCGTCGGGGTAGGCAGCTCTCAGCGCAGCAAGCGTGGAGCCAACACCGAGTCCCCTCTCATCTTTCATGCCTTCCGCGGTAGTTCGCAGGCGCTCTATCCTGCCGTCGTCGAACCAACACTCGACAACCAAACCTTCGCGTAGCGAGACGTCAACAACCATGTATTGGTCTCCCTCCTGCATGACCGAGCGTTCAGTGATGGCGTGCCCAGTTGCTACAAGCTGGTCCTTGGTCATACCCGTGCGCAGGCCCGCAATGGAGCCATGACTGGCGTCGATGCCCGCCGCTGCCAAAGGGGCAGTGCCAGTGGGTGCTTGCTTGGGTCCGTCCAGTATGTCGGAGGGGGCAGGACTGCACGCCACCAGCATCAGTGCCAAAGCACTGCCTGAGATGATCTTCATTGACGTCCCTTCTGAGCCGTCACTCTGCATGCAGGCAAAGGAGATGGCGCCGGACTCACGAAAATGACGCTACCAGCGCATATCTGGTAGGCAAAGGAAACCGAGGCCAGGCCAGGATCAGAGACGTTTGCCGTGTGCACAACCTCACCGTTGGACGACACGAGTCTTATGGGGGCGCCATCTTTACTGGCCGGGTTTCCGGGCGTCGCCAGCTCCAGATTGAAGCCACTGGACAACTGAAGTGTTGCGGCGTCTTTGGACGGAAGCTGCAGATCGATTGCAACGGGCGCCAAAGCGTCCTGCTGCAGAATTCCCCTGAATTGAACCGTTTCGGGAGTCGCCGCAGATGCAGCAAAAGAAACGCAGCAAAGTGAGACGAAAGAAGCCAAGCCTTTCATTATTCACCTCCAGGTTGTGATGTCCCACATTCGAGCCTAGCGACCCCAAGGCTCATTCCGGTGCCCCGCTACATGATATAGCCACATCGGACCGCGAGTGGGGTGCATCCATTAACTACACCCGCTTAGGGCCGAAAGGCGACCTTGGCACTGCGCCCGCGAGGTTACGGCGCCCGCGCTGCTTCCTGCGCCTGCAACCGTGCCAACTGGAGGCGACCCATTTTTCTGACCTTGGGGGCGTCTGCTGCGGGTGACTCCTGCACCGTAAGCAGGATGCAGCCGCGCTTGATGTCCAGTTTCACGCGCGCGCCTATCTCGAAGCCTGCCGCCTGCATCCAGAGGCCGCGCAGCTTCAGGCAGGGAAGGCAGATGTCGTCGGGTTCGGCTGGGCAGCCGGGGTAGTACAGGGTATCGACGCGCAGGCTGTTGGGCGGATAGCGATGCAGGGTTTGTTTGCGGCGTTCCAATGACGGCGCTTCAGGATGGTTGCTGTGCATGGTTGACCTCCGATGGAAGTCTCCCTCGCCGGATGGAGAGGGAGTCGGGAGGTTGAGAGCCGTACGGTGGATTTGGCGCGACGTATTTCCACAAGGGTGTTGTATTTCGCCACCCTCCCGACGCAGGACATGCTACTTGCTACTTTCCATCGTGGAACTCTCACGCTCCGGGGCCAACAATGCGGAAGTCGTGCAGACAAGGGAAATCGCTTGTTTCTGTTGGTCGTGGCGGATTGGTTGATGGGGCCTACAGTGGTGTCGTAATGCGCCTCGGTGCCAGCAGAGCAGCGGACTAACAGTCCGCTCTACCCCGTCGGTTCCGGTCGTACCCCGTCGTGTCGTGCCCCGTCGGTTCCGGTCGTACCCCGTCGTGTCATGCCCCGTCGGTTCCCGTCGTATCCCGTCGTGTCGTGCCCCACCGCGCACCGTCGTGCCGCGTTGTGCCCCGTCGTCGCCCGCCGACCCATCCGGCCGAGAGCGCAGACGAGTGCGCAACGCTGCCCTGTCGGCGTCGCTGAATTCATCAGAATCAGGCGGATCGCTTGGGGCTGAACCGGCCTTCACAGCTTCCCCGGTACCCCAAATGCAAGGATGAGGACGCGACTTGCCCCCTCCCCCCGGTACCCTATGCCCCACCTTCGTCGTCTTTTTGGTCGTTGGCTTCGCCTGCGTCGGCTCGTACGTTTGCGCTGGCGCGAGCGCCAGGCCTCTGCACCCGCCATCGAGGCCACCGAGGGCCCGCTGCGCGCCGCACTGTACAGCGATGAACAGATGGAGGTGTACGGCCGCGCCCTTGCGCGGCAGCACCGCGTGCGCATGCGGCCCAGCCCGGAGCGGCTGCTCGAACGCCTGCAGGCCAACCAGCGTGTGCTGGAAGACGCAAACACCCTGCTCAGCAGCGTGGTGCGCGAACAGCGCCCGGTCACGCCGGCCGGGGAATGGCTGCTCGACAACTATTACCTGATCGAAGAACAGATCCAGACCGCGCGGCGCCACCTGCCGCGTGGCTACAGCCGGCAGTTGCCTTCGCTTGCGGCCGGCCCCTCGGCTGGGTTGCCCCGCGTGTATGAACTGTCGATGCAGGCCATCGCGCACGGCGACGGCCGCATTGACGGCGACACGCTGGGCCGCTTCATCGCCTCGTACCAGTCGCTCGCCCCGCTGAGCCTGGGCGAGCTGTGGGCAGTGCCCATCATGCTGCGCCTGGCACTGCTGGAGAATCTGCGGCGGATGGCGGCGCGGGTGATGCGCGATGGGGAAGACCGGCGCCTGGCGTCGCAATGGGCCGACGACCTCAACCGCGCGGCGTCCGACACCCCCACCGATGTGGTGCTGGTGGTGGCCGACATGGCGCGTTCCGCGCCGCCATTGACCGGCGCGTTCATCGCCGAGCTCACCCGCTCGCTGCAGGGGCGCGGCGGCGCATGGGCCATGCCCGTTGCCTGGCTGGAACAGTGGGCGGCTGCGGCTGGGCAGCGCATCGACGAACTGGTGGCCGCCGAAGGGCAGCAGCAGGCGGCCGACCAGGTCTCCATCGGCAACAGCATCGGCAGCCTGCGCTTTCTCTCCACCATGGATTGGCGCACGTTTGTTGAAGATATGAGTGTGGTGGAGCAGCGGCTGCGGGAAGACCCGATGGCCGTGTACGCGCAGATGGATTTCGGCACCCGCGACGCCTATCGCCACGTGGTGGAGAAGATCGCCCGCGGCAGCCGCGTGGCGGAAGAGCGCGTGGCGAACATCGCGCTGGATCTGGCACGGGCAGCCGCGCCGCCGGACGGGCCACGCACACACGTGGGCTATTGGCTTGTTGGCGAAGGCATGAGCGCCACCGTAGACGCGGTGGCCGACGCAGCACCGCGCCACCGCAAGGCGCGGGGGCTGGCGCACCGCCTGCCGCTTGCGCTGTACCTGCTGCCGATCACCCTGCTGGCGGCACTGGCCACCTTTGGCTTGCTGGCCACCGGCCATGGCGAAGTTCCGCTCTGGCTGGGCGCGCTGCTTGGGCTGCTGGTGTTCAGTGAGCTGGGCATCGTGCTGGTGAACTGGACCGCGACAGTACTGGTCGCCCCCCGGCCGCTGCCCAAGCTCGATTTCAGCGAAGGCATTCCGGCCGCCTGCGCCACGGTGGTGGCGGTGCCGTCGATGCTCTCCAGCACCGATGGCATCGACGTGCTGGTGGAAGCCCTGGAAGTCCGCTTCCTGGCCAACCGCGATCCCCAGCTGCGCTTCGTGCTGCTGACCGACTTTCTCGATGCTGCGGAAGTCACGTTGCCGACGGACGCCACGCTGCTTGCGCACGCCGTTGCGCAGATCGAGGAACTGAACCACCGCTACGCGCCCGAGCGCGGCGACCGCTTCTACCTGCTGCACCGCCCCCGGCAATGGAACCCGGGCGAAGGGGTGTGGATGGGCCATGAGCGCAAGCGCGGCAAGCTGGCCGCACTCAATGCCCTGCTCCGCCACGGCGATGCGGCTGCGTTCATGCGCGTTGTTGGCGATGCGGCGGCGCTGATCGGCGCCCGCTACGTCATCACCCTGGATTCGGACACGCAGCTGCCGCGCGATGCGGCCCGTGCGTTCGTCGCCACCCTTGCCCACCCGCTCAACCGCCCGCGCTTCGATCCGGCGCTGCAACGCGTGGTGGAGGGCTACGGCATCCTGCAGCCCAGCGTGGGCACCAGCCTGGGCCGGCGCCGCACCTCGCGCTTCGCCCGCATGTTCGGTAGCGAGCCCGGCATCGACCCGTACACGCGCATGGTCTCGGACGTGTACCAGGACCTGTTCGACGAAGGCTCGTTCGTGGGCAAGGGCATCTATGACGTGGAAGCCTTCGAGCACGCGCTCGAGGGCCGCCTGCCCGAGAACCGCATCCTCAGCCACGACCTGCTGGAAGGCTGCTATGCACGCGCCGGCCTGGTCAGCGATGTGCGCCTGTACGAGGACTACCCCGAGCGCTACGCCGCCGATGCCAAGCGCCGTGCGCGCTGGATCCGGGGCGACTGGCAGCTTCTGCCGTGGTTGATGCCATGGACGCCGCGCCCGGGCTCAGGCTGGGAACGCAACCGGCTCAGCCTGCTGTCGCGCGGCAAGTTGCTGGACAACCTGCGCCGCAGCCTGGTGCCCATTGCAGCCTTGGTCCTGGTGGTAGCGGGTTGGCTATATGCCGAAAACCCGGTGGCATGGACCGCTTGGGTGCTGGCGCTGTGGTTCGCGCCACCGCTGATCGGCATGCTGCGCGACGCGCTGAGCGTGCCGGACGACACGCCACTGGAAGCGCATTACATCAAGGTTGGGCGCGGCACGCTGCAGTCGTTGCTGCGCGCAGCCACCCAGATTGCCTGCCTGCCCTACGAAGCGTTGCTGGCCGGCGGCGCGGTGCTGCGCACGCTCTGGCGCATGACCATCACGCGCCGCCACCTGCTGCAATGGAACCCCTCCAGCGAAGTGGAGCGCCGCCTTGGCGGCGACCGCGGTGCGGAATGGCGGGTGATGGCGCCCGGTTCGCTGCTGGCGCTTGCGCTGGTGGCGGTGGTGGCCGCGCTGCGCCCGCAGGCGCTGCCGATTGCCCTGCCCCTGCTGTTGGCGTGGACCTTCGCGCCCGCGTTGATGGCGTGGCTGGGCCGGCCGCCGGCTGCCATCGTGGCCGAACTCTCCGATACCCAGCGCGCGTTCCTCGGCCGGCTGGCGCGGCGCACCTGGTCGTTCTTCCAGGCGTGGGTGCGCGAGCAGGATCATTGGCTGCCGCCGGACAATATCCAGGAGCATCCGGCGCTGGTGGTCGCGCGGCGCACCTCGCCCACCAACATCGGCCTCTCGCTGCTGGCCAATCTGTCTGCGTGGGATTTCGGCTATCTCCAGCAACGCGCGGTCGCGCAGCGCACCGCGCTCACGTTCGACACGCTGGACCAGCTGCCGCGCCATCGCGGCCACTTCCTGAACTGGTACGACACCGAAACGCTGGCGCCGCTGCCGCCGCGCTACGTCTCCACCGTGGACAGCGGCAACCTTGCCGGCCACCTGCTTACGCTGCGCCAGGGCCTGCTCGCGCTGGTGGACGCACCGGTGCTGGCACCGCACACGTTCGACGGCCTGGCCGATACGTTCGGCGTGCTGGACGAGGAACGGCAGCGTCATCGCTATAGCGACGCGCCACTGGGCGAGGCGCTCAATCAGCTTCGCCAGCGCCTTTCGTCGACGCGCGCCGAGCTCCCCTCTGGGACGGCGCAGACGCTCGCCCGCTTGCAGGAGTTGGCCGGCCTGGCCGACGTCGTGCTGGCGCAGTGGCCCGCACCGGAAGCACCCGAGGAAGGTGACCTGCACTGGCCGGCCCTGTTCGCGGCCGAATGCCATGCCGCCGTCGCGGTGCTCGCCGAACTTCCTGCCGATGCCAGCGCGGACGCCGATGCCCCGGTGCCCAGCCTGCGCCAGCTGGCCGCCCTGCCCGGTACGGCCGGTGCTGACGCACGCGAGCGCATCGAGGAACTGCAGGCGCTGGCGCACCGCGCCGGGCAGTTCTCGCTGATGGAATACGGGTTCCTGTTCTACCCTGCCCGCAAGCTGCTCTCCATCGGCTACAACGTCGACGACCACCGCCTGGACAACAGTTTCTACGACCTGCTGGCCTCCGAAGCGCGGCTGTGCTCGTTCGTGGCCATCGCCCAGGGCCAGTTGACGCAGGAGAGCTGGTTCGCGCTCGGCCGGCTGCTCACCGAGGTCAACGGCACGCCCACGCTGTTGTCATGGAGTGGCTCGATGTTCGAGTACCTCATGCCGCAGCTGGTGATGCCCAGCTATCCGGACACGCTGCTGGACCAGACCGCGCGGCACGCGGTGGAGGCGCAGATCGTCTACGGTCGTACGCTGAACCTGCCGTGGGGCGTGTCCGAGTCCGGCTACAACGCCGTGGATGCGCGCCTGAACTACCAGTACCGTGCGTTCGGCGTGCCGGGCTTGGGGCTCAAGCGCGGCCTGGGTCAGGACCGGGTCATCGCACCCTATGCCAGCATGATGGCGCTGATGGTGGCGCCGGAGGCGGCGTGCCAGAACCTGCAGGCGATCGAAGGATTGGGTTTTGTCGGGCGTTTCGGCATGTACGAGGCGATCGACTTCACACCCGCCCGGTTGCCGCCGGGGCAGGATCACGTGCTGCTGCGTTCGTTCATGGCCCACCACCAGGGCATGGGCCTGCTGTCGTTGGATTACCTGCTGCGGGACCAGCCGATGCAGCGCCGCTTCGTGGCCGATGTGGAGTTCCAGGCCACCCTGCTGTTGCTGCAGGAGCGCATCCCGCGCATCGGCGTGTTCCACCCGCATGAAGTCGAGGCGCTGGGCGAGCACTCGGCCACGGCCCAGGACGAGACCGCGCTGCGCGTGCTGCGCAACCCGGGTGGCCCGCGCCCGGAAGTGCAGCTGCTCTCCAACGGCCGCTACCACGGCATGCTCACCCATGCCGGCGGTGGCTACAGCCGCCACGGCGACCTGTCGCTTACCCGTTGGCGCGAAGACGGCACCACCGATGCGTGGGGCTCGTTCTGCTACCTGCGCGATGTGGAGAGCGGCGAGTTCTGGTCGGCCGCATACCAGCCCACCTGCGTGCCGGTGGACAACTACGAGGCGATCTTCTCCGACGCCAAGGCCGAATTCCGTGGTGCGCGGCGGGGCTGCGAAAGCCACCTGCAGGTCGCCATCTCCGCCGAGGACGACATCGAGCTGCGGCGCCTGCGCCTGACCAACCGCAGCCGTCGCGCGCGCACGGTGGAAATCACCACCTATGCTGAAGTGGTGCTGGCACCTGCTGCCGCCGACGATGCGCACCCGGCCTTCAGCAACCTGTTCGTGCAGAGCGAGATCCTGGCGGCCAAGCAGGCCGTGCTGTGCACGCGCCGACCGCGCTCGCACGACGAGGTACCACCGTGGATGTTCCATCTGGTGGCGGTGCATGACGCACAGGTGGATGCCATCTCCTACGAAACCGACCGGGCGCGCTTCCTGGGCCGTGGCAACACGCCGCGCACGCCGCGGGCACTGACCACCGATGTTGAGCTTTCCGGGTCGGAAGGCTCGGTGCTCGACCCCATCGTGGCCATCCGCGTGCGCGTGGTGCTGGAGCCCGAGCAGACGGTGCAGCTGGACATGGTGTTTGGCATCGGCACCGACCGCGCCGGTTGCGAGTCGCTGGTGGACAAGTACCGTGACCGCCGCCTGGCCGACCGCGTGTTCGACCTGGCGTGGACGCACAGCCAGGTGGTGCGCCGGCAGATCAACGCCACGCAGGCCGAGGCGTCACTCTACGAGCGCTTGGCCAGTCATGTGCTGTATGCCAATCCCCTGCTGCGCGCCGGCACCGCCGTGCTGCAGCAGAACCAGAAGGGACAGTCCGGGCTGTGGGGCCATGCCATTTCGGGCGACCTGCCCATCGTGCTGCTCAAGGTCACCGACGCGGAGAACGTGGAACTGGTCAGGCAGCTGGTGCAGGCGCATGCCTACTGGCGCCAGAAGGGACTCCACACCGACCTGGTGGTGTGGAACGACAGCAAGGCCGGCTACCGGCAGGAACTTCAGGACCAGATCCTGGGCATGGTGGCCGCCAGTTCGGAAACGGGCCTGCTCGACCGCCCGGGCGGCATCTTCGTGCGGCCAGTGCAGAACATGACCCACGAAGACCGCATTCTGTTGCAGGCGGTGGCGCGGGTGGTGATCAGCGACGAAGACGGCACGCTGGCCGCGCAGGTGGGGCGCCAGCTCCCGCCCGCGCGACGGATTCCTGCCCTGGTACCGCTGGAGGTGCAGGAGGAACTCGCCCTGTCGATGGAGCAGACTGCAGGGCTTCCCGCTGTCGCCGAGCTTGGGCCCGAGCCCGGCCTGCCCCCGGGCCCGGAGCACGACGAAGAGCTGGACGACCCGTGGCCGTTCCTTCCGTATCGTGGCGCCGGCCAGTTCAACAACGGTACCGGCAGCTTCAGCGAGGACGGCCGCGAATACGTGGTGGTGCTGCGCGAGGATGCCCCGACGCCGGCGCCGTGGGCCAACGTGATCGCCAATGCCCGCATGGGTACGGTGGTCAGCGAGAGTGCGCCGGGCTACACGTGGTTCGAGAACGCGCACGAATTCCGCCTGACGCCGTGGCTCAATGATCCGGTGTCCGACACCGGCGGCGAGGCCTTCTACATTCGCGACGAGGAAACCGGCCGTGTCTGGTCGCCGATGCCGCTGCCGCGCCGTGGCACCGGGGCGTACCGTACGCGCCATGGCTTCGGCTACACGGTCTACGAACATATCGAAGACGGCATCGTCAGCGAGTTGTGGGTGTTCGTCGACGTTGACGCGCCGCTGAAGTTCTCGGTCCTGCGCCTGCACAACCTGTCGGGCCGGCCACGGCGGCTGTCGGCCATCGGCTATGTTGAATGGGTGATGGGCGACCTGCGCCCGAAGTCGCGCATGCATGTGGTCACCGAACGCGACCCACAGAGCGGCGCGCTGCTGGCGCGCAACAGCTACAACACCGAGTTCGGCGGCCGCATGGCCTTCTTCGACACCGATGCCGAAGGCTGCGGCTGGACCTGCGACCGCGTGGAATTCATCGGCCGCAACGGTGGCCTGCACGCCCCGGCGGGCTTGCGCCGCGAACGTCTGGATGCACGCGCCGGTGCGGGCCTGGACCCCTGCGCAGCGATCCAGGTGCCGTTGGAGCTGGCGCCGGGCGAACACAGCGAAACCACGTTCCGCCTTGGCGCGGGGCGCGACCGCGAGGAAACGCTCGCGTTGGCGCGCGGCCGCCAAGGCGCGCAGGCGTCCTATGATGCGCTGGACGCCGTGCGCATCCACTGGCGCCATGTGCTGGCCAGCGTGCAGGTACGCACGCCGGACCCGGCGCTGGACGCACTGGCCAATGGCTGGCTGGTCTACCAGACGCTGGGCAGCCGCTACCTGGCGCGCAGCGGCTACTACCAGTCCGGCGGTGCGTTCGGCTTCCGCGACCAGCTGCAGGACGTGCTCGCCCTCGTACACGCGCGCCCGGACCTGGCCCGTGAACACCTGCTGCTATGCGCGGCACACCAGTTCGCCGAAGGCGATGTGATGCACTGGTGGCACCCGCCGCAGGGTCGCGGCGTGCGCACCCGCTGCTCGGACGACTATCTCTGGTTGCCGCAGGGCGCCTGCCGCTACCTGGAGGTCACCGGCGACGCCACTGTGCTGGACGAACTGGTCGGCTTCATCGAGGGGCGCGCGGTGACACCCGAAGAGGAAGGGTATTACGACATGCCCACCCCTTCAGCACTGCGCGGCACGCTGTATGCGCACTGCGTGCTCGCGCTGGAACGCGGTTGCCGGCTGCTCGGCGAGCGCGGCCTGCCGTTGATGGGCAGTGGCGACTGGAACGACGGCATGAACCGCGTCGGCGACCAGCAGCGTGGCGAAAGCGTGTGGCTCGGCTTCTTCCTGCATGACACGCTGCGCCGCTTCACCGCGGTGGCCAACGCCCGAGGCGATGAACACCGCGCGCACTGGTGCCAGGAGCAGGCCGACAGCCTGCGCCAGAACCTGGAGCAACATGCGTGGGACGGTGCGTGGTATCGCCGCGCCTGGTTCGACAACGGCACCCCGTTGGGCTCGACCCAGAGCGAGGAATGCCGCATCGATTCAATTTCCCAGAGCTGGTCGGTGCTCTCAGGCGTTGCCACGCCGGAGCGTGCCGGGCAGGCACTGGATTCGCTGTACACGCATCTGGTGCGCAAGGACGCCAAACTGATCCAGCTGCTCGACCCGCCCTTCGACAAGACCACGGAGGACCCCGGTTACATTCGCGGCTACGTGCCGGGCGTGCGCGAGAACGGCGGCCAATACACCCACGCGGCGGTGTGGGCGGCAATGGCCTTTGCGCAACAGGGCGATGCGCCGCGTGCCTGGGAGCTGGCCGGCATGATCAACCCGCTCAACCACGCGCTGGACGCGGAGGCGGTGCAGACCTACCGCGTTGAACCCTATGTGCTGGCGGCCGATGTTTACGCCGTGTCGCCGCACGTGGGGCGTGGCGGCTGGACCTGGTACACCGGCTCGGCCGGTTGGATGTATCGCCTGCTGGTCGAATCCCTGCTCGGCATACGCCGCGAAGGCGAGCGTCTGTCGCTGGCCCCCTGCCTGCCCGATGACTGGCCGTCATTCGAACTGAGCTACCGCTTCGGCCGCAGCCGCTATGAGTTCGAAGTCACCCGCACGGCGCAGGGGCAGCCTACCCTGCATGTGGATGACGTCCTGCAGCCGGGGCTGACGGTTCAGCTGCACGACGACGGCCACCACTACCGTGTTGCGCTCAACCTGGTGGCGCCCGTGTCATGAGCGTGCACCCCGACATACAGGCCCGGCTGGATGCGCTGGACGAGATGCTGGCGCACTGGTTGGCGCACACGCGCCATCCGGCGCAGTTCTGGCCGCAGTTTGAACAGCTGGCGGCCGAGATTGTGGACCAGTGCGCGCACACGGAGCGGGAGCACGCGCGTGCGCACATCACGGACATGCTCAAACGTCACGCGCTGGAGCTGCCGCTCTGGCATGAGCGTGACGGCAGCCTGCCGCCGAGGAAGCCAGAAGCGTGATGCACACGCACATTGGCATTGCGCCTGCCAATTTGCTGCGCTCGCGAGGTCTGCTTTTCCCGCTACCGTGCGAGCTGTAGGCGCCCCGACTTCTTGGCTTTGGGAGCGCCTACTCCTGGCAGTTCCACCGCCAGGACTGCGGAGGCCTAGCCCCTAGCGTGCCCACGACCGGTGATAGGATGCCGACGGCCTCGGATAGGCCGGGGCAGCGCAGGAGATGGTGATGAGCTTTCCGCTTGAGGCTTTCAAGTACGTGTGTATCACCCGTGCCGAGCCCGGCACAATTGCAGCGGACGATAAAGGGAACTGGTTCTTGATAGCGCGAACGAGCGGTGCCGCCAATAACCAAGCCGTCCGATTGAGCCGCAGCCCTAACGGCAATGCGCCTGGAGACCTAGTGTCACCGAGCGAAGACGATCGTGTTTTCATCGTTGCAGCGCCATACAGTTGCTCAATTCGCGTAGACGACATCTTCGACCTGCGTCGACGCGAAGATGGCCCTCTGCTGGGCGCGATCCTGCTCGCAGAACCTCCGGCCATCTTCACCGTGGACTCCGAACGCAGACTGATCGGATTGGATGGGCATGAGATCGACGCAGCGACCGTCCATCGCCAGCGCGCCCGCTATATGAAGTGGTCCGTATGGCTGGTGGATCCCCATGGACGCCAAGTCGGCGATAAGCCTCTCGTCGAGATCGACGCGACCGCTCAGTGACTTGCCGCTGATGCAATACTGGGCCTGTCCCATGCCTTGCCCCGATGAGGACGGACCACCTCACCAGCTTGACGACGCAGGCTCTGAGGGCCTTCGATGCGCTGTAGCTATCCGCTCGCGCTTCTCGGGACTGGAGTTGATGATGTTCTCTCGCCATGGAGAGTTGGCCAGGGGGGAGCGGTTCCGACAGAGTTCCAGCGAGAATCGGGCAGAACTATGAGAGCAGTCATACGGGACCTGCTCCAACGTCCCGCAACGAGGAAACCATCTAGCAAGCTCCCGCTCGTTTCCCCGCACGATTACCGCGGATCCGGGACGCGGCTACGCAGATGCTTTCGTCGGACCCTGGAAATGAAGTCCATCACTACGAGCGCCTTCGCCCAAGGTCGACCCGACACGCACCACAGCCCACCAAGACCCTGCTGAATATCCCATTCTTGGCCTTCGAGCGTGCAATCTCTATCCGGCTCAACATGCCCAGCGCGATGAATGGCGTCTGCCATTGCCTCGACTGGGGTATCGAACCATCTATACCCCAGTGCGCAAATCGCCACCGGTTGGTCTCCAATGCCCGGATATGCAGGCACGAGCCTCGTCTGCCATCGAATGGCATCTTTTAAGGCCTGCCTACGAAATCCGGGATCTTGCTGCCACCGCTGAAGAACTTCTTTATCTAAGCACTGCATGCGTCCATCCCAACAATAAAAGTGGTGGATGGATGTCTCCCCCGAGACTTAGAAAAACTTTGCTCCCACAAGCATTAAGGTGGCGCGAAGAAAACAACGAACGATGACAACTACCCGGATAGGATGCTGGTCGAGGCCTCATTGCAGAACAGACGGAGGCCTAGCAGACACGACTAATGGAGTGGTGGTCAGCAAAACTTACTTCGGGAGTACGCTTTCGGCCAAAAGCGGACGTAGAGCGCGCCCCTATTTCCAAGCTGCGTAGGAAGAGCTCCGCCTACATCGGGCACGGCTCGGGCTCTCCTATCCAACGAAACCCTGCCCGCCTTAAGAGCCGGCATGCGCGACAAGCTTTGGGGTTGGGGCGCTTGCTGATTGCGGTTCGAGCTTCTTACGGTCGCAATAGTTGCGATAGAAAAACGGTAGGCTATCTGAAAGACAGCTGCACTACCCGGACTAGGCCCCGGCTTGGCCAGAAGGTCCGGGACATGGAGTTGTTCAACCTGGCAATCTACTCGAAGCCCAGAGGCTTCGTCAGTCGAGCCCCTACAACCCTGGTCGCACCCTCGGCATATGGGCGAGAGGGCCCGCACCGTAAATTCGAGAGATTGATGGACTTCTTGGAACTAGCTGCTGCCGATATCACCGCCCTGGACGACGGCCAGCTGCGAGAGCTGGTCGCTCGACTAGCGGAAGCCGAGCTTCGCGAGCAGGGGCTTCCCCGGTCGAGCGTGCAAGCCGGCGGGGCGCAGGAAGCAGCTGACGGCGGACTGGACGTTAGCGTGGCGACCGCACGTCCTCTCGTGCGGCCGGCCTTCGTCCCACGTGCGAACACCGGGTTCCAAGTGAAGAAGCACAGCATGAGCCGCAGGAGCTGCGAACTGGAGATGCTCGAGGCGGGTGGGCTTAAGGACTCAATCAAGGCACTCGCAGATGAGAAGGGGGCCTACATCATCGTCAGCGGCAAGGACAGCTGCTCGGCGACCATGTACAAGGGGCGCCTCGCCGGCATGGAGGAGGCGCTGAAAGCGTATGGTGCGGGCGCGGATCTTTACTTGGACTTCTATGGCTCCGACCGGCTGGCGTTGTGGCTGAAGAGCCATCCCGGTGTTGCGCTCTGGGCGCGGGAAAAGCTTGGCAAGCCGCTGGCGGGGTGGCGACCCTATGGTCGCTGGGCCTCGACACCGAAGGCCGATAAGGACGAGTTTTTGGCCGACGCTCACCCCTGCGTGATCGATGGCAGCTCAAGCGAAAAGAACTTGATGACGGTCATGGAGGGGATCGAACTGGCGCGGGCGCGCCTGCGGTCAGGCTCTCGCGCCGTGCGCATTACAGGACTGTCAGGCGTTGGCAAGACACGCTTTGCACAGGCCCTGTTCGAGGAGAATGTTGGGGATGACACACTGCCTGCAACCGACGTCCTTTACGCCGATCTAGGCGAGGACCTGACACCTTCGGCATCAGCCGTGGTCACCTACCTGATCGCTAACCAGCTGGCGAGCTACGTCGTCCTCGACAACTGCCCACCACAGACGCACCGATCTCTGCAGAGACAGCTCAGTGCCAGCTCCTCCCCATTGCGTCTGCTTACCATCGAGTACGACATCTCTGACGACCGACCGGAGGAGACCGATGTCATCCATATCGAGCCGAGTAGCGAGGAGACAGTCACCAAACTTCTTCTTCGGCGATACCCCAAGCTCCATCAGTTCAATGCAGCGCGTATTGCCGAGTTCGCCGGCGGCAACGCCCGACTGGCGCTGGCGCTCGCTGACCGGGTGGAGGCAGACGAATCGCTTACAAGCTTTAATGACGAGCAGCTCTTCCTGCGGCTGTTCCAGCAGCGCAAGGGCGAGTCAGCGGACCTGCTCCGGGCAGCAACGGTTCTATCGCTCGTTTACTCGTTCAATGTCTCCCGCGAAGAGTATGGGGATGAACTCGGGGTCCTGTCGTCGATATCCGAGGTATCGCGCGCCGACCTGCAGCATGCCCAAGCTGAGCTGGTGCGTAGGCAGCTCGCCCAGAAGCGAGGCAGCTGGCGCGCCGTGTTGCCGCATGCCCTCGCAAACCGGCTCGCGCGCCGTGCATTGGACGACTACGAACCTAAGGACATCAACCGCGAGCTCCTGAGGCCAGAGAACATCCGACTGCTCCAGTCCTGTGCCCACCGCCTCGGATATTTCCACGACAACGAACGCGCCCGCGAGTTGGCCCTCACGTGGGTCGAGTCGGGTGCACCATTGGCCAACCTAGCGACACTCGGCGACGACTACCTCGTGGTTCTCAACTATGTGGCTCCGATTTTCCCGGACGTCCTTCTTGGCGCGATCGAGCAATCGGCCCGCATTCCGGGGTTCGCCGACCGCGCCAATCCTAACGTTCAGCGTTTTGTCCGGCTCCTCTTCGATCTGGCTTATGACGACGAGGCCTTCGACCGCTCGGCGAGTATCTTGCTCAGTATTGCTCGGACTGAGCGTCGTGGAGAAAACAACAACAGCGTCGTGGGTCGGTTGTGCCAACTTCATCAGCTGCATCTATCCGGAACCATGGCTGGCCCAGCCCGACGTCAGGCGCTTGTTGGGAGGCTGCTTGCCACCGGTGAGCCCCGTGACCGCGAGATCGCTGGCGAGCTGCTGCGCGCAGCCTTCGAGGCGCGGTCGTGGACGTCCTTCGGAGGATTTCAGTTCGGCGCGCGCAAGCGCGGACCGGGTTGGAGGCCCAAATCCGCGCAGGAGCGACGCGACTGGTATGACGGATTCCTTTCGCTGCTCGATCCGATACTCGAGTCAGACGATGACCCGCGCGAGTGGGCGAAGTCACTGATCGCAGCGAACTTTCGACAGCTCTGGACCTCTGCTGGCTGTTTCGATTCTCTGGAAGTCCTAGTATCAGCATATGCCACAGGCGGGTGTTGGCCTGCAATTTGGTTGGCTATCGGCCAGACCCTCGAGTACGACAGCTCGAGTCTTGATACGGCTGTGTTGCGGCGCCTGGAGGGGTTGCAGTCTATTGCGGCGCCCTCCGACCTCGAGTCTGAGATCGTCGCCTACGCTTTTGTCCATGAATGGTTGCATCCCCACCGTATGGGCGCCGACCACGGGGCAGAGCTGGAGACACTGCGGGACCGCGTCCTCGCGCTGGGACGTTCGCTCGTCTCCAACCCGGGCCTGTTCGAGCGTTTGGCGCCGCAGATCTGGGAGTCTCGCGTAAGACCGGTCGCTTGGCTGGGTTGCGGCTACGCCGAAGCCTTCGGAGATCTGGAAGAGCTGATCGAGATGTTGATTCCGTCGTTCAAGGCACGTGTCCCCGGCCACGCCAGCGTCGCGTTCATCGAGGGATGTTTGTCTGCGATCGCGGAGCGCGACTCGGCCCTGCTGCCCCGAGTTCAGGAGAAGTTGCTGGCGGAAGCTGAGCTCAAGCCGTACAGCGTCTGGCTACTTCTGGCCACTCGGATCACGCCTTGGGGGAGTGCGCGGTTGCTCGACGTCGCCCGACAAGGCAGCGTGCCCGCAAATCATTTTGAGGCGGTCGGCCATGGCAGACGTCACGAGTTGATGTCGGACGTCGAGTTTTCAGCGCTTACGAATGCGGTCTGCCAACTTCCAGAGGGATATCACTCGTCCTTCGAGATGCTAATCATGCGGCTTTACGCGAGGGGTGACTGGAACTACATCCCGGGGCCGCAGATCTTCTCGGCCATTCGATTCGCATTGGGTTACCTGTTGCGTGATCAGGCCACCGATGCGAACCGGCCTGCACATCACGGCATAGGCAAGCTGATCGTAGAAGCGCTCGGTCTTGGCGCGCCCGACGACGAGGTAGCCGGGCTCGTCGGCGAGCTCTGTGACGGTGTCAAGGAATATCGGCTCTCCCGGGAGAATTACTCCGAGGTACTGTCCTCATTCATCGAGGCACGTCCCGAGATGCTGCTGAATGCATTGCTCGAGATCGAACGGAGTGATCCCGAGTCCGACGCCGTGGACTGGTTGTTCCGGCAGCGATCCGGTGAGTCATCGCCGTCGCTGAATCTTGCATCCATCGATCAGCTCCTGACGTGGTGCGGAGAGGACGCTCGACGTCATGAGTTCGTTGCGCGCAACATCCGCGTCTACGAGGCAAAGGACGGGTCGGAGGAGATCGACGATTCGACATCCTCGGTTCGACTAAGCAAACACTTCAAGAAGCTCCTGGACGTTGTGTCTGACAAATCCAGCCTGATTGAGTTCGCTTTTGACCAAGCCGAGCCGAACAGTTGGACGAACTCACGCGTTCCGATCATCGAAGCCCGACAGCAGGCGCTTCGCGAGCTGATTACGCATGAATTGCCTGAGGTCCGGGCGTTGGTAGCGAATAAGGTCGCGGACCTCGACCTACTAATCGAGCGTGAGCGCAGGAGAGAGGAGTCGGAGCATCACGCGATGGAGCAGCGGTTCGAATAGTAGTCAGCGACTTGCGTGCATAGATGGGAATGCAAACGCACGGTGTCGGGCCCGCTCGAGCGAAGTGCTCAATGTTCCGGTAATTGGATGGAAGCGCCGCTGGCCTGCCCGTTGGGCCAATGTCCGCTTTCGGCCAGAAGCGGACATCGATGGTCGCGCCATAGTCAGTTCGTGCAGGTGATCATGACGATACGCCGGCTACGAGAAAAGCCCGATGCTATGGGGTCTGCGCCTGTTGTAGGCGCGCCAACTGCAGACGACCCATCTTCCTGATCGTCGGCATCGCCGATGCGGGCGGTGCATCTACGGTAAGCAGAATGGCGCCGGGTTTGACGTCGAGCTTGATGCGCGCGCCGATCTCGAACCCTGCGACCTGCATCCAGATGCCGCGCAGCTTCAGGCACGGAACGGAGATGTCGCCAGGTTCGGCTGGGTGGCCGGGGAAATACAGGGTATCGACGCGCAAGCTGCTGGGCGGGTAACGATGCAGCGCTTGTTTGCGGCGTTCAGATGATGGCGCTTCAGGCTGATTGCTGTGCATGGTGGACCTCCGATGGAAATCTCCCTCGCCGGATAGAGAGGGAGTCGGGAGGCTGAGAACCGAACAGAGATCCGGGCGCGGCGTATTTCCACAAGGGTGTTGTATTTCACCACCCTCCCGACGCAGGACTTGCAATGCAGTGTATCTCTGTCGGAATTCTCAGGCTCCGATGGATACCTTGCGAGATACCAGCGAGCGATGGAAATCGTTTGTCTCAGTTGATTGCGGCGGATTGGTTGGCTCTGCCTAAGATGGTGTCGTAACCGGTACGTTCGCCCTACCCCGCGCGTCAGCCAAGGTCCCTCAACCGCTTGCACATGAACACACGTTCGTGGCCCACCGGGTAGTCCGCCAAGCGGCCAAAGCAGGTATAACCGTGCCTGAGGTAGAAGGCTTCAGCCTGCCAATCGAACGTGTCGAGGCGCGCCGAGTGCGCGTTCAGCGCCAGTGCCTGGCGTTCGCAGGTTTGCAGTAGTGATGTACCGAGTCCCGTGCAACGAAGCGCCGGGGCTACCCAAAGGACATGGATTTCCAGCCAGCCCAAGGCGACGTCGGCCAGGATGCCGCCTGCCACGGCACCGTCTGAGGTGCGTGCAATGAGGTGGATGGGGGGAGCTTCGGCGTTGCCGATGTAGGGGTGATTGAAGGCCTGCAGCGCTTGGCATAGGACGTCTATTTCTTCAGCGTTGGCGGGTGCGATCTGCAACATTCTTGGCGCTTCCATTCCGTTTTCTTTCTCCGCAACATACGCCGTCCACATTGGCGTCGTAAACGCCATGCGGCTTCGTTTATGGTCCATGCCTCAATGAGTTGATCACCGCCCCGGCAGTCGATTGGGATGCGACCCTACCGGTTTCGCACATCGCACATCGCATACCGCACATCGCGCACCTCGCATCGCGGCCATGGCGCGCCGCTTACGCCTGCCGCAGGCTGCCGTCATGCAGCCTGTAACTGCGATGCACGATGCCTTCAGGCAATGCGTCGTGCGTGATCATTATCAGGCTGCGGCCACCCAGCGCGGCGACCAGGTCGTGCAGCAAGGCATGCGCGGTGTCCACATCCAACCCTTCGGTCGGTTCGTCCAGCAGCAGAATCGGCGAGCCACGCAGCAGCGCGCGGGCGAGCGCCAGACGACGCGCCTGCCCGGCCGACATGGTGGCGCCGTTCTCGCCTACCCATGCGTTCAATCCACCGATGCGTTCGGCCCACTCGCGCAGGCGCACGTCGGCCAGCACCTGCCACAGCGTCTCGTCACTGGCCTGCGGGTCACCCAGCCGCAGGTTGTCCGCGACGCTGCCGGCGAATACCGGCGCATGCTGCGGCAGCCATGCGATCTGCCGGTGCCAATCGGCCTGCGCCAGGCTGCGGATGTCCTGGTCGCCATACAGCACGCGGCCGCTGTCGGGGTCCCACAGGCGCAACAGCAGTGACGACAAGGTGGTCTTGCCACTGCCACTGTCACCGCGAATGGCAATGCGTTCGCCCGGTTCCAGTGTGAGCTGCACGCCGTCCAGCAGCGCACGCGCCTGCCCCGGCCAGCGGAAGCCCACCTGTTCCAGCTGCAGCGTCGCCGGCTGGTGCGGCAGCGCCACCGGCGCATCGGTGTCGGCCACACCCGGTGGCTGTTCAACGATGCTCTCCAGTCGCGCCGCCGCGACCCGCCCGGACAACCACGACTGCCAGGCCAGCCCGATGCCGGCCCACAGCTCAATCAAGGCCACGGTGAGGAACACCAGTGCGGCCGCCAACGCAGCATCAATCGCACCGCTCTCGAACCCGTGCAGCGCCACCCAAAGCATTCCCACCAGCGCCACCGCCGCGCACAACCCGTGCAGCGCATTGCCAGCCACCAAACGCCAGCGGCGGCGACGATCACGCGAGCGCAGCTGCTTGGCCGCCACCAGCACGCGCTGGTTCCAGTGTTCGCGCGCCTGCAAGGCGGTGAGATCGGCCGCGCCTTCCAACCCTTCAAACGCCTGCGTGCGCAGCTGGGAACGGTGCAGCGCGCGATCCTGCTCCTGCCCACTGGCACCGCGCACAGTAAGCCACGGCACACCCACGCCGATGAGCAGCGCCAGCACCGCCAGCAGCAGCGCAGCAGGCGGATAGATGATCGCCGCCGAACCCACCGCCACCAGCGAGATGCCGGCCAATGCCAGTAGCGGGCCGATGGCACGCACCAGCAGGCCGTCCACTTCGCCGATGTCGGACATCAACCGCGCCAGCAGTTCGCCGGTGCGGATGCCGGCCAGGCGCGCCGGGGCCAACGGCAGCGCGCGGCGGAAGAACCACACGCGCAGGTCGCGCGCGATGCGCAGGGTGACGTCGTGGCCCACCAGCTTTTCAAAGTAGCGCGAGACGATGCGCGCCATGGTCAGGCCACGGATGCCCGCCGAGGGCGAGAAGAAATTGAAGCCGCTGCCCAGCCCGGCTGCACCGGCCAGCGCGGCGGCGGTGAGGAAGCCACCGGACAGGCCGAGCAGCGCGGTGCCGGCCAGCATGGTGGTCCACAGCAGCACCACGGTGAGCAGCAGGCGGCCGCGGTGGCGGGTGAAGACCTGCCGCAGTGAATCTGCGCGGGGCACGCTTTCACGGGGCATGCTCATGCCGGTTCCTCCGTGAGCTGCGCACGGCCCTGCGCCGTCAACACCAGGCGCGTGTCGGCCCAGCGCATCGCCGCATCGCTATGGGTGGCAATGACCACGACGCGGTCGCGGGCGAACGCGGCCAGGGTCTGCAGCAACGCCGCTTCGGTGTCCGGGTCCAGGAAGGCGGTCGGCTCATCCAGCAGCAGTATCTGCGGGTCGCGCAGCAGCAGCCGTGCCAGCCCGATGCGGCGCGCCTCCCCACCGGACAGGCCGAAGCCGCGCTCGCCGATCACGGTGTCCAGTCCCTGTGGCAGGTGCGCGGCGAAGCGCATCACCTGCGCGGCCTCGGCCACCGCATGCAGCCGGGCATCGCTGGCACCGGGATCGGCCAGGCGCAGGTTGTCGGCGATGCTGCCATGGAACAGATAAGGACGCTGCCCGGCATAACCGACCTCCAGCCCGGGTCGCAGCACGATGCTGCCCGCGCGCGGCGGCAACCAGCCCGCCAGCGCCTCCAGCAGGGTGCTCTTGCCGCTGCCACTGGGACCGACCAACGCCAGCCGCTGGCCGGCCTCGATCTGGAAAGAAAGCTGCTGCACCACATCGTGCTGCGCGCCTACCGGGCGCAGCACCAGATCGCGCACCACCAACGGCGGCGCATGCGCCTCCAGCGGTTCCGGCGCTCGCAGCGGTGGCGCTGCCGCATCATCAACCGGCGCAGCCGGCAGTTCACCCAGCAACCGCTCCACCTCGGCCGCCGCACCCAGAGCATTGGCGCGGTCGTGGTAGTGCGCGGCCAGCCGCCGCAGCGGCGCATAGAATTCCGGCGCCAGCAGCAGGCAGAACATGCCTGTGCCCAGCGTGGGCACCGCCGCATGCAGGGACATCAGGCCCAAATAGCTCAGGCCCAGGTACAGCGCAACCATGGCCACGCTGACCGAGGCGAAGAATTCCAGCACGGCGGAGGACAGAAACGCGATGCGCAGCACCTTCATGGTGCGCTCGCGCACACCCTCTGCTGCAATGGCCACGCCCTCCAGCTCGGCCTCGCCCCGGCCGTACAGGCGCAGCAGGCCAAGCCCCTTGATGCGGTCGGCGAAATGGCCGCTCATGCGCGCCAGCTCGCCCAGCTGGGCGCGGCCGGCGGCTTCGGCGCCCCAGCCCACCAGCATCATGAAGAACGGCACCAGCGGCGCGGTGAACAACAGAATGAGTGCCACCACCCAGTCCACCCAGGCCACCGCCAGCAGGATCAGCAGCGGCACCACCACCACTTCCACCCGCACCGGCTGGTAGCCGGCGTAATAACTCTCCACCGCATCGCTGTGGGCCAGCATCAGTTCGCCCAGCTCACCGCTGCGCTGCTGGCGCAGCCACAGCGGCCCCAGCCCCAACAGGCGCCGGTAGACGCGTTCACGCAGGGTCAGCCGCGCGGCATCGGCCACATCGCCGGCGGCGGCCTGGGTGGCGCTGCCCAGCAGGGCCCGCACTGCCAGGATGGCCAGCAGACCCAGCAGCACCGGGGTGGCGGCGGCCAGCGGGCGGCGTTCGACCAGTACCGCCTGGATCAGCCAGGCGATGGCCGCGGCCTGTCCGATCAGCAGCGCTCCAGACGTGCAGATACACAACGCGGCCAGGCGCTGGCGGCTGCGGGCGCTGGCCGCAAGGCCATTCAGCCAGGCCAGGCGCCGGCGGCGAAGGGCGGAGGTCTCGATGGTGGACGCGTCGGGGGGTATGCTCAAAGCAGTTCACTGGCGGCCACAGGGAGGTGCCGACCATTGTAATGGGCGCCGGCCACCCTTCCGGTGCGGCGCGCGGTCGCAGGACAGGACGCCTACGATCACCCCGGGACTCCGTTAAGACATTGATCTCAATCAAGGCTGTTTGAAGTTGCTGGTCACAGAATTCACCCCGTAGACCCCCTTCCCGCCACCTGAAACGGCAAAACCCCCAACGAGGTAGCCAGGCCATGATCGATTCGACAGTCGTAGAACTGTCGCGGCTGCAATTCGCTTTGACCGCGATGTACCACTTCCTTTTCGTCCCTCTCACGCTTGGCCTGTCCTTCCTGGTGGCCATCATGGAAAGCGTGTACGTCATGACCCGCAAGCCGGTCTGGCGGCAGATGACCCTGTTCTGGGGCACGCTGTTTGGCATCAACTTCGCCATCGGCGTGGCTACCGGCCTGGTGATGGAGTTCCAGTTCGGCATGAACTGGTCGTATTACAGCCACTACGTGGGCGACATCTTCGGGGCGCCGCTGGCGATCGAAGGGCTGATGGCGTTCTTCCTGGAAGCCACGCTGATCGGCCTGTTCTTCTTCGGCTGGAAGCGGCTGAGCCCGGTCAAGCACCTGGCGGTGACCTGGTTCATGGCGCTGGGTACCAACCTGTCCGCGGTGTGGATCCTGATCGCCAACGGCTGGATGCAGAACCCGACCGGTGCGGTGTTCAACCCGGACACGATGCGCATGGAAGTGGTGGATTTCGCCGCGGTGCTGTTCAACCCGGTGGCGCAGGCCAAGTTCGTGCATACGGTCAGCGCGGGCTACGTGACCGGCGCGATCTTCGTGATGGGCATCAGCGCGTTCTACCTGCTGCGCAACAAGCACCAGGACATGGCGCGCCGTTCGTTCGCGGTAGCCGCCGCGTTCGGCCTGCTGTCGTCGCTGTCGGTGGTGGTGCTGGGTGACGAGAGCGGTTATGCCGCCAGCGAACACCAGAAGATGAAGCTGGCCGCGATCGAGGCGATGTGGGAAACCGAGCGTGCCCCGGCCGATTTCACCGCCTTCGGCATTCCGAACCAGCAGACCCAGACCAACGACTTCGCCATCAAGATTCCGTACCTGATGGGCCTGATCGCCACGCGTTCGCTGGACCAGCCGATTCCCGGCATTCTGGAATTGGTGGACCGCGCCGAGCACCGCATCAAGGGCGGCCAGCTGGCCTACGGTGCGCTGGAACGCGTGCGCAAGGACAAGAACGATGTCGAGGCGCGCGAGATGTTCGACCGCCATTGGCAGGATCTGGGCCATGGGCTGCTGCTGAAGCGCTACCGCGACGACATCCTCAACGCCACGCCGGAGGAAATCTCCAAGGCGGCGATGGATACCGTGCCGCGCGTTGCGCCGCTGTTCTGGACCTTCCGCATCATGGCGGGCCTGGGCTTCTACCTGATCGCCTTCTTCGCGCTGGCCTTCTACTTCTCCTGCCGCAACAACTTCCAGGACAAGCGCTGGTTCCTGCGGCTGGCGGTGTGGTCGATACCGGCGCCGTGGATCGCGATCGAATGCGGCTGGTTCGTGGCCGAGTATGGTCGCCAGCCGTGGGCGGTGGATGGCGTGCTGCCCACCTTCTATGCGGCGTCGGGCCTGGCCCTGCATGAGATCCTGACCACGCTGGCGGTGTTCACGGCCACCTACACGGTGCTGCTGGTGATCGAGGTGAAGCTGATGCTCAAGGCGATCCGTACCGGCCCTGCAGACATTCTTCCTTCGCTGCAGCTCACGCAACCGCCGCGCCCCCACATTGCCGCCGCACCGGCTCCCGGTCAGGCATAAGGCAGGAGAAACCCGATGGAAATCTTTGGACTCGATTACACCACCCTACGCGTGATCTGGTGGCTGCTGCTGGGCATCCTGCTGGTGGGCTGGGCGGTGATGGACGGCTTCGACCTGGGCGTGGGCACCCTGCTCCCGTTCGTGGCCAAGACCGATGAAGAGCGCCGGCTTGTGATCAACACGGTGGGCCCGGTGTGGGAAGGCAACCAGGTATGGCTGGTGCTGGGCGGCGGTGCGATTTTCGCCGCCTGGCCGCCACTGTATGCGGTGAGCTTCTCGGGCTTTTATCTGGCGATCTTCGCCATGCTGTTCGGCTTGATCCTGCGCCCGGTGGGCTTCAAGTACCGCAGCAAGATGCCGAGCCAGCGCTGGCGCACCACGTGGGACTGGGTGCTGTTCGTGGGTGGGCTGCTGCCGGCGCTGATTGCCAGTGTGGCGGTGGGCAACGTGCTGCTGGGCGTGCCGTACCACTTCGATGACAGCATGCGCATCTTCTACACCGGTTCGTTCTTCGGCCTGCTCACCCCGTTCGCGCTGCTGGCCGGCCTGGTGGGCGTGACGATGATGGTGTCGCACGGTGCGGCCATGCTGGTGCTGAAGACCGACGGCCCGGTGGCCGAGCGCGCGTCGCGTTATGGCAGCATCGCCGCACTGCTCAGCTTCGTGCTGTTCGCTGCGGGTGGTGCGTGGGTGGCCTTCGGCCTGCCGGGTTATGAGATCACCTCGCAGGTGGTGACCGACGGCCCGACCAACCCGCTGTTGAAGACGGCGGCGGTGGGCACGGCGGCCGGCGGCTGGATGCGCAACTACAGCAGCATGCCGCTGACACTGGTATTCCCGCTGCTGGGTCTGGCCGGTGCGCTGGCCAGTGCGGCGCTGCTGCGGGCCCGCCGTGGCATGGCCGCGTTCCTGGCTTCGGGCGCCTCGATTGCCGGCATCATCCTGACCGTGGGCTTTGCGATCTTCCCGTTCCTGCTGCCCTCGTCCAGCCAGCCGGGCTCCAGCCTGACCGTGTGGGATGCCTCGTCGAGCCATCTGACGCTGTTCATCATGCTGGTGGCGACGGTGATCTTCCTGCCGATCGTGTTGGCTTACACCAGCTGGGTCTACCGCGTGATGAAGGGCAAGACCACGGCCGAAGACATGGCCGACAACCCGAACGCATATTAATGACGACGTGCCGCCCCCAGGGCGGCACCCACCGCGTAGCGCCGGGCTCTGCCCGGCAGTAGGTACCGACTGTTAGTCGGTACACATATAAGGAGAAGCCTCATGTGGTATTTCGCCTGGATCCTCGGCACCGGCCTGGCTTCGGCCGCCGCCATCCTCAACGGCATGTGGTTCGAAGCACGCGAGGCCGGGGTCGTGGAGCAAGAGAAGCGGTAACCCCGAGGGGCATTGCCGACGGGCCTTGCCGACTGGGCATTGCCGACTGGGTATCGCCGACTGCGTACGCCGACTGGGTAGAGCTGACTGTTAGTCAGCTGCTACCAGCCAGTAAAAAAAGGTTGCCGATACGACCTTCACACCGTATCCTTGTCGGCTCCTTCGGGGTGTAGCTCAGTCTGGTAGAGCGCTACGTTCGGGACGTAGAGGTCGCAGGTTCGAATCCTGTCTCCCCGACCACTTCGGTGGTCGCATTGAAGCCTGGAAACGCGATTTCCAGGCTTTTTTGTCAAGGTCGTGGCAACACGGCATCCGAAGGTGAAACAACGGTCCCCCTTGCCGCCGAAGGGAGGGATCGATACAATAGGCGGCTCCTTACGGGGTGTAGCTCAGTCTGGTAGAGCGCTACGTTCGGGACGTAGAGGTCGCAGGTTCGAATCCTGTCTCCCCGACCATACAAGTGGTCACATTGAAGCCTGGAAGACGAATGTCCTCCGGGCTTTTTTGTATTTGTCGTTCGCTTACCGAAAAGCCACGCAGGGCGTGGCTCTACCTGGTTCCGAAAGGCTGCAACAGCCGGCGGGTACAATGCCGCAGCGTTTGGCCACCGGCCCGCGCTGCGCGCCCGCACATCCGCTGCACCCCCACGTGCCGCGCCACCTGCAAGAGATGCCTCCCATGACCCCTGCCGATCCCCATTCCACGTCCCTGCTTCGCGGACGTGTGCTCGCCTTTTCCGCCATCCTGCTGGCCGCGCTGAACCTGCGCACGGCGGTGACCTCGGTCACGCCGCTGCTGGACCAACTGGGCCAGACCTTCGGCTTCGGCACCACCATGACCGGCGTCTTCGGCATGCTGCCGACCGCCTCGTTCGCGCTGTTCGGCGTGACCACGCCGATGGTCGCCCGCCGCATCGGACTGAAACGCACCGCGCTGCTGGCGATGGCGCTGGCGGCGGTGGGCCTGCTGCTGCGCTCGATGGCCGGCGGCGTGGGCAGCCTGCTGTTCGGTTCGGTGGTGGCGCTGGCCGGCATGGGCATCGGCAATGTGGTGGTGCCGCCGCTGGTGAAGCGCTACTTCGCCAACCGCGTGGGCACGGTGAGCACGCTTTATATAACGGTGCTGCAGTTGGGCACGATGGTGCCGGCGCTGCTGGCCGTGCCGTTGGCCGAACAGGCCGGCTGGCGGGTGTCGCTGGGCATCTGGGCGATCTTCGCCGTGGCCGCCGCCCTGCCCTGGATCGCCCTGGCGCGCCGCCGCCCGCATCCGGACCCGCTGGACACCGCTGCCGACCCGGCCGCCCAGCCGCACGGCAAGGTCTGGCGCACCCCGCTTGCCTGGGGCATGGCGCTGATGTTCGGCATGACCTCGCTGATGACCTATTCGATGTTCACCTGGCTGCCGCGAATCGTGGTGGAAGCCGGCGCCACGCCGCGTTTCGGCGGGATCATGGTGGCGATCTTCGCGGCGCTGGGCCTGCTGCCCTCGCTGACCATGCCCGCCCTGGCGGTACGCCTGCGCAACCCCTTCCCGCTGGTGGTGATTGGTTTCAGCGCGTTTTTGATTGCGTTTGCCGGCCTGCTGTTTGCCCCGATGAAGGCGCCGTGGCTGTGGGCGGTGCTGCTGGGTATTGGCCCCTCCACCTTCCCGCTGGCGCTGACCCTGATCAACCTGCGTACGCGCACCCCGGCCGGTTCGGCGGCCTTGTCTGGTTTCATGCAGGGCGTGGGCTATGCGTTCAGCTGCCTGGGCCCGTTCCTGTTCGGGTGGCTGCATGCGATCAGCGGTGGCTGGCATCTGCCGTTCGGGTTCCTGCTGGTGTGTGCGCTGGTGTTGTTGTGTGCGTCGTGGGTGGCGTGCAAGCCGCAGAAGCTGGAAGACGTTTGGTTATGTGAAAGGCGCGCCTCCGTGTTGCCGGAGGGCCGGTAGAGCCACCCCATGGGTGGCTGAGAGGTACCCGGCGAAGAGCAGCCACGCATGGCGTGGCTCTACCCATCGTTTCGCGCCGCGATGCCGCGACCGGCCGTGGCGGCGAATGGGTTCGGCGTCACATATCGCGCTATTGCGCTGCCCGCATCACGCATCGTGCGCATCTTGTGACGTAGCGTGTCTGTAACTGACCGGTCTTGCGTCACGGTCAGCCAGGTCGGTTCTGCCGCGCAACCGGCGGCAACGGCCGATGAACGGTTTCAGGGTGTGCAGACCCCCGGAACAACGCCGTGGCGGCGGCCGGATGGTCTTTTAAATCAATAAGTTGAAGTATTGATCGCGTCTGTTTCCACAGCTGCGGAGGCCATTGTGCGTCTTAACAATTTGTCAACAAACGCCAAGTCAGGCACGATTGGCATGTGATGTGCGTCACGTTTTACGCACAAACAGATTCTTTTGAAGGGATGCTCCCGGGGGTTCCATGTACATCCATCGGCCGCTGGCGCTCTGCGTCGGCCTGGCATGCGCCACACTCTGCTTGACGGTTCCGGCCTCTTTTGCGGCCACCTCGCGGGCGGACCACCTGGCAGAGATCAGCACCTACCGCGACCAGGCCCGCTGGCTGGACGCCCTTGCCGCGATCGAGCGCGCCCGGGTGGATGCGCCCAATGACGACCTGCTGTACCGCCTGCAGGTGCTCACCCTGTCCGACATCGGCAATGCGCACCGCGCGTGGCAGCTGTACCAGGCCCGCCCCGAGCTGTTCGACGACGCGCAGAAGCAGCGCTTTGAAGCCAACTACCTGGCCAAGCGGGTTGGCTGGAGCCTGGCCTATGGGGCCAGCGAAGACACCCGCCTGGACGAAGCCGAAGACGCGCTGGCGCAGATGGAGCGCTACCTGCAGCGCGATGGCCTGACCGCGCAGACCGCGCCGCTGCGGATCCGCTACGACCGGCTGATCCTGCTCAACCGCCTGGGCCGCCACGAACAGCTGCGCGCCGAATACCACGCCCTGCTCGCCGAAGGCCACGAAGTGCCGAATTACCTGCTGGCCGCCGTGGGCGATTCGCTGATGGCCAGCCAACACCCAGAAGAAGCCATTCCGGTGCTGGAAGCGGCCCTCAAGGCCGACCCCGGCCGCAGCGAAGTGCATTCCGAACTGGCCTACGCGCACCTGGAAAGCGAGCGCGCCGACACCGCCATTGCGGTGCTCTCGAAGTGGCAGGCGGACGAGCCGGCGTGGCGCTGGGCCAAGGGCGCGCGCGCGCCGTATGCGAACTGGCCGCGCTACGAAGCCGACCTCAACCTCTCCATGATCCGCGCCTACAGCGGCGACCTGCCCACCGCGCAGCGCGACCTGGAGAAGATGGTGGAGCTGGCGCCGGCCAACGGCGGCACGCAGTCCTCGCTGGGCAATGTGTACATGATGCGCGGCTGGCCGCGCCGGGCGCTGGAACGCTACAGCATGGCCAACACGCTGGACCCGCGCGACGTCTCGGCGCGGCTGGGCCAGTACGACGCCTATGTGGAACTGCAGCGCGACGACCTCGCCCGCCCCATCCACGATTCGCTGCTGGAGCGCTACCCCAACCAGCCCTCGGTGCAGCGCATGGACCGCAGCTGGAAGGCCCACCGCGGCTGGCAGCTGCATGCCTATGCCGAAGGCGGCCGCAGCTCCGGCGGCGGCGGCGCTTCGCCGCTGGGCAATGACGACGCCCGCTATGGCGTGGAAATGCAGTCGCCGGTGATCGACGACCGCTGGCGCGTGGTCAGCTTCGCCGACCGCCGCAGCGTGACCTACCAGGAACAGACCATCCGCCCGCTGCGGATCGGCCTGGGCACACGCTACCGCTACGGCCAGGCCGATGCCGAGCTGTTCGTCAACCGGGCCAACGACCATATCGGCGACACCGGCCTGAGCGGTGGCTTCGGCTGGCAGTTCAACGACCACTGGCATGCCGGCGTGACCGCCGCACGCAACGATGCCGACGCCTCGCTGCAGGCGCGCGTGTCCGGCATCACCGCCGACAGCGTGGCGCTGGCGGTGGACTACCGCCGCAATGAACTGACCCACTGGAGCGCAGGCGCCAGCCAGTTCCGCTACGACGATGGCAACCGCCGCGACACGCTGAGCACCAGCATCGAACAGCGTCTGCTCACCCGCCCCACCCTGCTGCTGGACGGCCTGGGCAGCATCTATGCCAGCCGCGGCAGCATGGATGACGTGCCCTACTTCAACCCGTCCGAAGACCGTTCGGTGGAGATCGGCCTGCGCGTGGACCAGCAGCTGTGGCGCCACTACGAGCGGCACTTCCGCCACCGCCTCACGGTGTCGCTGGGCAACTACTGGCAGCAGGGCTTCGGCAGCGCGCTGGTGCCTTCGGCCGAGTACCGCCACGAGTGGCAGCTGGCCGATGGCCGCATCTTCGAATATGGCGTGAGCTGGTCGCGGCCGGTCTACGACGGACAACGTGAACGACACATCGGCCTCGACGCCGGTCTGCGCTGGGGACAATGAGATGCGACACATGGACTTGAAGCGCTTCACCTCCTGGCTGCTGCTGGCCCTGCTGGCGATCTGCGGCGGCGTGCAGGCACAGAACGCCGCGCCGCCGGTGCTGGATTCGGCCGACAACGGCCTGCTGGTGCTCAGCTACCACGACATCCGCGACGACGTGGCCGTCAAGGGCGACCCGGACGCGTATTCGGTGAGCACCCAGAACTTCGCCGCGCACCTGGACTGGCTGTCGGCGCATGGCTACCACCCGGTGTCGCTGTCGCAGCTGATCACCGCCTCGCAGGGCGGCGCACCGCTGCCGACCAAGCCGGTGCTGCTGACCTTCGATGACGGCCTGCGCAGTGTGTACACCAAGGTGTTCCCGCTGCTGCGCGCCTACAACTACCCTGCCCTGGTGGCGGTGATCACCGATTATGTGGACATGCCGGCCGATCGCAAGATCGATTACGGCTACCGCCCGTTCACCCGCGACGACTTCCTCACCTGGGAACAGCTGCGCGAAATGCAGCGCAGTGGCCTGGTCGAACTGGCCAGCCACACCGACAACCAGCACCACGGCGTGCAGTCCAACCCGCAGGGCAATTCGACCCCGGCGGTGATCACCCGCACCTACGACCCGGTAACGAAGCAGTACGAAACCGCCGCGCAGTACGAGGCCCGGCTCCGCGCCGACCTGGCGCTGAGCGTGAAGCGTCTGCAGGACAATGTGGGCGTGAGCCCGAAGGCCATCGTGTGGCCGTATGCGGCCTACAACTCGCTGAGCAACCGCATTGCCGAAGAGCTGGGCATGCCGGTCTCGTTCGACCTGGAAGGCCGCAGCACGCCGGTGACGCGCGACCTGCACGGGCTGGCGCGCCTGCTGGTGACCGGCAACCCGCCGGTGACCCAGCTGGCCTACGAGCTGCGCCGCGACGTGGAGCGCGACGGCATGCGGGCCCTGCAGATCGACCTGGACGCGGTGTACGACGCCAACCCGGCGCAGCAGGCCAAGAACCTGGACGCGCTGATCGACCGGGTCAAGAAGATCGGCCCCACCCACGTGTTCCTGCAGGCCTTCGCCGACCCGGACGGCAATGGCTCGGCCGATGCGCTGTACTTCCCCAACCGCCACCTGCCGATGCGCGCGGACCTGTTCAACCGCGTGGCGTGGCAGCTCAAGACCCGCGCCGGGGTGAAGGTGTACGCATGGCTGCCGGTGCTGGGCTATGAGCTGAAGGACCCGGCCATCCGCAAGGCGCTGGCCATCGAGAGCCCGGAGAAGGACGGCATCTTCCGCCTCGATTTCACCAACCCCAAGGTGCGTCACATCATCGACGACATCTACGAAGACCTGGCGATCAACTCGTACTTCGAGGGGCTGCTGTTCCATGACGATGCGTACCTGCGCGACACCGAACTGGCCAACCTGCCGCAGGAAGGCGACGACGGCGCGCGCACCCAGGCGCTGATCGACTTCACGCTGGAACTGCGCAATGCCGCGCAGCGCTGGCGCCCGAAGCTGGCCACGGTGCGCAATCTTTACGCGCAGCCGGTGCTGCAGCCGCAGAGCGCCAGCTGGTTCGCCCAGCGCCTGGACCTGTTCAACAAGGCCTACGACCACACCGCGCTGATGGCGATGCCGTGGATGGAAGGCAGCCGCAACCCGGAGAAGTGGCTCGACCGGCTGGTGGTGGCGGTGCGCGCGCACGACCCGGAGCTGTCGCAGACGATGTTCGAGCTGCAGACGGTGGACTGGCGCACGCAGACCCCGATTTCCGGGCAACGCCTGCGCGCGCAGATCCGCCGCCTGCAGGCGCAGGGCGTGCGCCATTTCGCCTGGTACCCCGACGACTTCATCGCCGGCAAGCCCTCCACCTACGATGCGCGCGCAGCGATGTCGGCACGCACCTTCCCTTACGAGGAAAAGTGAGGCCGCCATGCATCCGTTCCTCTACCTGCTGTTCCAGTTCGCCTTCTTCTACCCGATGGTGATGGCGTTCTTCTGGATGTCCGGCGGGCTGTATTACTTCTTCCGCCGCGAGCGCAAGGCGCGCCTGCGCGACGACCCGCCGCCGATGACGCACTACCCGTTCGCCTCGATCCTGATTCCCTGCCACAACGAGGCGGACAACCTGGACGACACGCTGGGCGCGGCACTGGCGCAGAAGTACCCGGACTTCGAGGTGATCGCCATCAACGATGGCAGCCGCGACGACACCGGCGCGCGCCTGGATGCGCTGGCGGCGCTGCACCCGCGGCTGCGCGTGGTGCACCTGGACCGCAACCTGGGCAAGGCCAATGCGCTGCGCATGGGCGCGTTGGCGGCGCGTTCGGAATACCTGGTCTGTATCGACGGCGACGCGATGCTGGAAGAGCACGCCACCCACTGGATGGTGTGGCACCTCACCTCCGGCCCGCGCGTGGGCGCGGTGACCGGCAACCCGCGCATCCGCAACCGCTCCACGCTGCTGGGCCGGCTGCAGGTGGCCGAGTTCTCTTCGATCATCGGCATGATCAAGCGCGCGCAGCGCGTGTACGGACGCATCTTCACCATTTCCGGGGTGATTGCCGGCTTCCGTCGCACGGCGCTGCACCGCATCGGCTATTGGGCCGATGACATGATCACCGAAGACATCGACATCAGCTGGCGCCTGCAGCTGGACCATTGGGACATCCGCTACGAGCCCAATGCGCTGTGCTTCATCCTGATGCCCGAAACCCTGCGTGGCCTGTGGAAGCAGCGCCTGCGCTGGGCCCAGGGCGGCGTGGAGGTGCTGCTGCGGCATGGCCGTTCGCTGTTCGACTGGCGCAAGCGGCGCATGTGGGGCGTGCTGCTGGAATACATCCTGAGTGTGTTCTGGGCGTACACGATGCTGACCATCATCGTGCTGTGGGCACTGGGCAAGTTCATCCCGCTGCCGTCGGAGCTGTATATCGCCACGCTGCTGCCGCAGTGGCATGGCGTGATTCTGGCGCTGGTGTGCCTGCTGCAGTTCGCCAGCAGCCTGATCATCGACCGCCGTTACGAAACGCATATTGGACGTAATTACTTCTGGGTGATCTGGTACCCGATGGCGTACTGGCTCATCAGTCTGTTCACGACCCTGGTGGCCCTGCCCAAGACGCTGCTCAAGCGCCGGGGCAAGCGGGCGATCTGGGTCAGTCCTGACCGGGGTATACGATGAACGCCAACAAGCCGACCCGCCGTTACGACTCACGCCTGATCCGCAAATCGCGCCAGCAGCCACGGCTGCAGCGGACTGCGTGGGGGTTTGTGACCATTGCCTTCTGGGGCTTCTACTTCTACCTGTGGGCGCCGCTGGTGACCGCGCTGTCGTGGTTCTTCGGCGGCAAGCTGGCGTTCCTGCAGCTGTACGAGTACAAGCAGTCGGTTGATCCGTTCATTGTCATTGCGCTGCCGGTGATGCTGGTCTGCTGTTCGGTGCTGCTGATCGCGTGGGCCGAATACAACCGGCTGCGGTTTGCCGGCAAGGAACGCCGCAACCCGCGCGAGGATGTGTCGCTCGACGAGATCGCGCGCAACCTGGGCGCCAGCCCGGCGCTGGCCGCGCAGCTGGCGCAGGGCAAGTCGGTGACGCTGCATATGGACGACCAGGCCCGGCCGGTTGGGTTGACGGAGCAGGTTCTCACGGGTTGATCGGTTGACCCGCGCGTAGAGCCACCCCATGGGTGGCTGGGCTTCGGCGGGCAACGCGCAGCCACCCATGGGGTGGCTCTACCGGGGGATTGGCACCGCTCCCCATGTGTAGACATCTTCACATCCCTGACCCCGCCAAGGCGTAGATTCCGCCTCGGAGACATCCCGCACTTAACTGTGAGGGGATTCATCATGTTGTCTATCAAGACGCTGGTCGACGAAGTCGCCCGGGCAACCGGCCTTGGGAAAAACGCACAGGCCTTTCTGGGCGTAGTGGCCGATTACATCTTCAAACAACCCGGCGGCATCGCCGGCTTCCGCGACAAGTTCAAGAACGCCGGCCTCGGCGATATCTTCGATTCCTGGCTGTCAGGCCAGCCCAACATGCGCACCATCGATGCGGGCCAGATGCGCAGCGCGCTCGGTAATCAGGCCGTCCAGGAAATCGCGGACAAGTCCGGCTCATCCAGTGCCATGGTGCCCACCCTGCTGGCCACCGCGGTGCCCATCCTGATGCGCGCCATCACTGCCGGCGGGGTCATGCCCACAGCGCTGCCGGCCAGCCTCGCCGGCCTGATGGGGGGCGGCAAGACCGGCGCAAAGCGGCCATTCCGGCTCTGGCGCTGGCTGTTGCCCATCCTCGCGCTGCTGGCATTGGCCTACTGCGGCTGGACCATGCGCAACAAGACCACCCTTCCGCCGCGCACTACCGAAAGCACCACCACGCCGGCCACGCCAACCGCCGGCACGGCGAAGGCCAGTGCCGAGCCGCGCTTCTCGTTCAAGAATGACGGCGGCAAGATCGCCGTGGCCGGCACACTGGCAACGGCGGCGGAGAAGTTCTCGTTGCTGGAGGGATTGGGCGCGACCTTCGGCAGCAACAATGTATCGGGGCAGATCAACGTGGATGCCAACGTGCGGCCAGCCGGCTGGCTGGACAAGCTCAAGGGCATGCTGCCGAATCTGAAGGCGAACGGATTGAAGTTCGCGTTCACCGGCGACAAGGTGGACCTGGACAGCTCCGCCCTGCCCGATGCCGAACGCGCCTCGATCAGCGGTCTGTTCCAGCAACAGCTGGCCAATGTCGACGTGCAGGGCGGGTTTGATCGCGGCGTGGAAGCCATCAACAAGCTCAAGGGCGGCTACACGGCGAGCGATCTGACCGCGGCGTTGAACCTCACCACGGTGAACTTCGAGACCGGCTCGGCCCGGTTGACCCGCAGCAGCCAGGCCGTCATCGGCAAGGCGGCCGAGGCGATCGAAGGCGCACCGGCCGGCACCAAGGTCGAGGTGGGCGGGCATACCGACAGCCAAGGCAACGCGGCAGGCAACCAGGCGTTGAGCGAACAGCGTGCGCAGGCCGTGGTGGCCGCGTTGGTGGCCGCAGGCGTGCCGGCCGACCGGTTGGTGGCGCGTGGGTTCGGGTCGAACCAGTCATTGGCCGACAACGGTACCGAAGCAGGGCGAGCGAAGAACCGGCGGATCGAGTACACGGTGCGGTAGTTATCTGCCTTGCCGTAGAGCCACCCCATGGGTGGCTGTTCTCCGGCGGCACCGCGCAGCCACCCATGGGGTGGCTCTACGGATCAGGCACC
>NZ_JBLZQD010000012.1:10718-30441 GCF_049199305.1 Stenotrophomonas sp. PD6 | reverse complement strand
GTTACCCCGGGCCGGGGGGGGGGGGGGTTGGGTCCAACGCCATGGCGGGCGGGGCCCCCCCCCGGGGCGCCCCCCCACCCGCCCCCCCCCCCCTGGGGGGGCCGCCCCCCCCCCCCCCCCCCCCCCCCCCCTGGGGGGGCCTCTACGGATCAGGCAGCGCACAGCCACCCATGGGGTGGCTCTACGCGTCATGCAGGTGCGGTGCCGTCAGGCCCGCACCTGCCCTTCCCCGCGCACCACGAACCGCTCCACCGTCAGCGCCTCCAATCCCATCGGGCCGTACGCATGCAGGCGGGTGGTGGAGATGCCGATCTCCGCGCCCAGACCCAGTTCGCCGCCGTCGGAGAACCGCGACGAGGCGTTGACCATCACTACCGCCGAACGCAGCGCCTGCACGAAGCGCTCGGCTGCCGCGCTGTCTTCGGTGACGATCACTTCGGTGTGATCGGAGCTGTACCGCTGGATATGCGCCAGCGCCTGCGTCAGGTCATCCACCACGCGCACGGCGATGATCAGGTCCAGATATTCGGCTGCGAAATCTTCTTCCGTGGCCAGCACCGCCTCGGGCAGCCACTGCCGCGCGCGTGCGTCAGCGCGAATTTCCACACCACGCGCGCGCAGCGCCGCCGCAGCCTGCGGCAGGAACTCCGCCGCCACATCGGCATGCACCAGCAGCGTTTCCAGCGAATTGCAGGCCGAGGGCCGGCTGCACTTGCCGTCCACCAGCAGCGCCACCGCCTTGGCCTGGTCGGCGGCGCGGTCCACGTACAGGTGGCACACGCCCTTGTAGTGCTTGATCACGGGCACGCGTGCATGTTCGGCCACGAAGCGGATCAGCCCTTCCCCGCCGCGCGGAATGGCCAAGTCGATCAGGTCATTGAGCTGCAGCAGCGCCAGCATGGTCTCCCGGCGCAGGTCTTCGACCAGGGTAAGCGCGGCATCGGGCACGCCGGCCTCGCGCAGCGCGCGCTTGAGGGAGGCGGCGATGGCGGTGTTGGAGTGGATGGCCTCGGAGCCACCGCGAAGGATCACGCCGTTGCCGGCCTTGATGCACAGCGCTGCGGCGTCGGCGGTCACGTTCGGGCGTGCCTCGTAGATCATCGCGATCACGCCGAGCGGCACGCGCACCTTCTGCACGCGGATGCCGTTGGGGCGGGTGTCGTCGCGGGTGACCATGCCGACCGGGTCCGGCAGTGCGGCCACTTCGCGCAGGGCCGCGCCGACGCCGGACAGACGCGCCGGGTTGAGGGCGAGGCGGTCGAGCATGGCGCTGCCGACGCCCTTGGTTTCGGCGGCGGCGAGGTCACGCGCGTTGGCGGCGAGGATGGCGTTAGTATCGGCGTCCAATGCATCGGCCATGGCGTGCAGCAGTGCGGCTTTCGCGGCGGAGGAAAGCTGCGCCAGCACCTGCGCGGCGTCGCGGCAGGCGAGCGCCTGCGTGCGGATATCAAGAGTGGGGCTGGCAACCATTTCAACGTCCTCGTTTGGTGCGGTGTAGAGCCACCCCATGGGTGGCTGCGTGGTTCCGAACGTGCCGGGAATCTCAGCCACCCATGGGGTGGCTCTACGGGTTCCGAACGTGCCGGGAATCTCAGCCACCCATACAGCTGTGCCCCATTTCCGGCGGATGGATCATGGCGCATGGCGATGCGTTCATCGGACAGGCGCCCGCTGGTCATGCGGCGCGGGGTGGCTCTACCGGGTTGTACGCGTACCGCGACACCCGATGGACATGGACGCCATCAGACCAGCACCAGATCATCCCGGTGAATCACATTGCCACCGTAGTTGTAGCCCAACACGCCCTCGATGTCGCGCGAATGCCGCCCGGCCACCCGGCGGATATCACTCGCCGAATACTGGCTTACCCCCCGCGCCAGGGTCACGTCACCGCCGGCGGTGCGCAACCGCACCTGCACCATGTCACCCCGGCGGAAGTCGCCCTCAGCCGCGGTAACACCACCCGGCAGCAACGACGCGCCCTTGTCACGCAGCGCAGCCGCAGCGCCGTCGTCGACAATGATCGCCCCGGCCTCCAGCGGCGCATGCCGCAGCCAATACTTGCGCGCGGCATCGCGGCTCTGCCCGGCATGGATGCGGGTGCCGAACAGACGCCCCTGCGCCAGCGCACGTACCACTTCGGCATCGCGGCCATTGAACAGGCAGGTATCGATACCCACACGTCCCGCCTTCGCCGCCGCCTCCAGCTTGGTGTGCATGCCACCGGTCCCCGCCCCGCTGCCCGCGCCGCCGGCCATTGCCAGCACCTCGGTTGTCAGTTCGGGCACGTCATGGATCGGCAGCGCCTGCGGGTCGCGACGCGGATCGGCGCTGTACAGGCCATCGATGTCGGTGGCGATGAACAGGATGTCCGCATCGATCAACGCCGCGACGGTGGCCGCCAGGTTGTCGTTGTCGCCCAGCTTGAGCTCGTCCACCGAAACGGTGTCGTTCTCGTTCACCACCGGCAGCGCGCCCAGCCGCAACAGTTCATTGAGGGTGGCGCGCGCGTTGAGATAGCGGCGGCGGTTGCGCAGGTCGTCGTGGGTGAGCAGTACCTGGGCGACCGGGCGCTCGAAGAAGCGCTGCCACAGGCCGATCAACTGCGCCTGGCCGAGCGCGGCCAACGCCTGGCGCGCTGCCATGGCGGCGCCGGCTTCCAGCGCGCGCGGCACGATCGCGCGGCCCGCCGCCACCGCGCCGGACGACACGATCACCACCTCGCGGCCGGCCAGCACGTGCGCGGACACGAACTGGGCCAGGCCAAGCGCATGCCGCGGCGAGAGCCCGCCGCCGTCGGCCGCCAGCAGGCTGCTGCCGACCTTGAGCACGGCACGCTTCCAGCTGGGCAGGGGCTGTTCGGGGAACGGGGACTGCACGCGGGTCTGGCTCATTGCAGGCGTTGCCTCAGCGGGTGGACCACTCGTGCACGGTGGCGGTGGCGCTGCCCTTCACCAGCAGCGGGTCGGCATCGACGATGGCCTGCGCGGCGGCGCGGTCAGCGACGTTGTGCAGCACATACGCACCGCCGGTCTTGTCGGTGAAGCCGCCGGTGATGAGCAGTTGATCGCGCGCGCGGACCTCATCAAGGAAGCGGACGTGTTCGGCGCCGACGTCGTCGCGGAAATCGGGGGTGCGGGTCACCAGGACCAGAAAGCAGATTTTCATGGGAGTAGCGCCGCCCAACGGGTGCGCAGTTCGTCCAGGCGCAGGTCAGCCGCCGCGCCGGGCGACACGCGCGCGGCCAGGCTGCCTTCGGGGGTACGCCCCTGCCCGGCGGTGTCCGACGCCGCCGCTGCCGCCTTGTAGGCTTCGCGGAACGGCACGCCGGCCACGGCCGCTTCCACGGCCACGTCGGTGGCGTACATGCCCGAGTCGATGGCGGCGCGCAGCTTGTCTTCGCGCCACTCCAGGTTGGCCAGCAGCGCCGGCAGCAGTTCCAGCGCGGCCAGGCCACGGCCGAAGCCGTGGAAGATGGCGCCCTTGCTGCCCTGCAGGTCGCGGTGGTAGCCCGACGGCAGCGACAGCAGCTGCTCGATCTCGGTACGCGCGGCGGCCACGCTGGCGTGGGTGGCGCGCATGAGTTCGATGACGTCCGGGTTGCGCTTGTTCGGCATGATCGAGCTGCCGGTGGTGTACTGCGCCGGCAGCGCGACGAAGCTGTACTCGCCGCTGGTGAACAGCGACAGGTCCCATGCCAGGCGGCGCAGGTCGAGGGTGGCGCCACCCAGTGCTTCCAGCGCGGCCAGCTCGAACTTGCCGCGCGACAGCTGTGCGTAGATGGGCGAGATCTGCATGCGCGCGAAGCCCAGCGCGTGGGTGGTGTGCGCACGGTCCAACGGCAGGTTCACGCCATAGCCGGCGGCGGTGCCCAGCGGGTTGGCATCGACCAGCGCGTAGGTGTCGTGGGCGCGGGTGGCGTTGTCGATGAAGGCCTCGGCCCAGCCGGCCCACCACATGCCCGCCGAGGACACCACGGCGCGCTGGATGTGGGTGTAGCCCGGCACCGGCAGGTCCTTCTCGGCCTCGGCACGGTCGAGCGCGACCTTGGCGATTTCGCGGCTCAGTTCGCCCACGCGCAGCAGCTTGTCCTTCAGCCACAGGCGCGTGGCCACCAGGATCTGGTCGTTGCGGCTGCGGCCGGTGTGGATCTTGCGGCCGGCATCGCCAAGGCGCTCGGTCAGGCGCGCTTCGATCGCCGAATGGCAATCCTCGAAGCGCTCGTCGAGCACGAAGGCGCCGCTGCGGAAATCCTCGGCCAGCACGTCCAGCTCGCGTTGCAGGTCGGTGCGTTCGGCGGCGTCGAGGATGCCGATGTTCTCCAGGCCCTGCGCATGCGCCTTGCTGGCGGCAACGTCGTAGAGGAAGAATTCGCGGTCCAGGATGACGTCATCGCCGGCCAGGAAGGTCTGGATCTTGGCGTCTACCGCCACGCCGGGCTTCTGCCAAAGAAGGTCTGCCATGTCTTGCTCCAATCAATGCGGAATCGAGGTCAGTTCGTCCAGGCCCAGGGCCAGGTTGAGGTTCTGCATGGCCTGGGTGGCCGCGCCCTTGAGCAGGTTGTCCAGGGTCGCCACGACCACCACGCGCTTGCCGCCCGGGGCCACGTCGAAGCCGCCGATCTGCACGCCATGGCGGCCGGCGATGCGGCTCACCCACGGAGCTTCGTCGAGGATCTCGATCAGCGGCTCATTGGCGTAGAAGCGGCGGTAGGCGTCCACGATCTGCTCGCGGCTGAGTGGCTGCTGCAGCCACAGGTTCACGGTCATGGTGATGCCACGGAAATGCGGGGCCACGTGCGGCATGAACTCCACCGGCACGCGCAGGTGCGCGGTCACTTCACGCTCGTGCACGTGGTTGGTGAGCGCATACGGCATGAGGTTGTCGCGCAGCAGTTCGGGGTTGTTCTTGTCCGACGGGCTGGTGCCCGCACCGGAGTAGCCGGACACGCCGAAGCACTGCGGCGGGCCAGCCAGCTGGTCCAGCAGCGGGCTGATGGCCAGCTGCATCGCGGTGGCATAGCAGCCCGGGTTGCTGATGTGCTTCTGGCCGGTGTAATCGCCCCGGGTCAGTTCCGGCAGGCCGTAGTACCAGCTGCACTCGAAGCGGTGGTCGGCGGACAGATCCACGATCACGGTGTCCGGGCGCGCGGCGTCCAGCGCGGTCACGAACGGCGCCGACAGGTTGTTGGGCAGCGCCAGGATCACTGCGTCCACGCCTTTGGCGGCGACAGCGTCGGCATCCAGGTTTTCGAACGCGATATCGCCGGTGACATCGGGATAGTGGTCAGCCACACGCTGCCCCGCCAGCTCGCGCGAGGACACGAAGCCCAGCGACAGCTGCGGGTGCGCGGCGATCAGCTTGATCAGCTCGGCACCGGTATGGCCGCGGGCACCGACGATGCCGACGGTGAATAGTGTCTTGGAAGTACTCATGCGTGTGCGTCCAAACGTTCCTGCAGGCCGCGCTTTACGTCCTGCCATTCCGAATCGATGATGGAGAAGACAACCGTGTCGCGCGGGCTGCCGTCGGGGTGGCGCTTGTGGTTGCGCAGCACGCCTTCCTGGGTGGCCCCAAGGCGGGCGATGGCCGCGCGCGAGGCGGCGTTGTGCGAGCTGGTTTCAAACGCCACGCTGATGCAGTTCAAGCGCTCGAAGGCGTGGGTGAGCAGCATCAGTTTGGCTTCGGTGTTAACGCCCGTGCGCTGTGCCGAGGGGCCATACCAGGTATAGCCGATGCTCAGGCGCGGAATCTCTTCTTCCAGCGCGTAGTAGCGGGTGCTGCCCACCACGTTGCCGTCCGCATCGAGCACGGCGAACGGCAGCACCTTGCCGGCTGCCTTGTCCTTCAGCGCGTCCTGCACGTAGGCGGTCATGGTCTTGGCACTGGGCACCTGCGCGTACCACAGCTCGGACAGCGCACCGTCGCCCAGCGCGCCGCGCAGGCCGTCGATATGTCCCATCTGCAGCGGCTCCAGCCGTGCATGCCGGCCGTCCAGCGTGGGGACCTTGGTCCAGTCGGCATGATTCATCGGGGTCAGCCCTCCAGGCTCGGGGTGCGCATGGCGCAATGGTCCACGTAGGTGCGGATGCGGTCGAAGCCATCGGCGCCGAACCAGAACACCTTCCAATGGTCCTGCTTGTAGCAGCCATCGGATTCGGCGTAGTAGAAGTGGTTGATCGGGTTGCCGTGGCGCGAACGCCAGAACAGCTGCGGGGTTTCGTCCAGCATCACGTTCCACACCGCGCGGCCCAGGCCCTCGCCCTGCGCGTCGTCGAGCACGGCGAACTTGTCCAGGTACACGCCCTCGGCCTCGTCAGTGAGGATCACCGCGGCACGGTAGTTCTCGCTGACGTAGGCGCGCAGCAGGCGGGTCTTGTCGAAGTAATTGGCCACCAGGGTGCGGCCGAAGCTGGATTCGATCAGCTGCTTCAGGCGCGGCAGGTCCAGCTCGTCCCACGAGGTGGCGCGCAGCACCTTCTCGCCCTTGCGCACCAGCGTGCCCGAGCCCTTGTGGGTGAACAGTTCCTTGGCCAGATCGGCCGGCCGGGTGATCGACACCGACGACTCCAGCGGCAACCGGTCCAGCAGGGCCTTGATCTGTTCGATCTTGACCCGCATGCCGCCGTGGATCCACGGCTGCTGCATGAGCTGGTCGTATTCGGTGGACAGGTTGATCGAATCGATCACCGTGCCTTCTTCGTCGAGCAGGCCGCCGGTGCCGGTGAGGAAGATGATCTTGTACGGCTGCAGTTCCTGCACCAGTTCGTTGGCAGCGAAATCGGCATTGACGTTGAGGATCTGGCCGCAACGCGTCTCGCCCAGGCTGGTGATGACCGGAATGGAGCCGGCGCGCAGGCTGGCTTCGATCGGGGCCAGGTTGACCTTCTTCACCTCGCCGACCAGACCGTAGGTGGCCTGGTCCAGATACTCGGCCTCGAACACGCCGCCGGTAATGGAGGTGGCGCGTGCGCCGTTCTGCTGCAGTGCTTCCACCAGCTGCAGGTTGGAGGCCTGGAACACCCGGCGCACGATCGCCAGGCCTTCCGGCGAGGTCACGCGCAGGCCGTTGACGGTTTCCTTGACGATGCCGGCCGCCGACAGTTCCGCGTCCAGCTGCGGGCCGGCGCCGTGCAGCACGATCGGGGTGAGCCCGACTTCCTGCAGGAACGACAGCGACGACGTCAGTGCGTCGAGGTCATCGCGCAGCACGGCGCCGCCGACCTTGACCACGGCGAAGCGCTTGGCGTCCACCTGCGAGAAACGCTTGAGGTACTGGCTGATCTCCTTCGCGCTGGCCATGCTGGAAAGCAGGCGCACGATGGTCTGACGGGTCTGGCGGTGGGGCTGGAGGGCAGGAGACATTTCGATATCGTCACAGGCGGCCGTGGCCGCGATGGGAGGTCCGTCAGTGGTGGGCCACGACGGCGTCATTCGGTCAGGCGCCGGCGCTGATGATGCGGTGCACGGCGTCGGTGTAACGCTGCAGCTGCTCCAGCGTCACGAACTCATCTGCGGTGTGGGCCTGGGCGATGTCGCCCGGGCCGTACACCAGGGTGGTGTAGCCACCGGCCGAGAACAGCGAGGCTTCGGTCCAGAAGTCCACGGCGTTGCCGATCGGCAGGTCCAGCGCGTCGGCCACGTCGCGTGCCAGCAGGCGGCGGTTTTCCGCCTCGGCGATGTCGCCGGCCGGCAGGCTGGGCCCACGGAAGGTTTCGGTGAACACGGCCGCTTCCGGTTCGGCGAAGCCGGCGAAGGTGGCCAGCAGCGCGTCGATGTCCATCGACGGCAGCGGGCGGAAGCCGAAGCGCAGCTCGGCGGCCGGGGCGATCATGTTGGCCTTGATGCCGCCTTCCACGCGCCCGATGTTGAAACGCAGCCCGGTCAACCCACCGAAGCGGGCATGTGCGAGCGATTCCACGTGGTCCAGCGCGCGGTTGCCCCAGCGCATGGCCTGGTGCAATGCGCTGGCGGCCGCATCCTGCTTGCCCGAGGCATGCCCGGCGCGGCCGGCGAAATTCATCAGCACCGAGCTGATGCCGCGATGCGCGAGCACCGCTTCGCTCATGGTCGGTTCCGCCACCAGCACGGCTTCATACGGAATGCCACGGGCGAGGAACGCGGCGATGCAACGCGGGTCGTTGGCTTCTTCGTCGCTGGAGAACAGGAACGCGGCATCGCCATCGCTGGCATTGGCCGCGGCCACCAGTGCGGCGGCCGCGCCCTTGATGTCGCACACGCCGAGCCCGATCACCCGGTCGTCGGTGCGCCGCATCGCATGCGGGTCGGCGCTCCAATGCGGGGAATCGGGCACGGTGTCCAGGTGCACGTTGAACAGATAGCGCGGCGTGCCGCGCACCGCATACAGGCTGACCGCGCCGTCGCCGTGGTCGATGACCTCCACGTTGAACCCGGGCAGGTTCGCGCGCAGGTAGTCAAAGATGCCACCGGTGGTGATCGCACGCGGCGGGTTGCGGGTGTCGAAGGACACCAGCGCCTGCAGGTGGTTGAGGGTCTGTTCAAGCATGTTTCAAAAATCCTTCGGAACGACGTGTGCGTAGCGCCGGGCTCTGCCCGGCGACCACGAAATGCAGCCGGGCAGAGCCCGGTGTCACAAAGCCGGGCAGAGCCCGGCTCTACGTGAATCGCCTCAGCGATTCACCTGCGCGTACAGGGTGCTGCTCATGCCGAACAGCTTGATGAAGCCTTCGGCTTCTTCAACGCCCCAATCGGCCGACTGCGCGTACGTGGCACCCTTGGTGTTGAGCAGGTGCGGCGACTTCACCGCCACGGCATCGACGCGACCGCCACGGGTTTCCAGCACGACTTCGCCGTTGACCTTGCTCTGCGAGGACTTCAGGAAGGCCTCGATGTCGGTCTTGAGCGGGTCGTGGTAGAAGCCTTCGTACACCAGCTCCACCCACTTGCGCGCCACGTCCGGCTTGAAGCGGTTCTGCTGCTTGGTCAGCACGGCGTCTTCCAGCGCGCGGTGCGCGGCCAGCAGCGAGACCAGGCCCGGCGCCTCGAACACGATGCGGCCCTTCAGGCCGATCACGGTGTCGCCGGTGTACACGCCACGGCCCACGCCGTACGGCGCGAACAGCTTGTTGAGTTTGGCCAGGATCTGCTCGCCCGGCAGTGCCTTGCCGTCCAGTTCAACGGCTTCGCCTTCGACGAACTTCAGGGTCACAGTCAGCGCCTCGGCCGGCCATTCGCTGCGCGGTGCGCACCAGCCACGGGCACCCTCGCCCGGTGCTTCCCAACGGTCGATCTCGCCGCCGGACATGGTCAGGCCGAGCAGGTTCTCGTTGATGGTGTAGGCCTGCTGCTTGGCGCGCACGCCGAAGCCGCGCTCTTCGAGGTACTTCTGCTCGTAGGCGCGGGTCTGGGTGTGTTCCTTCTGGATTTCACGGATCGGCGCGACGATCTGGTAGTCGCCCAGCGCCTTCACGGCCAGGTCGAAGCGGACCTGGTCGTTGCCCATGCCGGTGCAGCCGTGGGCAATGATGTTGGTGCCCAGTTCGGCGGCGCGCTTGAGCGCGGCATCGACGATCAGGTAGCGGTCCGACACCAGCAGCGGATACTGCCCCTGGTAGCCTTCGCCGGCCCACACGAACGGCTTGACGAAGCCGCTCCAGATGGCCGGGCCACCGTCGACGGTGACGTGGCTGGTCACGCCCAGTTCGGCGGCGCGCTTTTCGATGAAATCGCGCTCTTCGTCATCCACGCCGCCGGTGTCGGCGAACACGGTGTGCACGTTGTAGCCGCGCTCCTGCAGGTAAGGCACGCAGAAGCTGGTGTCGAGTCCGCCGGAGAAGGCCAGGACGATGTCTTTCTTGCTCATGGGGGTAAGGGTCCGAATTGGGGGGCGGTAATGGCGATACGGTTTAAATGGCGCGTAGAGCCACGCCATGCGTGGCTGCGTTTCGTTCGGCACCGCCGGTCGTGCCGGCGGTTTCAATCAGCGTCCGGCCAACGCCGACATGATCGCCTTCTGCACGTGCAGGCGGTTTTCCGCCTCGTTGATCGCAATGCATTGTGCGGAATCCATGACGCCGTCGGTTGCCTTGACGTTGCGGCGCAGCGGCAGGCAGTGGCTGAACACGCCGTTGTTGGTCATGGCCATCTTGGCCTCGTCAACAATGAAGTGCTTGTACTGGTCGCGGATGGGCTTTTCCGGTTCCCAGTTGCCGAAGAACGGCAGCGCGCCCCAGCTCTTGGCGTAGACCACATCCGCACCGGAATACGCACTGGCGATGTCATGGCTGATCTTCAGCGAACCGCCGCTCTCGGCGACGTTCTGCTCGGCCCAGCCCATGTAGCGGTCGTCCAGGATGTAGTCGGCGGTCGGGCACAGCAGGGTCACGTCCATGCCCATGCGGGTGGCGATGGTCAGCGCCGAGTTGGCCACGGCGGTGTTGAGCGGCTTGGGGTGGTAGGTCCAGGTCAGCACGTACTTCTTGCCACGCAGGTCCTGGGTGCCGAAGTGCTCCTGCAGCGCCATCACGTGGGCCAGTTCCTGGCACGGGTGGGTGATGGTTTCCATGTTGATCACCGGCACCGGCGAGTACTTGGCGAACGCCTTGAGCACGATGTCCTCGCGGTCCTGCGCCCAGTCGATGAACTTCGGGAACGCGCGCACGCCGATCAGATCGACGTAGCGGCCCAGCACCTTGGCCACTTCGGCCACGTGCTCTTCGGTGTCGCCGTCCATCACGGTGCCCAGGTTGAACTCGATCGGCCACGCGTCCTTGCCCGGCTGCAGCACGATCGCGTGCCCACCCAGCTGGAAGGCGCCCAGCTCGAAGCTGGTGCGGGTGCGCATGGACGGGTTGAAGAACACCAGGGCAATGGACTTGCCCTTGAGCTCGTCGCCCAGCTTGTTGCGCTTGAACAGCGCGGCCTGGGTCAGCAGGGCATCCAGGTCGGTACGGCTCCAGTCCTGGGTGTTCAGGAAGTGCTTCAGGGACATCGATCGATCCTTTGAGGCGGGTTTCAATGGAAGAAAGGGTACAAATGCAACTTTTCAAAACGTAGAAACGAAAAAACCCAGCGCGGGGGCTGGGTTTTCCGAACAGACAGCACGAAGCTCCGGTTACCCAGCGAAAATGTGGGGTTCCGGTCGGCGGGCACGCGACGTCATGCCCGTAGCCATACGGGCGGCGCTGGTGTCGTGCTGGAAGTCGGTGAGTTTCATGGCCGCCAATCTTTGCATGTGAGGCCGGTGGGCGCAACTAGGGATTTGCGGCGCTGCCGGGCTCCGCGCCCACCCAGGGGGTGATGGAGACGCGGATCTTGAGCCGGTTGCCCGGGTCGTCCGGCAGCCGCGAACGGTACTTGGTGCCCTTGTAGACGTAGTCCACGTCGTAGGCGATGGGCCGGCGGAACTCGCGGCCGACCGGGATGATGCGGCAGTCGCGGGTCAGCAGCGGGCCATTGTTGCTGTTGGCGGCCGGGGCCTCCACCAGCGGGGTGCCGTCCTCGTTCAACCCGTCTTCACGCTTGAAGATGGAGCGCACCGAATCCATGAAGCGGCCGAATCGGCCTTTCTCTTCCTGCGGTTCCTCGCCGGTGACGTTCACCGGGGCCAGGGTCCGGGTCGAGACCGGCTCGCAGTGCTCCTCGGTGCGGGTGGCCCGCAGGGTCTGGAACACCGGTTCGACGTTGAGCACCTGCGCGTAGTCGAACTTGACGTTCTCCACGATCACCACCCGGTTACGGACCTCGCTTTCCTGGGCGCACGCCATGAAGGCGGTACTTCCCAACAGGCAGGTCAGCGTCAGCAACGAGGCGGGTTTCATTGGCAACAGGAAAGAGGACAAGGCGGATAGTGTAGGCAGTGCGCGGCACAAGGGGCTGAACATTACCCTTCCGCGACGCATCTGCCCATACCGGGGCGTGTCGTTTGCGACCGACGCCGCGCCCGGGGGCGCAATCGCGGACCGGCCAGGACCGGCCAAAGGCCAGCGCTGGCGGCCGATGTGATCTAAAATCGAGGGCTTGCCCCTACTCCGCCCGGCCCTACGCCCCCATGACCCTGCGCCTGCACAACAACCTGACACGCCAGCTCGAACCGTTCACCCCGCTCGATCCGACCTGTCCGACCCTGTATGTCTGCGGCCCCACGGTCTACAACTACGTCCACATCGGCAACGCCCGTGGCCCGGTGGTGTTCGGGGTGCTGGCCGACCTGCTGCGGCGCCGTTTCGGCGGCCTGCGCTACGCCCGCAACATCACCGACGTGGACGACAAGATCAACGCGGCCGCGCGCGAGCAGAATGTTCCGATTTCGACCATCACCGACCGTTTCGCCGCCGCCTACCGTGAAGACATGGCCGCGCTGGGCGTGGTGCCGCCGGACATCGAGCCGGAGGCCACCGCCCACATCCCGCACATCATCACGATGATCGAGCAGCTGATCGCGGCCGGGCACGCCTATGCCGCCGAAGGCCACGCGCTGTTCTCGGTGGCCTCCTACGCCGACTACGGCAAGCTCTCGCGCCGCGACCCGGACGAGATGCTGGCCGGCGCCCGCGTGGAGGTGGCCCCGTACAAGCGCGACCCGGGCGACTTCGTGCTGTGGAAGCCCTCCACCGACGACCTGCCCGGCTGGGAGTCGCCGTGGGGCCGCGGCCGGCCGGGCTGGCACATCGAATGCTCGGCCATGGCCGCCGCCCACCTGGGCGAGACCATCGACATCCATGCCGGTGGCGTGGACCTGCAGTTCCCGCACCACGAAAACGAGATCGCGCAGAGCGAGTGCGCCCACGGCGGGCAGACCTTCGCCCGGTTCTGGCTGCACAACGGCATGCTCAACTTCGGCGGCGCCAAGATGAGCAAGTCGATCGGCAACATCGAGCGGGTCCACGACCTGGTCCGCCAGCACGCGCCCGAGGCACTGCGCTACGCGCTGCTGTCGGCCCACTACCGGCAGCCGCTGGACTGGTCCGATGCGCTGATCGAACAGTCGGTGCGCACGCTGGACCGCTTGTACGGCACCCTGCGCGACCTGGCTGATGTAACCGCCACGGCGGTCATTCCGGCCGAGATCGAGGCGACGCTCAACGACGACCTCAATACGCCGCAGGCGCTGGCCGAGCTGGCCCGCATTGCCGGTGAGGCGCGCAAGGCCGCCGACGCGGACAAGCCCGCCTGGAAGTCGGCGCTGCTCGGCGCCGGGCTGGCGCTGGGCCTGCTGCAGCAGGACCCGGCCGCGTGGTTCGGCACGGCCGGCGGCAGCGACGACGATGCGGCCATCCAGGCATTGATCGACGCCCGCGCCGCCGCCAAGCAGGCCCGCGACTTCGCCCGTGCCGATGCGATCCGCGACCAGTTGGCGGCCGAGGGCATTGTGCTGGAAGACACTGCCCAAGGCGTACGCTGGTCGCGCAAGCGCTGATACACCGAACCGGATTCCCCATGACCCCCGCATCGCCGTTCCCGCTCGAACCCACCGCCGCTGAAGCCCAGACCGCCATTGCCGAAGAGTTCGCCTTCTTCGGCGACTGGTCCGAGCGCTATCAATACCTGATCGACCTTGGCCGCAAGCTGCCCGCGTTCCCGGACGAGTGGAAGACCGAGCAGCACCGGCTGCTGGGCTGCCAGTCGATGGTCTGGATCGTGCCGGAGGGCAACGCCGATACACTGCGCTTCCATGCGATCAGCGACTCGGCGATCGTGTCCGGGTTGATCTACCTGGCGCTGCGGGTCTACTCGGGCCGTTCGGCGGCCGAGATCCTGGCCACGGAGCCGACCTACATCCAGGACATCGGGCTGTCGCGTCATCTCTCGCCCACGCGTAGCAACGGCGTGGCGGCGATGCTGGCGTTCATCCGCGAGACCGCCCAGGCGCAGTCGGCGCCGTGAGTTCGCCCGCCCCTGCCGAGGCCGGCGAAAGCGCGCTGGGGCTGCTCGCGCGCCCCGGCTTTTCGCTGCTGCTGGCCTACCGCATCCTGGCGATGCTGTCCTACCAGATCGTGGCGGTCACGGTGGGCTGGCACATCTACGAGGTCACCCGCAATCCGTTCTCGCTCGGCCTGGTCGGGCTGGCGGAGGTACTGCCGTTCTTCTGCGTGGCGCCGTTCGCCGGTTACCTGGTGGACCACCTGCCCCGCCGCCGGCTGGGCATGGTGGCCTGCGCGGGTCTGGTGCTGACGGCGGTAGTGCTGACCAGCGTCGCGAAGGGCTGGCTGCCCTTCAACGGGGTGTGGCCAATCTACGCGGCGGTGGCGATGACCGGCATGGTCCGCGCCTTCCTGTCGCCGATCTACAACGCGCTGTTCGCCCGGGTGCTGGAGCGCCACCAGTTCGCGCGCGGCGCCGGCCTGGGCTCGGTGGTGTTCCAGGGCGGGATGGTGATCGGCCCGGCACTGGGCGGGGCGCTGGTGGCCTGGGGCGGCAAGAGCCTGTCGTACGGGGTGGCGGTGGCGGCGGCGCTGGGCGCGCTGGCCTGCCTGGCGACGCTGCGGGTGTCCGAGCCGGTGCATACCGGGCCGGCGGCACCGATCTTCAAGAGCATCGCCGAGGGTGGCCGTTTCGTGCTGGGCAACCGGATCATGGTCGGGGCGATGGCGCTGGACATGTTCTCGGTGCTGCTGGGCGGGGTGGTGGCGATGCTGCCGGCGTTCCTGCACGAGATCCTGCACCACGGGCCGGAAGGACTGGGCATTCTGCGCGCGGCGCCGGCACTGGGCTCGGTATGCGTGGGCCTGTGGCTGGCCCGGCGGCCGCTGCAGCGCCACGCCGGGCGGGTACTGCTGTTCGCGGTGGCCGGCTTCGGGCTGTGTGTGATCGGCTTCGGGCTCTCGCACAGTTTCTGGCTGTCGGCGGTAATCCTGCTGTTCTACGGCGCCTTCGACGGCGTCTCGGTGGTGATCCGCTCGACGATCCTGCAGCTGGCCACGCCGGAAGAAATGCGCGGCCGGGTGTCGTCGATCAACGGCATTTTCATCAGCTCGTCCAACGAGCTGGGCGCGTTCTACGCGGGCACGATGGCCAAACTGCTGGGCCTGGTGCCGGCGGTGGTACTGGGCGGGTTCGCGGTGTTGAGCGTGGCGGGGATTACCGCGTGGAAGAACCCTACCTTGCGCCGGTTGAATCTGCGCGATCTGCAATAGCTCTGCGCGATCTGCAATAACTGCGAACGGCAACGGCCTTGGCCTGCGAGTCTCCCTGACTTGGGCCGGCGGCGGCAGGCATGCGGGGGACGCCGTAAACCCATCCATGGGGGCTCAGTCGCCGCTTGCACGTGTGCGCTGTCCTGCGACACGGCAAGACCGGGGTTGGGCTCCTGCCCAACCCGTCGGGCGCATGCGCCCGACCCATGCGGCTCATGCCCCCGCATGCCTGCCCCCGCCGTCCCTTCGACAGTTGGCTGGTGCGCAGAGGAGAGCCAAGCGCCAAGAACAGCCAGGCATGGCCTGGCTCTACGGGGCTGCGCATTGCGCGACCGCTGCCGTTGATTTCCCGTGGCCACCAGCAAACTGTCGAAGGGTTGGCGGGGGCAGGTTTGCGGGGGCATGAGCCGCATGGATGCGGCGACTGAGCTTACATGGACGTACTTGCAGCGTCCCCCGCAAACCTGCCCCCGCCAGCCCAACACAGGGACGCTCGCAGACCTCCGCTTTTCGCTTTTCGCTTTTGAGAACGCGGAGCGCGCAACAAAAAACCCGGCCTAGGCCGGGTTTTTTGATTGCATCAACAACGATCCGGGATCAGTCGCCCTGCTGCTTCTGCAGGTGCTCCCAACGCTCCTGGGCGTCGATGGTGCGTTCGGCGGTCAGACGCGCTTCGAGGCGGTCCAGGCCGATTTCTTCGCCGGTGTCCACGCAGTAGCCGTAGTCACCGTCTTCCAGGCGCTTGAGCGTGCTGTTGATCTTGCCGATCAGCTTGCGGTAACGGTCGCGGGTACGCAGTTCCAGCGAGTTCTCGGTCTCGCGGGTGGCACGCTCGGCTTCGTCGCCGATGTCACGCACTTCTTCCTGCAGGTTGGCGATGGTCTGCTTGGATTCCTCGACCAGTTCATTGCGCCAGTTCTGCAGGCGCTGGCGGAAATACTCCAGCTGCAGGGGGCTCATGTACTCCTCTTCCGCGCTCGGCTTGTAGCCGGCGGGCAGGATCGGACGGCCGGTGGCTTCGTCGGTCTTGTACTCGACCACCTTGACCTTGGTGCGCGGGGCCGGGGCGGACGAGCGCGCGGCCACGGCAACGGCGACCTTGCCGACCGGACGCGACACGGGCTTGGGGGCGGATTCGGACTTCACGGGAGTTTTTGCAGGCGATTTCGAAACGGGCACGGGATTCTTGTTTTGCGGGGCTTTCGGCGCGGGGGCTGCCGCCACCGGCTTCGGCGCGGGGGCCGGAGCAGGAGCAGGCTTGGCCGCGGTCTTGGCCGGGACAGACTTGGCCGGCGCCGGCGGAGCCGGCTTCGGTGCGGACTTCACTACGGGTGCTGCGGCCGGCTTGGCCGCCGGCTTGGTTGCCACCGGCTTGCTGGCCGCCTTGGCGGCCTTTGCCGGCTTGGCCGGGGCAGGCTTGGCAACCGCTTTTTTCACCGGCGCGGGCTTGGCCGCCGGGGTAACGGATTTCTTGGCCACCGTCTTGCTGGCGGGCGCGGTCTTTTTCACCGGCGCCTTCGCGACCGGCTTCTTGGCCACGGCCGTCTTGGACGCAGGCTTGGGCGCCGGCTTGGCCGCCACCTTCTTCACTGGCGCCTTTGCGGGGGCCTTTTTGGCCACCGCCTTCTTTACGGGTGCCGTCCTGGCCGCCGGTTGTTTGGATGCAGGCTTGCCAGCCGGCTTGGCAGCCGGTTTCTTGGCAACGGACTTGGCCGCCAACTTCTTAGCAACAGGCTTGGCGGTTTTCTTGGCGGCCTTGACGGCCTTCTTTGCAGTTTTTTTAGCAGCCACGAAACGCTCTTCCTTGGTTTCCCCGGGGCCCGGGAAAGCGGGCCTTTATAGCCTACCCGACCAGCAGCAGCAACCACTCCGCCTACTCCGTTCAGCCGGGGAGTGCGGCGGCGTGTGGCCGTTCCCCCGCTTGGGCGGAGCGACCTGCGCAGTTCGGAACCTGACCCGGCGCTGTCGCCGGGGCGGCCCGCCGCGTGCGTGGTGCGGCGGGGCCAACACCCCATCCTGCGACAAATGCGGCCTTCATGCCAACTGCTCTAAGATTGGGGGGTGATCTCCCACCTGCTCATTGCCCTGCTGCGCTTCTACAAGCGCTTCATCAGCCCCCTGCTGGGGCCGCGTTGCCGGTTCATGCCCAGCTGTTCTGAATACGCCATGCAAGCCATCGCCACGCATGGGCCCGCGCGCGGCAGCTGGCTGGCCGCGCGCCGGCTGGGGCGCTGCCATCCCTTCCATCCCGGTGGTATCGACGAGGTGCCGCCGCGCACCGCGCACGCTGACTGCCGATGCCCAGGAAAACACTGAAATGCCCTCCACGCTCATCGTCAACGCCCGCCTGGTCAACGAAGGCCGCATCTTCGACGGCGACCTGCGCATCGAAAACGGCCGCATCGCGCAGATCGGCACCGGCCTGCAGCCGCAAGACGGCGATACGGTGGTCGACGCCGCCGGCCGCTGGCTGCTGCCCGGGATGATCGACGACCAGGTGCACTTCCGCGAACCCGGCCTGACCCACAAGGGCGACATCGCCACCGAATCGGCCGCCGCCGTGGCCGGTGGGCTGACCAGCTTCATGGACATGCCCAACACCAATCCGCCGACCCTCAACGCCGCCGCGCTGCAGGCCAAATACGACTCCGCCGCCGGCCGCGCGCGCGCCAACTACGGCTTCTACATGGGCGCCAGCAACGACAACCTGGCCGACATCAAGGTGGTGGACCCGAAGACCTCGCCGGGCATCAAGGTGTTCATGGGCGCCTCCACCGGCAACATGCTGGTGGACAACCCGGAAACGCTGGACGCGATCTTCAAGTACGCCCCCACACCGATCATCACGCACTGCGAAGACACGCCGATGATCGACGCCAAGGCGAAGGAATACGCGGAGAAGTACGGCGACGCGCTGAGCGCCGAACAGCACCCGGACATCCGCTCGCGCGAGGCCTGCCTGAAGTCGTCGGAACTGGCGGTGGCGCTGGCCAAAAAGCACGGCACCCGCCTGCACGTGCTGCATATCTCCACGGCCGATGAGCTGAAGCTGTTCGAGAAGGGCCCGCTGATCCGCGCCGACGGCAGCCGCAAGCAGATCACCGCCGAAACCTGTATCCACTTCCTGCGCTTCGACCGCACCGATTACGCGCGGCTGGGCAACCTGATCAAGTGCAACCCGGCGATCAAGGAAGTGAGCGACCGCGAGGCGCTGACCCAGGCCGTGGCCGACAACGTGATCGACGTGCTGGCCACCGACCACGCCCCGCATACCTGGGAAGAGAAGCAGAAGCCGTATGCACAGGCGCCTTCGGGCCTGCCGCTGGTGCAGTACGCGCTGGTGGCGGCGCTGGAGCTGGTGCATGAAGGCAAGCTGGAGATCACCCAGGTGGTGCAGAAGTTCGCGCACGCCCCGGCGCAGCTGTTCGATGTGAGCCAGCGCGGCTACCTGCGCGAAGGCTACTGGGCCGACCTGGTGCTGGTGGAAGACGTGCCGTTCACCGTGAGGCGCGAAGACGTGCTGTCCAAGTGCGGCTGGTCGCCGTTTGAAGGCATGACCTTCCGTTCGCGCATCGCCTCGACCTGGGTCAACGGCCAGCTGGCCTGGGACGGCCAGCAGCTGGTGGGCGCGCCGAACGGCCAGCGCATGAGCTACGACCGCTGATGCGGGCCACCGTATTGGGCCTGGGCCTACTGGCCCTGGCTCCGGTAGCCGTGCTTGGCCTGCTGCCCTCGCCCGCCCTCGCCCAGGCCGACGCCCGGGTGGTGTTTCCGGCCAGCGCCTCGCAGGGCGCGATGGTGATCGGCAAGGTGCCGGCGGGCAGCACGGTGCAGTACGCCGGCCGCACGTTGCGGGTGAGCGGCTATGGCAGCGTGGTGTTCGGCATCGGCCGCGATGAGCAGGGCCCGTTGCAGGTGAAGGTGCAGCGCCCGGACGGCGGCAGCGAAACGGTGAGCATCGCGGTGACCCCGCGCGACTGGCCGACCGAGCGCGTCAACGGCGTGCCGCCCAAGACGGTGAACCCGCCGCCGGCGATCGCCGAGCGGATCAAGCGCGAGCAGGCGCAGGTCACGGCCGCGCGTGCGCGCGATGACGACCGCACCGATTTCGCCCAGGCCTTCATCTGGCCAGTGCAGGGCCGCATCAGCGGCCGCTTCGGCAATGCGCGCGTGTACAACGGGCAGCCCGGTTCGGGGCATTCGGGAATGGATATCGCGGTGCCCACCGGCACGCCGGTGAAGGCGCCGGCCGCAGGCGTGGTGACGTTTGCCGGGCCCGACCTGTACCTGACCGGCGGCACGCTGCTGTTGGATCACGGGTTCGGAATCAGCTCGAATTTCCTGCACCTGTCGCGCATCGACGTGAAGGTGGGCGACCGCGTCGAGCAGGGCCAGGTGATCGCGGCGGTGGGCGCTACGGGGCGTGCCACCGGGCCGCACCTGCATTGGGGCATGAACTGGTTCGATACGCGGATGGATCCGCTGTTGGTGCTGGAACGCAATCGGTGATGACAAACACAACGCGGTAGAGCCACGCCATGCGTGGCTGCACTTCGTTCCGGCACCGCGAAGCCACGCATGGCGTGGCTCTACGCTCGTTCTTGCAC
>NZ_JBLZQD010000012.1:0-10708 GCF_049199305.1 Stenotrophomonas sp. PD6 | reverse complement strand
TTTTGTTTTTTAAAAAAACCTCGCGCTTCTGCCCCCGCCGGGGGTGGCGTCCCTGTGGGGCCCCCCCCCCCCCCCCCCCCTGGGGGGGCCTCTACGCTCGTTCTTGCACCGCGCAGCCACGCATGGCGTGGCTCTACGTTCGTTCTTGCACCGCGAAGCCACGCATGGCGTGGCTCTACCCTCTTGCCGCCCACCAGGTGCGCAGCAACGTGCGGACCGGGGTGGCCTTGAGCTCCTGGCCCTGCGACCACGCCTGCTGGCGCGTGCGCGCCAACGAGGCATACAGGCGGCGCGGGCGCGGGCCGGGCACGCGGGCCGGCCAGTCGCGCAGCAGTTGCTGCGCCCAGCGTTGCGCGGCGTCGCCATCATCCTGGGCAAGCAGCGAACGCGGCACCGCCGCTACGCCGGCCTCATGCAGGCGCTGGGCCAGGGTCTGCAGCACGATCGGGCCGGCCACGTCGCCGCGCGCCGGGGTGTCGAACAGCACCGCTTCCACCGCCGCCACGGCCGCAGCGTAAGCCTGCAGCGCGCGCCGTGCCTGCGCCGGGTCGACCGCTACCGCGCGCGCCTCGATCAGGTCCGGCAGCGTCTGCGCCAGTTCGGCCCACGGCGCACGCACCGGCTCCAGCAGCCGTCCGAGCGGATGCCGCGAGCGCTGCGCGGACCAGCTGCGCAGCTCCTCGCCCCACCACGCCAGCTTGGCGTCGGCCGGCATCGGGTCGCCGGCGGTGTTGAGGATGTCGTCGAATTCCTGCAACAGCGCGAACCACGCCACCACGAGGGGGCGTTGGGATTCGGCGATGAACGGCTCGGCCACCTGCCATTCCGGCCAGCGGGTCCGCCATTTGTCGAGGAAGCTGTCGAGGGCGGTGGGGGTGGTCATTGCGGGATTCCTTGTGAAGCGCGCATCGACCAACGGTCGATGCCTACCAGTGTTGATTGACCCACGGATTGCCCGGCATTGGCGTGATGCCGGGCGACCGGAGGGCCGGCCAACGGCACGCCCGCCGTCGGGACAGGCACCCTGCGGGCCGTCCCGTCGCGACGTTGGGAACGGCTCCTGCCGTTCCCTTCGGCGCTACCGGCGGCTAGGCGGCCACGCCGCTGCCTGCTGCAATTCCGCCGGCTGTTCGATCATGACCTCGGCGCCCCAGGCCAGCGGGTCGTCGGCGTCCAGGCGGTAGCCCCACAGCGCGGCCACGGAGGCCATGCCGGCGGCGTTGGCGGCCACGATGTCGCGCTCGTCGTCGCCGACATAGATGCAGATGCCCGGGTCGATGCCCATGCGCTCGGCGGCGGCCAGCAGCGGCAGCGGGTGCGGCTTGCGCTGGGCCAGGGTGTCGCCACCGATCAGGACCGCGCAGCGCGTCTCCCAGCCCAGCTGCGGCAGGATCAGCCGCGCCAGGTACTCGGGCTTGTTGGTGACGATGCCCCAGGCACAGTCGGCCGCCTCCAGCGCCTCCAGCATGCCGGCGACGCCGTCGAACAGCACGGCGTGCTGGCCGATCAGCGCCTCATAGCGATCCAGGAACTCGGGCACCAGCGCGTCACGCGCCTCCTGCCCCAGTTCGGGAAACGCCACCGACACCATCGCCCGCGAGCCCTTGGAGACCACCGGGCGCAGCGCGTCCAGCGTGATCGGCGCGCGGCCACGCTCGGCCAGCATCGCGTTGGCGGTGGCCAGCATGTCCGGCGCGCTGTCGAGCAGCGTGCCGTCCAGGTCGAACAGGACGGCCTGCGGGAACAGGCCCGCGTGGACGCCAGACTCAGCCATTGACCGCATCGTCCGGCTTGACCGCATGGGCCAGGTAGTTGATGTCGGTACGCGAGCTCAGGCGGGCACGGTTGCGCCACGGTTCGTAGGCCATGCCGCTGACATCGCGCAGGCTGAAATCGGCCTCGCGCAGCCACTTGCCCAGCTCGGCCGGCTTGATGAAGTCCTGGTAGTGGTGCGTGCCCTTGGGCAACAGCCGCGCGATGTACTCGGCACCGACAATGGCCACGGCGAACGCGGCCGGGGTGCGGTTGACGGTGGACAGGAACAGCTGGCCACCCGGCTTGAGCAGGCGGTGGCAGGCGGCGATGATCGCGCCCGGGTCCGGCACGTGCTCCAGCATCTCCATGCAGGTAACCACGTCGAAGCTGCCCGGCTGTTCGGCCGCCAGGTCTTCAGCAGCCTGCACGCGGTAGTCGACGGTGACGCCCGACTCCAGACCGTGCAGGCGGGCCACCTTGACCAGCTCCGGGGCCAGGTCGATGGCGGTCACGTCCGCGCCGGCCTGGGCCAGCGCTTCGCTGAGCAGGCCACCGCCGCAGCCGATGTCGAGCACGCGCGCACCGCGCAGCGTGACGCGGTCGGCCACGTACTTCAGGCGCACCGGGTTCAATGCGTGCAGCGGCTTCTGCGGGCCGTCGGCGTCCCACCAGCGGTTGGCGAGCGCGGCGAACTTGTCCAGTTCGGCCTGGTCGAAATTGGTGGAAGCGTGGGGGGCATTCATGGGGAAATCCTCGGCGCGATCAGGCGCGGGCAATCAAGCACGGATGTGACGGATGCGCTCGCGCCACTGGCGGGCGTTGGCAACAATCGCGGCGGTGTCCATGCCGACCAGTTCGCGCTGGACCAGCTTGGGCTGCCCGGCGATCCAGACATCACTGACCTGGTGGCGGCCGGCGGCGTAGACAAGCTGGGAAAGCACGTGGTGCAGCGGCTGGGTTTCCAGCGCGGACAGGTCCACGCACACCAGGTCGGCCTGCTTGCCCACTTCGATGGAACCGATACGGTCGCCGAAGCCCAGCGCGCGCGCGCCGCCCAGGGTGGCCGCACGCAGCGTGGTGGCCGCGTCCAGCGCGGTGGCGTCGTTGGCGACGGCCTTGGCCAGGATCGCCGCGGTGCGGTTTTCGCTGAACATGTCCAGGTCGTTGTTGCTGGCGCAGCCGTCGGTACCGATGGCCAGGTTGACCCCGGCGCGCTGCAGGGCGCAGGCCGGGCAGAACCCGGAGGCCAGCTTGAGGTTGGATTCGGGGCAATGCACCACGCTGACGCCGCGTTCGGCGCACAGGTGGATTTCGGCCTCGGTCAGCTGGGTCATGTGCACCGCGATCAGGCGGTCGTTGACCAGGCCCAGCCGGTCCAGCCGCGCCAGCGGGCGCTGGCCGTGCAGCTTGATCGAGTCGCTTATTTCCTGCGCGGTCTCATGCGTATGCAGGTGCACCTGCATGTCCAGCTGGTCGGACAGCATGCGCACGCGTTCGAAATTGGCGTCGTTGACGGTGTACGGCGCGTGCGGGGCGAAGGAGGTGCCGATGAGCGGGTCGTTGCGCCACTGGTCGTGCAGTTCGCCGGCCTTGGCGAAGTACTCGTCGTCGGTCTTGGCCCAGGCGGTCGGGAAATCGATGATCACCGCGCCGACCAGCGCACGGAAGCCGTGCTGCTTGTAGACGGCGGCCTGGACGTCGGCGAAGAAGTAGTTTTCGTTGGCGCAGGTGGTGCCACCGCGCAGCATTTCGGCGATGGCCAGGGTGGTGCCGTCGGCCACGAACTCCGGCCCGATCACCGCCGCTTCCACCGGCCAGATGTGCTGCTGCAGCCACACCATCAGCGGCAGGTCGTCGGCAACGCCGCGCAGCAGCGTCATCGGGTTGTGCGTATGCGCGTTGACCAGGCCCGGCATCAGCGCCGCGTCGGGGCGCGAGACGGTCTGCTTCGGAGCAAAGCGCGCACGCGCCTCGGCACGCGGCAGGACGGCGATGATTTCGCTGCCGCGCACGGCCACGGCATGGTCTTCCAGCACCACCGCATGCGGTTCGATCGGGACCACGTAACCGGCTTCGATCAACAGGTCACAGGGTTCGGGAATGCGGTTGGTGTCGGTCATGCGGTCTCACTTTATCGATGAATCATTACGACAGCGCCGGGCAGAGCCCGGCGCCACCGTCATTCGACCGTGGGTCGAATTATTTGCCGGCGCGGGCCGAGTACTCGCCCGAGCGGGTGTCGACCTTGATGATTTCATCCTGGCTGACGAACAGCGGCACGCGGACCACGGCGCCGGTTTCCAGGGTGGCCGGCTTGCCGCCGCCGCCGGAGGTGTCGCCACGGACGCCCGGGTCGGTCTCGGTGATCTTCAGTTCCACGAAGTTCGGCGGCTGCACGAAGATCGGCTCGCCGTTCCACAGGGTCACGATGCAGGACTCTTCGCCCTTCAGCCACTTCTCGGCGCCGCCCATGCCCGACTTGGTGGCCTGGACCTGCTCGAAGGACTCCGGGTCCATGAAGTGCCAGTACTCGCCGTCGGTGTACATGTAGTTCATGTTGGTATCGACAACGTCAGCCTTCTCCACGTCGTCGGTCGCCTTCATGGTCATTTCGACCACGCGGCCCGACTTGATGAAGCGGTACTTCATGCGGGTGAAGGCCTGGCCCTTGCCCGGCTTGACGTACTCGGTCTCGGTGATGACCGCCGGTTCATTGTTGACCAGGATCTTCATCCCGTTCTTGACGTCGTTCATGCCAACAGTGGCCATGCTGAAACTCCTGAATGGGCAAACGCCGCGCAGGCGCGGCGAGCCGGATAGAATGGAAAAGCTACCCCTATGATAACCGCAGGCCCCCATTCCATGCAGCTCTCCGCCACGCCCCTGCCCTCCCCCGTACGCTGGCAACAGCTGTGGCGCGAGGCGGTGCGCGACCCGCGCGCCCTGCTGGGCCAGCTCGGGCTGGACCCGGACGAACTGCCGCTCTCGGCCGAGGCCGCCCAGCAGTTCGCGCTGCGCGTGCCGCAGGGCTTCATCGCCCGGATGCGCCACGGCGACCGCCATGACCCCCTGCTGCGCCAGGTGCTGCCGGTCACTGATGAGCTTCAACACGCGCCGGGCTTTACCCTGGACGCGGTCGGCGACGGCCTGGCCCGCAAGGCCACCGGGGTGATCCAGAAGTACCAGGGCCGGGCCCTGCTGGTGACCACCGGCAGCTGCGCGATCAACTGCCGCTACTGCTTCCGCCGGCATTTCGACTACGGCACCGAGAACGCGGCACGTGAAGGCTGGCGCGAGGCGGTGGACGCGATCGCGCAGGACCCGGGCATCGACGAGGTGATCCTGTCCGGCGGCGACCCGCTGTCGCTGGCCACCCACAAGCTGGTGGAGCTGACCCAGGCGCTGAAGCAGATTCCGCACCTGCGCCGCCTGCGCATCCACAGCCGCCTGCCGGTGGTGCTGCCCGAGCGGGTGGACGACGAGCTGGTGCAATGGATCGCCTCGCTGCCGTGGCCGGTGGCGTTCGTGATCCATGCCAACCATGCCAACGAGTTCGACGCGGCGGTAGACGCGGCGATGGCGCGCCTGCGCGACGCCGGCGCCACGTTGCTCAACCAGGCGGTGCTGCTGCGCGGCGTGAACGATTCGCTGCAGGCACTGCAGGATTTGAGCGAGCGCAGCTTTGCCGCGGGCGTGCTGCCGTATTACCTGTACCAGGTGGACCGCGTGCAGGGCGTGGCGCATTTCGAGGTGGACGATGCCACGGCGAAAGCGTTGCATGCGCAGCTGACGGCGAGGTTGTCGGGGTATCTGGTGCCGAAGCTCGTTCGGGAAATCTCAGGCGATTCCAGCAAACGCCCCGTCTAGGGGCGTTTTTCACCGTCCCGATTCAATCATCTCCACCACCTCGGTCGCGGTGATCGGCACGCTCAGCCAATACCCCTGCGCCAGGTCGCAGCCGCGCTGGCTCAGCAGGTCGAACTGCACTTCCTGCTCGATGCCCTCGGCCACCACGGTGATGCCCAGCGCATGCGCCATGGCGATGATCGCCGTGGTCAGGGCCAGGTCGTCCGGGTCGCGCTGCATGTCGGCCACGAAGCTCTTGTCGATCTTCACGCCGTCCACCGGCACCTGGCGCAGATGGCTCAGCCCCGAGAAACCGGTGCCGAAGTCGTCCAGCCAGACCTTCACGCCGGTGCGGTGCAGCTTGTCCAGCAGCTGCGCAGCCAGCATTTCATCGCCGATCACCGCCGTTTCGGTCAGCTCCAGGTGCAGGCGCGCCGCCGGCAGGCCGGTGTCGCGAAGGCAATCGGCCACCAGGGTCGGCAGCTCACCGCCACGCAGCTGGCGCGGGGAGACGTTGACCGAGACGAACATGCCCTCGCCATCGCTGGAATGCGGCCACTGCACCGCTTCCATGCACGCCGCGCGCAGCACCTTGGGCCCGATCACTTCGATCAGGCCGCTCTGTTCGGCCACTTCGATGAACACCGACGGCGGAATGGTGCCCAGGGTCGGGTGCTGCCAGCGCAGCAGCACTTCCACGCCCACCATGCGGCGGTCGCGGGTGCGGAAGATGGGCTGGTAGACCAGCCGCAGTTCGCCGCGCTCCCACGCGCCGCGCAGCTCCTGCTCCATGTGCACGCGGCGCTCCACCGCGTGGTCCATGGCCCGGCTGTAATAGCGGTAGCAGTTCTTGCCGGCGACCTTGGCCTGGTACATGGCGATGTCGCCATTCTTCAGCAGCGTGGTCGCATCCGCCGCATCGTCGGGGAACAGGGTCACGCCGATGGAGGTGCCCAGGAACAGCTCCCGGCCCTGCACCACCAGCGGCTTGCTCAGTTCGCGAACGAGGATCTCGGCCAGCTGGCGCGCACTCGCCGCCACATCGCCGTCGCCGATCAGGATCACGAATTCGTCGCCACCGAAGCGGGCGAGCAGCGCCTCGTCGCCACCGGCCTGGGCCACGGCGGCACTGATGCGCTGGGCGAACTGCAGCAGGGCCTCATCGCCGGCCTCATGGCCGAGGGTGTCGTTGACCCGCTTGAAGTCGTCCATGTCGGCAAACAGCAGGCCCAACCGGTGGTTGGAGGCCCGCGCGGCCATCAGCCGGTGGTCCAGCGCTTCGCGGAATGCCAGGCGGTTGGTCAGCCCGGTCAGGGCGTCGGTGTAGGCCATGTGCCGCACTTCGCGGTCGTGGCGGGCAATGGCCTCGCTCATGCGGCCGAACGCGCGCACCAGTTCGCCGACCTCGTCCTGGCGGTTGCTCTGGCTCAGCTGCGGGCGGTAGTCGCCCGCCTCGATCTGGCGGGCGGCGGCGGCCAGGCCACGGATCGGCGTCACCAGGGTGCGCTGCACGTAGATCACCACCAGCACCCCAATGCCGACCAGCAGGCCCAGCATCAGCAGCAGCCAGCCCAGGTGGCGCTTGCCCACCTGCTGCAGGCGCTCGCCCAGGGTCTGGTTGGCCCGCTGCTCCATGGCCTGCACGTCATCGAGCGCCATGCCGACGCGGACGCCGCCGATACGCTGGTTGCCGACCATGATCGGCATCGCGTTGTCGAGCACCTTGGGCGACTGCTGCACCACCAGCGTGCGCGCGGCAACGGCGCCGGACGCCAGCGGGTCCTGCATGGGCCGGCCGAAGTCGATGACCTCGGTGGAGCCGTCGTGAATCAGCTTGCCGTCCTCGTCGAACACCAGCACGTAGCGCACGACCTGCTGCCGCGAGGTGTTGCGCACCAGCGCGCCGACCTGTTCCAGGTCGTTGTAATACAACGGGTTGGCCAAGGCATCGGACAGCTCGCGCGCCAGGGCCTCGCCCCGGCTGCGCACGCTGCGGTCGAACAGGTCATGGATGACGTTGCCGCTGAGGTGCTTGACCTCATCCTGCATCGTCGCCTGGCGCCCCAACACCACGGCCACGATCGCCACCACCACCAACATCGCCCCACCCATCGCCAATACGAAGCGGGACTGCATTCCGGAACCCAACGGCCTCATTCCACTTCCATCCGCACGCGTGTAAGACCCTGTTTCAATTCATCCAAACGGTGCTGCATCTGCGCATCCACCCGATGGAACCCGGACGTACCAAAAAACTTATCCAGCGCATCCTGCGCCTGCGGATCCGATGCTGCCTCCAGCAACACCTGCTGCAACCGGTCGCGCACTTTCGGGTCGAGCCCCGCACGTACCACTTCCACCGCACGCGGGTACGGCTCGGTGCGGTAGATGACCCGGAAGTCGCGCCGGAACGTGGCCGGGATGCGGTGCGGGTCGCCCCAATCCACACTGCTCACGGCCCCCGCATCGACCACGCCCTTGTGTACGAAGGTGGCAATGTTGCCCTCCGAGCGCGCAAACACATAGCCCACCGTGTCCGGCGCGGCCGCGTCGCGCGCGGACAACAGGATCTCCGGGGTCAGCCCGTTCTGCAACAGGGTCATCACCGGCACCAGGTAGGCGCTGGTGGACGCCACGTTCTGCAGGGCCAGGGTGTGCCCCTTCAGCTCGGCCAGCGAGGTGATCGGGCTGTCGCGGCGCACGAAGAAGACGGTGTGGTAATCGCGCACGCCGCTGCGTTCGGTAAGCAGCAGGGGCTTGGCGCCACTGCGCAGGCCCAGGTTGACGGCGGTACCGGCGGTTTCGGTGACCCAGTCCACCCGGCCGCGGCGCAGGTAGCTGGCCATCTGCTGCGCATCGGGCGCCATCAGGATGCGGCCTTCGGTGATGCCGACGTCGCGCATGCGCGGAACCACGTAATCGAGCAGGGGCTGCAGTTGCGCATAGTGTGACTTGGGGTTGTCGCTGATCCGGCCCAGCACCAGCACGTGCTCAGGGTCTGCGTTGTCAGGGCCTGCGGCGGCCGCGCCGGTCATCGCGATGATGGCCAGACACAGCAACCCTCCCTGCAACAGCCATCGCAGTCCCGGCAATCCCATTCGCTCCCCCCAAGGAATCGAAACAGCCTACCCGAAAAAGTGAGACGTGCGTCAGCTCATTCGGGCTTCTGGTTCGCCAATCGCGCCATCCGCTGGGCATCGGACAGGATGCCGCGCAGCAGGCGCACTTCCTGTTCGCTCAGTTCGGTGCGCAGGAACAGGCGGCGCAGCTTGCGCATGGCCGAATCCGGGGCGCGGCCCTTGTGGAAATCGATATCGTCCAGCGCCTGGCCCAGCTGGCCGAACAGGCCTTCAACCTGGGCGTGGCTGGCCGGCTGTTCGCGGTATTCGGGGTCGGCCGGGCTGGCCGCCTCGACGCCGCCCAGGCTGGCCATGCGCAGTTCATAGGCCAGCACCTGCACGGCGGCGGCCAGGTTCAGGGAGCTGAAGTCCGGGTTGGAGGGAATATGCACGGCCAGGTGGCACAGCTGCAGCTCTTCGTTGGTCAGGCCGGTGCGCTCGCGCCCGAATACGAAGGCCACTTCGCCATCGGCTTCCGCCGCCTTGGCCAGGGCGCGCTGCGCGGCGACGCCGGGCAGCAGCTCTTCCAGCTGAACGCGGCGCGCACGCGCGGTGCAGCCCAGCACCAGCCGGCAGTCGGCCACGGCCTCGGCCAGGGTGGCCACGACGGGGGCGTCGCCCAGGACGTCTTCGGCGCCGGCCGAACGGCGGAAGGCCTCGTCATCCAGCGGTTTTTCGGGCGCCACGAGCACGAGCCGGCCCAGCCCCATGGTCTTCATGGCGCGCGCCGCAGCCCCCATGTTGCCGGGGTGCTGGGTGCCAACAAGGACGAAACGGATGCGGGACGGAGCGGTTTCAATAGACATGAACAGGCCAAACGCGAGCAGGACAGTCACAAATGGTAAACTGTGCGGCCGGCCTCTGCGCCGGGACCGCTCTTTTCCCCCGCCAGTACCCCCACTCTGCCTTTCCGGGAGCTTTTCGCCATGCAGAAACCCGCCGTCACCGTCATGGTCAAGGCCGCCCGCCTCGCCGGCAACGTCCTGTTGCGCAACATCAACAAGCTCGAGGCGTTGAACGTCGTGCAGAAGGGGCGTATGGACTATGCCAGTGAAGTCGATGCAGATGCGGAAAAGGTCATCGTCAAGGAACTGAAGCGCGCCTACCCTGAATACGGGATCATCGGCGAAGAAGGTGGCACCCAGGGTGCCAACCGCTATATGTGGGTCATCGACCCGCTCGACGGCACCAGCAACTACCTGCGCGGCTTCCCGCATTACTGCGTGTCCATCGCGCTGGTCGAGAACGGCGAGCCGATCGACGCGGTCATTTTCGATCCGCTCCGCAATGAACTGTTCACCGCCAGCCGCGGTGCCGGCGCGGTGCTGAACGACCGCCGCCTGCGCGTGGCCGACCGCAAGGACCTGGCCGGCGCGATGATCCACACCGGCTTCGCCCCGCGCGAGCGCAACCGCACCAGCGCCCAGCTGAAGGCGGTGGACGCGCTGCTGGTGCACGCCGAGGACATTCGCCGCACCGGTTCGGCGGCGCTGGACCTGGCCTATGTGGCCTGCGGCCGCGCCGACGCCTACTTCGAAGCCGGCGTGAAGGGCTGGGACATCGCCGCCGGCGTGCTGCTGGTCCGCGAGGCCGGTGGCCGCGTCTGCGACTTCAAGGGCGCCACCCCGGCCCGCATGGATGGTCGCGGCCCGGAGAACCATCAGATCGTGGCCGGCAACGTGAAGAACACCGACATCCTGCAGAAGGTGCTGGTCAACACCGGCTACGCCGCCGAGTTCGACGCGAAGTTCTGATCGGGTTTGATGTGTGATTAAAAGAACGGCGCCTTCGGGCGCCGTTTCTGTTTGTGGGGATCGATTGTCCAAACGGTAGGTACCGACCGTTGGTCGGTACCCAAAGCCTTGATCTGCGAACGTTCGCGCGCAGGGCCGGCGGGTGCGGGGGTACGGGACACGCTGCAAGTACGTCCATGTAAGCTCGTTCACGCCATCCATGGCGCTCTACGGTCCCGTACCCCCGCACCCCCC
>NZ_JBLZQD010000011.1:5387-132564 GCF_049199305.1 Stenotrophomonas sp. PD6 | reverse complement strand
GGGCAGGAGCCCAACCCCGGTCTTGCCGTGTGCGCAGGACAGCGCACACGTGCAAGCGGCGACTGAGCTTACATGGGTGAAGGCGCACTGCTTGCGAGGCACTGCCTCGCGTGCGACTGAACGCCCAGCCGCTGGCGGCTGGGCCGGGCTGCGGAGCGGGACTTGCAGCGTCCCCCACAAACCCACACCCGACGGCCCCAACCAGGGAAACCCGCCGCCACAGGCTGTTCGCCCAAATGCATGAAGCCGGGCAAAGCCCGGCGCCAGGTGATCGCATGCGAGGAAAGCAGCCGGGCACAGCCCGGCTCTACGCGTTTCATGGCGAGCAACAAAAAACCCGGCCGAAGCCGGGTTTTTTGTGTTTCAAACCAGACGCATCAGGTCCAGCCGAACATCTCGAACAGCTTGAGGATCAGATATGCGCAACCACCGGCGGCCGGGATGGTGAGGATCCAGGCCCATACGATGCGCTCGATGACGCCCAGGCGCAGCGAACGCGGGTTCTTGGCGTAGCCCACGCCCATGATCGCGGTGGAGATGCTGTGGGTGGTCGAGACGGGCATGCCGAAGTGCGCGGCCAGGGTCAGGATGGTGGCCGAACTGGTCTCTGCAGCGAAGCCGTGGATCGGGTGCAGCTTGACCATCTTGTGACCCAGGGTCTTGATGATCTTCCAGCCGCCCGAGGCGGTGCCGGCCGCCATGACCACGGCACAGGTCAGGACGATCCACATCGCGATACCCTCGCCCGCCTGCGCGTCGGGATGCATGAAGGCCAGCCAGGACGGCAGATCGTTCAGTGCACCGGTCGCTTCGGCGCCGATCAGGGTCATGGCGATGATGCCCATGGTCTTCTGCGCGTCGTTGTGGCCATGGGCGAAGCCCATGTAGGCCGCCGAAACGATCTGGGCCTTGCCGAAGAACGCGTTGACGATGCGCGGGCGGGCCAGGCGGCCGATCCAGCCGCCGACCTTGGCCATGCCGGCGATGATCGCCCACAACAGCAGCATGACGATGATGCCGAGCAGGAAGCCGGCGATCGGCGAGGTGATCATGGGCAGGAACACCTTCCACAGCAGGCCCTTGTTCTGCGCCCAGGTGCCGATGCGTTCGGACCAGATCAGCGCGTCCCAGTTGTTGTGGGCCGCGGCCAGGCCGGCGCCGCACAGGCCGCCGATCAGGGCATGCGAGGACGACGATGGCAGGCCCTTCCACCAGGTGATGAGGTTCCAGATGATGCCGCCCAGCAGGGCGCACAGGATCACCTGCGGGGTCACGTCGATCACATTGGTGTTGAGCAGGCCCGAGGCGATGGTCAACGCCACGGCCGTACCGGTGAGCGCACCGATGAGGTTCATGAAGGCGGCGAGCATCACGGCCCAGCCGGGCGAAAGCACCTTGGTCGCCACCACGGTGGCGATGGAGTTGGCGGTGTCGTGGAAGCCGTTGATGAACTCGAAAACGAGCGCGGCCAGGATCACCACCAGAACGAGGGTCAGCATGCTGTGGCGTCCGTCAGCTGTTCTTCAGCACGATCTGGTACGCCACCACACCGGCCTCGCGGCAACGGTCGATGGCCTTTTCCAGGATCTCGAAGAACTCCTTGAGCAGGAACATCTGCAGGTTGTCCAGACGGCCGGAGTAGATGTCGCGGTACAGCTCCAGCATCAGGCGGTCGGCTTCGTTCTCGAGCGCGCGCAGCTTCTCGTTGAGCGCGGTCATGCGATCCAGGTTCATGTGGCGCAGGTCGTTGACCATTTCCACGACCACTTTGGCCGCCTGTTCGAGCATCGCCGCGCGGGGCGCGAAGTCGATGTGCTCCAGGTGGGTGGTGGCCAGCGAGTAGCGATCGGCGAACTTCTCGATCTGCTTGGGAATCTTGTACAGGGCCGAACCCAGCGCTTCGATGTCTTCGCGCTCGATCGGGGTCATGAAGCTGTCCACCAGCGCCTGGCTGATCTTGTCCGAGGCGGCGCGTTCGCGCAGGCGGGCCAGCTTGAAGGCGTCCAGCGCCGGCTGGCGATCTGCTTCGCGCAGCATCGAATGCAGCGCCTTGGCGCTGTCCTGGGCGGCCTGGGCAGCCTCGTCCAGCAGGGTGTAGAACTGTTTGCCGGAGCCGAAAATGGTCTGCAGAGAGAACATGGAGAAACCTATTCGCCGTCGAGGAAGGACGGCACCGGGCGGAATTATGACGGTTTGATGTCCAATCCGGGTACTCCCGTCATCTTCACGCCGTCACCGGGCCCCCTGAACGACTCTGTTTGCACCCCTCCCCCCGGCTTTTGTTAAGATGCGCGGGCACCTTCGGGTGCACTCTATGGAAGACGACCCTTATCCCCCGCCGCGCCCGCCAGGCTTGACCTGGCCCGGTAGCCGCCCGCGCTTGAACACGCCCTCCCTGCCACCAACCGGGGACGACGCCCGTGTTTGAACTTTTCATTGTCCTGGCCCTGATCCTGCTCAACGGCTTCTTCGCCATGTCCGAAATGTCGGTCATGACCTCGCGAAAGAGCCGGCTCAAGCAGATGGCCACCACCAGCAAACGTGCCCAGCGCGCGCTGGAACTGTCCGAGAAGCCCGAAAGCTTCCTGTCCACCGTGCAGATCGGCATCACCCTGATCGGCATCCTGACGGGTGTTTACGGCGGCGACGCCATTGGCAGCGCCATTGCCCTGCACCTGCAGGGCGTGTTCCCGGCACTGTCGGCCAACTTCCCCCTGTTCAACGAACCGCAGCCCTGGTCGGAGGTGATCGGCAAGACCCTCGCCGTGGCCCTGATCACCTTTTTGACGCTGATCTTCGGCGAACTGGTGCCGAAACGCCTCGCCATCACCCGTTCGGAGGACATCGCCGGACTGGTCGCGCTGCCCATGAGCGGCCTGGCCCGCATCGCCTTCCCATTCGTCTGGCTGCTTTCGCATACCACCCGCCTGGTGCTGCGCCTGCTGGGGCTGGGCAAGGACGAAGCCGCGAGCGTGACCGAAGAAGAGATCCGCATGCTGGTCGCCGAGAGCCACGAGGCCGGCGTGATCGACGCGCACGAGCGCGACATGATGAACCGGGTGATGCGCCTGGGCGACCGCACCGCCGACAGCCTGATGACGCCGCGCAACCGGATCGCCTGGCTGGACACCGTGGCCGACGCCGAGAAGAACCTGGCGACCATGCGCGAGCACGAGTTCTCCCGCTACCCGGTGTACCGCGACAACGACCAGGACATCGTGGGCGTGCTCGAGGTGAAGAGCCTGGTGACGCGCCTGGTACGCGACGAGCATTCGCTGTTCCAGCAGCTGCGCGAGCCGCTGTACGTGTCCGAATCCACCCATGCGATGAAACTGCTGGAGATCTTCCGCGAGGAACAGCAGTCGATGGCGCTGGTGGTGGACGAATACGGCGAGATCCAGGGGCTGGTCACCATCAGCGACCTGATGGGCGCGGTGGTCGGCCGCATGCAGTCGGTGGAGAACGTGGACGAGGACGCCCTGGTGGTGACCCGCGAGGACGGTTCCTACCTGGTCGACGGTTCGCTGTCGATCGAGGACCTGCGCGAACTGATGGGCAACGCCGAACTGCCCGACGCCGAGGACGGCGACTATTACACCCTGGCCGGTATGTGCATCCACTTCTTCGGGCGCATCCCGCACGCGGGCGAGTATTTCGACTGGGCCGGCTGGCGCATCGAGATCGTCGATCTGGACGGTGCGCGCGTGGACAAGCTGCTACTGCGCACGCTGGCCGAAGAAGAGACCGATGAACTCACCGGCTGATCCCTCCCCCGCGCCGGACCAGAGCCGGCCGGAGTATCAGAACGAGGGCATCCGCACGCTGCTGGCGATGTTCGACCATGGCGACCCGGACGAGCGGCTGCTGCTGGGCCAGATCCTGCAGGGCCTGCAGCAGAGCGCGTTCGGGGTATTCCTGTTCATTGCGATCCTGCCGTCGTTCATTCCGATCCCCGGCATGGGCGGTGCCGTGAGCGGTCCGCTGGTGATCCTGATCGGCGCGCAGATGCTGTGTGGCATGCGACGCCCCTGGCTGCCGGGCTTCATCGCCAACCGTGGCCCGCGACGCGGCACGATGCACAAGTTCCTCGGCAAGATCGACGGCGCGCTGCGCCGCCTGGACCGCATGCTCAAGCCGCGCCGCCCGGCATTTCTGGTGCCGTTGCCGGCGCATGCCTTCACCGGACTGCTGCTGGTGTTGACCGGCTTACTGCTGTCGCTGCCGATTCCGTTCACCAACTATCTGTTCGGGTTCCAGCTGCTGTTGTTCTCGCTGGCGCTGCTGGAGCGCGACGGCACGCTGATGCTGGTCAACTGGATCGGCGCGATCGCCGCAGTGCTGTTCTTCAGCTTCAGCTCCGGGCAGCTGGTGCATTACCTGACGGAGCTGTTCCAGCGCTGGTTCTGAGAGAACCAGCGCGCTGAAATCGACCTTGCCGGCTGGGATGACTGGGATGACTGGGATGACTGGGATGACTGGGATGACTGGGATGACTGGGATGACTGGGATGACTGGGATGACTGGGCGGACTGGGCCAACTGCGCCGACTGGGCCGACTGGGCCGACTGGGCCGACTGGGCCGACTGGGCCAACCGCGCCGACTGGGCCGACCGGGTAGAGCCGACTGTTAGTCGGCTACGCGCGCAGCGCGGGGTTTGGTTCCATGCGGAAGGCAGCCGACTAACAGTCGGCTCTACCCCGTCGGGGTCGCAAAGTCGCGGTCACCCAGTCCGCTCTACCCCGTCCCCGCGCCTTCAGCGCAGATCGACCACGCCGTTGTCCGACAGCGCGGCCGGGTCATCGGATACCGCCGACAGCACGAAGCTCAACGCCTTGCCCAGCAGCGTGCCCGGGCCATCCCAGTATTCGGCCGATTCGGCACGGACATGGATCAGGCGCAGGTTGGGATCGTCCTTGCCGCCCGGGAAGAACAGCTTCATCGGCGGCGACCACAGTTCGTCCACCTTCGCGCGGTCGTGCACGACGCGTGCGATGCCGGCAACCGATACGTAGGTGTTCTTCGACTGCGACGCGTACGCCACGTTGACGCGTGGATTGAGCGCGATCTCGGCTACCTTCGGGCTGTCGGCCGCCGTGGCGAACCACAGGTCGCCATCGAATTCGACTTCCTGCGTGCCCAGCGGGCGGCTGTACAAACGCCCATCGACGCCGGTGGTGGTGAACATGGCAATGTCCACGCCGCGGATCAGTTCGGCCAGCTGTTCGATGTGCTGCGCGCGATCATGGTCGGCCATGGGATGACTCCTGCAATAAGGAGCTCCATCACACCGGATCGATGGCAATGGCGACGTGAACCGAACGGTCACGCCGCCTTCGCAGAGCTCAGACCCTCGCTTTCCACGCCTGCATCGCCAACCCGAACGAACGCTTGCGCGCGGCGTGGTCGTAGATGTTGGCGGTGAGCAGCAGCTCGTCGGGCTTGTGGCGCGCGGCGAATGCGGCCATGCCCTCGCTGACCTGGCGCAGGTCGCCCACCACCGCGCAGGCCAGTGCGCTCTGCACGCCGAGCTTCTCGTGCGGCTGCCAGAAGGCCTCGATATCGTCGATCGGCGGCGGAATCAGGCCAGGCTGACCGCGGCGCAGATTGACGAAACTCTGCTGCTGGGTGGTGAACAGGCGCCTGGCTTCGGCCTCCGATTCGGCGGCGACCACGTTCAGGCCGAGCACGGCGTACGGCGCGGTCAGGTACTGCGAGGCGCGGAATTCACGGCGGTAGATCGCCAGGGCTTCATCCATCGCATCCGGGGCGAAGTGCGAGGCGAAGGCGAACGGCAGGCCCAGCGCGGCCGCCAGGCGTGCACTGAACAGGCTCGATCCGAGCAGCCACACCGGCACCGGAATGCCCGCACCGGGCACCGCGCGCACCGCCTGCCCGGCCTGCGCCGGCTCGAAGTAGTGCAGCAGTTCGCGCACGTCCTGCGGGAACTGGTCGGCGCTGTCGAAGTAGCGGCGCAGCGCGCGCGCGGTGGGCTGGTCGGTCCCCGGCGCGCGACCCAGGCCCAGGTCGATGCGGTCCGGGTACAGGGAGGCCAGCGTGCCGAACTGCTCGGCCACCTGCAGTGGCGAATGGTTGGGCAGCATGATGCCGCCTGCGCCCACCCGGATGCGCTGGGTGCCGCCGGCCACGTGGCCGATCAGCACCGCGGTGGCAGCGCTGGCGATGCCGGGCATGTTGTGGTGCTCGGCCAGCCAGTAGCGGTGGTAGCCCCAGCCCTCGGCGTGCTGGGCCAGGTCCAGCATGTTGGCGAAGGCCTGCGTGGTGTTGCTGCCCTCGCAGACCGGGGCCAGATCAAGAATCGACAGTTGCATGGGCGGGTTCCATCAAAGGTTATGGAACCTTGATGGGGGCGCCGGCCCCGGGACACCATGGCCGTTTGCGGGATGGTGATTCCTGCACGGTAGTGCCAGCCCATGGCAGGCACCCCGGTGGTCTCAATCCGCGACGGCATCCACCAGCGGTTTCAATTCCGCATCGAGCGCCACGCGTTCGTCGAACACGAAGCAGCGGCCGTCGTAGCCCTCGCCACCCACGGCCTCGAAGTAGCCCAGGATGCCGCCGTCCAGCTGCAGGACGTTGTCCATGCCGTCGTTGCGCATCCACAGCGCGGCCTTCTCGCAGCGGATGCCGCCGGTGCAGAAACTCACCACGGTGCTGTCGCGCAGCGCGTCGCGGTGCGGGGCCAGCGCATCGGGCAGCTCGGTGAACTTGGTGATCGGCAACACCAGCGCGTCCTGGAAGGTGCCGTACTCGACCTCCTGCACGTTGCGGGTGTCGAGCATCACCACCGGCTTGCCGGCGTCGTCATGACCCTGGCGCAGCCAGCGCTGCACGGTGGCCGGGTCGATCGACGGCGCGCGCGGGAAGGCCAGCGGCTGGCCGTCGTCGATGCGGAAGCTGATGATTTCCGGCTTCACCTTGGCCTTGAGCCGGGCGAAGGGCTGCATCTGGCTGTAGCTGGTCTTCACCCGCAGCCCGGCAAAGCCCGGCTCGGCACGCAACGCGGCGTAGAAGCCATCGATGCCCGCCTCACTGCCCGCCAGGAACAGGTTGATGCCCTCGCCTGCCACCAGCACGGTGCCGCGCAGCGCGGCCGCCTCGGCGCGCGCCAGCAGGGTCGCGCACAGGGCATCGGGGTCGGCGATCGGGGTGAAATGGTAGGCGGCGGTATTGGCGATCATCCGCCCATTTTACCCTTGGGCTGCCCACCCCGCCCAACCGGCCATTCAGCCGCGCAGCAGCACGAACGGCAGCAGCACCAGTGCGGCCGCGGCGATCATGCCGGCCAGCACCGCCACCACGAACAGCGGGCGTCGGCGCAGCAGCGTGGCGAAGGTCTCGGCACTGCCGTCGGCCAGCGCCGCCTGGCGTTCGGCGCGGACCCGTTCGCCGCGTGCGTGCTGGTACTCGGCCATCAAGGCCTTGGCGCGCGGCTGGTCGCCATCGTCACGGATCCAGATCCCGCCAAACGAGATCCCCCAGGGGCTGGGTTCGGTGCGGTAATGGGCGATGCCCGCCTGGTCCAGCAGGGCGGTCACGTCCTGGATTTCATCGTCCGCGACGTTGCGCAGGTTGAGCAGCAGTTTCGACATGCGCCCATGATAGCGCCCGGCGATGCGCTACCCTTGCGTCCCCGTTTTCCAACCGGTGCCCGCATGCGTCGTCTTCCGAAGTTCCTGCTCGTTCCCGCGCTGGTGTCGCTGCTGGCCGCCTGCACCCCGCCCGGCCCGCCGCCGGGGGGCAGCATCGCCACCTTCGAAAAGATCGACACCCAGCCGGGCACCGGCGCCGAGGCCACCCCGGGCAGCACCATCGTGGTCCATTACACCGGCTGGGTGTACGACGAGCGCGCCGCCGACAAGCATGGCGAGAAGTTCGACAGCTCGGTCGACCGCGGCGAGCCGTTCAGCTTCGGGCTCGGCAAGGGCCAGGTCATCAAGGGCTGGGATGAAGGCTTTGCCGGCATGAAGGTGGGCGGCAAGCGCACCCTGATGATTCCCTCCGACTACGGTTACGGCGCCTCCGGCGCCGGCCCGATCCCGCCGAACGCCTCGCTGGTGTTCGACGTGGAGCTGCTCGACGTCAAGGCCCGCTGATTCCCATGAGCACCGCAGTACGCCCTGCCCGACGCGTGGCGATCATCGGCGGCGGCCCCGCCGGGCTGATTGCCGCAGAGACCGTGCGCGCCGCCGGCCACAGCGTGGACGTGTATGAGGCCAAGGGCTCGCCCGGCCGCAAGTTCCTGATCGCCGGCAAGGGCGGCCTGAACCTCACGCATTCCGACCCGCAGGACGTCTTCGTGGCGCGCTACCGCGAACGCGCGACGGAGGTCGGTGCGTGGCTGGCCGACTTCGATGGCCCGGCGCTGCGCGAGTGGGCGCGCGGGTTTGGCGTGGACACCTATGTCGGCAGCTCCGGCCGGGTGTTCCCGATCGACCGCAAGGCCGCCCCGCTGCTGCGCGGCTGGGTGCGCCGCCTGAAGGAACAGGGCGTGCGTTTCCACGTGCAGCACCGCTGGAGCGGATGGCAGGACGACGGCGCGTTGCGCTTGGAGACGCCGGACGGCGTTGCAGCCATCCACGCCGATGCGGTGGTGTTGGCGATGGGCGGTGGCAGCTGGCCCGAGCTCGGCTCGGATGGCGCGTGGGTGGCGCCACTGGCGGCGCGCGGCATCGACATCGCCCCGCTCACCGCCGCCAACTGCGGTTTCGACATCGAATGGACGCCCTATTTCCGCGACCGCCAGGCAGGTGCCCCGCTCAAGCCGGTGGTGGCGCACTGGGTCGGGCTCGATGGCCAGGCGCACACGCAGCAGGGCGAATGCGTGATCACCGCCAACGGCATTGAAGGCAGCCTCATTTACGCGCTCGCCGCCGACCTGCGCGACACGCTCGCCCGCGATGGCCAGGCCCACCTGCAGCTGGACCTGCTGCCCGGCCAGACCGAGGCCCAGCTGCTCGACAAGCTGCGCAAGCCGCGCCAGGGCCGCAGCTTCGGCGAACACCTGCGCCGCCAGCTCGGGCTGGGCGGGGTGAAATCGGCGCTGTTGTTTGAGGTGCTTGGGAAGGACGCCGGGCAGCTGCCTGCCGAGGCCATTGCCGCCGCGCTGAAGCGGCTGCCGCTGTCGCCGTTGCGGCCACGCCCGATCGACGAGGTGATCAGCACCGCCGGCGGCGTGCGGCTGGAGGCGCTGGATGCGCAGCTCATGCTGCGCGACCTGCCGGGCACGTTCTGTGCGGGTGAGATGCTGGATTGGGAGGCGCCGACCGGCGGGTACCTGCTCACGGCGTGTTTCGCGAGCGGGTTGCGCGCGGGGCGTGGGGTGGTTGAATACCTCGCAACAACGCATCACCGGTAACGCCGGACGTTGGCCGGGTCGCGGATCGCGTAAGCCGACTAACAGTCGGCTCTACGGCAAATTGCGCTCGTAAGCCGACTAACAGTCGGCTCTACAGCAAATCGCTAGCGCGATTTGCTGTTGCGCAGGGCCTGGATGCGTGCGGGCGGCTGGAACGAGTCGCTGCGCGCGTCGGCCCAGAAGTCGTGGAATACCGCGTGGTCGGGCACCCGGCGCAGCAGTTCGCCCGGGCTGAGATAGCGGTACAGCGACGCCAGCGAACGGATCTCCACCGGCGACACGCGGCGCACGATGTGCTCCGGGCCCAGCTCTGACGGATGCTGCAGGCCGGCCGCGCACAACAGGTCGCGCAGCGCGCGCAGGGTGTTCTCGTGGTAGTTGTGCACCCGCGTGGCCTTGTCGGCCGGGTCCAGGTGCCGCCAGCGGTTGGGGTTCTGCGTGGCGATGCCGGTCGGGCAGCGGTCGGTGTGGCAGCTGAGCGACTGGATGCAGCCCAGCGCGAACATGAAACCGCGCCCGGCATTGCACCAGTCCGCGCCCAGCGCAATGGTGCGGGCGATCTCGAAGGCGCTGCTGACCTTGCCGGCCGCCCCCACCCGGATACGGTCGCGCAGGTCCAGCCCCACCAGCGTGTTGTGGACCAGCAGCAATGCCTCGTGCATGGGCACGCCGACATGGTCGACGAACTCCGCAGGCGCCGCGCCGGTGCCGCCCTCGGCACCATCGACCACGATGAAGTCCGGCAGCAGCCCGGTTTCCTGCATCGCCTTGGCAATGCCGAACCATTCCCACGGGTGCCCGATCGCCAGCTTGAAGCCGACCGGCTTGCCGCCGGACAGCTCACGCAGCCGCGCGACGAACTGCAACAGTTCCACCGGCGTATTGAACGCCGAATGCTTCGAGGGCGACACGCAATCCACGCCCATCGGCACGCCGCGCGTGGCCGAAATCTCCGCACTGACCTTGGCCGCCGGCAGCACCCCGCCGTGGCCGGGCTTGGCGCCCTGCGACAGCTTGATCTCGATCATCCGGACCTGGTCGGTGTTGGCGTTGGCCACGAAGCGTTCTTCGCTGAAACCGCCGTGTTCGTCGCGGCAGCCGAAGTAGCCCGAGCCGATCTCCCAGACCAGGTCGCCGCCCATCTCGCGGTGATAGGGCGAGATCGAGCCTTCGCCGGTGTCATGGTAGAAGCCACCGCGACGCGCGCCTTCGTTGAGCGCACGAATGGCGTTGGCCGACAGCGAGCCGAAGCTCATCGCCGAAATATTGAACACGCTTGCCGAATACGGCTTGGCGCAGTTGGGGCCGATCAACACGCGGAAGTCGTGGTCGGCGACCTCGGCCGGGGCCAGCGAATGGTTGATCCACTCGTAGTCCACCGCGTAGGTGCTGCGCAGCGTGCCGAACGGCACCACGTCCATCTCGTTCTTGGAGCGCTGGTAGATCAAGGCACGCTGCTGGCGCGAGAACGGCACGTCCTCCAGGTCGCTCTGCACGAAGTACTGGCGGATCTCCGGTCCGATCGATTCCAGCCCGTAGCGGAAGTGCGCCAGCACCGGGTAGTTGCGGCGCAGCGTGCTGCGCTTCTGCACCAGGTCCCAGGTACCGAGGATCACCATGGCGGCGGTGGCCGCTACGCCCCAGTACCAGGCCGGCCAGATCCCGGCCAGCCACAGGCACACCGGGAACAGCAGGATGGCGAGCACGTAAACCAGATAACGATGCATGGCGTTCCTCGATCAACAAACGCGTTCGAGTCTACAGCCGGTCGTCGACGACGTCCCGTGGCCAGACCGACTTCACGTCGTAAACAACCCCGTCTGGGGCCAGCAACGCGCGGATCTGTGCGGCATCGAAGTCGCGGAACCGATCATGCGCCACCGCCAGCACGACCGCGTCGTAGCCCTGCGGGTCCGGCTGTTCCACCCAGCGCACGCCGCTGCCGTCCAGCGTGGCCGGCCCGACCCAGGGGTCCTGCACGTGCACCTGCGCGCCACTGGCCTGCAGCACCTGGGCCAGCTCCAGCGCGCGGCTGTTGCGCAGGTCCGGGCAGTTTTCCTTGAAGGTCACGCCCAGCACCAGAACGCGCGCGCCCTCGCCCGCCTTGCCACGGGCGGCCAACAGCGACAACACGCGCTGCGCGACGTGCGCGCCGACCCGGTTGTTGACCTGGCGCGCGGTGTGGATGAGGTCGGGGTGGTAGCCCATGCTCTCGGATTTGTGCAGCAGGTAGTAAGGGTCCACGCCGATGCAGTGCCCGCCCACCAGACCCGGGCGGAACGGCAGGAAGTTCCACTTGCTGCCGGCCGCATCCAGCACGTCCTGGGTGTCGATGCCGAGCCGGTCGAAGATCAGCGCCAGTTCGTTGACCAGCGCGATGTTGACGTCGCGCTGGATGTTCTCGATGACCTTGGCGGCCTCGGCGACGCGGATCGACGGCGCCGGCCAGGTGCCGGCGGTGATGATGCGCGCATACAGTGCGTCCACCCGCTGCGCCACGTCCGGCGTGGAGCCGGCGGTGATCTTGCGGATGTCGGCCAGGCGCCGCTGGCGGTCACCCGGGTTGATCCGCTCCGGGCTGTAGCCGCAGTGGAAATCATGATTGAAGCGCAGCCCCGAGCCGGCCTCCAGCAACGGTACGCACACTTCTTCGGTGGTACCCGGGTACACCGTGGATTCGTAGATGACCAGGTCGCCCGGCTTCAGCAGGCTGGCGATCAGCGTACTGGCGCTGCGCAGCGGGCCGAGATCGGGCTGCTCGTGCGCATCGATCGGCGTGGGCACCGTCACGATGTAGACCGTGCAGGAGGCGAGGTCGGCCGGCGCGGCGCTGTAGCGCGCATGCACCGCCGCCGCCAGTTCGGCCGGTTCCAGTTCCAGGGTGTGGTCGCGGCCCTGCTGCAACTCGGCCACGCGCGCCGCGTCGATGTCGTAGCCCAGAGTGGCCTGCTGTGCGCCGAACGCCACGGTGAGCGGCAGGCCCACGTAGCCCAGTCCGATCACGCCGATGCGTGCCTGCGCGGCCCACGCCGCCGCGGTCAAGGCGTTTCCCCGCGCGCGGTGGCGGGCGGCAACAGCAGCACATTGGGGTCGATCATGCGGGGGCACTACCAGGCAACGGGTGCAACAAGCCTAACGCGGCAGGCGCTGCCCCACAAAGAACAAAGCCGCCGCCCGCGGAGAGTACGGACGACGGCCAACAAGTGGTCCAGCTGCGGTTACTACCCTTTCAGACAACCCCGGGGGCATACCCCGGACCGGTCACAGCTGGTAGACACATCATAGGGGGCGCACTGTGATCTTTCTGTTACGGGCGACGACCGCGATCAGGACCCGAGCGTCACTGCGGCAGGCTCGAGCTCGCCGGACACCCCGGTCCACAATTCCAGCATCCGCGCGAAGCCGACCCGGCGCTGGCCGTCCACCGGTGCGGCGGCGGTGAATCCACGCCACTCGGTGTCGACGATGCCGCTCAACACCTCGGCGTCGATGCGTGCCGAGGCCATGGTCCAGCGCGGAAAGTGCCGTGTGGCCACTTCGCCGTGCGCGAGTTCGCGCAGCTGCACATGGCTGCGTGCATTGAGCACGCGCTGGTAGACCGAATCCACGCCGTCGTCGGGCCCTTCGAAGTACTGCACGAAGCGGTGGCCGTCGAACATCAACACGGCGGTCACCCCGGCGACCCGGTTGAAGCTGGATGCCTCGGCAAGGATGTGGTCGATGCCCGCGCCGTCGAGCCCCTCGACAGCGTCACTGACATAGGCAATCGCCCGCAACGACATGGACATTCCCCCCCGGTGAAGTCCCAGTGACTATGCCATGAAGTGCCTGCGTTGGAAAAGGCGAACTCCCGGGCGGCGGCTCAGGGCGACTGCACCGTATACCCGGCGTCGCGCAGGCGCTCCAGATAACCGGCCGGGGCCACCAGTGAATGCACCGGTACGGTCGCGAATGTAACCCGGTGTCGTGCCAGTGCATCGCGCGCGGCGGCCAGCCATTTATCGGCCGAGCGTGCGTCCAGGTTGGTGAGGCCACGGCGGCGGCCGACCTCGCTGCTCGCAATGGCGCCCACGCAGGCGTCGTACTGGCTCTTCAGCGCCAGCTGCTGCAGCGCCTCGATATCACCCACCGCCCACGCATTGGCGCGGTCGACCAGCACCGGCAACTGGTGCTCGACCACGTCCAGCGTGCGCTGCAGGCAGTCCACATCCTGCAGCGTGCTGCCGCGTATCTCCTTCAACGCGGCGCGCGGATCGTCGACCTTGATCACCACGCGGGTCACCACCGGGGTCAAGCCACGGGCCTTGTAGGCCTTCTCCAGCAACTCGCCGACGCCCGAGCGCTGGCTGAGGCCGACCTTCTTCAGCGCGGCGGCATAGAGCCGGGTGGCGGCCACCAGCGGGCGGTCCTTTTCCACGCCGCGGTCGCCGCCCAGGTAGCGCTGCTTGAGCGGCAACCAGCGCGCGTAGATCTCGGGCGGCAGGATCTGGTCAAGCCGCCGCCCTTCCGGATCGTGGGCGGCCTTCATCGCGGAAGGCAGCAGGGTGAGCCCGCGGAAGAAGCCGACATCGGCGTCGAGCGTCCAGCCAGGCGCGCCCAGCACGGCGTCGGCGCTGGCAACCACAGCCTTGACCTCGTCAGCGCGCCAGTCGAGTTTGGCCGGCAATGGCGAGACCGTGCCCAGAATCCACAGCGTGTGGCCATCGGGTGCGGTGACCTGCCACAGGCCGGGACCCGGCTGTACGCCGGAAACCACCACCGGGGCCAGATCCACCACCGTGGGCGGCGACGGTGGCTGGGGCTGCGCGCCGCTGGCGCCCGCCAAGGCCAGCATTCCCAGTACGACGCCTGCCGCCACCGACTTCGTCATGCGCCTGTCCCTGTGTGAGTGATGCGCAGCCTACGGCGCCCTGCAACGGCGTGCGTAAAGGTTGCGTTGCCCCGCCCTGCTCAGACGGGATCCGGCCCCTGCCGATACGGTTCTTCGAACGGCCGGAAGTCGTGTTCCTGCAGTGCCGCCGCCACCCAGGCCTGCACGCCGGGCAGCGCCTGCACCTGCGCCATGTAGTCGGCCACGCGCGGCGACACGGGCAGTGCATAGGTCTTCAGGCGCATGACCACCGGCGCATAGAAGGCATCGGCAATGCTGAAACGGTCGAACAGCAACGGGCCGTCATGGCGTGCCAGCAGCGATTCCCACAGGGCCAGCAGCCGCTGCAGGTCGACCACCACGTCGGGCTGCTCGCGCAGGACACGCGCGCCGACCTCGGGTAGGCTGGCCTCGATGTTCATCGGAAAGTGCGAACGCAGTGCGCCGAAACCACTGTGCATCGCGGCGGTCGCGCTGCGCGCCAGTGCGCGATCGGCTGCGGTGGCCGGCCACAAGCCGTGCTGGGGAAAACGTTCGGCCAGGTACTCGGCAATCGACAGCGAATCCCAGACCACCAGGCCGTCGTCGACCAGCACGGGCACGGTGCCCGACGGCGACAAGGCCTCGGCGCTGCGCTTGAACTGCGAATCGGGTTCGAAACTGTCGAAGCGCAACATGACGTCGGTGAACGGGATGCCGGCCTCGGTCATCAGCACCCACGGCCGCATCGACCACGTGGAGTAGTTCTTGTTGCCGATATGGAGCGTGAGCATGGTGGGCGCACCGTTGAGGAGGAGCGCCCATGCTAGCGATATCTGTGCGCCAGCCGGATCGGCCGTGGTGCCCGGAGCCGGAATCGAACCGGCATGGAGTTGCCTCCGGCGGATTTTAAGTCCGATGCGTCTACCAGTTTCGCCATCCGGGCCACGGCGCGCATAGGGTGCCTGAACCGGCCGGGTTTGGGAATGCAGGCGGCCGGCGTGTTCAGCCAGCTCAGATCGCCCGCGAATAACGCACCGGCTGCTCCGGCGCGGCCAGGTAGCGGTCGAAACACATGGCCAGCAGGCGCAGCAGCGGGCGGCCGCGTTCGGTGGCGCGCACCACGCCGTTGGCGTACTCGGCCAGTCCGTCGTGCTGCAGCGCCTGCAGCGCGATCAGTGCGTCGCCGAAGTAGGTGTCGAAATCGACGCCATGCCGGCCCGCCAGCGCGTGGCCGTCCACCTCGCCCTGGCACATCAACTGGCCGATCAGGTCGGCGCGCAGCAGGTCGTCCGCGTCCAGGCGGAGGCCTCGCCATACCGGCAGGTGCCCCGCGTCCACCGCCGTTTCCCAGTCCGGCAGATCGCGCGGGTTCTGGCTGTAGCTGCTGCCGATGCGGCTGATCGCGCTGGCGCCCAGCCCGACCAGGTCGGTATTGGCGTGGGTGGTGTAGCCCATGAAGTTGCGGTGCAGCTGGCCGGCGCGCTGCGCCCGCGCGAGGTTTTCCTCCGGCAGCGCGAAATGGTCCATGCCGATGTACTGGTAGCCGGCCAGGGTCAACCGGCGCACGGCCAGCCCCAGCAGCGCCAGCTTCTGTTCCGGGCTGGGCAGCGCGGCATCGGGAATCTGCCGCTGCGCCTTGAACAGGTTCGGCAGATGCGCATAGCCGTAGATCGCCAACCGGTCCGGCCGCTCGCGCAGCACCGTCTCCAGCGTCTGCGCGAAGCCTTCCAGGGTCTGGTGCGGCAGCCCGTAGATCAGGTCGACGTTGACCGAGCGCAACCCATGCTCGCGGCAGGCGCGCAGCACCTCCAGCGTGGCCTCCACGCCCTGCTCGCGGTTGATCGCACGCTGCACCGTGGGGTCGAAGTCCTGGATGCCGAGGCTGGCCCGGTTGAAGCCCAGCGCGCCCAAGCCGGCGATGTCGTCGCGGGTGACGAAGCGCGGGTCCAGTTCGATCGAGAAATCACGATGTGCCGCGTCGCTCAATGAAAACCGCTGGCGCAGCCCGTCGATCAGCGTGCGCATCTGCGCGGCCGCGAGGAAATTGGGCGTGCCGCCGCCGAGATGCAGCTGGATGACCTCGCGCGCGGCATCGAACAACGGCGCCACCTGGTCGGCCTCGCGCAACACGCGCGCCACGTACGCCACCCCCTTGCCGTGGTCGCGGGTGATCACGCGGTTGCAGCCGCAGTAGAAGCACGGGCTGCTGCAATAAGGCACGTGCACGTACAGCGACAACGGCAGCGCGTGTGCGTTGCTGTCCGCAATGGCGGCGCGCAGCCCCTGCTCACCGAACCCGTCGTGGAAGTGCGGCGCGGTGGGATAGGAGGTGTAGCGCGGGCCGGGGCGGTCGTGGCGGCGCAGCAGTTCCGGGTCGAAGTGCCAGGCGAGCCCGGCGGCGGCAGGCGAGAAGGTGTCCATGCCGGCATCGTGCGCGCGGGGGGGGCCGCGCGCATTGAGCCAGATCAATCCGGTCGCGCGGCGCCTACGACCTGCAATGGGGGCCAGCGCAGCATCTGGAAGCGCCGCCAGAACGTGTCGGCGATGCGTTCGGCCACATCGTCGGCCAGCCGCTGCATCGCCGGGTTGCCGCATTCAGCGGTGGTGAGGCGGAACAGGCCCAACCAGCGGTCGAACAGGTCGCGGTCCAGCTCGTCCATGGCCATGTGCTTGGGCATGGGGGCGCCGCTGAACCGGCGGGTGCCGCGCAGCATGGCCGACCAGAAATCCACCAGCTGGGCCAGGTGCGCGTCCCAGTCATGGATGCGCGCGGCGAACACCGGCCCCAACCGCGGCTCTTCACGAACGCGCGCATAGAAGTCATGCACCAGGCGGGTGACGTCCTGCTCGCTGCACAGCGCCAGTGAAGGGGCTGGCAGGGCGGAAGGCGGCGGGGGCAGCATGGAATTCCTCGGCAACGGGGGCGGCACGGTGGCCCGGCCATGATGCAACGCCGCCTTGATCAGGATCAATGTGGCGCGCTGTCGCAGCCCATAGTCTGGCGGCGATGAACGACCTGCATGATCCGCCTGAAACCAGCCGACGCCGCCAGCTGATCCAGCAGTGGGGCGCGATCCTGTGGCCCAGTTTTGTCGCCGCCGGGCTGGCCAGCATGGTGTTCTTCGCCTTCGTCGACCCGTTGCGCCTGCGCGACCTCACGTTCCCGCAGCATGCACTCAGCCGTGAACTGGGGTACACGCTGGGCTTCTTCATGTTCTGGGCCGTGACTGCCGCGTCCAGCGCGATCACCTGGTACCTGTTGCGGCCGTTGCGCCACGACGACGACGAGCTGCCGCTGGGGTGAATATGCCGTCGCATCCGCGCCTGTGCGGGGAGCCGCGCCGCCCGCCGACGCCGCGCCCGCCGCTACGCTGGCGGGCCGTGCTGTCTGCCGCGTTGCTGGCACTGTTCTACCTGTTGCCCTGGCTGCGCTGGAATGGCCACCAGGCGTTGCTGTTCGACCTGCCGGGGCGCCGCTTCGACCTGTTCGGGCTGACCCTGTGGCCGCAGGACCTCGGCGTGCTGCTCGGGATGATCGCCGTGCTGGTCTGTTCGCTGGCACTGTTCACCAACCTGGCCGGCCGCGCGTGGTGCGGGCATGCCTGTCCGCAGACGCTGTGGAGCGGCGTGTTCCGCTGGATCGAAGTGACCTGCGCGCGGCTGCTGCCGGTGCCCGCGCTGGCTGCGGCGGTCAAGCATCTGGCGTGGGCGCTGGTGGCGCTATGGACAGGCATCACGTTCGTGGGGTTCTTCAGCCCCATCCAGCCGCTGGTGGCCGGTTTCTGGCCTGCCGCATGGGGCGGCTGGGAACTGTTCTGGGTGCTGTTCTATGCGGTCGCCACCTGGGGCAACGCCGGCTTCCTGCGCGAGCAGGTGTGTATCGACCTGTGCCCGTACGCACGGTTGGTGCCACTGCTGTGCGACGCGGACACACCGGAGGTCTGCTACGACGCACGCCGCGCCGAACCGCGGGGTGCGCGTCCGCGCGGCCAGGGCGGGGTCACGCAGCGCGGGCGCGGACTGCTCGATCCGGTCAGTGCCAGCGACTATGCCTTCCGCGCCGCGCACCCGGCGCTGGCCGGGGAGATGCCCCGCTTCGCCGATGATCGGCTCGGCGACTGCGTGGATTGCGCGGCGTGCGTGCAGGTATGCCCGATGCAGTTGGACGTGCGTGCGGGCGTGCATGCCGATTGCATCAGCTGCGGCGCGTGTGTGGATGCGTGCGACGCGCAGATGCGCGCATGGAACTTCCCCAAGGGTTTGATCCGCGTGGCCAGCCCACACGCCGTACAGCAGCAGAAGCGACGCTGGTTGCGCCCGCGCACCCTGGCCGCGCTCGCCGCCCTGGGCGTGCTGCTGGGCGTGGGCCTGCACGTTCTGTAGCCCGGTTCCCCAACCGGTATCAGCGCACGCGCGTGCTGCGCGGCGGCACCATCTGCGCACGCCGCACGATGCCCAGCTGTTCGATGATCAAGGCCAGTTCGTTGGTGACCTGGGTCCGGCTCCGGCCCTTGGGCACCAGACGCTCCAGCACCTGCTGGTACGTGGTCCAGAATTCCGGGCCGCAGCCATGCTTGCTGTAGCTGGCTTCCAGCTCGGTGCGCACGCCGTCAGCCAAGTCATTTGCGCCGTATTGCATACGACCCTCCCTTGGACTTGCCTTGCATCGGAACGAGCAGCTCCCCCTGCCAGGCGTAATGCCTGTCAGCCTCGGCTGAATGGACCCAGCCTCGGCTTCACCCGCGGTTCACCTAAAATTTGCACGGTCTTCGCATCAAGTCAATCGATCGTTCCATGCTTCACCAAACATGGGATGAATGATTCAGACAGCGATGCCCGCCGCACGGACAGCATGCACGGTGCCGGGTGACACGATCATGTCAGTCGAAGGCGGCGATCAGGGCGGGCGCGGGAGGGGCCGGCGCCGTCCGGGTCAGCCGAGCATGCGCCAGGCGCCGTAGCCGCAGATGACCAGACCGGCCACCAGCAGTGCCCAGGACAGGCCATTGAAGCGCTTGAATACCTTGGCCAGCGTCAGGGCCAGCCCGATGGTCACCAGCCCCACCCCCAGCAGGATCGCGGCGGTGACGTTGCTCGGCGAATCCCAGAACGAACCGGGCATGCCGGTAGCGGCGAAAAACAGGGCCAGACCCATCGGAACACCTCACGAAAGACGTTCGTGCACAGTAGGCAGGCGTTCGTCCGCGACAGGTGAAGGGAGGGCGGCAGTGACGAAGGGTCCGGTCTCGACGATGCCGTACAGGGCGTCACGCGCAGGGAGATTGATGCTGCAGGGGAGCAGCCAGTGCGCGCCGGAAGCCGGAACCGGGGGAGGTTCCGACCCGGCTACGTTAGGCGCCGGCCGGCGCGGCCACCATAAGACAGGTCTGATTCCGCGCGCCCAGGAGGCTGCGCGTTCAACGACACGCACAAACAGACAACCCCGCCGAAGCGGGGTTGTCTTTTTACGCTGGAGGCCTCGAGCGGAATCGAACCGCTGTGGCGGGATTTGCAGTCCCGTACATGACCACTCTGCCACGAGGCCGGTGACGCTATATAACAAGACCCCGAAAACGGGGCCAGGTCAACATCTGGAGCGGGAAACGAGACTCGAACTCGCGACCTCAACCTTGGCAAGGTTGCGCTCTACCAACTGAGCTATTCCCGCAAAATCAGGCGCGTATGTTACCGAAACCACCGATGACACACCAGCCTTTTCACACTTTTTTTCACATTCACGCCAGCGTTGCCGGTGTGGATGCCCGCGTGCCATCGCGGAGAAAAACAAGGCCCCGTAGGGGCCCTGTCGAAATCTGGAGCGGGAAACGAGACTCGAACTCGCGACCTCAACCTTGGCAAGGTTGCGCTCTACCAACTGAGCTATTCCCGCAGACTTGCTGCCCAACGACGTGTCGTCGAAGGAGCGCTATTGTGTCGGGATTCCTTCACGTCGTCAACATCTTTGATGACCGCCTTCAGCGGTCCATGCGCAGCCCGCGTCGGTGGAAGTAGATCTGCTCGGCGGCGCGGCGCAGCAGAGGGGACTGCAGCAGCAGGTCCATCGGCCAGTCCAGTTGCAGGTGGTCCATCGCCCAGCGCAGCACCCGTTTGCGGCGGAAACTCGGGGCCGCCTCGCGCGCCACCCGCTCCGGCGCCGGACCGCTGCCGCGCAGGTGCAGGCCCACCGCGTCGCCGACCGCCCACCCATGCCGCCAGCTGGCGTGAATGCCTCCGCCCGACAACGGCGACACCACCCCGGCCGCGTCCCCGGTCAGCATGACGCCCTCGCCCGCGATGGGGCCCTGCAGGGGCCCACAGGGAATCAGCCCGGCCCGGGTGGCATCCGGGCGCGGCGACGACAGGCCAATGACCTCACGAACGTGCTGCAGGAAGCGCTGCAGTTCCGGGGGCCGGGCCTGCTCCGGGTCATGCCGCAGCGCCAGCCCAACCTGCACGCCGGTCGGGTTCTGCGCGGCCCAGCCGATGTAGCCGGGCGCGAAGCGGCGGCTGGCGAAACAGTGCAGCGCGCCGCCCTGGGGCAGCTGCGCGCCGGCAAACTCCTGCTCCACCCCATAGAGAAAGTCCTTCACCTGGCCCAGCCCGGTGCGCTGGGCCACGCGCGAGCCGGCCCCATCGGCCCCCACCAGGTAGCGGGTGCGCCCTGCCCCGGCCACCTGCCAGCCATCGCCCTCGCGATGGGCCTGGGTGAACGACTGCTGCAGCCGCAGGGTGACGCCGCTGGCCTGCAGTTCGGCGGCCAGCCAGCGCAGCAGGTTGGGCGTGTCGGTGGTCATGAAGTAGTAGCCCGGGGCAGCCAGCCGCACGCTGCGCAGGTTGGGGGCATACAGGCGCACCTGCTCCACGCGCTGCAGCAGCGCGGCGGGTATGCGCCGCAACCAGGTCTGCTCCACCACCTCCTTCACCAGGATGCCGGTGGTATGCAGGCGTTCGCCGGGGTCGGCCTTGCGCTCCAGTACGCAGACGCGCAGCCCGTACTGTGCAGCCGCCAGTGCGCAGGCGGCGCCGGCAAAGCTGGCACCGACCACGACCAGGTCCCAGTCAAAGGAGGAGGAAGCATTCATTGCGGCACTGCCATTGCAAGGGGACGTGCAGCGTCGACCCGCGACGCGGGCAGGCAATGAAGCGACGGTGAAGCGGATATGAAGCGCGCCGATGCAGAACGAAAAAAGCGACCCGAAGGTCGCTTTTTTCTTGAATCTGGAGCGGGAAACGAGACTCGAACTCGCGACCTCAACCTTGGCAAGGTTGCGCTCTACCAACTGAGCTATTCCCGCTTGGGAGGCGAAATTCTACAGCCAAATGCGGTGCTGTCAACAGCCCTCAGCCCTTCTTTTTCGCACGCGCGGTTTCGCGCGCCGCGCGCTCGTCCTCGCGCAGGCTCGGCCATGCCGCATGCAGGTACTGCAGACCCGAGAACAGCGTCAGCACGGCGGCAATGGCCAGCGTCCAGTCGCCGATGTGGAAGACCGGCTCGCCCATCCAGATGCTCGACACCGGCGTGTTGGGCGCGACCGAATACAGCAGGCACAGCAGCGCCACCATCTGGGCGGTGGTCTTGATCTTGCCGATCAGCGCCACGCGCACCTTGGCCCGCTGGCCGATTTCGGCCATCCATTCGCGCAATGCCGACACCGCGATTTCGCGGCCGACGATCACCGCCGCCCAGAACGCCATCCACGGCGTCGGATGCCCCTGCACGATCAGGAACAGTGCAACGGCCACCATCAGCTTGTCCGCGACCGGGTCGAGGAAGGCGCCGAAGGCCGAGGCAAGGTCGTAGCGACGCGCGATCCAGCCATCCAGCCAGTCGGTCAGCGCGGCCAGGCCGAATATCGCGGCCGAGGCGAAATTGGTCCACGTATAGGGAAGGTAGAACACCAGCACCAGCACCGGGATCATCACGATCCGCAGCAGCGTCAGCCAGGTGGGGAGGGTCAACTTCATTGCGTCTCTCTACTCGCCGGCCGCAGGGGGCGTGGGCAGTCCATGAAGGTTAGCGTAGATGCGTGCAGCGAGGGCGTCATTGATGCCCTCCACCTTGGCGATTTCCGCTTCGCCGGCCGCTTTCAGGCCCACCAGCCCGCCGAAATGCTTGAGCAGGCTGGCACGCCGGCGCGGCCCGATGCCGGGAATGTCCTCCAGCTTGCTGGTCATGCGCGCCTTCTGGCGACGGCCGCGATGGCCGGTGATCGCGAACCGGTGCGCCTCGTCGCGCACCTGCTGGATGAACTGCAGGGCCGGCGAGGCGGCACCCGGGCGCAGTTCGCGGCCGTCGGGCAGTACCAGCGCCTCATGCCCGGCCCGGCGCTCGGCGCCCTTGGCCACGCCTACCAGCATCACCCCTTCCACGCCCAGGTCGGCCAGCGCGGCCTGCGCCTGGGCCAGCTGGCCGGCGCCACCGTCGATCAGCAGCAGGTCGGGCAGCACGCCCTCCTCTTCCACAGCGCGGCGGAAGCGGCGGTCGATGGCCTGGTGCATGGCCGCGTAGTCATCGCCCGGCTCGATGCCGCTGATGTTGAAGCGCCGGTACTGGCTGCGCACCGGGCCGCTGGCGTCGAACACCACGCACGAGGCCACCGTGGCCTCGCCCATGGTGTGGCTGATGTCGAAACACTCCACCCGCTTGACCTGCTCGGCCAGGCCGAGCATCTGCCGCAGGTCTTCGCTGCGCGCATGCTGCGCGCTGCGGCTGGTGAGTTCGCTGACCAGGGTGATCTGCGCGTTGCGGCTGGCCAGCTCGACGTAGCCGGCACGCTCGCCACGCACGTTCCACTTCAGCTGCACCTTGTGCTCGGCCGACGCGCTGAGCGCGGATTCGATCAGGCTGGCGTCCGGAATCTCGCGGTCCAGCAGGATCTCGCGCGGCGGCGCGTGTTCGGCGTAGTACTGCGACACGAACGCGGCCAGCACCTCCTCCGCGCTGTCCTCGCCGTTGGTGCGCGGGAAAAACGGCCGGGTGCCCAGGTTGCGTCCATCACGGAAGGCCAGCAGCATCACGCAGGCGCTGGCGCCCTGCGTAGCGCAGGCGAGCACGTCAAGGTCGGCAGCGCGGCCGTCCACGTACTGCCGGGTCTGCATGCTGCGCAGCGCGGTCACCAGGTCGCGCAGGCGCGCGGCCTGTTCGAATTCCAATGCCTCGCTGGCCGCCTGCATCTGCGTGCCCAGTTCGCGCGCCAGCTGGTCGCTCTTGCCCTCCAGGAACATCGAGGCGCGGCGCACCGATTCGGCATAGTCCTCGGCAGCCACCAGCGCCACGCATGGGGCGCTGCAGCGGCCGATCTGGTATTGCAGGCAGGGCCGCGAACGGTTGCGGAACACGCTGTCCTCGCAGCTGCGCAGCTTGAACAGCTTGTGCATCAGGTTGAGCGTGTCGCGGACCGCAGTCACGCCCGGGTACGGCCCGAAGTAGCGCCCCGGCACCGCGCGCGGCCCGCGGTGCAGCGCGATGCGCGGCCAGTCCTCGCGGGTCAGCAGCACATGCGGATAGGTCTTGTCGTCGCGCAGCGAGACGTTGTAACGCGGCGACAGCGACTTGATCAGCTGGTTTTCCAGCAGCAGCGCTTCCGCCTCCGAACGGGTCACCGTCACGTCCATGCGCGCGACCTGCGACAGCATGGACATGATCCGCGCCGTCTTGGGCGCGCCATTGAAATAGCTGCCGACGCGGTTGCGCAGCGCGCGTGCCTTGCCGACGTACAGCAGGGTGTCGTCGGCGGCGTACATGCGGTAGACGCCGGGCGCGGTACTCAGGTGCGCCGCGAATGCCTTTCCATCAAAGGCCGGAGCGGTGGACGGGGTCATTCGCTGATCGGCACGTCGCTCAATACGCCGCTGACCGGGTCCAAACGCAGCACGGCATGGGCATCGGTCTCGGCGATCCACACCGCGCCGCCGCCCATCGCCAGCCCGGCCGGGCCGTGCAGGCGGCGCGGCAGTTCAACCGTGCTGAGTTCACCGCCGCCCAGGCGCAGCGTGCGCAGGCGGCCGTTGCCGGCGTCGGCAATCCACAGCAGCGGCGCGTCCGGGCTCAGGGCAATGGCCTGCGGGTACTGCAGCTGCGCGGTGGCGCGCGGACCATCGTTGTCGCCGAACGACCACACGCCCTGCCCGACCAGCGTCTGCACCAGGTCGCCGCGCAGCTGCATCGAACGGATCGACGAGCCGAGCGCGTCGCACACATACAGCACCTGCTGCACGGCGGCGAGCGCCGCCGGCTGCGCGAAGGCCGCCAGGTGGCCGCTGCCGTCGCGCTCGTCGATGGCACCGGAGCCTGCCCGCCAGGACAGCGTGCGCTGGCCCAGGTGGTAGCTCCAGATGCGGTTGTCGCCCGCCATCGCAATATGGATCTGGTTGTCGGCCACCACCAGCCCCTGCGGGTGGTTCAGCGCGGCCTGGCGGGGGTCGGACACCACGCCTTCGGCGGGCTCGCCCGGGCGGCCATTGCCGCACAGGGTGTCGACCTGGCCGGTCAACAGGTGGATGCGGCGCAGGGCGTGGTTGCCGGTGTCGGCCACGTACAGCCACTCCCGCTCCAGGGCCAGGCCCTGCGGCCGGTTGAACGCGGCCTCACCCGGACCACCATCCATCATGTCGGCCGTGCCAAGCCCGAACTGGCGCAGCACGCGCCCGCCATGGCTGCATTCCAGCACGCGGTGATGGCCGCTGTCGGCGATGTACAGGCGTTCGGTGGTCACCGCCAGGCCGGTCGGGAACAGCAGCGGCAGGCGCGGCTCCGGGTGCAGCTCACGCTGCCGGGCCGCATCGCCGTCGTTCGCGCGCGCACTCCCCTGGCAGAGGGCGCTCAACGCGCGCTCGAGCTCGTCGCCGAACCCGACCAGGCGGTCGACCTCGCGGCCCTGCGCGTCCAGCAGGACCAGCGTCGGCCACGCGCTGACATTGAAGCGGCGCCAACCGTCCCAGTCCGCATCCAGCAGCGCCGGCGCAGTCACGCCCTGGCGACGCAGCAGCTTCAACGCCTGCTCGGGATCGCGCTCGCAGTCGAAGCGCGGCACCTGCAGGATCAGCAGCTGCAGCTTGCCCGGATTGCGCGATTGCCATTGCGCCAGTTCGGCCAGCCGGTGCGCACACCACACCGAGGCGGCATTGACGAAGGCCAGCACGACCGGGCGGCCGTGCAGCTCGGTCAGGGTGGTCGGGGTGGCATTGAGCCACGTGGCGAATTCCGGCAGGTCCTGGACAGGCTGTACGTTCATGCGCTGATTATGCCGGAGTCGGCGTCATGCAACCGTCGTGCCAACGTCAATTTGGCGACAGCACCGCCCGGCACCGGCCTTCAGCCCTGGGCCGCCAGCCACGCCTCGGCGCGCTCGAGGTCCTCGGGGGTATCGATCCCGGGCGGAAACGCCGCCGGGGTCAGCGCCACACTGATGCGGTGGCCCGCCTCCAGCGCGCGCAGCTGCTCCAGCGATTCGAGCTGTTCCAGGCCGCCCGGCGGCAGCGCGGCGAAACGGCGCAGGAAGCCCGCGCGATAGGCGTAGATGCCGATGTGGCGCAGCCAGTGCGGCCCGGACAGCGTGTCGCGCGACTGCGCGAAGGCATCCCGGTGCCAGGGGATGGGCGCACGGCTGAAGTACAGCGCGTCCAGGTTCTCCTTGCGCACCACCTTGACCACATTGGGGTCGAACAGCGAGGCCGCGTCCTCCACCGGCGTGGCCAGTGTCGCCATCTCGGCACCGCTGTAGACCAGCGCTTCGGCGACGGTGCGGATGCCCTCGGCCGGGGCGAACGGTTCGTCGCCCTGCAGGTTCACCACCAGCGTGTCGTCGCTCCAGCCGGCCTGGGCGGCGCACTCGGCCAGGCGATCGGTGCCGGACGCGTGGCTGGTCGCGGTCATCGCGACCCGCACCGCAGGCAGCCCCTGCAGGGCCTCGGCGATGCGCGCGTCATCGGTGGCCACCCACACCTCGCGCGCCCCGGCCTGCAGCGCACGCTCGGCCACGCGCAGGACCAGCGGGGTGCCGCCCAGCAGGCGCAGCGGCTTGCCGGGCAGGCGCGAGGCGGCGTAGCGGGCCGGGATGGCGACGACGAAATCGACGGTCTGGCTCATGCGGAAACTCTCGACAGTGACGCGGAATGACGGGGATGGAGCGCTCAACGCTTGCCGAGTTTATCGACCCGGTCCAGCAGGTTGACCCAGAACGCGGCAGGCAGATCGGCCGCCAGCGGCACCGCGAAGTGCCATTCGTTGGCAAAGACCTTGCACTTCACCGCGTCTTTTTCGGTCATCAGCACCGGGAGTTCGCTGCCGAAGCGCAGGTCCGACGCCTGGTACGCGTGGTGATCGGCAAAGGCATGCGGCACCACACCGATGCCGTGTGCGCGCAGCATGTCGAAGAAACGCTGCGGGTGCGCGATGCCGGCCACGGCATGCACGCGCTGGCCACGGAAATGCGCCAGCGCACGCGCGCGTCCACCGCTGAGCGGCTGCGCCGTGTCGATGTGCAGCTGCATGGGCCATTCGCCGAAACCGCACGCGGCCAGCGCCGAGGCCTCGGCACTGGCCTGGCCGAGGTTGACGACCCGGAAGTCGCATTCCTGGGCGCGGCTGGCCGGCTCACGCAGCGGGCCGGCCGGTATCAGCCGGCCATTGCCATAGCGGCGCTGCGCGTCGACCACTTCAATTTCGATATCGCGCGCCAGCCGATAGTGCTGCAGGCCGTCGTCGCAGACGATGATGTCGCAGCCCGCTTCGACCAGCGCCCTGCCCGCGGCCACCCGGTCGGCGTCCACACGTACCGGCACCCCGGTCTTCCACGCGATCAGCACCGGCTCGTCACCGCCCAGCGCGGTGGCGGTGGTCGCCTCCACCCAGCGCGGCACGTTGGCCTGCTCGCGCCCGTAGCCGCGGCTGGCCACGCCGGGCTTCCAGCCGGCCTCACGCAGGCGCTGGACCAGGGCGATCGTCAACGGGGTCTTGCCGGTGCCGCCGGCCGTGACGTTGCCGACCACGATCACCGGCACCGGCAGCGCGTGCCGCTTCAGCCAGCGCCGCCGGTACAGCGCGCGGCGCACGGCGACCATCCCGGCATACAGCGGTGCCAGCAGGCGCGCGGCAAACGGAACCGCACTGCCGTCGTACCAGTACGACGGCGTCTGGGACCCCTTGGACGCCATCAGGTCTGCCTTTCGCGGAACTGCATCTTGTGCAGGTGCTCGTACAGGCCACCCAGCGCCAGCAGCTCTTCATGGGTGCCACGCTCGACGATGCGGCCATGGTCCATGACCAGCACCTGGTCGGCGTGTTCGATGGTCGACAGGCGGTGTGCGATCACCAGCGTGGTGCGCTCGGGCATCAGCCGCTGCAGCGCGTCCTGCACCAGACGCTCGGATTCGTTGTCGAGCGCGGCGGTGGCCTCATCGAGGATCAGCACCGGTGCATCGCGCAGGATCGCGCGGGCGATCGCCAGACGCTGGCGCTGGCCGCCGGACAGCAGCGCGCCGTTCTCGCCCACCGGGGTCTGCAGCTGCTGCGGCATGCGTGCGATGAACTCCCAGGCATTGGCCGCCTCGGCGGCCGCGCGGATCTGGTCCTCACTGGCCTCCATGCCGTAGGCGATGTTGGCCGCCACGGTGTCATCGAACAGCATCACCTTCTGCCCCACCATCGCGACCTGGCGGCGCAGGTCGGCCAGCGGGTACTCGTCCAGCGGCACGCCATCCAGGCGGATGCAGCCCCCATTCGGCTCGTAGAAGCGCGGCACCAGCCGGATCAGGCTGGTCTTGCCGCTGCCGGAACGGCCGACGATGGCGGTGACGGTGCCCGGCTTGGCGACGAAGCTGATGTCGTCCAGCGCGATGCCGGTGTCTTCGCGGTAGCGCAGCATCACGTGTTCGAACGACAGCTCGCCACGCACGCGCTGCACGCGCGTGGTGCCCTCGTCACGCTCGACCGGCATGTCGAGGATGCCGAACAGGCGTTCGGCGGCGGCCACACCACGCGAGATCGAGGTCTGCACGCTGGTCAGGCGGCGCAGCGACGGAATGATCGCCATCATCGAGGTCATCAGGCCCATGAACTGGCCGGCGTTGAGCCTGCCGGCGAGCGCCTCGCGGGTGGATACCCAGACAATCACGGCCAGTGCCAGCGCGGCCAGGAACTGCACGGTGCTGGAGGCCAGCGCGCGCGTGGTTTCAACCTTCATGTTCAGGCTGAGCATGCGGTTGGCCAGCCTGGAGTAGCGCGAGATCTCGTGGCGCTGGGTGCCGTGCACCTTCACTTCCTGCTGGGCGGCCAGCGACTGCTCGGCGGTCTGGGCCATGTTGCCCATGCCGTCCTGGATGCCGCGGCTGATCCGGCGATAGCGCTTGCCCACGACGGAGACGATGACGCCGATCAGCGGCACCACCACCAGCATCGCCACGGTCACCTTGACGCTCATCTGCAGCATCACCACCAGCATCGCGATGATGGTGAGGGTGTCGGCCACCAGGGTCTTGAGCGCATCGGCGCTGGCCTGGGTGACCTGCTCGGTGTCGTAGTTGAGGCGGCTGACCATCACCGGCGTCGCCTCGCTGTCGAAATGCGAGGACGGCAGGTGCAGGTATTTTTCCAGGACCTGCTCGCGCAGGTCGCGCACCACGCTGCGGCCGGTGCGGGCCAACGCATAGTCACTGACCAGGGTGGCCAGGCTGCGCATCATGAACAGACCCAGGATGGTCAGCGGCAGGATCACCGCCATGCGCGGCTCGGGGTTGACGAAGCCACGGTTGACCAGCGGTTCCATCAGCTTGGTGAAGTTGTACCCGGCCAAGGCCTCGATCACCATGGCGATCACCGCGGCCACCATGAACACCCAGTAGGCGCGCGTGTAGCCGAGCAGGCGTTTGTAGATCGGCCAGACCGGCGCGTGTTGTTTACTCATGGACGCACCTCCGGCGCGGTAGCGATGGCGATGCGGCGGAAGCCGAGCTGACCCAGGGCATCCTGGGCGGTGACCACGGCCTGGTACGGGGTGCGCGCATCGGCACGCAGCAGCACGGTCTGTTCACGGTCGCTGCCGGCCACGGCGGCGATGGTCTGCTTGACCGACTCCACGTCGGTGCGCAGCACTTCCTGGTCGTTGATGAAGTAACGGCCCTCGGCGTTGACCAGCACGCTCAGCGAGCGCGGCGGCTCGGTGGTGTTCTGTTCGCTGGCGGTGGGCAGCTGCAGCTGCAGCGTCGAGCGCGCGTCGAAGGTGGTGGTGACCACGAAGAAGATGATCAGCACGAGGATGACGTCGATCAGCGGAACCAGATCGATGTGCACCTCGTCCTGGACCCGGTCATTGCGGATGCGCATCCGTCAGCCCTTGACCGTCACGGGCGCGGCGGTCGCCGGCGCGGCGGCAGGCTTGGCCGTGCCGTTCATGACGCCGGGGCGGCCATCCAGCGCATCGAGCAGGGCCGAGGCCTCCATTTCCATCTCGATCACGTAGCCACCGATGCGGCCCTTGAAGTAGCGATGGAACATCAACGCGGGAATGGCCACGATCATGCCGGTCGCGGTGCAGACCAGCGCCTTGCCGATGCCGCCGGCGAGCTGGTTCACGTCGCCCACGCCATGGTCGAGGATGCCCAGGAACATCTGGATCATGCCCACCACGGTACCCAGCAGGCCCAGCAGCGGGCCGGCCGAGGCGATCGTGCCCAACGCGTTCAGGAAACGCTCCATACGGTGCACCAGGTGGCGACCGGCATCCTCGATGCGTTCGCGGATCTGGTCGCGCGGACGGTTGCGCGCTTCCAGCGCGACGGCCAGCAGCGCGCCCAGCGGCGAATTCGCCCGCAGCGACTGGATGTGATTCGGATCGAGCTTGCCGCGCGCGGCCCAGTTGCGCACTTCCTGGCCCAGCCCCGGGGGCAGGACCTCATTGCGCCGCAAGGTCCAGAAACGCTCCAGGACGATTGCCAAAGCCAGTACACCCAACAGCAGCAGCGGCACCATCGGCCAGCCACCGGCCTTGACCAGTTCCCACACGTTTCAACCCTCCGGCCCATTGGCCGCCTGTTTGATCGCCGATAGGATAGCAGCCGGCCGCGCCCGCTCCGCGGCATCCCACCAATGCCGCTCGAAAAGACGCTGTTCACGCACCTGCAGCCCGTCCCGGCCCAGCCAGATGCGCAGCGCGCCGCTGTCGGCGGTGTTCAGGACCTCGGCGCCCACCGCCTGCCAGCGCGCCACCACCTCGCGGCGCGGGTGGCCGAACCGGTTGCCGTGCCCGGCCGAGACCAGCGCCAGCCGCGGCGACACCGCGCGCACCCAGTCCGTACTGGACGACCCCGAACTGCCGTGATGCGGCACGATCACCGCCTCGGCGCGCAGCGCCTGCCGGTCCGCCTGCAGCAGCGCGGCTTCGACCGTGGCGCCGATGTCGCCCGCCAGCAGCACGGCGCCGCGCGGCGTGCCGATGCGCAGCACGCAGCTGCTTTCGTTACCCCGATAGCGCGCCCCCGCCGCCGGGTGCAGGTAACGGAAATCGACGCCATCCCAGCGCCAGCCCTGCCCTGCCGTGCAGGGCGCCTCGATGGCCGGCAACGCCCCGTGCGGCGCCTGCAGCGGCGGCTGGGCGAACGCCTGGCGCACCGCTGCGACGCCGCCCGCATGGTCGCGGTCGGCATGGCTCAGGACCAGCCGGTCAAGGCCTTGCTCTCCCAACGCGTGCAGGGTCGGCACCACGATCCGCTCGCCGGCATCGAAGCCGCCCTCGGCAGCCGGGCCGGCGTCGTACAGCAGCCGGTGGTCGCGGGTGCGCATCCACACCGCCAGTCCTTGGCCCACGTCCATCACCAGCAGTTCCACCTCGCCCTCGCCCGGCCGCTGCCGGGCCGGCCACAGCAGCGGCAGGCACAGCAACAGCGCTGGCAGGCGCGCGCCCGCCGCGCGCGGCAGCAGCAGCCAGAACACGCCCAGCACGGCGGCAAACAGCGCCGCGGCACCCGCCTGCGGCAACCACCACACTGCCAGCGCGCTGCGCGCCACCCCGCCGAACAGCCACCAGCTGGCCTCGAAGCACCACCCCGCCAGCTGCCAGGGCCAGCGCCCCGCGCCCGTCCACATCGCCTCCAGCGCGGTGCCCAGCAGCGCCAGCGGCACCACCACCAGGCTCCACCACGGAATCGCCAGCAGGTTGACCAGCGGGCCCGCGCGTGAGGCCTGGCCGAACAGCGCCACGCTCAGCGGCAACAGCGCCAGCGTTGCCACGCCCTGCGCGGCCAGGAACGTGCGCAGCCAATGCAGGTCGCGTCCTGGAAGGCACCAGACCAGCCACAGCACACCGGCGAAGCTCAGCCAGAAGCCGGGTGCCAGCACCGACAGCGGATCGGCCAGCAGCAGCACCAGTGCGGCCAGGGACAGCGCCTGGCCCACCGTGCACGGCCGCCGTGCGCAGCGCGCCATCGCCACGACCGCGATCATCAGCACGGTGCGCACCGTGGGCAGGGCGAAACCCGCGATTGCGGCATACAGGGCAGCGCCCACGACCGCTGCGGTAGCGGCCGCGAGCGGCCTCGGCAAGGCCCGCCCCAGCCCGGGCAGCACCCGCCAACCCAGCGCCGCCAGCCATGCCGCGAAGCCGGCGACCAGCCCCACATGGAAGCCGGAGATCGCCACCAGGTGGGTCAGCCCCAGCGCGCGCAGATCAGCCCAGTCCTGCGCCAGCAGTCCACGCGTGTCACCCAGCGCCAGCGCCTGCACGAAGCGTGCGCCCTGCCCCTGCACCTGGCGGGCAATGGCCGTCGCCATCCGCTCGCGCCAGGCCGGCAGCCCCACCGGCTCCCCCAGCGCGCTGGCCGGCGCGCGCACATGGCCACTGCCGGCCACGCGCTGCAGCAGCGCATGCCGCTCGGCGTCGAACCCGCCCGGGTTGCGCAGCCCACGCGGCGCGCGCAGCCGGGCCTGCAGCGACCAGCGCTGCCCGGCCCGCACTGTGCGACGGAGGCCCGGCGCCGCTGCGGGGGCCGGGTCGTGCCAGCTCAACTCCACCTCGCGTCCACGCAGCCGCACCGGCATGCGCGGGTCATCGTCGACACGAAAGCGGAACCGCGTGCCCCGCAGTCCGTGCCGGGGCAGATCCACGACGCGCCCCTGCAAGGTGTATTCGACTGCAGCGGGCTGCACCGGAAGTTGCGCGGCCAAGGCCGCGTGTCCGTTCAGGGCCGCCCAACCCGCGCCAACCAGCAGTGCGCCGCACCCGCGTGCGCGCGGCCACAGGCACCACGCGATGCCGCCCGGGATCAGCGCACCCCATGCCGCCCACGGCGGCAACAGCACCGGTGCAAAGACCACCGCGCAGACGCCCAACAGCAGCGCAGCCGCGCAGCCCTTGCCGAACATCGGCACGGCGGGCATGGCGGGCACGCGAAGGGGAGAAGCGGGAGGAAACGAGAGTGGCACGCGGGCAGGCCTGTCGACACAGCCTGCAGCGTTGGCGAGTAGCGCGCGTTGCACCATCGGGCACGTGCGCGTCGGCGCGTCGGGAACGGCCGCGCGGCGCTGAAACGCACATAGCAAAAAAGCCGACCTGAGGGCCGGCTTTTCTGTTGATCCACTGCAGTCGCTGGGACTGGAGTGGTGGGCGGTACAGGGTTCGAACCTGTGACCCCTACCATGTCAAGGTAGTGCTCTACCGCTGAGCTAACCGCCCGTTTGTCTCGCTGCCCCGCTGCAATTGCGTCGGTGCAGGCCGCGTATATTACGGATACCCCGTGTGAAGAGCAACACTTTTGTGAAGGTATTTCACAACGCGTTGTTCAGCCCAGGCTGGCCTCCTTCAGCTGGCGGATCTGGTCGCGCACGCGCGCCGCATCTTCGAATTCCAGATCGCGGGCGTGCTGGTACATCTTCTGCTCCAGCGCCTGCAGGCGCTTGGCGATCTGGGCCGGCTCGAGGGTGCGGTAATCCACCGCCTCTTCCGCGACCCGCCCGCTCTTGCCCTTGCCTTTGCCGCGCGCCTCTTTCTCGGCCGCATCCGAGCGTGCGCCTTCCAGCACATCGGTGATCGGACGCAGCACCGACTTGGGCACGATGCCATGCGCAGTGTTGTATTCCACCTGCTTGGCGCGGCGACGGTCGGTCTCGTCGATTGCCGCCTGCATCGAACGCGTCATCTTGTCCGCATACAGGATCGCCTTGCCGCGCAGGTTGCGCGCGGCGCGGCCGATGGTCTGGATCAGCGAACCGGTGGAACGCAGGAAGCCTTCCTTGTCCGCATCGAGAATCGCCACCAGCGAGACCTCGGGCATGTCCAGCCCTTCGCGCAGCAGGTTGATGCCGACCAGCACGTCGAACTTGCCCAGGCGCAGGTCGCGGATGATCTCCACGCGTTCGACGGTATCGATGTCCGAGTGCAGGTAGCGCACGCGGATGCCGTGCTCGGTGAGGTACTCGGTGAGGTTCTCCGCCATGCGCTTGGTCAGGGTGGTGACCAGCACGCGGTCGCCCAGCTTGATGCGCTCATTGACCTCGCTCATCAGGTCGTCGACCTGCGTGCCGACCGGGCGGATCTCCACCACCGGGTCGATCAGGCCGGTCGGGCGCACCACCAGTTCGGTGATCTCGTCGGCCGCTTCGCGCAGTTCGTAGGGTCCGGGCGTGGCCGACACGTAGATGCTGCGCGGGCAGCGCGCTTCCCATTCTTCGAAACGCAGCGGTCGGTTGTCCAGCGCCGACGGCAGACGGAAGCCGAATTCCACCAGCGTCTCTTTGCGCGAGCGGTCGCCCTTGAACATCGCGCCGATCTGCGGAATGGTCACGTGCGATTCGTCGATGACCAGGAGCGCATCCGGCGGCAGGTAATCGAACAACGTCGGCGGCGGCTCGCCCGGGGCCTTCCCGGTGAGATGCCGCGAGTAGTTTTCGATGCCGTTGCAGAAGCCCACTTCGGCCATCATTTCCAGGTCGAACTGGGTACGCTGGGCGAGGCGCTGCGCTTCCACCAGCTTGTTCTGCTCGTACAGCTGCTCCAGCCGCACCTTGAGTTCGGCCTTGATGGTATCCACCGCCGACAGCACGCGTTCGCGGGTGGTGGCGTAGTGGGTCTTGGGGTACACCGTGTATCGTTGCAGGCGGCGCAGGCTTTCGCCGGTGAGCGGATCGAACATGCTGATCTGCTCGACCTCGCCATCGAACAGCTCGATGCGCACCGCCTCGCTGTCCGATTCGGCCGGGAAGATGTCGATCACCTCGCCGCGCACGCGGAATGTGCCGCGGTGCAGCTCGTACTCGTTGCGCGTGTACTGCAGCTGGGTGAGGTGGTTGATCAGATCGCGCTGGTCGATGCGCTCGCCGGTGGACAGGATCAGGCGCAGCGACAGATAGTCTTCCGGCGCGCCCAGGCCGTAGATTGCCGAGACCGTGGCCACCACGATGGCGTCGGGCCGCGACAGCAGGGTCTTGGTCGCCGCCAGGCGCATCTGCTCGATGTGCTCGTTGATCGAACTGTCCTTCTCGATGAAGGTGTCCGACGACGGCACATAGGCTTCCGGCTGGTAGTAGTCGTAGTAGCTGACGAAGTACTCCACCGCGTTGTGCGGGAAGAACGCCTTGAACTCCCCGTACAGCTGCGCGGCCAGCGTCTTGTTCGGCGCCATCACCAGCGTGGGCTTCTGCACCCGCTGGATGACGTTGGCGATGGTGTAGGTCTTGCCCGAGCCGGTCACGCCGAGCAGGGTCTGCTTGGCGACACCGGCCTCGAAGTTGGCCGTCAGCTTCTCGATCGCCGCCGGCTGGTCACCCGCCGGGGAATACGGAGATACAAGTTCGAAGCGATCGCTCATGGTGCCGCCATTGACTGGGCCTTCCATTATACCGGGGGCCAGAGTGACGGCCGGCTGAGGGGTCTCCCCATGACCTGCGGTGGCAAGCGCCTACGGCGTGGGCGCGCACGAACGTTCAGCCTGTGGATTCGACCGAGCTTCCAGGCCCCTTGCGTGCCCCTCATCGTCCCGTCCCCTGCCCGCCACGCCGGCACCAGCCTGCTGCAGATGCTGGTGGCATTGCTCTTGCTGGCGATCCTTGCCACGCTGGCATGGCCTTCATTCAGCGACGTCCTGGACCGGCTTCGCGCCGAAACCCTGCGCTCGCAACTGGTCGCGCTGCTGTCCACCGCGCGCAGCACCGCCGTCACCCGCCATCAGCACGTGCAGGCCTGCCCGAGCAGTGATGGTTCAACCTGCGGAGACGACTGGAGCCATGGCTGGCTGCTGTTTCCTGCCCCACCGCCGTCGACACCGGAGCTGCGCCCGGTGGCCTGGCTCGCCGAGCAACGGACGCCCGGGCCGGTGCGCGCGATCGGCAACCGGCAGAGGGTGCATTTCAGGCCCGACGGGCGCACCGGCGGCAACAACCTGAGCATCGCCATCTGCGTCGCCGGACGGCTGCACAGCCGTGTGGTGGTCAGCGTGCCCGGCCGGGTGCGCAGCGAGCGCCCGACCGGGTCCGTCTCCTGCCGCGACGACTGAAAAAACAAAGGCCGCGATTGCTCGCGGCCTTTGCAGAATGATGGCGCCCGAAGTTGGACTCGAACCAACGACCCCCTGATTAACAGTCAAGTGCTCTAACCGGCTGAGCTATTCGGGCGGGGTGCGCATTCTACCCAGCTTCCCGTCAGGGATGCAAGGCTTGCCGACAGCCACGCCACCGCGATGATCGACGTTACCAGCAGCCTGCCACGGTGGCGTTGTTGGGTGTCTTGCGACCGGCCTGGTCCAAGGTCATGGTGCCGCACTTGTCCTTGCTCTGCGCGGTATCGGGGGTGACGGTCAGCGTGAACGCGGATGCCGACTGGTTACCCAGGCCCAGCGTGTAACGCGCCGTCCCGTCACGCGGCGACTGCGCGAACGGAAGTGCGAACCCCACGTAGGTGTTCTGCACCGTGTGATACCGCTCCAGCTGCTGCGCCACTTCGACCATGTCGGCCTTTGCCTGGGCCCGACGCGATTTACGCACATGGTCGGCGTAGGACGGAATCGCCACGGCGGCAAGAATGGCCACCACCGCCACCGTGATCATCAGCTCGATCAGGGTAAAGCCGCGCACACGCTGGCGGGAGAACGGTCGCTGCATGGGACACCTCGATACGGAAGTAATCATCGGATCTGCCGCCAGGACTGGCGGCCACACGGACGCGGCAGGTACAGCGGATCGGCACCCTGCGCGCGCATCACGAAGGTGCACTGCTCGGACTTGATCAGCTCATCGGCCGTGCAGGTGGACTGGGTCGGATCGCACGGCGTCAGCTTGGGCACGAAGATGTTGGTGTCCTTCACCGGCGGGCCCTGGTTGGGACCGTTGCCGGAGCCGCCCTTGGTCAGCGCGACACCGCCGCAGTTGCCGCTGCACACCGGGTCGCCGCCCACGGTCGGACTCAGCCCGGACATCGCGCCACCGCCAGTCAGCAGGTTCACCCCGTACAGCCAGTTCACACCGCCGCCAGTACCACAGATCGCCGTACCCGGAATGTAGGTGGTGAAGAACACGCTGCCGTTCTGGATGTTCGGGTTGCCTACGAAGCGCTCGCCCTCGACCGAACTGCCTACGATCAGATCGATGTACCAGCCGCGGGCGCTCGTGTAGGAGACCGCATTGCGGGAAACGTCGCGGACCGAATAGCCATTGCTGGCGGTACCGGTGGTGATCGTCTGCTGCACCAGGTTGGCACGCCCGCCCACTGCCGTGCTCAGGTTGTCCCAGACCCCGTACAGGGTCTGCACCGGCGAGCTGCTGCTGACTTGATTGTCATCGGCAGCGAAGTACTGGCCCGTACCGAAGTACAGGTTGACGCCACCACCCGGACCGGCCGCAACCTCGATGCCGCTCATGATCGGCTGCGCCGCATTGTTGCGGGAGGCGGTGAACAACGGCGCGCCGTTGAGCGCCACGTTCCAGTTGTCCGGATTGGTGTCGGACAGGTCGAACTTCCACAGGTTGCCCTGCATGTCGCCGCCGTACACCGTATCGGTGACGCCGTCGTTGTTGCGCAGCGCGACCGTGGCGATGTTGATCAGGCCATTGCGGTTGGCATAGCCGGTACCGCTCGGCGAAAGCCGCTTGAGCACCTTGCCGGTCTGGATATCCACGACGAACAACGCCGCCTTGCCGCTTGTGGAGTTGACCCCGTTGCCGAACAGGGCAACGAAGCGCGGTGCAGACGTGGCGGAAGCCCCCGTCACCGGCACGATGACCGGCTTGCCCAGCACGAAGCCCAGGTCCGACTCGGTCTTGCCCGACACTTCCCACAGCACACTGCTGGCGCCGAAGCTGGACGGGTTGCTGACGTTCAGGCCGAACACGGAGCCGTTGCCGATCGCCGCTGCGTTGGGTGCCTTGCTGGCGCCGCCGGCGCCGGTGGTACCCACCAGCACGGTCTGCCAATTGCCACCGTAGTACACGTCCGACGAGGTCAGCGGTCCATCCACGTAGTAGCGGTGCCCATACTTGGGATTGGCCAGTTCGGAAATGTGCTGCAGCGCGGCCGACGGGATGAAGGCCAGCTCTTCCCTGCCCCCGGCAGCGCCATCGGAACCATTGAAACCGTGCACCATGCCGTCGTTCGCGCCGACGTAGATCATGGTAGGCGGACCTGCAGCGGCCGTCTTCGAGGTCAGATAGGTCGCATAAGCCGTGCCCAACGTGTTCTTCCAGGTCGTGGCGGACGCCGCCCATGACGCATAACCATAGTTGTCACGATTGGAGACGATCTCGGTGGTCGAATTGACGATGTCACCCAGCGGGGAGGTACGCGTGCGCAGGCCGGATACCGGCGAGCCGCGCAGGAACGTGACCAGGTTGGCCAGCGTCTTGCCGGAGAACCAGGCCGGAGTGGAATCGCTGAAGCCCAGCGCGGAGAGCTTGGCCGCATCGTTCGCGCCCGGCACATTGCCGGCAGTGAACTCGGCCACGGCGGCCGCCGTTACCGTGCCGTTGGCTGCAGTCGAGGTCGGCGCGGTTGCCATGTAGATGTTGCGCGCTGTGCTGCCAATACGGCTGGAGGCGCGCCACAACTCGCCACCGTCGCCGCCGGTGGCCGAGACGCGGTTGGCGACCACGTCGCCGGTCCAGTCGTAGGAACCCTGCGGCACCGTGAAGTGCGAGGTTACCGTGAACGAACCCGTCGTAATGCGCGCGCCAGTGCCGCTACCGCCGACCGGTGCATTGCCTTCGGCAGCGCTGTCGAAGATGCCTTCCAGCGCTTCCTTCAACTTGGTCGGGTTGCGGGCCAGGAAGTAGTTGTCCGGCACGCCGGCGACCTTGGAGTCCCACTTCTTGCCGGCGGTAACGCCATACTTGGCCGCGTACCACAGCGGGCTTTCCAGCTGGCCGGCCGCAGCGCCCGATGCCTTGTACTTCATGACGATCGGCGCCTGCCAGTCCGTCGGCGCGGTGTTGGAGGTGTTCAACACCGAGTTGTTGCTGTTGCCCGGGCGCAGCGTCAGCCGCTGCACGGTACTCGAAGCGTTGGAGCCGGAGATCGTGTAACCGGTCAGCATCGCGTTGCCCGCGTAGGCGGACAGGTTCTCGATGCGGATCAGGACTTCGTCGGCGCCCACGGTACCGTTGATGGTGCCGTTGGTGTTGCAGACCTTGGTGGTGCCATTGGCGGCGACCACGCTCTTGTTCGCATCGGCACGCCAGCAGATGTTGTTGAATCCACCCGTCTCGGTGCAGGTTGCGCCCACGCAGTAGCTGAGCATGGCGACCACGTCGTTGTCATGGTCGTTGCCCCACAGCGAATCCTCCCACACCAGCGAGAAGCTGCCGGCGCTGCCGTCGGCCTTGTACGGGCGGCCATAGACGTTGGCCTGGCTGGTGGTGGAGACCTTGGTACCAATGCCAACCGCGCCCAGGAAGCAGCTGCGCCAGCCAGAGGACGTGATCGCCGCGTTGCCGGTGTTGTTCGCTTGGCACAGCGGAGAGATGCCGATCTTGGCACCGGCAACGTTCACTTCGAACTTCGGCAGGTTTTCCGCCATCGCCACCGTGTACGTGGTGGCGGCCACCTTGTAGCTGGAGGGCTTGCCCTGCAGGCCGGGACGCAGATCGGTTTCAGCCGCCGACTTCGCCAGACCCGCCATCAGGTAGCTGCCTTCCATGGACGGAATATCGGGGCAGATGCCGCGCACCAGGCTCAGGTTGTTGACCAGGTTGCTCTGGCAGATGTCTTCGTGGGTATTGAGCGACGTGTAACGCGGCGTGGCACCGACGCGGCCGACCATGAAATTCTTGCCGGTCATGCCTTCGGCCACACCGATCGCATCGGTGGACGAGGCTGCCGCAGCCAGGCCGGTCACGGAACCGATGTTGTCGCTGTCAAACGACGGCAGGCCCGAGGACATCACCAGGATGTTGCAGGTCGCGCAGTAGGAATTGCCACCATCGGCCGGCAGACGGTACGGGTCTTTCCAGGCAATTGCGGTCGGCAGCCCGGCCAGATCGCCGGTATCGCCGTACACCTTGGCATCCTTGGTCACATAGCGCAGCGCCTCGGCATACATTTCGGCCAGCGGATTGCCCCAGGCGCTGCACTTCTGGCCACCGGTGCCGGGATCGGCCAGATTGCCGTTGCCGCCCTGCCCCTGGCGATTGAGGATGCTGTAGTTGTTGCAGTCGTTCCAGTTGCTGCTCCAGTTCCACTGGTCGATCTTGAATGCGGAGATGGTGTTGATCACACCCTCGGCGCTGGCATTCGCGCCTGCCTTCAAATAGCAGAACTGGCCGGTGGACAGATCGATCTCGTCGCCCGCGGCGCAGAACGCGGTGCCGTTGCCGGCGATCTTGCCGATGTTGCGGCGGAGCACACCACCGTCGCGCGGATTGGCATAGGTACCGGAAATAAGGCCGAAACGCAGACGACCGCTTTCTCCATAGTTCTGCAGCACGCCAACCGGCTTGTAGCGGTCGGTGGCGCCGTCGTTGTACTTGCGGCAATACCCTTCGCGCAGCGCGGTAGCGCCCGAGTCGCACACTTCCACGCGCACGGTGTAGCTGGTGGCCGCGCGCGGAACGTCGCCGCTGCCTTCGCCGCTGCGGTTGACGCCGCACTGGTAGCCTGCGGTGGAGGCCCACTCGGCCCAGGGCCCCGACGCCACCAGCATCTGCGGCACGCCGGTCGCCGAAGTAGTGGCGTTGCAGAACGACTGCGTGCCGCTGAGCGGGGTGAAGCTGCCGATGTCACCGCCCTGGTACACCTTGACCCAGGCGTGCAGATCGTTGGGGATCTGCGCGCGCTCGATCACGGTCTTGGTCAGGCTGTCGGTGGAGCGCTGCCCGCCGTAGAGCACGCTGCGCATCACATCCAGGCGGCTCATGGTCACCCAGTTGAGGAAGTTGCCCGACCACTGGCCGCTGCAGCTGTGGCCGTTGGTACCGGCGGCCTTCGCGGCAGCCTTGAACACACCCGTGGCGCCGGTGCTGGAGCTGGTGTAGCAGAGCTTGGAGTCGAAATACCCGCCGTACTCGAAGGCATCCAGATAGGTGGTGTCGAGGATGCCGTCTTCGTTCAGATCGCTGTAGTCGCTGTAGGCCTTGTTGAACAGCTGCTCATCGCGCGACATCACCATCATCATCAGCGGCGGCTGGCTCTGCTTGGTGTACAGCGGCTCCTGCGAGATATCGTAGTCACCCAGCGCCGCTCGCAGAGGCATCACCAGCGCGACGATCGCGGTGAGCGCCAACACGGCACCGCCGGCACGCAGCCAGTTGGCGGGAGTCATACGGGAGAAACGACGCTGGGTGGTCATGGGATGAAAACCGTGTCGATGACGGCGCTGGCCGAGGCGTTGGTGGCGGTGTCACTGGCCAGAGCCGTGACCTGGTAAATGTTTCCGGTTTCTTCGTTCTGACGCTTGCCCGTCTTGAAGCTGGACGCGGTGAAGCATTTGTCGATCCGGCGGGTGTAGCTGCCCGAGGCAGCGCTGGTGGCGTCCGCCCAGGTCAGCGGGTCGTAGGTGGGGCTGCACACTTCCTGGGTGGCCTTGTACACCTCGCCGCTTGCCAGTTGGGTCTCGATGGCCGTTTCCACCTGGCGTGCGTCCGATTCGGCGTTCTGGAACGCCTGATTGGTGCGCAGGTAGTTGGCGGCCATGCGCTCCTGCATGCCGGTGACCTGCATGCCCGCGATACCGATCAGGGCCAGCAGAATCAGCATGATCAGGGCGACATACAGCACCGCACCGCGCTGGGCGCGTGGGAGGGGCTGGCGGGACGTTCGGATGGCCATGGGAACCTCAGTTGCCATACAGGCGATTGCGGAGCGCGACCGTGCTCTGATACACGGCACGCATGCGCCCATCGGTGGGCGCGGTAAACGTGACGCCCATGGTGGTCAGGGCGGCGGCGCCGTCGGCCTGCCGGGCCGACGCGCGGTCCGGGCTGGACACGATCATGCCCAACTGCACGGCGCCGACGCGGCGCCAGGCGGTCGTTGTATCCGACAGCGATTCCTGGACCTGCTTGGCCGTGCCCTGCCGGTCGATGTAACCGCTTGGCGAGGTCGTGCTCAGCCGGCGATCCTGGCCGTACAGCAACTGCAGGTTCTCCACGCCCTCCACCATCGCTTCGGGTGCGCCCGCCACGAGCGCGCCATTGGGATTGGCGCTGAAGCGCACGCGGTAGAGGGACGACTGCGCGGTAGTCGCGTCGTAGCCCACGTAGAACACGATGCTCTCGGCCCGGTACAGCATGGTCTGGCCGTTGGTGTACAGGCTGGTGAACAGCGAGGTGTTGTTGGGTGCGTCGCCAAAGGTGACCGTACCGGCGGTAGCGTCGACCACGCGCGCCTGGAACAGGGTTGCCGACAGGCAGTCGGCTACACCGTAGAGGCCCGGCAGGGCCACGCCGCTGCGCAGCACGTCCATGCGTGACGCATCGAACGTGAACACCGGCCGCTGCAGGGTGCCACCGATCGCAGTGACGGGAACGCCGTCAGGCATCAGGTAGCGGAGCGAGACGATGTCGCTGCCGTCGACGCGGTTGGTCAGCGCGGCCGCAATCTCGGCCGGAAGCGCCGGCGTGTAGGCGGTGCCGCCCGTGGCCGGCGTGGTGGCCAGCGTGATCGCACTACCCGGCGCGCTGTTCGTCGCCTCGTACCCCTGGATGGACTGGTTGAAGTTGAGCGCCGGATGCGCGGCCGCGTTCAGCGTCGTCTGCAGCGAGCCCGGCGACTGCAGGGTGTGCGCCTGGTCGTTGATGCAGCCGAAGTGGCCGGCCATGCGCAGCTCGCGCTGCAGCGTATCCATCGCGAAGCGGCTGTTCTCCTGGACGCGGGCCAGGCCTTCAGACAGCCGGTAGGATTCGCGCGAGGCCGCGAAGACCTGGACAACGCCCAGCATCACCACCAGGCCAATCACCAGGGCGATCATCAGCTCGACCAGGGACAGGCCGGCCATCCGGCGCATCGGGGGCAGCGAAGGCTTCACAGGCGGGTACTCGCGGTAAAGGTGGTATCGGAGGCGCCCGCCTTCCAGCGCTCATCGCCCCAAGTCACATTGACGGTCACGACGTCACCGGCGCGGGTGACCGACGCGGTGGCGTTCTCGCCCAGCGCTTTGCCAAGGCGGCAACGCCAGTCCTTCATGACCGCATCTTTGCCGAGGCTCGCACCGGTGGGCGACTGGCAGTCATTGGTTGCGGTGGTGGCAGTGTAATTGCCTACGTAAAGCGAGGCGGCAATTCGGTTGATGCGGATCTGGTCCAGCAGTTCGTAACTCAGGTTGGTGGCCTGGGTACGGTAGTTCGCGCTCTGCACGAAACGCACGTTCATGGTCTGCAGCAGCGCGAACCCCAACAGGCCGAAGCCGAGGATCACCACGGCGATCAGCACTTCGATCAGGCTGAAGCCCCCTTGGCGCGCACGCCGGGGAAAAGTGCGACGGCGGGTCATGCGCATGTCTCCTTGGTCATCCGGAGTTGACCGGTCGGCGACACGGTCAGGCGACGCTGCAGCGGCTGGGAGCCGCACTGGTCAGGACGCAGGGTGATGTCCTGCGCCGTGTTGGCGCGGTTGCGGCCACGCCCATCGAAACCAATGGACAACGGCTGGTTCGCCGTCGCCCGCAGATCAGTGCGCCCTTCGGTGAAGCGCAGCACGGTGTCGCCCGAGTCAAAGGTACCGCTGCGGTTGGGGTCGCTCCAGACCATCCAGCCCTGCGTCCAGGCGCTACCATCGCAGCTGGTGCCTGCAGTGGAGGCGCAGACGCCGGCGCCGCGGGTGTTCATGACCGCCTCGGAACGGGCCAGCGACAGCGCCCCGATCAGCTGGTTGGAGGTCGCCGCCATGCGGTTGGAGCGCAGGATGCCCTGGAAGCTTGGATAGGCGATCGTCGACAGGATGGCCACCACTGCAACGGTGGTCATCAACTCGACCAGTGTGAAACCCTTGGATGGGCGCAAAGACATGGGACGCTCCCCAGCGTGATGGAACAGACGATGGACCACCGACTGCCTGGCAGCAAGCGCGGGGCGGACGAACGGTCGCCCGGGGGCGATAGGCGTCAATGACTTGACACAAGCGGCGCCCCGGTCAGCTGCCGTGGGTAGAGCGGCCCGGGCCGCCCTACCCGTTCAGGTCAGGCCAGCACCCGATAGCAGGGCTGGTATTCGCCGGAGATCTTCATGCGGCGCTGCTCGACGAAGGCCCGCAGCAGTTCATCCAGGGCCTGCATCATGTCCGCGTCCCCGTGGATCTCGAACGGGCCGAACTGTTCGATGCGGCGCATGCCGTCTTCCTTCACATTGCCGGCGACGATGCCGGAGAAGGCGCGGCGCAGGTCGGCCGCCAGCGCGTGCGGCGGGCGCCCGTGGTGCAGGTCCAGCGCCGCCATGGCCTCGTGGGTCGGCACGAACGGCTGCTGGTACTCCCACGGAATCTCGATCGACCAGTTGAAGAAGAACGAGTCCTTCTGTACCAGGCGGTGCTCGCGCACGCGCTTGATGCCGGCCGACATCTGGCGGGCCACGGCCACCGGGTCGCCGATGATGATCTGGTAGCGCTCGGCGGCGGCATCGCCCAAGGTCAGGCGGATGAAGCGGTCGATCTGCTCGAAGTACGGCGCGGCTACGGTCGGGCCGGTCAGGATCAGCGGGAACGGCAGGTCCTTGTTCTCGTCCCGCAGCAGGATGCCAAGCAGGTACAGAATCTCTTCGGCGGTGCCCACGCCGCCGGCGAACACGATGATGCCGTGGCCGATGCGCACGAACGCTTCGAGACGCTTCTCGATGTCCGGCATGATCACCAGATGGTTCACGATCGGGTTCGGCGACTCGGCGGCGATGATGCCCGGCTCGGTCAGGCCGATGTAGCGCGTGGTGTGCTTGCGCTGCTTGGCATGGGCGATGGTGGCGCCCTTCATCGGGCCCTTCATCGCGCCCGGGCCGCAGCCGGTGCAGATATCGAGCCCGCGCAGGCCCAGCTCATAGCCGACCTGCTTGGTGTACAGGTATTCGTCACGACCGATCGAATGGCCGCCCCAGCACACCACCAGGTTCGGGTCGCCGGGGTTGAGGATGCGCGCATTGCGTAGCAGCCCGAACACCGCATTGGTGATGCCCTCGGACGACTCCAGCTCGGCCGCATAGGCCGGGCCCATCTCGATGGCCATATAGGCCAGGTCGCGCACGACCGCGAACAACAGCTCGGCCACGCCGCGGATGATCTCGCCATCCACGAAGGCCATCGCCGGCGCGTTGACCAGATCGATGCGGACGCCACGGTCCTGCTGGGCGACCTGGATGTCGAAATCCGGGTACAGATCGCGCGCCGCGCGCGGATCGTCCGAGGCACTGCCACTGGTCAGCACGGCCAGCGCACAGCGCCGCAGCAGCTCATGCATGCCGCCGCCAGAGGCGTCGCGCAGGCGCGCCACTTCGGCCCGGGACAACACATCCAGCCCACCACGCGGGTAGATCCGCGCATCCTGTACCGGCAGCGTGCGCGCCGGCTTTTCGGTGATCGTCATTTCCATTCTTTTCGCTTCCTCAAGGTTGCCGACTGTACCGCTGCCCCCTTAAAAAGCAAAACGGCCGGGAAACCCGACCGTTGGATGCGTTTCTACGCCGGCAGGCCGTTTCGGGCTGCAGCGGTGCGCTTTTGCTGGCGCAACTTTTGAAATATACATGTTCCACATATGTAGAGCAAGGCCTTGACCTCGCCGCCCGGTCGACAATCGTTCCGACCGGGATCGTGGAACATGAGCGTGTCATCTCCCCAACCATCCGCGTTGAGGAAGAGGTCATGGCCTTACCCGACTCGCCATTCGTAAGTGTCGTAGCCATCGCCACCGATCAGCGTGTCATTTCCTAGACCGCCATTCAGGCGGTCATCGCCATAGCCGCCGTAAAGCAGGTCGTTGCCGGCAGCACTGAACATGTCGTCGTAGCCGCCAAGGCCGTAAAGCTCGCACGCGAAAGCGCCACAGCGTCGCTTGGATAACGCAGAAACCTTCTGGCGTACGAAGCAGGAGCCGCAACAGCGCGGCCCATCAACGCTCGCGCAGTGACTCGTCCACATGCTGCTGCAGCGGGCTCAGCAGGTAGTCGAGCACCCGCCGCTTGCCGGTCTTTATCTCGGCGCTCAACGTCATGCCTGCCGACAGGTTCACTTTCACCCCGTCGATCTGCAGCGTGCTGCGTTCCAGATGGATGCGCGCGGGAAACACCAACCCCAGCTGCTCGTCCTGCGCCGCGTCATGCGAAATGCTGGTGACCTTGCCGGTCAAGTAGCCGTAGCGCGTATAGGGAAAGCTCTCGACCTTCACAGTGACCGCCTGCCCAGGCCGGACGAAGCCGATGTCCCTGTTCAGTACATTGGCTTCAATCTCCAGCGCTTCTTCGCTGGGAACCACGGCAAGCAGCACCTGCGCAGGCGTAACGACGCCCCCGACGCTGTGCACGGCCAACTGCTGCACGGTGCCAGCGACCGGGGCGCGCAGGGTCATCAACCGATCACGCTGCCCGGCCTTGGCCAGATCGGGCGCCGCCTGGCCAATCTGCTCCTCGGCGGTGCGCAGGCCATCGAGGGTCTGCTGGCGGAAGTCGGCGACCAACACGCGAAGTTCCTCGCGCGCAGCGACCAGCGACGAGCGTATCTCTGCCGCGCGATTGCGCTGCACCGCAAGATCGCGGTCGGCGGCAATACGCTCCTGCTCACGCAGCAGATAGTCATGTCGCCCGACATAGTTACCCTCTACCAACCGCCCGTAGTCTTCCGCACGCAGGCGGGTAATCCGCGCCGACTCGGCCATCGGTGCAATCGCCGCCTCGGTCGTGTGCAGCTCCGCCTGGCGCTGTTCGATCACCGCCAGCAGGTTCTGCCGGCGCGCCTGCAATGCGTCATATTGGCTGCGTGCCAGGGCCAACTCTGCGTCGACCCGTGCGGGTGGCAGCCCTTCCGTCGCGCCAAAGGTCGGCGCATGCCCATCCTGCACTGCCAGAGAAAGCGCGCGCAGACGCAACGCGGCCAGCTGCGCATTGAACAGCGTCTCCCCCGCTTTGTCGTGATCGGCAGCGGTGCCGGTCGTATCCAGCTCGACCAGCGGCTCACCCGCCGCGACGACCTGCCCATCGCGAACGAGGATGCGGCGCACCACGGCAGTCTCACTCGGCTGCACCACCTTGGTCCGCGAGTCGACCACCGTGCGGCCCGATGCCACCGCGACAATATCGACGTGCCCCAGGAAGGACCACAGCAGCGCGATGCAGAAGAACGCAATCAGCACCGCCATCGTCCACCGCGCGGTCGGCGAGACGGGGCGTTCGACCAGCTCCAGGTGCGCTGGCAGAAACTCGCGGGCCTGTTGCTCCCGCACCGGCTGCTGAAGCCGATGCCGCTCCTTCCAGGCAAGGCGGGTGACGACCGCATAGCGACGTGCAAACGCGCCCAGCGCCTCGATGACGTGCTTCATGGCGTGCCCTGCTGCAGGCGGTTGAGGCGGGCGTAGTGGCCGTCCACGCGATCAACCAGCTCTGCATGGGTGCCGCTTTCGACGATGCGCCCCTGCTCCATGACCACGATGCGGTTCGCATTGCGAACGGTCGACAGTCGATGGGCGATGATCAATACGGTTCGCCCGGCGCAGATGCTGCGCATGTTTGCCATCACGGCGTGCTCGGACTCGTAATCCAGTGCACTGGTGGCCTCGTCGAAAATGAGGATGCGCGGATCGCCTACCAGCGCGCGCGCGATGGCCACGCGCTGCCGCTGGCCGCCGGACAGACCGGCACCCTGCTCGCCAACGCGGGTGTCGTAGCCCTCAGGCAAGGCCGAAATAAACTCATGGGCGCCGGCCAGGGTGGCAGCCTTGATCACCCGTTCAAGGGGCATGCCAGGATCGCCCAGCGCAATGTTGTCGCGGACCGAGCGGTTGAACAGGAAGTTCTCCTGCAGCACCACGCCCAGTTGCCGGCGCAGCCATGCCGGGTCGGCAAGCGCCAGGTCCTGCCCGTCGATCAACACCCGGCCGCGCTCGGGCACGTACAGGCGCTGGACCAGTTTGGTCAGCGTGCTCTTGCCAGACCCCGAGCGCCCGACGATACCGATGACTTCGCCTGCCTGGATATCCAGGTCGATGCCGGCCAGTACCTCCGGGGCGTCCGGACGGTAGCGGAATACGGTTTTCTCGAACCGCACCGCGCCCCGGATAGGGGGGAGTGCCATCCGGCTGCCCGGCAGTTCGGTTCGGGTATTGAGAATGTCGCCAAGGCGGTCGACGGAGATGCCCACCTGCTGGAAGTCCTGCCACAGTTGCGCCAGGCGGATGATCGGTGCGGCCACCTGCCCCGACAGCATGTTGAATGCAATCAACTGGCCCAGGCTGAGCTTGCCATCGATGACCAGCCGCGCTCCGAAAAACAGAATGGCAATCGCCACCAGCTTCTGGACCAGTTGTACGCCCTGCTGACCCAGCGTAGCGATGCGGGTCACCGAGAAGCCGGCATCGACATAGCCCGCGAGCTGGTTGTCCCAGGTACGGGTGACGCGGGGATCCACCGCCATCGCCTTGACGGTACCGATGCCGGTGACCGTCTCCACCAGGAACGCCTGGTTGTCGGCGCTACGCGCGAACTTGTCGTTGAGCCGGCGCCGCAATACCGGGGTAATGCCCGCAGAAATCAACGCATACAGCGGCAGTGAGATGACCACGATCAGGGTCAACCAGCCGCTGTAGTGGAACATCACGGCAAGGAAAACCACGGTAAACAACAGGTCAAGCAGCGACGTGAGCGCCTGTCCGGTAAGGAATGTGCGAATGTTCTCCAGCTCGCGGACACGAGCAATGGTGTCGCCTACCCGACGCGATTCAAAATAGGCCAGCGGAAGCGCCAGTACATGGCGGAACAGGCGCGCGCCGAGCTCCACGTCGATCTTGCTGGTGGTATGCGACAACACGTAGGTGCGAAGGCCGCTGAGCACCACCTCGAATACCGCCATGCACACCAGGCCGATGGCGATGACATCCAGCGTGGTCCATCCACGGTGCACCAGCACCTTGTCCATGACCACCTGGTAGAACAGCGGCGTGACCAAGGCGAACAACTGGATGAAGAAGGAAACGATCAATACCTCGACCAGCAGCCGGCGGTATTTGATGACCGCCGGAATGAACCAGCTGAAATCAAAACGCGCAAGGTCGCCAAGCACCGAGGCCCGCGAGGCGACCAGCAGCACCTGTCCGGTGTAGCGGGCAGCAAGCATCTCCAGCGTTATGGTGCGAGGGCGCCGTTCGCGCAGGTCATGGATGAGTGCCTTGCCCTCGCCGATACGGCCGATGATGAAGGCGTCGCCGTCACCCAGCGCCATCGCCGGCAAGGCCAACTGGCCGAGTTTCTCCAGCGATACGCGCGCGATCTTCGCCTTCAGCCCCAGGCCGCGCGCGGCCAGGATCAGCGTTGCATCATCCAGCTCACCGGCAGCTTGGCCAGTCTGGTGAAGCAGCTGCGTTTCGTCCGCAGCAATCCCATGGAACTGTGCAAGCACCACCAGCCCGCGCAACCGCAGGTCGCCGGACATCGTTACCGACGCATCATCCACCACGGATAAAGCCGCATTCCCTTGTGGCATCTTCACTCTTGAGCGCGCCCTGCTGATGTGCGCGCATCCCCTTGTCGCGGATTCTGGAATCGCCCCGAATCACTGTCAACAGGTATTTGGCCCGTCCGCCCAGCTGGATTCAAACAGCTGGCCGACCCCGTCAGAGCATGACGCCACCCACAGTATTGAAGCAGCTTTTCGTTCAGAACTGTTCTTGCAGCGGACCTGGCGGCACGCCATTGCGCAAAAAAAAACGGCCGGGTTTCCCCGGCCGTTCCTTTATGCCTTACCGCACACTCAGTTCATCAGAACTGGTAGCGGAAGCCCAGCTGCACCGACCACTGCGACACACCGACGTCGAAGCCGTCTGCGTCGTTGTTGGCGACTGCCGGAGCATCCGCACCGCGGTAGTTGTACACGTACTTGCCGTCGTAGATGCCCTGCAGGGTGGCCACACGCGCATCGGCGAAGAAGCCGTAGTCGTAGATGTTGCCCCAGTCCTTGTTGATCATGTTGCCGATGTTCTGGACGTCCAGCCAGATCTCCGACTTGTGACCCTTCATGAAGCCCGGCAGTTCCTGGCTGACGCGCAGGTCGAACGTGTTGATCCAACCGGTACGGAAGCCGTTGGCCGGAGCCGCCTGACCAGCGTACTTGGCCAGCTGCGGATTGTTCTTCAGGTACTCGAAGAACGACTTTTCCATGGCCGCGTCCGCGGTGAACTTGTTGCCCACCAGGCTGCCGAACAGCACGTCGCCCGGGCCGGTCGGCACGTAGAACAGGTCGTTGGCGGAACGGCTGTCGCCGTTGGCGTCGTTCACGTAGACGTAGCTGTACGGACGGCCGCTACGGCCTTCATAGACCAGGCCAACGCGGGTTTCGTAGTCACCGAAGAACTTGTGCTTCCAGTTCAGCGCACCCGACAGGCGGTCGCGGATCTGGTAACGCGAGGTGTTCTCGACGTTGTCGTTGGCGTTGAAGGCGTACTGGTAGCCCCAGCCCGAGCTGGCGGTGGAGCTGGTCAGCGAGCCGACTTCGGTGGCATCGGTGTAGGTGTAGCCCAGGTTCCACGACCAGTCGCTGGCGGCATCCCACGGCTTGCTCAACGACACGGTGAACTGCGAGGTACGGCCCTTGTCGGTGTTCGCAATCTCGTACACGGCGTCGTACGCCTGGTTGCGTCCGACGCGGGCATCATTGGTCGACCAGGCGTTGCCGTTGCGCGACTGGGCGTAGTACATGTCACGGCCGTCCGGACCCTGGTACTGCACCGGACCCAGGTTCAGGTTCTTGTAGTACAGGCCGTCCTTGACCTTGGTGACCAGCAGCTCGGCCGAGGCCACGATGCCGTACCACGGGGTCTCGTGGTCGAGGGCCAGGTTGGCCTTGTACACCGACGGCATGTTGAAGTCACTGCCGACGAAGTTGACGTTCTGACGGTTCGAGCCCGGGGTGGTCGGGACCGGCTGGCTGTCCTTGCTCGGGCTGAACGGCAGCGCCGGGTTGTAGGCGTTGTTGGTGTAGACCGAGTTGTTGAAGCCGGTCGCCGAGTAGCTGTTGCTCAGCCACACCTGCGGGGCGTCACCCTGGAACAGGCCCACGCCGCCGCGCAGCTGGGTCTGGCGCTCGGTGTCGAAGGTGTAGTTGAAGCCCGCGCGCGGCTGGATCAGGAACTTGTTGCTCAGCACTTCGCTGTTGTCGAGGCCGAAGAACGTCGAGGCCGCGGCATTGTAGGCCGGCGCCGGGGTGGTGTCGGCACGGTCGGCACGCAGGCCCAGGGTCAGGGTCAGGTTGTTGTTGACATACCAGGTGTCCTGCACGAACAGGGCCAGGTTGCTGTACTTGTAGTCCGCCGGAATCGAACCCGGGGTGCGTTCCGGCGTGTAGTTGTAGGTGCTCCAGCGGCCGGCAGCGAAGTTGTCCAGGCCGTAGAAGGTGTAGGCACCCCACGAGTTGGCGCCGAAGTAGTTGTAGATGTCGTTGGTGTCGTACGACGCACCGAACTTGACGTCGTGGTCACCCAGGGTCCAGGTGCCGGCGGCGTAGTAGTTCCACGCCTTGGTCTGCAGGATGTTGTTCTGCGAGTTGACTTCGGTACCGAGGTACAGCGAGTCGCCGGTCGGCGAGGCCTGGGTACCCTGGAAGAAGATGCGGATGCTCGGCGCGTCGGTCGACACGTTGCGAATCGCGGAGTACTCGCGGTACGAGGCCTTCAGTTCGGTCGAGAAGTTCGGGGTCCAGTCGCTGAACAGCTGGGCGACGTAGCTCTCGTTGGTCTTGTCGTGCTGGTACCAGTACGAGCTCAGCGAGGCCGAGCTGGTGGTCATGCCGTTGATGCGCAGCTTGCTCTGGTCGATCTTGCTGTAACGGATGTTGGCACGCTGGTTGTCGCTGATGTTCCAGTCCAGCTTCAGCGCGTACTCTTCCATCTCCGTATCGCCGTTGCTTTCCAGGCCACCGGCGTTGATGCCGTAGCCCTGCGCGATCTGCTGCGCACGGGTCACGTCGGCCAGGGTGAACTGCGGGTTGGCCTTGCCCAGCGCGGTGCCGCTCAGGTCGGCGCCCGGGGCGGCCTGCTTGAACTTCTCGTAGTTGGCGAAGAAGAACAGCTTGTCCTTGATGATCGGACCGCCCACGGTCATGCCGTAGGTTTCTTCCTTGGTGAAGCCGTTGAACTTCTTGCCTTCCGGGTTGTCGCCGAACCAGTCGCCGTCACGGTAGGTGCCGTAGACCGAGCCGTGGAATTCGTTGGTACCGGACTTGGTCACCGCGTTGACGGTGGCACCGGCGGCGGCAGCGATGCTGACGTCGTAGTTGGACAGGTTGATGTCCAGTGCTTCGATGGCTTCCATGGCGACCGGCTGGCGGCGGGTCGGCATGTTGTTGCCTTCCAGGCCGAAGGTGTCGCTGGCGGACACGCCGTCGATGCTGATCGAATTGAAGCGCGGGTTCTGGCCACCGGCCGAGATCGAGCCCGAGGCGCGGTCGATGAAGGTCACGCGCGGGTCAAGACGCATCAGGTCCTGGATGTTGCCGCCGATCGACGGGGCCATCTCGATCTGCTGCTGGCTGATGTTGGTGCCCGAGCCCATCTTGGTCGAGGTGAACACTTCCGAGCCGCCGGCCACGGCAACGACCTGGACCGCATCCAGGTTGGTGGCAGCCACGTCGCCGGTCAGGGCGGCGTTGACGGTACCGGTCTGGTTCACGCCCAGGTACACGCCTTCTTCGGTCTTGGTGCCTTCACCGGACTTGGTGATGGTGATGGTGTACGGACCACCCACGCGCAGGCCGCGCGCGTTGTAACGACCCGCAGCATCGGTCACGGCGCGGCTGACGGTGCCCGACTCGGTGTGCGTGATGGTGACTTCGGCGCCAGCAACAGGCTGGCCAGCGGCAGACATGACCTGACCGCCGACACCGGCAGAGGTGCTCTGGGCGAAGGCGGGGGCGGCAGCAAGTACTGCCATGAGGCCAAGGGTGAGCTTGGACATCCGGAGACAGCGTGGGTCGATCATTGGGATTTGCCTCGATGCGAGTTGGCGATGGCGGAAAAAAAACGCGCCCAAGCAGCCATTCAGCCGGCTGTCTGGACTTTTATCTGGGTTCCCATGCCGCAGGCTGGTTTCAGCCGCAACGGTTAACACTAGATTAACACGATAAGCCCGCTATATGACCGTTTGGCGACAAAACACACGCCATCACAACGCAACCGTGACAAGGACTTCACATTTAGCTGAATGAGGCTGTGAAGGGGGGTTGGCTGGCGGTTCAGGGGGCGGCGCGGCAGGGCTGTGCTTGATGGGGGCACAAGCAGGCGGGCAGAGCCGGTAGACCAGCCGGGCAGAGACCGTATACCAGCCGGGCAGAGCCCGGCTCTACGCCGCGGGATTATCGGGGTGGTGCGTTGCGGGGTTATGACGCCAGGTCGAGAACCTGGCCCCGATAGGCGGCGCCGGCGGGCGACAGCAACGTCACGGCGGCGGCGGCGCACAGGGCCGGATCGCGGGCGGTGCCATCCTCGTCGATCGAGAAGGCCCGGGCCCGCAGGGCGGTACGCATGGGGCCGGGGTGCAGGCCGCAGACCCGCACCGGGCCGCGGGCAAGTTCGTCGTCCAGCGCGCTGATCAGCCCACGCAGGCCGTGCTGGGCGGCGCCATAGCCGCCCCAGTAGGCCTTCCCTACCCTGCCCGGATCGTCCACGGTGAACACCAGCGCGGCATCGTCGCGCTGGCGCAGCAGCGGCAGGCAGGCCTGGGCCAGCCAGGCCGGAGCGGTCAGGTTGACGTGCACCGCGCGGGCAAACGCCGCCGGGTCGGCCAGCTCGAACGGGGTCAGGCCGGCGAAATCGGCGGCGCAGTACAGCACCCCGTCCAGCCGGCCGAGTTCGGACTGCAGGCGCTCGGCCAGGGTGGCGTAGTCGTCCGGGGTGGCCCCTTCGAGGTCCAGCGGATACAGCAGCGGCTCCGGCCCGGCCGCCTCGACCGCGGTGTAGACCCGGTCCAGCCGGCGCGGCTTGCGCCCGAGCAGGACCACGGTCGCACCGGCGGCGGCGCAGGCGACGGCGGCGGCACTGCCGAACCCGCCCCCTGCCCCGGCGATAAGAATGACGCGATCGACCAGCGATCCGGTCCCGACCACGACGGACGGGACCGCACTCATGGCTGGGAGGCCTCTTCGACGATCCGCTTGAGTTCGCCGGACTCGAACAGCTCCAGCACGATGTCGCAGCCGCCGATCAGTTCGCCGTGGATGAACAGCTGCGGGAACGTCGGCAGGTTCGAGAAGCGCGGCAGGTTGGCGCGGATCTCCGGCTCTTCCAGCACGTTCACGGTGCGCAGCGCGACGGCGCCGGCGGCCATCAGGGCCTGCACGGCGCGGCTGGAGAAACCACACATGGGGTACTGCGGGGTGCCCTTCATGAACAACACGAGGGGGTAACGCTCCACTTCGGTCTGGATCTGCTGCATCACCGCCACCACGTCTCTCCCTGCACTGGGGACAACCCGGCCTCGCCGGTCGGATAGACTTCCCTACACGGCCATTGTAATCCTACTGGCCCTGCCTCCGGCGCCCCGTCTCCAGCCCGCAGCGACCCATGCCCCTCGAATTGCCCCGCCTGCCCTACGACCGCACTGCCCTGCAGCCCCACTTCTCGGCACCTGCGCTGGACCTGCACCTCGCCCGCCACCGCGCCTGCGTGGAGGCGGTGAACGCGCGCATCGAGGGCACCGAACTGGCCGAGCTGGGCCTGGACGAGATCGTCCGGCAAAGCCAGGGCAGCCTGTTCGACATGGCCGCCCAGGCCTGGAACCACGCCTTCTATTGGCAATGCATGCATCCGCGCGGGGGCGGCGATCCGGCCGGCGCGCTGGGTGAACTGACCGGACGCCATTTCGGCGATGGCAAGCGGCTGCGCGAGGAATTCGACCGGGTGGCGCTGGCCGTGTTCGGCTCCGGCTGGGTCTGGCTGGTGCAGCACCCCAGCGGCGCGCTGGCGATCCAGTCCACGCGCAACGCAGGCACGCCACTGACCGGCCAAAGCACGCCGCTGCTGGGCTGCAACGTGTGGGAACACGCGTATTACACCGACTACCAGAACGCGCGCGGGCGTTACCTGGAGGCGTTCTGGAAACTGGTCAACTGGGACTTCGTGGCCGCGCAGCTGCGCGATTGAGGCTGGCGACCGCCGGACCCACCTGTTCGGCACGATCCAGCTGCTGCCCCACGGCTTCCAGTGCGGCAGCCAGCGCGCCTGCCTGATCGTCGCGCAACGTGGCATGCCCCACCTTGCGGCCATCACGCGGCTGCTTGCCGTAGTCGTGCCAGTGGCCACTGGCCTGCGCCAGCACCGCCGCAGGGTCGGGCATTTCCCCGATCCAGTTGAGCATGCAGGCATGGCCGAGCATGCGGGTGTCGCCCAGCGGCAGACCCAGCACGGCGCGCAGGTGATTCTCGAACTGCGAGGTCTCGCTGCCTTCGATGGTCCAGTGGCCGGAGTTGTGCACGCGCGGCGCCATCTCGTTGGCCAGCAGCTCGTCGCCACGGCAGAACAGCTCCAGCGCGAACACGCCCACGTAGTCCAGCCGCTCGGCCAGCGTCTGCGCGTAGCCGATGGCCGCGTCGTGCTGTGCGGCGGTGAGCTGGGCCGGGGCCAGGCTGGCCGACAGCACCCCCTCCACATGCCAGTTGCCGGTGACCGGCCAGGCACGGAACTCGCCATCCTGGCCGCGCACGGCGACCACGCTCACTTCGCGCTCGAAGGCCACGAAGCCCTCCAGGATCAGTCCGGTGCGCTCCACCTGGCCACCCAACGCGGCCCAGGCGGCGTCGATGTCGGTCTCGCTGCGGAGGCGGAACTGACCCTTGCCGTCGTAGCCGAAGCGGCGCGTCTTGAGAATGCAGGGCAGGCCGAACCCGGCCACGTTCGCGGCCAGCTCTTCGCGGCTGCGGATATCGGCAAACGCCGGCAGCGGAATGCCCAGTTCGCGGAACAGGGTCTTCTCGCTCAGGCGATCCTGCGCCACGGCCAGGGCATCGGGGTTGGGATACACCGGCACCCGCTCGGCCAGGAACTGCGCGCTGCGCGCCGGCACGTTCTCGAAATCGAAGGTCACCACGTCCACCCGTTCGGCGAACGCGGCAAGGGCGACCTCGTCCTCGAACGCGGCCACCTGCAACGGCGCCAGCTGCCCGCCGCAGGCATCCGCAGCCGGGTCGAACAGTTCAAAGCGCAGCCCCATCGGCGCACCGGCCAGGACCATCATGCGGGCGAGCTGGCCGCCGCCCAGGATGCCAACGGTCAACGGGGTCATTGGCGCGGGTCGTCGTGGGCCATGACATCTTCGGTCTGGCGGGCGCGGAAGCCCTCCAGCGCCTGGCCGATGGCGGGCTGTTCCGGCGCCAGCATGGCGGCAGCGAACAGCGCGGCATTGGAGGCTCCGGCATTGCCGATGGCGAAGGTGGCCACGGGGATGCCGGCCGGCATCTGCACGATGGAGAGCAGCGAATCCATGCCGTTGAGGGCCTTGGACTGCACCGGCACGCCCAGCACCGGCACCGCCGTCTTGGCGGCGATCATGCCGGGCAGGTGCGCCGCGCCGCCGGCGCCGGCGATGATGGCGCGCAGGCCGCGCGGACCGGCCTGTTCGGCATAGGTGAACAGCACGTCGGGCGTACGATGCGCCGACACCACTTTCACTTCGTAGGGAACACCGAGCGCATCGAGCTTCTGCGCGGCGTGCTGCATGGTCTCCCAGTCGGAGCGGGAACCCATGACGATGCCGACGAGCGGCGCGGATTGGTTGAGGGTCATTGGCCGTCACCTGCCTTAAAGACGTATTCTAGCCGCCTTCCACGCAAGACGAAGAATTCATGGATCGCAAGCTGATCGACCTGCTGTGCTCGCCCGACACCCGCCAGCCCCTGTCCCTGCTCGATGCCCGGGGCCTGGACGCGCTCAACCGCGCCATCGGCGCCGGTGGCGTGGTCAAGGCCGACGGCAGCGCACAGGCCCAGACCCTGCGCGAGGCGCTGCTGACCCGCGACCGCAAGCAGGTGTTCCGCGTCGACGACGGCATTCCGGTGCTGCTGGCCGAAGAGGCCATTGCCACCGCGCAGATCGCCGATTTCCCGGAAAAATGAGCCCCGCCCCGCTGACGGCCCCGGCGGCCGACCAGGTCCAGGGCGATGTGGCACGCGCCCTGGCCGAGGACATCGGCAGCGGTGACGTGACCGCCGCCCTGCTCCCCGACCGGCCCGAACGTGCCTACCTGCTGTGCAAGCAGGACGCGGTGATCGCCGGCCGGCCCTGGTTCGACGCCACCCACCGGGCGCTGGATCCGGACGTCACGATCGACTGGCGCGTGGCCGAAGGCGACGCGGTACGCGCGGGCACCGTGCTGGCGATCCTGCACGGGCGCAACCGCAGCCTGGTCAGCGCAGAGCGCACCTCGCTGAATTTCCTGCAGACCCTGTCCGGCACCGCCACCACCACGGCGCGTTACGTGGCTGCGGTGGCCGGCACCGGCACCCGCATCCTGGACACGCGCAAGACCCTGCCCGGCCTGCGCGTAGCGCAGAAGTACGCGGTGCGCTGCGGTGGCGGCGACAACCATCGCCAAGGCCTGTTCGATACCGTGATGCTCAAGGAAAACCACATCCGCGCGGCCGGCTCGCTGACCGCGGCCGTGCAGGCTGCGCGCACGCAGTGGCCGCAGTTGCCGCTGGTGGTGGAAGTGGAAGACCTCGACCAGTTGCGCGAGGCGCTGGCGGTGGGCTGTGACCGCATTCTGATCGACGACTTCGACGCGGCCATGCGCCGTGACGCGGTGCGCATCGCCGCCGGGCAGATCCCGCTGGAAGTGTCCGGCAGCGTCGACCTGGCCGGGTTGCGCGCGATCGCCGAGGACGGCGTGGACTGCATCTCCATCGGCGGCCTGACCAAGCACGTGCAGGCGATCGATCTGTCGCTGAAACTGGGCGACCCGCCGGGCTGAAACGCCCCGGCGCTACCCGGGCTTCACGGTATGGGCAGACGTTGTCTGCGAGGCTTTGCCTGCCCCCCTCCGGACACCGCGCATGCGCCCCCTGCTCCTGCTCGCCTGCCTGTCACCCCTGGCCACCCTGCTGTTGCCGGGTAGCGCCGCCGCCGCCGAAGTCTGCGACATCCCTCCGCGCTATGGGCTCAGCCCGCTGGCGGTGAGCATCGTCCGCACTGCGTGTAACGAGCACCGGCTGTGGTACCGGCCCTTCATCGACGGCGAAGGCCGCGCCGCCAACCTCGGCGTCAGCGAGGCCGAACGCGAGTACCTGGCCGACAACGGCATGGTCGCGTGGCAGCGTGTCGTAGGCTACTGGCGCGATAGCGGCACCCTCGGGCCGATGGGCAGCCAGCCCGGCGCAGCCAGTTGCATGGAGCCCTTTGGCTCGCGCTACACCGACAGCGATTGCCGCGCATTCCTGATCGACAACCCCTGGTCGGCCGCCTTCATCTCCTGGGTGATGAGCCGCGCCGGCGTGCCCGGCTTCACCCGTTCGCCGCGCCACATCGACTACATCCGCGCGGCGTACCAGAACACCGGCCCGTACCGGATGACCGACCCCGCACAGGAGAAGCCCGCGCCCGGCGACCTGCTCTGCTACCTGCGCGACCGCAGCGAAACGCTGAGCTACGCCGGGCTGGTGCAGCAGTTCAGCAGCGGCAAGGTGGCCAACTGGAAGTCGCACTGCGAAGTGGTGATCGCGGCCAACATGGGCGGTGACCACACGCTCTACCTGATCGGCGGCAACGTCATGAACACGGTGGCGATGCGCAAGCTGTCGCTGGATCGAAATGGCCGCATCGAACTGCCGCCGGCCCGCTCCAACGATCCGTATGACGTGGGCTGTACGCCCGGGCGCGAAGACGAGTGCAACTTCAACCGCCAGGACTGGGCGGCGCTGTTGAAGCTGGTGGCTACCACGCCGATGGGGTCATCCAGCACCCCGGCACCGGCCGCGCCGGCAACCGTACCCCCCCCCCCGCCCGCGCCCACCCAGCCCGGCGCACCCGCCACGAATCCCCAGCCCAAACTCACCTTCCCGCGCGTTGTGCCACCGCGGCCGACCCCGTCGCCCCCACCGCAACAACAGCAACAGCAACAGCAACCGCAGCCGCAGCCGCAGCCGCAGCCGCAGCGTCAGGATCCGCCGCCGCGCACGTCCTGAGCAGCGTGGTCGGCTCACGACCAACGGTCGTGAGCTACCGGCAGGTGCAATGGCTTGATCCCGGGCCGGTTCGTCGCCATCTTGGTCGTTCCTGACCCCGATTTCGCACCGAGCCGCCGATGCCCAGTTTGATCCTGATCATGATTGCCGGCGCGTTTGTCTACGCCTTCTGGAATTCGTCGCGCGCCGCGGCCGAACGCGCCATCGAACTGGGCCGCAATGCCTGCCGCGCGGCCGACGTGCAGTGGCTGGACCAGGCCGTGCACGCCAGCGGCATCCGCGTGTGCCGCAAGGACAACGGCTGGCTGGGCTGGGAGCGCACCTACCGCTTCGAGTATTCGTATGACGGCATCGACCGCCATACCGGCCGCATGGTGCTGCGTGGCGACCAGCTGATCGCCTTCGTCGGTCCGTCGGCGGCGCGGATCAGCGAGATCCGGCGCAGCGTGGATACCAACGGCGCCGAGGATGTGTAAATAAACACGCCGCCCGAAGGCGGCGTTGTTTTTTATTTCACGACCCGCAGATGCGGACGGCCGCTGGGCTTGGGCGGGGTGTCGTCCGGCGTCGGCGTATCGTCGGGCGGCAGCTCGTCGTCCGCGCTCGGCTCGTGGCCCGGAATATCGTCGGGCAGCGCCATGCCCTGCCCCGTCTCGCGCGCGTACACGGCCAGCACGGCCGAGATCGGCACCTGCACCGGGTAGCTGGTGCCGGAGAACCGGGCCGAGAAACTCACGGTCTCGTTGTCGATGTGCAGCCGGACCACCGCGCGCTCGGCGATGTTCAGGACCACCCGACCGTCCTTCACCGCGCTCTGCGGCACCTGCACGCCCGGCATGCCGGCGTCGACCAGGATGTGCGGGGTCAGTTCGTTGTCGTTGATCCATTCCACCAGGGCCCGCAACAGGTACGGACGGTGGCTGGTCATGCGGAAAGTGTCTTCAGTCATTATGTGGCGCCGCGTATCGCTAGACGGCTCTGGATTCTGGTTGCCTGGTGCAAGTGTACGCGCCCGCCCGTGCAGCGGTCAGCATGCGGCCACCCGGACGTAAAGCGTCGATGCAGGCAGGCCGTTGCGAAACCCCGCAGCGGCCGCCCCTGCATCGTTCAGACCGGCAGATCGCGCAGCTTCTTTTCCTGGTCGGTCAGGCTGCGGATGAAACCGGGGTGGCGGAAAATGCGGTTGCCATAGTCTTCGATGGATTTGCCATCCTTGGGCAACGGCACGTCCAGCGACTGCAGGCGCCAGATGATCGGGGCCATCGCGCAGTCGGCCAGGCTCATTTCCGGATTGAGGAAGAACTTGCTGGCCTTGAACAGCGGCACCGCGCTGGTCAGCAGTTCCTTCAACCGCTTGCGCCCGGCTTCGGCCTGGGCCTTGTTGCCCAGCTGGATGGCCTGCACCTGCGGCACCCAATCGTGTTCGATGCGCAGCATGGCCAGGCGGATGCGCGCGCGTGACAGCGGGTCGACCGGCATCAGCGGCGGGTGCGGGTAGCGCTCGTCCAGGTATTCGCTGACCACCGACGCCGCGTACAGCACCAGTTCGCGCTCCACCAGCGTGGGCACCGAGTGGTACGGATTGAGGTCGATCAGATCCTCGGGCGGGTTCTGCGGGTCGACCGGGACGAAGTCATAGGTAACGCCCTTGGCAGCAAGCACCAGGCGCACGCGATGGCACAGCACGTCGTCGTTCGAGGAAAACAGCGTCAGGGTATTCCGCATGCGTACGCTCGCCGCCATCAAAGGCTCTCCAGCGACCGATATCCGCCGGCCGCGTCGGCGCCGCCGGCCCATTGCCGACGGTCGTCACAGTACCCGAGTGTGCAACTGGGCCTCACAAAAGCCAATAGGCCATTCGGCGACCTCAGTGCACGTCCCTCCAGTACTCCTTCTTCAACAGATACGCCAGGAAGGTCAGCAGGGCCAGGAACAGAATCACCCATACGCCCAGCTTCTCCCGCTTCAATGCCGCCGGTTCGCCCGCGTATTCCAGGAAGTTGGTGATGTCACGCACCGCCTGGTCGTACTGCGCAGGAGCAAGCGTGCCCGGCTGGGCCAGCTGCAGGCCGATCACCGGCGCGTCGGCACCCGGGCTTTCCGGCTTGCCGTGCACGGCGTGCTGCAGTCCCTGCATCTCCCACAGCGGGTTGGGCATGGAGGCATTCGGGAACAGCGTGTTGTTCCAGCCCAGCGGCCGGCTGGGGTCGAGGTAGAACGACTTGAGGTAGGTATAGATCCAGTCGCTGCCGCGTACCCGCGCAATCAGGCTGAGGTCCGGCGGCATCTTGCCGAACCACTTTTCCGCCTGCGCCTTGGGCATCGTCACCGGCACCGGCTCGCCGATCGGCACGCCGGTGAAGTTGAGGTTGTTCATGACCTCTTCTTCGCTCAGCCCCAGGTCTTCTGCCATCCGTGAATAGCGCAGGTATTTGAGCGCGTGGCAGCCCGAACAGTAATTCATGTAGAGCTGCGCACCGCGCTGCAGCGAGCCGCGGTCGCCAAGATCATTGCCCGCCTGCAGGGTCTTGCCGCCTTCGGCGGCGCCGGCCACGGCGCTGGCGAACATCAGGGCGGCCGCACAGGCCAGCCGGACAATCCAGTGGTCAGTCATGCGTGGTCACCCGGTCCGGTACCGGCAAGGTCCTGTCCAGCTTGGTCCATAGCGGCATGGTGATGAAGAAGGCGAAGTAGAGGAAGGTCAACACGCGCCCGATGTAGGTCTCATGCACATCGGTACCGGGACCGGAACCGATCACCCCGAGCCAGACGAAGCACACCGCGAACACGCCCAGCAGCGCGCGCGACAGCCAGCCCCGGTAGCGGTAGGACTTGACCCGTGCCCGGTCGAGCCAGGGCACCAGGAACAGGATCGCGATGGCCGAGAACATCACCAGCACACCGCCGAGCTTGTTGGGCACCACGCGCAACATGGCGTAGTACGGCGTGTAGTACCACACCGGCTTGATGTGCTCCGGCGTGACCAGGCGGTTGGCCTCGGTGAAGTTGTCGTGCTCCAGGAACAGCCCGCCGAACCCCGGTGCGAAGAAGATGATGAACGCGGCGATGATCAGCAGGAAGCCGGCGCCCACCCCGTCCTTGAGCGTGTAATAGGGATGGAACGGGATGCCATCGGTCGGCGCCGTGGCCGACCAGCGGTTGCCCTTCGGGCCCTTCTTGATCTCCACGCCGTCGGGGTTGTTCGACCCCACCTCGTGCAGCGCGCCCAGGTGCAGTACGACCAGCAGCAGGATCACCAGCGGCAGCGCGATGACGTGCAGCGCGAAGAAGCGGTTGAGGGTGGCATCGCTGGGCAGGTAGTCGCCCATGATCCATTCGGTCAGCCCGTTGCCGATCACCGGAATGGCGCCGAACAGCGAGATGATCACCTTCGCGCCCCAGAACGACATCTGGCCCCACGGCAGCACGTAGCCCATGAAGGCTTCGGCCATCAGCACCAGGTAGATCAGCATGCCCAGGATCCACACCAGCTCGCGCGGCTTCTGGTAGCTGCCGTACATCAGGCCGCGGAACATGTGCAGGTAGACCACGATGAAGAACAGCGAGGCGCCGGTGGAGTGCATGTAGCGGATCAGCCAGCCCCACTCCACATCACGCATGATGTATTCGACGGAGTTGAAGGCCTCCAGCGCGCTGGTCTTGTAGTGCATCGTGAGGAAGATGCCGGTCACGATCTGGTTGACCAGAATCAGCAGCGCCAGCGAACCGAAGTAGTACCAGAGATTGAAGTTCTTCGGCGCGTAGTACTCGCTCACGTGCTTGCGGTACACCGGCATCAGGCCGGGGGCGCGTGCATTGACCCAGTCGGCGACGCCGGTGGCGGTGCGGGAAAGGATATTGGCCATGATCAAGCCGCCCCCTGCGGATCAACGCCGATGATGATGGTGTTGTCGTCCTGGTAATGGTGCGGCGGCACCAGCAGGTTGATCGGCGCCGGAACATCCTGGAACACGCGACCGGACATGTCGAAGCGCGACTTGTGGCAGGGGCAGAAGTAGCCGCCCTTCCACTGGGGGTCGAACGGCTCGGGGCGGATTTCGCCGACCATTTCCGGCGAACAGCCCAGATGGGTGCACAACCCGACCAATACCGAGATCTCGGATCGGATCGCGCGGAATTCGGGATTCTGCTTGAGCACGTAGGCCGGCTGCTGGTCCACCACGGTGGACTCGGGGTCCTTCAGGCGTCCGTCCAGTCCATGCAGCGCATCGAGGATGGCCTTGGAGCGTTTGACGATCCAGATCGGCTGTCCACGCCACTCCATGACCAGTCGCTGGCCTTCCTGGAGCGCGCTGATATCGGCAAGCACGGGAGCACCGGCCAGTTTGGCGCGGGCGCTGGGATTCCAGGACTTGATGAACGGAACTGCTGCGAAACCGACGCCGACTGCGCCCACAACTGCGGTGGTTGCTGAAAGAAATCGTCGACGTCCAGTGTTGACTGGATCGTTTACCCCATCGTTGGCCATCCGGCACTCCGATATTGATTTAGGTAGCTTGAGGCTGCCAGTAGACCGGTGGGGGCCAGTCCACAATGAATCCTGATCGACTATAGCGGAACCTGACTCGGCGACACAATGGTGGTCGCGCAGCTGCCTGCCGCGCAGGCGAGTCGGGCTTATTGCGATGACGCAGTAGCACCCCGGTAGCGGTCGGCGAGCAGCGCGACGCGCTTCACGTAGTACTGGGTCTCGCTGTAGGGCGGCACGCCGCCGTGGCGGTCCACCGCGCCCTCGCCTGCGTTGTAGCCGGCGGCCGCAAGGGTGAGGTTGCCGTTGAAACGCTTGAGCAGCCACGACAGGTACTGCACGCCGCCGCGGATGTTCTGCGCGGCATCGTACGAGTCGGTCACGCCGAAACGCCGCGCGGTCGGCGGCATCAACTGCATCAGGCCCTGGGCACCGGCGCGACTGAGCGCGGTGGGGTTGTAGGCCGATTCGGCATGGATGATGGCGCGAACGACCGCCTCTTCGACGCCGAACTCGCGCGCGGCGGCGGCGATCTCGCTCTGGAAGGCGGTGGTATTGAGCCGCACCGAGCCGAAGTTCACGCCGGGATTGGCGCCGCACGCGTAGCAGCGCTCGATGAAGCTGTAGTGGATGGTGCGGACCTGGCCCAGGCTCGCCAGCTGCGCCGGGCGGCTGCTGGTGTAGTGGCGCACGCCGTCCTTCATATAGGAGTAGACCTGCCCGCTGACCACCCGGCCGGCCTTGCCGGTCCGCGCGGCCGGCGCCGGGGCGGCGGTAAGTACCGTGGCGGCCTGGGCCGGGGCGGGCGTCGGGGCGAGCGCGGTGCTGCCGCCATCGACCGGGGCCGGGCCGGCAACCGTCGCGGCCACGGCGGCGGGCGTCGCGACGGGCGCGGGCGCTGGGGCCGGTGGCGGGATATAGCGCCGCGGCGCGTTGCGGTCGGGCCGGTAATTGCTGACCACGCTGCAGCTGGCACCGGAGACCCGCTTGCTCACATAGCTGGGGATGCCGTCGGCGCCGACACACTTGTACAGGGTGCCCGCACTGGCCGGCAAAGCGGTCAGCGCAGCCAAGGCCAGCGCAGCGATCCCCAAGATCCCCTTCATGGGGCGGAGTGTCCCTGTTTCGCGCGCCCTTGCCAACCCTTTGACGCGCTACCCACACCGGACCGTGTCCTCCGTCTCGGATCGGTGCGCCTGACGGCAGCCACGCATGGCGTGGCTCTACCCCCTGCTGCCCTCGGCCGTGCCGCGTATCGGCCCGTTCCGCGTATCGGCCCGTCCCAGGTATCGGCCCGTCCCACCGTAGAGCCACGCCATGCGTGGCTGGGCCGCCGACCACGCTACAATTGCCGGCTATCCGCAGCCCTCCGGGACTGCCTGCCCGCCCACCCGACTGGAATAAGCGCCATGACCGGGACGCCAGCTTCGACCCTGCCGACCTCGGCCGGCACCCCCGTGCCCGCCACCCCTGACACCACCTCGCCCCGCCCCGACCTGCTGCCCCTGCCCGGCACCCGGCCGCAGGTGGCCGGCCCCGTGCGCGGCAAGCTGTACATCAAGACCCACGGGTGCCAGATGAACGAGTACGACTCGTCCAAGATGGCCGACGTGCTCGCCGCCGAGGAGGGCCTGGAGCTCACCGACGACCCGGCCGAGGCCGACGTGCTGCTGATGAACACCTGCTCGATCCGCGAGAAGGCGCAGGAGAAGGTGTTCAGCCAGCTCGGCTACTGGAAAGCGCTGAAGAACAACGGCCGTGGCGTGATCATCGGCGTGGGCGGCTGCGTGGCCTCGCAGGAAGGCGAGGCGATCATCAAGCGCGCCCCGCACGTGGACCTGGTATTCGGCCCGCAGACCCTGCACCGCCTGCCCGAGCTGATCCGCCAGCGGCGCGAGTCGGGCAAATCGCAGGTCGACATCAGCTTCCCGGAAATCGAGAAGTTCGACCGCCTGCCCGAGCCCCGTGCCGAGGGCGGCTCGGCCTTCGTGTCGATCATGGAAGGCTGCTCAAAGTACTGCTCGTTCTGCGTGGTGCCCTACACCCGCGGCACCGAAGTCAGCCGCCCGTTCGAGGACGTGGTGGTGGAAGTGGCCCAGCTGGCCGCGCAGGGCGTGCGCGAGATCAATCTGCTGGGCCAGAACGTCAATGCCTACCGTGGCCCGTATGGGGAGGGCGAACTTGCCGACCTCGGCCTGCTGATCCGCACCATCGCCGAGATCGACGGGGTGGACCGCATCCGCTTCACCACCTCCCACCCGCTGGAGTTCAGCGATTCGCTGGTGGATGCGTACCGCGATGTGCCGCAGCTGGCCAACTTCCTGCACCTGCCCGTACAGGCGGGCAGCGACCGGGTGCTGTCGGCCATGAAGCGCGGCTACACCGCGCTGGAGTTCAAGGCCAAGATCCGCAAACTGCGTGCGGTGCGCCCGGACATCTCGATCAGCTCGGACTTCATCGTCGGCTTCCCCGGCGAGACCGAGGCGGACTTCGAGAAGACGATGAAGCTGATCGAGGATATCGGCTTCGACCACAGCTTCTCCTTCATCTATTCGCGTCGCCCGGGCACGCCCGCGGCCGACCTGGAAGACACGATCAGCGACGCCGAGAAGCATGCGCGGTTGGCGCGGCTGCAGGCACGCATCAACGAACAGGCCGCGGCCATTTCGCATGGCATGGTCGGCACCGTGCAGACGGTGCTGGTGGAAGGCCCCTCGCGCCGCGATCCGAACGAGCTGACCGGCAAGACCGAGAACATGCGCTCGGTGAACTTCCCGGGGCAGGCGCGCCTGGTGGGCCAGCTGGTCGATGTGGAGATCACCGAGGCGTACAGCAATTCGTTGCGCGGGCGGTTGGTGGTCGCCTGACCGGACGCCGCGCAGCCACGCAGGGCGTGGCTCTACGGCAGCCAGCATGCGACGTGACGCGCGGCCGGCCGGCGGTGGTGGCACCGCGCCGTGGCACGCGGCCAACCGGGGGTAGAGCCATGCCCTGCGTGGCTGCGCGATCCATGATCAATCCAACCGTTTGCGGAACCGCGAAATCGCCAGGGTCATCATCACCGCGATGAAGGCCAGCAGCGCCAGCACTTCCGGCCACAGCTCCCACCAGCGTGCGCCGCGCAGCATGATGCCGCGCACCAGGCGCAGGAAATGGGTCAGCGGCAGCACCTCGGCCAGCCACTGCACGATGCGCGGCATGCCCGCGAACGGGAACATGAAGCCCGACAGCAGGATCGACGGCAGGAACACGAACATCGTCATCTGCATGGCCTGGAACTGCGATTGCGCCTTGGTCGAGATCAACAGGCCCAGCGACAGGTTGGCGGTGATCAGCAGCATCGCCGCCAGGTAGACATCCAGCACGCTGCCGCGCACCGGCACGTCGAACAGCCACATGCCCAGCACCAGCACCAGGGTGGTCTGGATCAGGCCGATCGCCGCATACGGCAGCACCTTGCCCACCATCAGCTCGCTGCGGCTCAACGGCGTGGCGATCAGCAGTTCCATGTTGCCGCGCTCGCGTTCGCGCACGATCGCCACCGCGGTGAACATCACCATGGTCATGGTCAGGATGATGCCGATCAGGCCCGGCACGATGTTGACCGCCGAGCGCCGCTCGGGGTTGTAGAACGCCACCACGCCGATCTGCCCGGCGGCGCCGGACGGACTGGCGCGCAGGGGGCGGTCGTTGCTGAGCGGCTGGCTGTTGAGCGGCACCTGCGCCAGCTGCACCGCCGCGCTCTGCACCACCGTGTCGCTACCATCCACCAGCACCTGCACCGCCTCGCGGCCCTCGAACCGGCGGCGCTCGAAATCGGCGGGAATCACGATGCCCACGCTGATCTTTCCTCGGCGCAGCGCCGCCATCAGCTGCTCGGGCGTGTCCGCCTGCAGGGTCGGCGTGATCACGCCGGTGGCGACCATGTCCATCAACAGCGCGCGCGAGGCCGAGGTACCCGCCTGGTCGGCGATACCAGTGTCCAGGTGGCGCAGGTTGAGGTTGATGGCGTAACCAAACAGCACCAGCTGCATCACCGGGATGCCGACGATCATGGCCAGGGTGACGCGGTCGCGGCGCATCTGCCGCAGTTCCTTCAGCACGATCGCCCAGAGCCGGCGCAGGTTCATGCCGCGTCTCCGTGCTCGGGCGCGTCACGGCCGCGCGTGGCAGACACGAACACATCCTCGAGATTGGGCGCGCTGCGCACCACCTCCGCGCCCTGCCCCGCCGTACGCAGGGCCTGCTGCAGGCGATCCTCGGCATCGTCGGCGCGGTCCAGCAGCACCCGCAGCGTGTTGCCGATCTGCGCCACGCTGAGCACGCCCGGCACCGCCGTCAGCGTGCGCTGGGCCTGGCGCGGCTGCGTCGCGTGCACCTCCAGGGTACGCCCCTGCAGCGCAGCGGTCAGCTCGGCCGGACTGCCGTCGGCGACCAGCACGCCGCGATCCAGAATGGCCAGCCGATGGCAGCGTTCGGCTTCGTCCATGTAGTGCGTGGATACCAGCAGGGTCGTGCCCGCATCGGCCAGATCGAACAGTTTTTCCCAGAAGTCGCGACGCGATTCCGGGTCCACCGCGCTGGTCGGCTCGTCCAGGAACAGCAGTTCCGGCTCCTGGATCACCGCGCCGGCCAACGCCAGGCGCTGCTTCTGGCCACCGCTCATGGTGCCGGCCAGCTGCTTCTGGCGGTCCTGGAAATGGTACTGCTCGAGCAGCGCATCGATGCGTTGCGCCGCCTTCGCACGCGGAATGTCCTGCACCGCGGCGAGAAATTCCAGGTTCTCGCGCACGGTGAGGTCCTCGAACAACGAGAAGCGCTGGGTCATGTAACCGATGCGCCGCCGCAGCGCCTCGGCCTGCTCTGGGATGCGCAGCCCGAGCACATCGATCTCGCCCTCGCTGGGCGTGAGCAGTCCGCACAGCATGCGGATGGTGGTGGACTTGCCCGAACCGTTCGGACCGAGGAAGCCGTACACGTTGGCGCGCGGCACGCTCAGATCGACATGGTCGACCGCGACCAGTGCGCCGAAACGCTTGGTCAGCCCGCGCGCACGGATCGCCAGTTCGGTCTCGGGCGCCCCTGCGGGCGCAGCCGGCGCCACCGCGTTCAAAATTCGACCCGCACCGGCACGCCGGCCGGCAGGTCGGCCATCCGTGCCGGCGGGTCGCCGGGATCCAGCTCCACTTCGGCCAGCCAGCTCAGCCGTGATACGTCGTTGCCACTGAGCGCGTAGTACGGGGTAAAGGCGGGGTCACTGCGGATGCTGCGCACGTGCCCGGGCAGGCTGCCCTCGCGCCCTTGAAGGAACACCCGGGCCGCCTGACCGACCCGGACCTGCAGCCGCAGCGGCTGCGCCAGGTACACCCGCGCATAGGGACGTTCGCCGACCAGCAGCACCACCAGCGGCGCTCCCACGGGGGCCTGGTCGCCGAGCTTGTAAGGCAGCGCGTCGACACGGCCGGCGCGCGGCGCGACCAGGTCGAGCTTGCGCAGCGTCACCGCCTGCGCGGCGGCCTGGGCCTGGGCGGCCTGCAGCGCGGCCTGGCCCTGCGCGACCTGTTCGACGCGGGTGCCATGCTCCAGCGCCAGCAGTGCCTGCTCGGCGGCGCGCACAGTACCCTGCGCGCTGCCCGACGCCGCCCGCGCGCGGTCGACGTCGGCCGCCGCCACCAGTTGCTGGCGCCCGAGGGGCTGCAACCGCGCGTAGTACGCCGCGGCATCGACCGCCTGCGCGCGCGCCGAGGCCAGCGTGGCCCGGGCCTGGTCGATATCCTCCCGGCGCGGACCGTGCTGCAGTTCCTGCAGGGCCTCGCCGGCCTGGCGGGTCTGCGCGTCCAGTGCCTGCAACTGGGCGGCCGTGCGGGTCGGTTCCAACTGCAGCAACGCCGTGCCGGCGGCCACCTGCTGGCCCTCCTGCACCTGTACCGCGACGATGGTTTCCGCGGCCGGCGCCGGCACGGTGACGCGATCCCATTCCAGCGTTCCCAGCGCAGGCTCGACCGCGGGCTTGCAGCCACCTGCCAGCAACGCAGTGACGCCCAGCGCTATCGCCCGCAGCCGTCCCTGCACGACCCTGTTGTTGGCTGCGGACATCGGATCGACTCCGGTGGAAAGGTCGCGGTGGCGGGAGCCGTCACCTTGCGCACACAGGCGTGAAGGAGCGGTCAGGCCGGACCTGCCCTGGTCATGAAATGATCACGCCTGCGCAACCGTTGCCGGCATTGGCGTGCGGCGGCTTATCCACATGTTTCTCCCGCAACCGCCCACAGCGCGTGTGGAAAACCGGGGCGGTCTTGACGCTTTTTTGACCACGCCTGCACAGTCGTTGCGGCACTAAGGCCGGCGCCGACTATCCACAGGTTGCTGCACCGACGCTGCACAGCCGCTGTGGAAAAGCGCCGCGTGGCCGGCGGCTGTGGCGGCGCCCGGGTGTGCGCGCTACCCTGTGGTTCCTTTCCCAAGCTCGCGGCACGGTCGTTGCGACCGCGGCCGCCGAACGCAATGACAGCACTGGCACATCGCGACTTCACCCTGGCCCCGGAAGACAACGAACGCCTGGCCAACCTGGCCGGCCCCTTCGACGAGCACCTGCGCCAGATCGAACTCAAGCTCGGCGTGGAAATCGCCAACCGCGGGCACGTGTTCCGCGTGACCGGCCCGGCGGCCGTGGCCGAGGAAGCGCAGAAACTGATCGAAGCCCTGTACATCGAAGCGGGCGAAGCGGCGTTCGACAGCCACGCCATCCACCTGCGGCTCAACCAGGCCAACGTGGAGCACCTGGTGGAGCGCAGCTACGAGGCGCAGGAAGTGGCCATCAAGGTCAAGCGCGGCACGGTGCGCGGGCGCGGCGCCAACCAGGCCCGCTACCTGCACCAGATCACCACCCACGACATCAACTTCGGCATCGGCCCGGCCGGCACCGGCAAGACGTTCCTGGCGGTGGCCAGCGCCGTGGATGCGCTGAACGAATCGCGGGTGCAGCGGCTGATCCTGGTGCGGCCGGCGGTGGAAGCCGGCGAGAAGCTGGGCTTCCTGCCCGGCGACCTGAGCCAGAAGGTCGACCCCTACCTGCGCCCGCTGTACGACGCCCTGTACGAAATGCTGGGCGTGGAAAAGGTGATCAAGCTGCTGGAGAAGAACGTCATCGAGATCGCGCCGCTGGCCTACATGCGCGGACGCACGCTCAACGATGCGTACGTGATCCTGGACGAGGCGCAGAACACCACCGTCGAACAGATGAAGATGTTCCTGACCCGGCTGGGCTTCGGCTCCACCGCCGTGGTCACCGGCGACCTCACCCAGACCGACCTGCCCAAGCACGTGAAGTCCGGGCTGCGCGATGCCATCGAGGTGCTGCGCGACGTGGACGGGGTGAGCTTCACCTTCTTCGAGGCGCGCGACGTGGTCCGCCATCCGCTGGTGGCGCGCATCGTCAGCGCCTACGATCGCCGCGACCTGCAGCAGGTCAAGCCGGACGCGTGACAGGGCTCCCGGCGCCACCTGGGACACGCATGGCGTGTCGCTACCGTCGGGGGCGCTCACGCGCGATAATGTGCCTCACAATTTGATGCACCGGAACCGCCATGACCAAAGGCCCCATTCGACTCGATGTCGCCGTCAGCTACGCCCTGCCCCGCGCCGGGTTGCCGTCGGCGGTGAGTTTCCGCAAATGGGTGGGCGCCGCGCTCAAGGGCCGCATCCGCGAAGCCGATCTGGCGATTCGCGTGGTCGATGCCAAGGAGGGCCAGTCGCTGAACCGGCACTACCGCGGCAAGGACTACGCCACCAATGTGCTCAGCTTCCCCGCCGAGCTTCCCGAGGGCCTGCCCAAGGGCGTCAAGTTCCCGCTGCTGGGCGACCTGGTGATCTGTGCGCCGGTGGTGGCCGCCGAGGCGGAGGAACAGGCCAAGGCGCTCAATGCGCACTACGCGCACCTGACCGTGCACGGGGTGCTGCACCTGCTGGGCTGGGACCACGAAGACGACAAGGAAGCCGAGGCGATGGAGCAGCTGGAGCGCGACATCCTGGCCGAGCTCGGCATCGACGACCCCTACGCCGGCGAACGCTGAGCGCGCCGCCCCTGATGGAAGCTCTCCGCATGCCCCTCCTGCGCCCCGCCCGCCTGACCCTGCTCGCCGTGCTCTGCGGCCCGGCCCTGGCCGCCGCCGCACCGCTGGATATCGCCGCCCTGATCGAATGCCGCCAGCGCGTGGCCGACTACGACGCCGTGGCCCCGGTCGTGGCCGACCCGCTCAAGGCCGTGGCCAACGGGCTGCAGCCGTTGCCGCAGAGCAACCAGTTCATGAGCGAGTTCCGCCTGGCCGCGCCGGTGACGGTGTTCGGCCAGCGCACCGAATACGTGGCCGTGTCCGGCGCCAGCATCATGGCGATCCTGGACCTGGCCGACCCGCGCCCGCTGGCCAAGGCGCTGGCGCTGGAGGCCAGGGTCGACAACCCGGACAAGTTCATGGCCGGGCGCGAGGTGGTCAGCCGCGACGTGACCGACCCGCGCACCGGCGAGCCGATGATCGAATCGATCGTCCTCGGCCTGTCCACGGTCAAGAGCCACCCGGGCAAGTCCCTGGCCGGCTGCACCTACAGCCTGGACCTGCCGGCCGAGGAGGAGCTCCCGGCCGACGCCCCGCCGGCACCGGCCGCCCCGCTGCCCCCGTCCGTGAATACCCCGCCGGACAGGCGCTGACAGCGGCCCGCATCCTGATAGACTGGCGCCAACGCCCGGCTCGCCGGGTGCCTTTTTTCCAGAGATGTCTGACGACGACAGTAGTGGCTCCATCGCGGAGCAAAATGAGAAGAAGCGCAGCTGGCTTGAACGCCTGACCTCTGCCTTCTCCGGCGAACCCCACACCCGCGACGAGCTGGTGGCGGTACTGCACACCGCGCACGACGACGGCCTCATCGCCGCCGATACGCTGCGGATGATGGAAGGCGCGATCTCGGTGGCCGAGCTCACCGTTGGCGACGTGATGATCTCGCGCTCGCAGATGGTCTCGCTGCCGGTGGAAGCGCCCTTCCTTGAACTGATGAAGCAGGTGGTCGAATCGGGCCATTCGCGCTTCCCCGTGCACGGCGACAACAAGGACGACATCCTTGGCATCCTGCTGGCCAAGGACCTGCTGCGCGGCGTGGTCGCCGACAACGGGCCGGCCAACGTACGCGAGCTGCTGCGCCCGGCGGTGCTGATTCCCGAGGCGAAGAAGCTCAACGTGCTGCTCAAGGAGTTCCGCCTGTCGCGCAACCACATGGCCATCGTGGTGGACGAGTACGGCGGTGTCGCCGGCCTGGTCACCATCGAGGACGTGCTGGAGCAGATCGTCGGCGAGATCGACGACGAGCACGACGAGGCCGAGGACCACACCGCGCAGATCGCGATCCAGGCCGACGGCCAGTACGTGGTCGACGCGCTGACCCCGATCGAGGATTTCAACGAGCGCTTCGGCGCCACGTTCCCCGATGACGACTACGACACCATTGGTGGCCTGGTCACCGAGGCGATCGGGCACCTGCCCGAAACCGGCGACGAGCTGACCCTGGACCGCTTCGTGTTCCGGGTGGCGCGCGCCGATGCACGCCGCGTGCAGGCCTTCCACGTGACGGTGCTGGCGCCCGACACGAACCACGAGGATTGATCCACGCCATGCGGCCCCTGCTGATGCGGTGGCCGTTGTGCCGCCTGTTGTTCCTCCTGCTCCTGTGCGGCCTGTCCAGCCTGCCCGTGGCGGCGCTGGCCAGCCCCGAGCCCGCGCCTGCCGCAGTACCGACGGCGCCGGCCGAGGCCCCTGCGCCGCGGATCGGCATCGTCACCATGCAGCCCGGCTCGATCTTCTTCGAGCGCTTCGGGCACGACGCGATCGTGGTCCAGGACCCGCTCAGCGGCCAGGCCACCTCGTACAACTTCGGCTACTTCGACCCGTCCGAGCCGGACTTCATCGGCCGCTTCATCCGCGGCGAGATGATGTACTACCTGGTGGCGCTGCCGCTGGAGCAGGACCTGTCCTACTACCGGGAGAGCGGTCGCGGCGCCAACCTGCAGTGGCTGGACCTCAGCCCGGCGCAGGCACGCACCCTGGCCGCCTCGCTGGCCGAGCGCGCCAAGCCGGAAAACGCCCGCTACCGCTACGACTACTACACCGCCAACTGCGCCACCATGGTCCGCGATGCGATCGATGGCGCACTCGGCGGCGGCCTGCATTCGCAGCTGTCCGGGCGCTCGCGCGGCAACACCTACCGCAGCGAGTCGGTGCGCCTGGCCTCGCCCGCGCCGTGGATGTGGCTGGGCTTCGACATCGGCCTCGGCCCGTTCGCCGACCAGCCGCTGTCGCGCTGGCAGGAAGCCTTCGTGCCGATGCGGCTGGCCGACGCGCTGCGCCAGGTGCGCAACAGCGACGGCCGCCCGCTGGTGCAGGCCGAACAGGAACTGCTGCCGCACCGGGTTGCCCCGGAGCCGCCGGAATCGGCACGCCACTGGTGGCCGTGGCTGCTGTGCGGGCTGGTGCTGGCCGCTGGCGTGCTGGCCCTGCGCCGCCGGCGCCGGCTGCTGGGCGGGCTGGCGCTGCCGCTGTGGCTGTTCTGCGGTATCGCCGGTGCGCTGCTGACCTTCCTGTGGGGCTTCAGCGCCCACCAGGCTGCCTGGGCCAACCGCAACCTGCTGCAGCTCTCGCCGCTGTGCCTACTGTTGCTCCCCGGGGCGATCACCCTGCTCCGCGGACGCGTGCCGGGGGCCTGGTTCCGCTGGACCCTGTGGGCGGTGGCCGTGCTTTCCCTGCTTGGCCTGGTGCTGCACTGGCTCAGCCTGCAGGCGCAGGTGAACCTGCAGTGGATCGTGCTGCTGCTGCCGCTGCACGTCGCCCTGGCCTGGGTGCTGGGCCGTCGTGACCCGCCCGTCACGGGTGGCTGACGCAGGATGCCGCCCATGGAAAACACTGCAACGCCCAATCCGCCCTGCGTCATCAACTGCGTGCACTACGACGACCAGGGCAAGCGCCACGACATCAGCCTGGACGCGATCAGCGACGTGATCGAGAGCGGCAACGGCTTCGTCTGGGTGGGCCTGTACGAGCCCGCCGACAGCGTGCTGCTCAAGCTCCAGGAAGAATTCTGCCTGCACTCGCTGGCCATCGAGGACGCGCGCAACGCGCACCAGCGGCCCAAGGTGGAGGCCTACGGCAATTCGCTGTTCGCCGTGGTCACCACCGCGCAGATGGTGAACGAGCGCATCGAGTACGGCGAGACCCACGCCTTCCTCGGCCCGCGCTTCCTGGTCACGGTGCGGCATGGCGCTTCGCTTTCCTACGCCGCGCCGCGTGCGCGGGTGGAACGTGAACCCGAGCTGCTGCGCCGGATGGGGCCGTCCTACTGCCTGTACGCCGTGCTGGATTTCGTGGTCGACAACTACCTGCCCATCACCCAGCGCTACCGCGACACGCTGGAGCTGCTGGAGAAGGACATCTTCTCCGACAGCTACAAGCGGCACACCGTGGTGCGCCTGTACGAGCTCAAGCGCGAGCTCAACAAGATGCGCATGGCGGTGGCCCCGCTGCAGGACATGCTGGCGCAGATAAAACGCTACCAGGGCGAACTGGTGCCCGAGGAAGTGAAGCTGTACCTGCGCGACGTGCATGACCATGCCGTGCGCATCAGCGATGTGATCGACACGCTGCGCGAGATGCTGGGCACGGCGCTGAGCGTGAACCTGTCGCTGGTGACGCTGGCCCAGGGCGAAACGGTCAAGCGCCTCGGTGCTTGGGCCGCGCTGTTGGCCGCGCCGACCCTGATCACCAGCTGGTACGGCATGAACTTCACCCACATGCCCGAGCTGGACAAGCCCTGGGCCTACCCCGCGATGATCATCGGGGTGGGCGCGATCTGCGTGGGCCTGTATCGGTTGTTCAAACGGGTCCGCTGGCTGTAACGGCGTGACCACCAACGGTGGTCACCTACCGGGTAGCGCACGACCGTTGGTCACCTACCGGTAGGGCACGACCGTTGGTCGTGCCGCGCATCAGGCCACGTAGACCGTCTTGATGTTCATGAACTCGTGGATGCCGTGGTCGGCCAACTCGCGCCCGAAGCCCGAGCGCTTGCTGCCGCCGAACGGCAGCCGCACATCGCTGTTGACGATGGCATTGACGAACGCGGCGCCGCATTCCAGCCGCTTGGCGATGCGTTCGCCACGCACCGGGTCGCCGCTCCATACGCTGCCGCCGAGCCCGAACGTGGTGTCGTTGGCCACCCGCAGCGCGTCATCGTCATCACGCACCCGCAGGATCGCCGCCACCGGCCCGAACAGCTCCTCGTCATAGGCCGGCATGCCCGGCGCCACGTTGTCGAGGATCGTCGCCGGATAGCCCGCATGCGTGCCGGCCACCGGCTCGCCGCCAAGCAACACCTTCGCCCCCTTTCCGACGCTGGCCTGCACCTGCTTGTGCAGCTCGTCGCGCAGATCGGCGCGCGCCATCGGCGCCAGCGTGGTCTTCTCGTCCTGCGGGTCGCCATACACCCGCTGCGCCGAGGCGGCCACGAACTTCTCCACGAACGCATCGGCAACGGCGTCGACCACAATGAAGCGCTTGGCCGCGATGCAGGTCTGCCCGCTGTTGTCGAAGCGCGACTTCACCGCCGCGGCCACCGTCTTGTCCAGGTCGGCGTCGTCGAGCACCACGAAGGCATCACTGCCGCCGAGTTCCATCACGCACTTCTTGAGCTGGTCGCCAGCGTTGGCCGCGATCGAGCGCCCGGCGCGCTCGCTGCCGGTCAGCGTGACCGCCTTGACCCGCTTGTCGCGCAGCACCTCGGCAGCCTGGTCGTTGTCGATGTGCAGCACATCGAACACGCCCTCCGGCAGCCCACCGTCACGGCACACGGCCAGGATCAGGTCGGCGCATTGCGGCACGTTGCTGGCGTGCTTGAGCAGCGCCACATTGCCGGCCATGAAGGCCGGTGCGAGGAAGCGGAACACCTGCCAGATCGGGAAATTCCACGGCATCACCGCGAACACGCAGCCAATCGGCTCGTAGCGCACGTAGCTGCGCTGGGCCTCGGTGTCGATCAGCTGGGGCTTGAGGTAATCCGCGGCATGGTCGGCGTAGTACTCGCAGGCCTGCGCGCATTTCTCCACTTCCGCCAGCGCCTCGCCCTTGAGCTTGCCCATCTCGGTGGTCATCGCCTGCTGCAGGTCGTCCCTGCGCGCACGCAGCTGGGCGGCGATGCCGCGCAGGATCGCGCCGCGCTCCTGCAGTGAACGGGCCGACCACAGGGGGAAGGCCGTGGCGGCGGCGGCCAGGCGCTGCTCGATCTCGGCCGCCTTGAGCAGCTCGTGGCGGTAGGCCACCAGGCCGGTGGCGGGGTTGACGATTTCGACGGTCATCGCGGTGCTCCGAAAGACAGGGCACCCATTCTGCGCCCGGTCCTGTGAGCCGGGTGTTGCCGGTGATGGCGGTGATGCGCACGGCGCCGCGACACAACGTCGCGGTGGGGTGGACCGCGCCGACGGCGGCCGGGCAGAGCCCGGCGCTACCGGTCCTGCAGCGCCATCTGCATGTCGCGCTGCCGGCGCTTCTCGCTGCGCGAGGTGATGAACCAGCCCACCACCGCCGCCACCGACACCGCCAGCACCATCAGCGTGGCCAGCGCGTTGATCTCCGGCTTGATGCCCATCCGCACCGAGGCGAACACCTTCATCGGCAGCGTGGTCGAGTTCGGCCCCGCCACGAAACTGGCGATCACCACGTCGTCCAGCGACAGCGTGAATGCCAGCAGCCAGCCGGCGACCAGTGCCGGCGCGATGATCGGCAGGGTGATCTGGAAGAACACCTTCAGGCGGCTGGCGCCCAGGTCCATCGCCGCCTCTTCCAGCGAGCGGTCCAGTTCCTGCAGGCGCGAGGACACCACCACCGTCACGAACGACAGGGTGAAGGTCACATGCGCGATCCAGATGCTGGTCACGCCGCGGCTGGGGAAACCCGGAATGCCACCCATGGCCACCAGCAGCGTCATCAGCGAGAAGCCCAGAATCACTTCCGGCATCACCAGCGGCGCCGTGATGAGCGCACCGAACAGCGTCTTGCCCGGGAAGCGCTTGAAGCGCGTCATCACCATCGCCGCCATCGTGCCCAGCACGGTGGCCGCGCTGGCCGTCCAGAACGCCACCTTCAGGCTGATCCACAGCGCATCCAGGATCTGCCGGTTGTTGAACAGCTCGCCATACCAGCGCGTGGAGAAGCCCGACCACACGGTGGCCAGCTTGGACGCGTTGAACGAGTAGATCATCAGCAGCAGGATCGGCAGGTACAGGAAGGCAAAGCCCAGCCCCAGGACCGTCCAGCCCAGCCAGCGGCTGCGCCGCACCATGCTCATGTCAGCTTCCCTTCCAGCTCACGCTGCTGCACCCGGTTGAACAGCAGGATCGGCACCAGCAGCAGCGCCAGCATCACGATCGCCACCGCCGAGGCGGTCGGCCAGTCGCGGTTGTTGAAGAACTCGCCCCACAGCACCCGGCCGATCATCAGCGTATCCGGGCCGCCGAGCATTTCCGGAATCACGAACTCGCCCACCGCCGGGATCATCACCAGCATGCAGCCGGCGATGATGCCGGTGCGCGACAGCGGCAGCGTGATCTTCAGGAAGGCCTGCCACGGCTTCGCACCGAGGTCGTAGGCCGCCTCCAGCAGCCGGTGGTCCAGCTTGACCAGGTTGGCATACAGCGGCAGCACCATGAACGGCAGGTAGCAGTACACGATGCCGATGTAGGCCGCCGTCGGGGTGTACAGAATCTGCAGCGGCGCATCGATCACCCCGATCTTCAGCAGCAACTGGTTGAGCAGGCCGTTGCGGTCCAGGATGCCGATCCACGCATACACGCGGATCAGGAACGAGGTCCACGAGGGCAGCACCACCAGCATCATCGCCACGTTGCGCGCGGCCGGGGTCATCCGCGAGATCACGTAGGCCATCGGGTAGCCGATCAGCAGCGTGAACAGCGTGGCGATCACCGCGATCTTGATCGAGCTGAGGTAGGCCAGCAGGTACTGGCTGTCCTTCACCATCGCCGCATAGTTGCCCAGGTTGAGCTTGAGCGAGAACGCGCCGTCGACGTATTCCAGCAGCCACGTATAGGGCGGCGAGCCGACCTGGGTGCGCGCGAACGAGATCATCAGGATGATCACGAACGGCACCGCGAAGAACAGCAGCAGCCACAGGTACGGCGCGGCGATCACGCCGCTGCGCGTGCCGGGGAGCCAGCGCTTCCAGCCGGTGGCGTTCATGCGGTGAGCACCACGCCGTCGTTGTCGCGCCAGTGCACCCACACGCTGTCGCCCCAGGTCAGGCCATCGCTGGCCCAGCGCTGCGAGTTGGCGAAGTTGGACAGCACCTTGGCCCCGCTGGGCAGGCGCACGTGGTACACCGAATGGCTGCCGAAGTAGGCGATCTCCTCGATCACGCCCTGCGCCTTGTTGGTGTCGCCGGCCGGTTCGTCCTTGCCGATCATCACCTTCTCCGGGCGCAGCGCGAAGGCGACCGGCTGCCCTTCATACCCGGTGATGCCGTGCGCGACGTAGATCGGCGCCGGGAACAGCGGCGTGCGCACCGTTACATACTCAGGCAGGTCCTCGTCGATCACGCCCTCGAACAGGTTGACCGAGCCGATGAAGCTGGCCACGAAGCGGTTCGCCGGCTGTTCGTAGATCTCGTCCGGCTTGCCCACCTGCTGGATCCAGCCCGCGTCCATCACCGCGATGCGGGTGGCCATGGTCATCGCCTCTTCCTGGTCATGGGTGACCATCACGCAGGTCACGCCCGAGGTTTCGATGATGTTGACCAGCTCCAGCTGCATCTGCGAGCGCAGCTTCTTGTCCAGCGCGCCCATCGGTTCGTCCAGCAGCAGCAGCTTGGGCCCCTTGGCCAGCGACCGCGCCAGCGCCACGCGCTGCTGCTGGCCACCGGACAACTGGTGCGGCTTGCGCTTGGCCAGCTTCTGCAGCTGCACCAGTTCCAGCATCTCGCCGACCCGCCGGCGGATCGCTTCGCGGGCCAGGCCGTCCTGCTTCAGGCCGAAGGCGATGTTCTGCTCCACCGACATGTGCGGGAACAGCGCGTAGGACTGGAACATCATGTTGAGCGGGCGCTGGTACGGCGGCAGTGCATTGATGCGCTGGCCGTCCAGGTCGATCGTGCCGGCCGTGGGGGTCTCGAAACCGCCCAGGCAGCGCAGCAGGGTCGACTTGCCGCTGCCCGAGCCGCCCAGCAGCGCGAAGATCTCGCCCTTGTTCACGTCCAGGCTCACATCGTCGAGCGCGACGAAGCCGTCGAACTCCTTGCGCAGCGCGCGGATGGACAGATAGCCCGGCTCCAGGACCGGGACGACCTCGCCTTCCGGCTTGGCTTCAAATGGCATGGGCAGCGGCTCCAGGAGCGGCGTCAGGACGGGGGGATGGCCCATTTTAGCGGCCGTTGGCGACAGCAGCGATACCGGATCGTGGTTTTGGGGTGATCGGGACAGGTTTGCCCTGCCCAACCTAATCAGGCCCGTGCCGAGAGGGGGTGAACGCGCGCCGCTGCGCAGACCCGGCTTGACACGGTCGCGCCCTGAGCGCCTGGCCGCCGGGCCGGTTGCGAACCCGCCGCTGACGTTTGCGGTCACGTGACCGGGCGAATCGTCCGGTTTCTTGATCGGCACCACAGCTTGAGTGCAGCCGCGTACGCGCCTTACGCGGCCGGTCACAGTCTGGAGGAGATCGCGTTGACGCTGCGACAGCGGGAAGGCGATATCTGCGTGGACGGCGAACGCGCACGAATGCAAGGAGAGAGCGATGCATGCCAATGACGCAATCAACCGGCCCACGGGCGGCGAACGGTCACCCAACGCCCTGCAGCTCGAGGTCGTGATCATTGGCGCCGGGCATTCAGGCCTGTCGCTCAGTGCCAGGCTGGCCGAGACGGGCGTGGCGCATCGGGTGCTGGAGGCCGAGACCATCGGCGCCAGTTGGAGCCGGCGCTGGGATTCCTTCCGCCTCAACACCCCCAACTTCCTGACCGCCCTGCCCGGCTATCGGTACGACGGTACGGACCCGACCGGCTTCGCCACCGCGCCGGACGTCATCGACATGCTCACCGGCTACGCACGAGGGCGACAGCTGCCCGTGGTGGAGGGCTGTGCCGTACGCCGGGTGTTCGCCGCGGGCGACGGCTACCGCGTCGACACCCATGCCGGCGCCCTCCAGGCGCGCTGCGTGGTCGTGGCGACCGGCGAGTACCGACGGCCGCGTTGGCCACAGGTGTTCTTCTCGCCCGCCGCCGGGCTGGAGGTGGTCCATTCCCGCGATTATCGGCGCCCCCGGCAGTTGGGTCCGGGCGCGGTGCTGGTCATCGGCGGCGGCCAGTCGGGCGCGCAGATCGCGCAGGACCTGCGCACGGCCGGGCGCGAGGTGTTCTGGTCCATGGCCGAGCGCTACTCGCACATCCGGCGGGTACGCGGCCGGGATTCCATGCACTGGTGGGACATGCAGGGGCTGCTGCATCGGCATGTGCGCGAGCGCCCCGACGTGGTTGCCGGCGTGGCGGGCGCACTGCAGAAGGCGAGACGGGCCGAATTCCCTCTTGTATCCGGCACCGGCGCGCTGGGCAGGGGCAGTTCGATCAGCCTGTTGTCGATGCACCGCGACGGCATCGTGCTGCTCGGCAAGCTGGAGCAGCTGGATGGCCACATCGCGCACTTCCGCGACGTACGCCCGCAGATCCGCGCGGCCGTGGCCGGCACGCGTGCCGAGTACAAGCATCTGAACGACATGGCCGATGCGCACTACGCGACGGTCGACGAGGCGCCAACCGACGACGCCCGCTACCTGCCCGAAGAGGTCTATCTGGACTGGGAGCCCGACGCATCGCCGCGCTGCCTCCGGCTGGACGCCGCAGGAATCAACACGGTCGTGGCCGCCACCGGCTTCGAAGCGGAGTGGCCATGGCTCGACGTGCCCGGCGTGCTCGATCCTCGCGGCTACCCCCTGGGCGACTACGGCGTGTCACCGCAGCCAGGCCTGTTCTTCATCGGCATGTACAACCTGCAGCGGCCGAGCTCGAATTTCCTGTGCAATGGCGGGCGCGATGCGGCCGAGCTGCTGCCGGCGATCCTGCGCCACCTCGGCGCCGCGCCCGCACGCCACGATGCGGTTGCGTGAAAAAGGCCGCCGATCTTCATCGGCGGCCCCTCTGTTCAAGCGTCAGACCCGTCGCCTCAGCGACCCGTCTTCACCTCGGTCCACAGCCGGGTGTAGAGCTTGTCCACGTCCGGCGGATTGATCGAGTAGGTGAACATCTTCGCGGCCACGTCGGCCGGCGGGTAGATGGTCGGGTCGGTGCGGATCGCTTCGTCCACCAGCGGCGTGGCCGCGTCCACCGGGTTGGCGTAATGGATGAAGTTGGTGTTGGCGGCGGCTACCTTCGGGTCCAGCAGATAGTTGATGAAGGCGTAGGCCGCTTCAGGGTGCTTGGCGTCCTTGGGAATGGCCAGCATGTCGAACCACTGCGGCGCGCCTTCCTTCGGAATCGAGTAGGCCACGGTCACGCCGTTGGCCGCTTCGGCGGCGCGGTCGCGGGCCTGGATGATGTCGCCGGACCAGCCCACCACCAGGCAGGTGCCGCCGTTGGCCAGCGAACCCACGTACTGCGAAGAGTGGAAGTTCTGTACGTACGGGCGGATGCTCTTGAGCAGGTCGGCCGCCTTCTGGATCACCGCCGGATCATGGCTGTGCGGATCTTCGCCCAGGTAATGCAGCGCGATCGGAATCATGTCGGCCGGGGTATCCAGGATGGTGATCCCGCAGTCCTTCATCTTGGCGATGTTTTCCGGCTTGAAGATCAGGTCCCAGCTGTTGGCGATCTCGGTGCTGCCGCCGAAACGCTCCTTGAGCATGTCCACGTTGTAGCCGATGCCGGTGGTGCCGATCATGTACGGCACGCCGTACTTGTTGCCCGGATCCTGCTGCGCGATGCGCTTCATCATCTCCGGGTCGAGATTGGCCAGGTTCGGGATCTTGCTCTTGTCCAGCGGCAGGAACACGCCGGCCTGGATCTGGCGGCCGAAGAAGTTCAGCGTGGGCACCACGACGTCGTAGCCGCTGCCGCCGGCGAGCAGCTTCGTTTCCACCATCTCGTCGCTGTCGAACACATCGTAGGTCACCTTGGTGCCGGTGGCCTTCTCGAAGTTGGGGATGGTGTCTTCGGCGATGTAGTCGCTGTAGTTGTAGACGTTCAGCACCTTGCTGTCGTCCTGCTTGGCACCGCCGCCACAGGCGCTGAGCATCGAAACGGCAATGCCGAGGGTGAGGATTCGCAGCTTCATCGGACTCTCCAACAGGTCGGGTGCGAGGTGGGGGAAACCGGCCGGGCCGGCATGACCGGTGCCAGCCTAACGGGCAGGCGACCATTTTCCCAGCACGCGGCGCTCACGGCCATGCCTGATCGGGCGGCTGGCCGGCGCAGCGCCCTGCCCCGCACGGGTCACACATTCAGCAGCAGGAACTCGCGCTCCCAGGAGCTGATCACCCGGAAGAACGTCTCGTATTCCTTGCGCTTGACCGACACGTAGGCGCGGCAGAAGCGCTCGCCCAGCATCTCGCGCAGTTCGGGGCAGCGTTCCAGCCCGTCCAGCGCCTCGCCCAGCGAGCGCGGCAGGTCGTAGCCCAGCTCCTTGGCGCTGCCGCTGATCGGCGCGGTGGGCGAGCCCTGTTCGCGGATGCCCAGCAGCCCCGCCGCCAGCGTGGCCGCCATGGCCAGGTAGGGATTGGCGTCGGAGCCGGCGAAGCGGCTCTCCACCCGCATGTTTTCCGGGGTATCCAGCGGCACGCGCAGTCCACAGGTACGGTTGTCGAAGCCCCAGTGCACGTTGCTCGGCGACACTTCACCGAACACCAGGCGGCGGTAGGAATTCACGTTCGGGGCGAAGAACGCCATGGCCGCCGGCACGTACTTCTGCAGGCCGGCCAGGTAGTGCCCGAACAGCGGGCTGAAGTCCTCGCCGCCGTTGTCGCCGCTGAACACGTTGTGGCCGTCGCTGATCCGCACCAGGCTCTGGTGGATGTGCATGGCGCTGCCCGGCTCGGTCTCCATCGGCTTGGCCAGGAAGGTGGCATACACCCCGTGGCGCATGGCCGATTCGCGCATGGTGCGCTTGAACAGGAACACCTGGTCGGCCAAGTCCATGGCGTTGGCGTGGGTGAAGTTGACCTCCAGCTGCGCCGCGCCGGATTCGTGGATCAGCGTGTCCACGTCCAGCTTCATCGCATCGCAGTAGTCGTACATCAGATCGAGGATCGGGTCGAACTCGTTGACCGCGTCGATCGAGTACGACTGCCGCGCCGTCTCCGGGCGACCGGAGCGGCCGGCGGGCGGCAGCAGCGGGAAATCCGGGTCGGTGTTCTTCTGCACCAGGAAGAACTCCAGCTCCGGCGCCACCACCGGGCGCAGGCCGAGTTCTGCGTAGGCGTCCAGCACCCGGCGCAGCACGTTGCGCGGCGCCAGCTCATGCGGCTCGCCATGCTTGGTGTAGCAGTCATGGATGACCTGCGCGGTGGGGTCGGTGGCCCAGGGCACCATGCGCACCGTGTCCGGGTCCGGCCGCAGGATCATGTCTGAGTCCGACGGCGAAGTGAGCTCGTAGTAATCGTCCGGGAATTCGCCGGTGACCGTGGTGGCGAAGATGCCCTCGGGCAGGCGCGTGCCGTAGTCGTGCGAGAACTTGTCGGCGGGAATGATCTTGCCGCGGGCATTGCCGGTGATGTCCGGCACCAGGCACTCCACCTCGGTGATGTGCCGCTCCTTGAGCCAACGCAGCAGCGCGCTCTCCTCGGCCACCGGCTTGGCAGCCTTCTTGCGCGCGGGCGCCTTGCGCGAGGGCGCGGCGGCCTTGCGCGACGGAGTGGGGACTTTGCGCGAACGCGTTCGGGTAGCCATGAAAGGTCTGCTGTGCGGGAGCAACGGCGACAAGCATCGCCGATGACGTGGAAAGTACCGTGAGCAACCGGGCTCTGGATGACAGCGCCCGGGGCCTGCCTGCACGGTACCCCTGCCCGCCTCACCGCTGCAACCAACCACCCTCACGGCGGGCGCACCTGTCCTAGACACCGGTTGCTGGCATGCTGTGGACATGAGCGAGCCCCCGATGAGCCTGGCCGGACAGGCGCACGCACCCAACTGGTATGCCGACAGCATGCCTGAAACGCCGCTGCGCGCGCCGCTGCGCGGCGACCACGCCACCGACGTGTGCGTGCTCGGTGCCGGCTACACCGGCCTGTCGGCCGCGCTGGCGCTGGCAGAGCGCGGTTACCGGGTGACGGTGCTCGAAGCACATCGGGTCGGCTGGGGTGCCTCGGGACGCAACGGCGGTCAGGCGATTGTCGGGTACGGCTGCGAGGTGGACACGCTGGAGCGGCTGGTCGGCAACGCCGATGCGCGCCGGCTGTTCGACTTTTCGCGCGAGGGCATGGCCCTGCTACGCCATCGCCTTCGGCACTACGCCATCGACTGCGACTGGCGCGATGGGCATGCCAGCGTGCCGATCAACGCGCGCCAGGAGCGTGCGCTGCGGGCCGGCATGGACACGCTGGTGGAGCGCTATGACTACCCGCTGCAGTGGTGGGACCGGCAACAGCTGCAGAGCCAGCTCGACAGCCCGCGCTACCGCAGCGCGATGTTCGATGCCGCCAGCGGGCACCTGCATCCGCTGGCCTATGCGCAGGGGCTCGCCCGCGCGGCGGAGGGCCTGGGCGTGGTGATCCATGAGGCCAGCCCCGTCCTCGAACTGGTGCGCGGGGGGCGGCCGCGGCTGCGAACCGCCAGCGGCAGCGTGGCGGCCAACCAGGTCGTGATTGCCGGCAATGCCTGGCTGCAGGGCATCGCGCCGGAGCTGGAGAGCCGGATCATGCCGGTGGGCACCTACATCGGGGCCAGCGCCCCGCTGGGCGAGGAACGCGCGCGGGCGCTGATCCGCAACGACATGGCCGTGGCCGACGTGAGCTGGGCGCTGGATTACTTCAAGCTCAGTGCCGACCACCGGCTGCTGTTCGGCGGCCGTGCCAGCTATTCGGCCCTGCCGCCGCCGAACCTGCGCGGTGTAATGACCTGGCGCATGCACCAGGTGTTTCCGCAGCTGGCTGACGTGGGCATGGACCAGGTCTGGGGCGGCTACGTTGACATCACGCGCAACCGTGCGCCGCATTGGGGCCGGCTGACCCCGACTGTGTATTTCGCGCAGGGGTTTTCAGGGCACGGCGTGGCGGCCACCGGGCTGGCCGGGGCGGTCATCGCCGAAGCCATCGCCGGGCAGAACGAACGACTGGATGTGTTCGAGCGCATTCCGCATGGACGCTTCCCCGGTGGGAAGCTGCTGCGCACGCCGCTATTGGTGGCGGCGATGTCCTGGTACAAGTTGCGGGATGTGGTGGGGTAACCGCTGCGCAATGAAGCGCAGCGCTCCACTCAGGGACGCTTGGGGGCAGGCGGCGGATTCGGCGGAACGTTGCGCCGGTTCCTACCAGTCGACGGATCCACATCGTCAGGACACATTCGCCGGGATGCGGGTAGAGGCGGATTGGACCCCCACCGGCCGTTCCACTCGCCGCCCTTTTCCCTCAGCCAGGAATGGTACGTATCCCTGTTGACGACGGCCGCCATGAGTGCACCCAGAGCTGTCGCAAACAGCATCGAGCAGGTGAGCTGGCTTGTCGATGTCCACTCTCCAACGGAAAACGTCCGGCCAATTGTTTCGAGCCCGACCTCAACTACGCGGGTGGCGGAATAAACCACAAACGTGAAGACCAGCGCTTCCACGGTCCTCTCGAACGGACTGGGTCTGGGACGAGAGGTGAATCCGTAGAAAAGCGATGCCGAGAGGAAACCTGGCAACAGGAAAGTGAGTAGCGGCGTCACTTCTTTGAAAAAATTGTCCATGCCTTGTGGAACTTGGTTGTCGACATGGAGGGATCGTAGACACCGTGCGCGGACCCGTGCGTGCACCGGTTGGCAGTACCGCACTCTGGCGATTGATTTTCCCTACCGGATGGGCAGATGCCACGCTACCAAGCGTATCCCGGCCGGCGGCAGCATTCGTGCGCGTGGCGACGCGCCGATCGAATCGGCGCACGCCGTTCATGGGGCGCGGCGTTGCACTACGAATTGGCATGGGCCCATTGAGATTTGGGTCAATCAACACAGTAGAGCCACCCCATGGGTGGCTGCTCGCTGCTGCGGGGGTGCCGTTCACATATCTTCACATTGACCCTAAAGTCGCGCGTGAAGACGCCGATATTCCTTCCGACCCTCTCGGAAATCGAGCGTACGCGACATGCCGGCACTGTTTCAGGGCGCCTTCGACAGCGCCCCCGCTGACTCCCTCCCCCAGCGGATCCTGCTGGTGGAGAACTCGCGCACGTTCACCAGCATGCTCAAGGAAGCCATCGAGCAGCGGCTGGAGCTGCCGGTGTCGGTAGCCACCAGCCTGGCCGAGGCCGGCCGCCTGCTGGACGAGGAGGAAGGCTGGTTCCTGGTCCTGACCGGGCTGGTGCTGGCCGACGGCGACCGCGACAAGGTGGTGGAATACTTCCTGTCACGCGGGCTGCGTACGGTGGTGGTCAGCGGGGTATACGACGAAGACCTGCGCAAGCGCGTGCTGCAGCAGCAGATCATCGACTACGTGCTGAAGAACACCCCGGGCAGCATCGACTACCTGGTGTGGCTGGTACAGCGCCTGGAGCGCAACCGCCGCATCGCCGCGCTGGTGGTGGACGACTCGATGTCCGCGCGCATGTACGCCGCCTCGCTGCTGCGCATGTATGGCCACGATGTCTACGAGGCCGCCGACGGCGCCGAAGGCCTGAAGGCGATCGAGGCGCATCCGGCGATCCGGCTGGCCGTGGTCGACCAGGAAATGCCGGGCATGGAAGGGGTGGAATTCACCCGACGGCTGCGGACCCTGCGCTCGCGCGACAAGGTCGCGGTGATCGGCATTTCCGGCAACACCGACCCCTCGCTGATTCCGCGCTTCCTCAAGAACGGTGCCAACGACTTCCTGCGCAAGCCGTTCTCGCGCGAGGAGTTCTTCTGCCGCGTCTCGCAGAACGTGGACCAGCTGGAGCTGATCGGCACGCTGCAGGACCTGGCCACGCGCGACTTCCTGACCGGGCTGCCGAACCGGCGCTGCTTCCTGGAGCAGAGCCAGCGCCAGCTGCCGCAGCTGCAGCTGGACGGCGAGCAGGTTGCGGTGGCGATGATCGACATCGACCACTTCAAGCACATCAACGACACCCATGGCCACGAAGCCGGTGATGACGCGCTGCGTGCGGTAGCCGCCGCCGTGGCCGACCATGCCCGCGACCAGGACCTCACCGCACGTTTCGGCGGCGAAGAGTTCTGCCTGCTGGTGCCGGGCCTGGAGGAAGACGAGGCCATCGGCTACTTCGAGATCCTGCGCCAGCGCATCGCCGCGCTGGAGGTCGACCTGGGCCATACCACGCTGCGCATGACGGTGAGCATCGGCCTGTGCTGCCTGCGCCCGCAGCGCGATTCGCTGCACCGGCTGATCTCCGAAGCCGACCGCCAGCTCTATCTGGCCAAGGCCGGGGGTCGAAACCGGGTCAGCAGCACCCGGGTGACAACCACGGTGCGGGAACCCGCGCTGGCGCCTTGATCCAGATCAACGCGCCGGCGCCCCGCCCTGCCTACAGTCGTTCCCAGTTGAACAGTACAGGGAACGCGACATGGCACTTCTGGTCTGGCAAGACGACCTGAACATCGGCATCGACGTCATCGACCACCAGCACATGCGGATCGTCGAGATGCTCAACCACCTGCACGTGGCGCAGACCAGCCTGCACAAGATGGCGGTGGCCGAGGTGATCGACGAACTGGTGGACTACACCATGTCGCACTTCGCGTTCGAGGAAGAGCTGATGGAGGAAGCCGGCTATCCGTTCTGCGCCGCACACAAGCGCGTGCACGAGATCTTCGTCAAGCGCGTGGCCGAATACCGGCTGCGGTTCCAGGCCGGTGAGGATGTCACCGACGAGCTGCGCACGATGCTCTCGCGCTGGCTGTTCAACCACATCCGCGGCGATGACAAGGCCTACGCCGAGTCCGTCAAGCAGCACCTGAACCAGTTCGCCCGCGACCACCAGCAGGGCAGCTGGCTGGGGCGCACGCTCAAGCGGTTCTTCCGCTGAGACGGACCGGGCGGCCCATCGCCAGCAATGCCAGGATCGTCACCACCGCAGTCAGGCACAGGTAGTAGCCGACCGCGACCAGCCCGAACCGCTCGGCCAGCCAGGTCGCCACATACGGGGCAGGTGCGGCGCCGAGGATGCCGGCCAGGTTGAACGACAGCGAGGCACCGGTGTAGCGCACCTGCACCGGGTAGATTTCCGCCAGGAAGGTGCCGCACGGCCCGTAGGTCAGGCCCATCAGGAACAGGCCCAGCGACAGGAAGCCCAGCACCATCCACGGGCTGCCCGCCTGGAACAGCGGGGCGAACACCACGCCGAAGCCCAGGATCAGGCCGCTGGCCACGATCATCGTGCGCCGCGTTCCCCAGCGGTCGCCGTACATGGCCGAAAGCGGGATGCCCAAGGCGAAGAACAGGATGCCCACCATCTGCATCAGCAGGAACTGCTCGCGCGTGTAGTGCAGCACCGTGGTGCCGTAGCCCAGGGTGAACACCGTCATCAGGTAGAACAGCACGAACGTGGCGAACGCACCCAGCGTGCCCAGCACCAGGCTGCGGAAGTGATGACGGAACACGGTCAACATCGGCAACCGCACCCGCTCATTGCGGTCCAGTGCGGCCTGGAACTGCGGGGTCTCGTGGATGTTCAGGCGCACCCACAGGCCCACCGCCACCAGCAGCGAGCTCGCCAGGAACGGCACACGCCAGCCCCACTGCAGGAAGTCCGCATCGCTCATCGCGCGGCCCAGCGCCAGGAAGATGCCGGCCGACAGCAGGAAGCCCAGCGGCGCGCCCAACTGCGGAAACATGCCGTACCAGGCGCGTTTGCCCGGCGGTGCGTTCTCGGTCGCCAGCAGCACCGCCCCGCCCCATTCGCCGCCCAGGCCGAGGCCCTGGCCGAACCGGCACAGTGCCAGCAGGGCCGGCGCCACCAGGCCGATGCTGGCATGCGTGGGCAGCAGGCCGATCGCCACCGTGGATACGCCCATGGTCAGCAGCGCCGCCACCAGCGTGGCCTTGCGTCCGATGCGGTCGCCGTAGTGGCCGAACACCGCCGAGCCGACCGGCCGCGCGATGAAGGCCACCGCAAAGGTCGCCAGCGACTGCAGCAGCGCCGCACCGTCGCTGCTGTCGGGGAAGAACAGGTGCGGGAACACCAGCACCGCCGCCGTGGCGTAGATGTAGAAGTCGAAGAACTCGATGGTGGTGCCGATCAGGCTGGCCAGCAGGATGCGGCGGGGCGAATTGACGGCGTTTGCAGCGGCAGGAGTGGACATCGTTCACGCGCGGGAGATTCAGCTGCCCGATTCTGCCATGGCGCTTGCCCAAACCGGCGCGATGGTTGCACAGGCAACGGTAGCGCCGGTGGATCACAGCTTGATCCAGGTGGCCTTGAGCTCGGTGTACTTGTCGAACGCGTGCAGCGACTTGTCGCGGCCGATGCCGGACTGCTTGTAGCCGCCGAAGGGCGCAGTCATGTCGCCCCCGTCCCACTGGTTCACCCACACGCTGCCGGCGCGCAGCTGCCGCGCCACCCGGTGCGCGCGGCCGAGGTCGCGCGTCCACAGACCGGCCGCCAGGCCGTAGGGGGAATCGTTGGCCAGGCGCAGCGCGTCGTCCTCATGGTCGAAGCCCATCACCGCCAGTACGGGCCCGAAGATCTCCTCGCGGGCGATGACGTGACCGGCATCGACCTCGTCGAACACGGTCGGCTGCAGATAGCTGCCACCGGCCACCACCTCCACCCGCTTGCCGCCCAGCAGCAACCGCGCGCCGTCGGCCTCCCCGCGCGCGATGTAGTCCAGCACCCGCTCGGCGTGGGCGCTGTCGACCAGCGCCCCCATCGGCGCCTGGGGTTCGAACGGATGTGCCGGCTGCATGCGGCGCGCATGGGCCAGCACCCGGGTCACGAATTCGTCCTGGATCGAGCGCTGCACCAGCAGCCGCGACGCGGCGGTACAGACTTCACCCTGGTTGTAGAAAATGCCGATCGCGGCTGCCTCCGCAGCGGCGTCCAGGTCCGGCGCGTCCGCGAACACCAGGTTGGCGCTCTTGCCGCCGCACTCCAGCCACGTGCGTTTGAGGTTGGAGCGACCGGCACACTGCAGCAGGTGCTTGCCGACCGCGGTGGAGCCGGTGAACGCCAGTGCGTCCACATCCATGTGCAGGGCCAGCGGCTCGCCGGTGCGCTGACCGTGACCGGGCAGCACGTTGAACACGCCGTCCGGCACGCCGGCCTCGGCCACCAGCGCCGCCAGCCGGATCGCACTCAGTGGCGAACGCTCGGAAGGCTTGAGCAGCACCGAGTTGCCGGCCGCCAGCGCGGGGGCGATCTTCCAGGTGGCCATCAGCAGCGGGAAATTCCACGGCACGATCGCGGCGACCACGCCGACCGGTTCGCGGGTGACCAGCCCCAGCGTATCCAGCGCGGTGGGCGCGATCTCGCCGTAGACCTTGTCGAGCGCTTCGGCGGTCCAGCGCAGGCAGCGCACCGCGCCGGCCAGGTCGTCATGCAGGGCGTCGCGCACCGGCTTGCCCATGTCCAGGCTTTCCAGCAGCGCCAGCTCCTCGGCGTGCTGCTCGACCAGCTCGGCCAGCCGCAGCAGGATCTTCCGGCGCTGTGCGGGGGCCGCGCGCGACCACTGCCCGCCGTCGAAGCTGCGCCGGGCGGCGGTCACCGCGCGGTCCACGTCCTGTGCCGCGCAGTCGGCCACCCGCGCCAGCACGCGTCCGTCGATCGGGCTGACGCAGTCGAACCGCGCCCCGTCGGCGGCGTCCACGTAGCGACCGTCGATGAAGGCACGGCCTTCCAGCACCAGCGCATCGGCGCGTTGCTGCCAGGTCTCTCGGCTGGAATGTGCGTCCATGAATGGCTCCACTACTGACCGGAAAGGTCCCTGTTATACCCGCTGCCCTCACTGCGCTTCGTGATGCAACTGCGATAGAGTCGTTGGCATCCGGAGCCCACGGAGTTGCCCATGCCGCGTACCGAATTGCCGCCGTCGTCACTGTCCCAGCAGGTCCCGGCGGCACTGGATGCCTGGTGGATGCCGTTCACCGCCAACCGCCAGTTCAAGGCGGCGCCACGCCTGCTGGTGCGTGCCGAGGGCATGTACTACCACGACGTGGACGACCGCCCGATTCTCGACGGCGCCGCCGGTTTATGGTGCTGCAATGCCGGCCATGCACGGCCGCGCATCGTGCAGGCCATCCAGGCGCAGGCCGCCACGCTGGATTTCGCACCGCCGTTCCAGATGGGCTCGCCACTGCCCTTCGTGCTGGCGCAGCGGCTGGCGGCACTGGCGCCGGGACCGCTGAACCACGCGTTCTTCACCAATTCCGGTTCGGAGGCGGTGGATACGGCGATGAAGATCGTGCTCGGCTACCACCGCCTGCGCGGCGAGGGCCAGCGCACCCGCTTCATCGGCCGCGAAAAGGCCTACCACGGGGTCGGCTTCGGCGGCCTGTCGATCGGCGGCCTGCCCAACAACCGCAAAGGCTTCGGGCCGTTGCTGGCCGGCAGCGATTTCCTGCGCCACACCCTGGACCTGTCACGCAATGCGTTCACCGCCGGCCTGCCCCGGCACGGCGCCGAGCTGGCCGAGGACCTGGAACGGCTGATCGCGCTGCATGATGCCTCGACCATCGCGGCGGTGTTCGTCGAACCCATCGCCGGCTCAGCCGGGGTGATCCTGCCCGCGCCGGGCTACCTGCAGCGCCTGCGCGAGATCTGCGACCAGCACGGCATCCTGCTGGTGTTCGACGAGGTGATCACCGGCTTCGGCCGGGTCGGCAATGCGTTCGCGGCGCAGCGCTTCGGCGTCACCCCCGACCTGCTCACCCTGGCCAAGGGCCTCACCAACGGCGCGGTGCCGATGGGCGCGGTGATGGTCTCCGACGCCATCCATGCCGCGTACATGCAGGGTCCGCCCGGCACCATCGAGCTGTTCCACGGCTATACCTATTCAGGCCACCCGCTGGCCTGTGCGGCCGCGCTGGCGGCGCTGGACACCTACGCGGCCGAAGGCCTGTTCGACCGCGCCATCGAGCTGGGCGACTACTGGCAGACCCGCCTGCACAGCCTGCGCGGGTTGCCGAACGTGGTGGACATCCGCAATTTCGGCCTGATCGGCGCGGTGGAACTGGCCGCACGCAAGGACGCGCCGGGCAGCCGGGGCTACGAGGTGTTCGAACGCTGCTTCCGCGACGGCCAACTGCTGGTGCGCTGCACCGGCGACGTGATCGCCCTGTCGCCGCCGCTGATCATCGACCGGGAGCAGATCGACCGGCTGGTGGACGTGCTGGGCGAGATGATCCGCGCCACCGGGTGACGGGGTCAGACAGAGTCCGGCACGGCGCGGCGGGTACAATGGGCGGTCAATAACCGCTCGCCTCCCGGATTGCATGGACATCGTCGTCAAAGAAGAACTCAAGGCCTACATCGATCCGCTCACCGCCGACGAACACGACGCGCTGGAGCGCAGCATCCTGGCCGAGGGTTGCCGCGACGCGCTGGTGCTGTGGAACGATGTGCTGGTGGATGGGCACAACCGCTACGGCATCTGCCAGAAGCACGACCTGCCGTTCCAGACCGTGCAGAACACCCGTTTCCAGTCGATGGACGACGTGCACCTGTGGATGATCGAGCAGCACCTGGGCCGGCGCAGCGTGTCCGACTTCCAGCGCGGCGTGCTGGCGCTGCGCAAGCGCGACATCCTGGCCGAACGCCACCGCGCCGAGCAGGCGCAGCTGCAGAAGGAAAGCGACGGCGACGCTACCGATGCCACGCCGGAAGGCGATGAAGACAGCCCGCCGTGGGCACCGGCCACCAAGGTGAGCCGCGCCGACATGGCGCGCGAAGCCCGGCTGAGCAGCAGCCAGGTGACGATGATCGAGCGCATCCACAAGCAGGCGGCGCCCGAGCTGGTGGAGGCGGTCAAGAGCGGCGTGATCTCGATCAGCGCCGCGGCCGCCGTGGCCGCGCTGCCGGAAGATGAACAGCGCGCGGCCGCCGTGGCCGGCAAGGACGAACTGAAGCAGGCCGCCAAGCGCGTCCGCGAGGCCAAGCGCAAGCCGCGCAAGCCGGTGCAGGAGGTGCTGCACAGCGCCGACGAGGAACTGGAGATCGACGCCAGCCGCGAAGCCGAGGTCGCCGACGCGCTCAACGCGCTGGGCGAAGGGCCGGCCGAGCTGCGCCAGCGGGTGATTGCGCTGACCCTGGAAAACGACGCGCTGCGCAGGCAGTTGACGTCACTTCGCCGACAGATTGGCGAAGTGGCGTAGTGCCACCCCATGGGTGGCAACCGCAATAGACTTCGGCGGAGAATTCGTGGTTGCCGGCCATGGGCCGGCACTACCGCGTCGTCATTCGACGCTGGGTAGACTTGGAGCATGAATTACACGCCCCCGATCGACCCCCGCCGCGCGCAGCTGCGCCGCCTCAAGGCCATCGCCCTGGCGATGCTGCTGGCCATGCTGGCCGGTTTCGTCATCAGCCACCTGCAGGGCGAACGCGGCATCTGGGCCTGGGTATCGGCGTTCTGCGAGGCCGCGGCAGTCGGTGCGCTGGCGGACTGGTTTGCAGTGGTGGCGCTGTTCCGCCGCCCGCTGGGCCTGCCGATTCCGCATACCGCGATCATCCCGCACAGCAAGGAGCGCATCGCCGACAGTCTGGCGGTGTTCGTGCGCGACCAGTTCCTGGAACCGCAGGCACTGCTGGCGCGGCTGCAGGTCTTCGACCCGGCCAGCCGGCTGGGCAGCTGGCTGGCCGACCCGGCCCGTTCGCGGCTGCTGGCCGACATGGCGCGCGGCTGGGCGCTGCAGGCGCTGGACTTCCTGGACGAGGCGGCGGTCCGGCGCAGCATCCAGGCATTCGTGGTGGAGCAGCTGCGCCAGTGGAACGCCGCGGCCACCGCCGGCGAACTGCTGGGGCTGCTGACCGCCGACAACCGCCACCAGCGCGTGCTCGATGAAGGCCTCACCCGGATCAGCGAGTGGCTGGACAACGAGACGGTCAAACAGCGCGCGTCCGAGCTGATCGTGCGTTACATCCAGCGCGAGTGGCCGAAGCTGGCCAGCACGGTGAACTGGGTCAAGCCGATCGACGAGATCGGCGACAGCCTGGCCGAACGGATGGCGCATGCGGTGCTGGCCGAACTGCAGCAGATTCTGGCCGAACCCGCTCACCCGCTGCGGCGCGACTACGAGACCTGGCTGGGCGACTACATCCAGCGCCTGCGCAGCGACCCGGCGCTGGCCGAGAAGGTCGACCAGCTCAAGCAGCAGGTCATCGACCATCCGGCCGTGCAGGACTACGTGCAGGGCCTATGGGCCCGCATCCACGCCAGCCTGCGGGCCGACCTGTCGCGCGAGGACTCGGCGCTGGCGGGCTACCTGCACCGCAGCCTGGCGAAGATCGGCCAGGCGCTGCAGGACGACCCTTCGCTGCGCGAGGCGCTCAACCAGCACCTGATGGACGGCGCCGAACGCCTGACCAGCCGCCTGCGCGACGGGGTCACCACGCATATCGCGCAGACGGTGAAGGGCTGGGACGAGCGCCACCTGGTGGAACAGCTGGAACTGAGCGTTGGCCGCGACCTGCAGTTCATCCGCTTCAACGGCACGCTGGTGGGTGGGTTGATCGGATTGCTGCTGCATGCACTCACGGTGTGGATGCACTGGTAGGTGACGCAAGGAACGGCGTCGCCGTTCCTAACGTCGGACCCGACGGCCCGAAGGGTGCCCGGCCTTGGCGGGCATACCGTTGGTCGTCACCTCCGGGACCGCCGGTTGACAGTTTGACCGGGTGTTTTTGCGACGGGGTTCGCGTATTCTGCCGCGCATTCAGGGCTGGAGTGGCCCACCGGGGGAACCATGCGAAGGACGATCGTGATGCTGGCGCTGTGCGCGCTGGCCGGCAATGCCCATGCCGGGCGCGTATACAAGTGCCTGGCCAATGGCCAGACCATCTACCAGACCGTGCCCTGCGCACCCGAGCACGACACCGGCGTGACCCGGCCCATCACCCGGGACCCCAAGCTCACCTGGGAAGAGCGCACCCGCGCCGAGCGAGAGTTGTACCAGGCGCGCCGCCGCATGCAGGCCGATGCCGGGCGCGGCCAGCCTGCGGTGCGCGGTTCGGTGATCGACGGCGCAGCCAATCCCGAGCAGTGCGAAGAACTGCGCGCGCGCCGCGAGATCAGCCAGATATTCGGCCGCCCGACGCCGGAACGCATCAACGACGACATCACCCGGGCCTGCGCGGCGCGCTGAGCCCAGGTGTCGCGCGTCGCCCGCCGCGCTACCCCGCCACCGCGCGTACCGCCTGCACCAGCGCGTCGATCTGCGCCGGCGTACTGAAGATGCCCGGGGTGACGCGCAGGCAGGCACCGGAGGCCAGGCCCTCGCGCGCCACCACGAACACGCGTGACTGCGCGAGCATGCGTTCGGCGGTGGCCGTGTTGGCGTCCATGCCCAGCTGACCCTGCAGCCGGAACGCGGCAATCGCGCTGGACAGGCGCGGGTCCGCACTGGCCAGCAGCTGCACCCGCGCGTCGTCGCGCAGCGCCTCCAACCATTGATTGCGCAGGCGCAGCAGCCGCGCGCGCTTGTTCGCCACGCCGATGCGCTGGTGCAGCGCCAGCGCCACCGGCAGCGCCATGCAGGCCGCGAAATTGACCGTGCCGGTATGCAGCCGGGTGCGGATGTCGTCATGGTCCGGCTCCCCCATGTACGGGTCCAGGTCGCGCACGCGTCCCCGCCGCACGTACATGGCGCCCAGGCCGACCGGTGCACCAAACCACTTGTGCAGGTTGATGCCGACGAAGTCCGCGCCCAGCGCGCGCAGCGGCGTGTCCACCTGGCCGATGCCGTGGGCCGCATCGAGGACCACGTCCACGCCCGCCGCGCGGGCCAGCGCGCAGATCTCCGCCACCGGCAGCAGCATGCCGTTGCGGTGGTTGACCTGGGTGAGCAGCAGCAGCCGCGTGCGCGGATAGCGCGCCAGGGCCTGGCGGTAGGCATCGATGATGCCGTCGTGGTCGAAGGGCTCGGGCAATGCAATGCGCTGCACCTCCACGCCACGGCGCTGCTGCAGCCACTGCATCGCACTGACCATGCTGTCGTAGTCGATGTCGGCATACAGCACGCCATCCCCGGGCGCGAGCCGGCGATAGCCGCCGATCAACAGCTGCATCGCCTCGGTCGCCCCCCGGGTCAGCACGATCTCGTCGGTCTCCACGCCCAGCACCTGCGCCAACTGCGCGCGCGCCTGTTCGAACAGCGCCGGGAAGGTACGCCGCCCGAACCAGGCGTTGCCCTCGTTCACCGTGACCGTGGCCTGCTGGTAGGCCTGCATGACCGGGTTGGCCATCGCGCCCCAGTAGCCGTTGTCGAGCATCACCACCTCGTCGGTCAGCGCGTACAGGGCTCGCACCTGGTCCCACCAGGCCTCGTCGTGCGCCAGCGCGGCAGGATCGCATCCCGCGCGGTCAGGCAACGTCCCACCGCTTTCCAGCCAATGCTCTGCTTCGTTCATGCCCCCAGTATCGCAGCGAAGCCATCGATCCTGCTTGCCCTCGCAAATGATAATGCCTATCATTACCGAATCTGCTGCACGCTCAGCCGCACCCCCGGAACCGCTCCTGCGCACGCGCCCCCTCGATGGGCCGCACCGCGCTGCGCGCACACCGGGGCGCGACGTTCTCCAGGGAAACCACCGTTACGTGCGGTGGCTGGGCCAAGGACGGCCACTTATCACCCGTCATCGGCCCTTGCCGCTGACGCCCGTTGCAGGACCCGACATTGCAGGAACCTGTGGAAAGCACGCCTGACGCCCGCTGGTTGAACCGTTTCGGACGGTACCTCGCCCCTCCCTGGCTGGGCGTGCTGTCACGCACGCTGGCCGCCATCGTCGGCGGCTACGCACTGGCGGCAACGTGTTCGATGTTCTTCGCCGTCGCCCTGCCGATCCCGCGCGCGCAGGCGGTGTTGACCGGCATGCTGGTGGCCATCGTGCTGTGTGCCTGCGCGGCGTTGTGGGCCTTCGCCACGCGCACCGCCCTGCGCGCCTGGCTGGGTATCGCGCTGCCGACGGCGCTGTTCTGGCTGGGCACGATCGTGCTGGGAGCACACGCATGAAGAATGGATTCCGCCAGTCGATGGCGTGGCTGCACACCTGGACCGGGTTGCTGGTGGGCTGGCTGCTGCTGCTGATCTTCATGGCCGGTACGGCGAGCTACTACCGCGAGGAAATCAGCCGCTGGATGCGTCCGGAGCTGCCGCGCACACACGTGGACGCCGACGTGGCTGCCGCGCGCGCGCTCGCGTTCCTGGAGCACAAGGCGCCGCAGGCCGACAGCTGGAACGTGACCCTGCCCGACCCGCGCAACCCGGCCATGCGCATGTTCTGGCGCAACCCCGAATCCATGGTCAAGCCGCCGGTCGAAGGCGAGAAGCGCCGCCGCGGCGGTGGTCGCTTCGGCGACGCCACGGTGGACCCGGCCAGCGGCCAGGAAGTGGCGGCACGCGAAACGCGCGGGGGCGACTTCTTCTACCGGCTGCATTTCGACCTGCACTACATCCCGGTGCTGTGGGCGCGCTATCTGGTCGGCTTCTGCGCGATGTTCATGCTGGTGGCGATCATCACCGGGGTGATCACCCACAAGAAGATCTTCAAGGACTTCTTCACCTTCCGCCCGGACAAGGGCCTGCGATCGTGGCTGGACTTCCACAACGTCAGCGCGGTCATGGCCCTGCCGTACCACGCCATGATCACCTACACCGGCATCGTCACGCTGATGTTCATGTACCTGCCGTGGGGCGTGAACGTGGCCTACCCCAAGGACCCGGACGCCTTCTTCAGCGAAGCCTTTGCGCGCCTGGCCGACGTGGAAGGTCCGGCCGAGGGGCGCGCGCCGTCGCTGCCGGTGCAGCAGTTGCTGGACAGCGCGCGCGCCGAATGGAAGGGCGCCGAGGTCAGCGGCTTCACCGTGTTCCGCCCGGGCGCGGGCAACGCGGTCATCGACATCTACCAGCGTGACGGCAAGCGTCTGTCGGTGGACACGCCGTCGCTGCGCTACAACGCGGTCAGCGGCGCGCTGATCGAGGGCAGCCCGGTGTCCGGCGGCGCCACCCAGACCCGGGGCGTGATGTACGGCCTGCACATCGCCCGGTTCGCCGACTGGGGAGTGCGTGCGCTGTTCTTCCTGTCCGGCCTGGTCGGCTGCCTGATGGTGGCCAGCGGCGTGGTGTTGTGGGCGGTCAAGGAGCGCCCCAAGCACGCCAAGTCCGGCCGCATCGGCTTCGGATTGCGCCTGGTCGATGCGCTCAACATCGGCGCGGTCGCCGGCCTGCCGATCGCCTTTGCCGCGTACTTCTGGGGCAACCGGCTGCTGCCGGTGCAGCTGGCCGAACGCGCCGATGCCGAAGCCAGCGTGTTCTTCTATGCTTGGGGCGCCGCGCTGCTGGCCGCCTTCCTCTGGCCCAAGCGGCTGATGTGGGCGTGGCAGCTGTACCTGGGCGCCGCGATGTTCGCGCTGATTCCGCTGCTCAATGCGCTCACCACCCATGCCCATCTGGGCGTGACGCTGCGCAACGGCGACTGGGTGCTGGCCGGCTTCGATCTGGTGATGCTCGCCTTCGGTGCGATGCTGGCCTATTGCGGCCTGCGCATGCAGCGCTGGCAGCCGGCGCTGAGTGCGGCCGAAAAGAAGAAGCGTCAGGCCGCTGCTGCGGCGGCGGCTACGGCACGCGCGCCTGCGGAGGCCGGCGCATGATGTTGCTGGCGATCACCGTGAGCTTCGCTGCGTTTGCCGCGCTGTCGCTGGCGATGGAAAAGCATCAGTTGGAGTTGCATGGCAAAGCGGCGGCCGCCCGTGCACGCCCCATGCTGTGGCGCTCGCTGGGCTGGGTGTTGCTGGGCGTGGCGTTCGGCATCTGCGTGGCCGATCACGGCTGGGCCGCTGGCCCGGTACTGTGGTTGGGGGCGATGACGATCAGCGGGTTGGTGATCGCGTTCGGCCTCTACCCGTGGCGCCCGCGCTGGTTGATGCCGCTGGCGTGCGTGCTGCCGGTGCTGGGGTTGGTTGCCGCAGCGCTGTAATGCCGGGCTCTGCCCGGCTGCGTTGCATTGCCGGGCAGAGCCCGGCACTACGTGCATGCCGACCGTTGGTCGGCACACCCGGATCAGGCGGTAAACCGCCGCAGTTCCCACGCGCGATGGATGCGCGGGTTGCGCTCGAAATCGTCGCCGATGGTGTCGGCGGAGATCTCGCGGCACTCGGCGAACTCCTTGATCGCTTCTTCGTCCAGCTTGAAACGTCGGAAGTTGTTGGAGAAGTACAGCACGCCTTCCGGGCTCAGGCGGGCCACCGCCGCGCGCAGCAGCCGCACGTGTTCGCGCTGCACATCGAAGTCCTCGGCGCGCGCCGAATTGGAGAAGGTCGGCGGATCGCAGAAGATCACGTCGAAACGATGCCGCTCCGCCTCCAGCCACGCCAACGCGTCGGCCTGGATCAGCTGGTGCTGGCTGCCGCCCTTGCCGTTCAACGCCAGGTTGTCGGCACACCACTGCAGGTAGGTGCCGGACAGATCCACGCTGGTGGTCGAGGCGGCACCGGCCACCGCCGCCTGCACACTGGCCACGCCGGTGTAGCAGAACAGGTTGAGGAAGCGCTTGCCAATCGCCTCCTGGGCCATGTGCCAGCGCAGCGGGCGGTGGTCCAGGAACAGGCCGGTGTCGAGGTAATCGAACAGGTTCACCCGCAGCAGCGCATCGTTCTCGCGCACCAGCACGAACTCGCCGCGCTGTTCGAAGCGGCCATACTTGCTGCCGCCCTTGCCACGCTCGCGCGACTTCAGCGCCACCTGCTCGGCCGGCACCTGGAACACCTCGCGCGCGGCCGACAGCAGTTCGTTGCGCCGGCGGCGCACGTCCACGTCCGGAATGGTCGCCGGGGCCGCGTATTCCTGCACATGCAGGAAGGTGCGGCGGGCGCCGGCATCCTCTTCGTAGACGTCGATGGCGGCGGCGTACTCGGGAAGATCGGCGTCGTACACGCGGTAGCAGGTGATCGCCTCGCGGGCGCGCCAGTTCTTGAACTTCTTGATGTTCTTGCGCAGCCGGTTGGCCACCATCTGCGCGCCTTCGCTGAGCTCACGCGGCTGGCCGGTGTTCTCGCGCTGCGGCACCGCAATCGGATCGCAGACGATCAGCGCGCACTCGATGGCACCGTTGAACAGCTGGTACTTCTTGGCGGCGCGCAGACCGGTGGCGAACGCCAGCTCGGCACTGCCGCACAGCAGGCTGGCGCGCCACTGCGGCACCGCGCGCTTGAGCGCATCGCCCAGACGGCGATACAGCACCGCGTCCGCGGCGAGGCGTTCGTCATAGGGGGGATTGCACACCACGCAACCGGTGTCCTGCGGCGGCACCTGCACGTCGGCGACGTCGCGCACACCGAACCAGATCGCCTCGGCGACACCGGCGGTTTCCGCATTTTCCTTCGCGGCGCGGATCGCGTGCGGGTCGATATCGCTGCCGTGGATGACCTGCTTGAGCGCGGCGCGACCGGCCTGCTCGCGGGTGCGCGCCTCGGCCATCATCTCGTTCCAGGCGTCACGATCGAAGCCCAGCCAGCGGCTCGGCGGAATGCTGCCGTGGCGCTGCAGGCCCGGGGCCACGTCGGCGGCCATCAGCGCGCCTTCGATCAGCAGCGTGCCGCTGCCGCACATCGGGTCGAGCAGGCCACCGCCTTCGGCATGGATCTTCGGCCAGTTGGCGCGCATCAGCACGGCGGCGGCCAGGTTTTCCTTCAGCGGCGCCTCGTTCTGCGCCATGCGCCAGCCGCGGCGGTGCATCGGGCCACCGCCGAGGTCGATCGAGATCGTGGCCCGGCCCTTGCGCAGCGACAGGTTGATGCGCACGTCGGGGAACTCGGTGTTCACCGACGGCCGCTCCAGGCCCTGCGAACGCAGGCTGTCGACCACGCCGTCCTTGACCCGCTGCGCGGCGAATCGCGCGTGCGTGATCTCGGTCCCGGACACATGGGCGTCCACCGACAGGGTCAGCTCGGGGCTGATGTGCTGCTCCCAGGCCATGGACGAAACGCCCTGGTACAGCGAGCCCTCGTCGGGGCAGTCGAATTCGGTCAGCGGCCACAGCACCCGGCTGGCCAGGCGCGACCAGAGCACCACCTTCAGCGCCTGCGGCAGCTCGCCTTCGGCGTTCACGCCGGAGATCGTGGCGGTGGCCTTGTCCAGGCCGAGCGCCAGCAGTTCATCGGCGAGCAGGTACTCCAGGCCCTTGGCGCAGGAAACAAAGAATTTCACGGGATCGGTATCGCAGGTCAGCAAGAGGGGGAGCGCCGGGCGGGCACGGGGATGCGCCCAGCCGTCGGGCCGGGGATGTCATTGTACGGCAGAGCCAGGTCTCTGCCCGGCAGGTATCCGGCAGTAGCGCCGGGTCTCTGCCCGGCAGATGAAAAGCCGCGGGGCAGAGCCCTCCGCAGCGGGGCAGAGCCCTCTGCAGCGGGGCAGAGCCCCGCTCTACGCGAGGGTGGCCAGCAGGGCCTCGAAGGCCTGGGCCGAGGCGTCCACGTGGTGGTTGAGGCGGTGGCCGTCGTCGACCAGCAGCAGCCGCGCCGACCGGGCCTGCGCCCAGGCGATGACGTCGGCGGCGGGAATCAGTTCGTCATGCCAGGCATGGACCACGCTGGTCGGCACCGGCGCGGCGTCCAGCGCGGGCATCGGTCCCATGCGGGTCGGCGGGACCATCAGAAACAGGCCGCGCACCGGCACCTGCAGCGAGGCGATGGCCGAGATGTAGGCACCCAGGCTGGACCCGGCCAGCACCACGGGGCCGCGCGCGGCGGCAGCGGCGGCATGTTCCACCAGGCGTTGCAGGCGCGCACGCACGTCGCCCACGCTGCTGACCTCGCGCAGGGCGTCCAGGTCGGTGTAATCCGGGCGTTCGTGGGTCCAGCCGAGCCGCTGCGCGACCTCGGCCAGTGCCGTCACCTTGGTGGCGTCCGGACCGCTTTCAAAGCCGTGGGACAGGATGCAGTGGCCGCGGCTCATGCCGGCACCGCGTGGGAATCGATGTAAGCGCTCATGGCGGAATGCTAGCATCGCCGCATGCCCGACCGTGCCCTGCCCCGCATCGACCTGCAGCCGCTGCCCTATGTGGAACAGCTCACGCCGCGCGCGGCGGCGGATGTGGACCTGGTGGTGATCCACTGCACCGAACTGCCGGACCTGGCGATGGCGCGCGACTACGGCGAGCGCGTGTTGTACGACAGCGGCAGCGGCAACAGCGGGCATTACTACATCGACCGCGACGGCAGCATCGTCGAGTACGTGCCGGTCGAGCGCGTGGCGCACCACGTGAGCGGCTACAACCCGCGCTCCATCGGCATCGAACTGGTCAACAGCGGGCGCTACCCGAACTGGCTGGATTCGCGCCACCAGGCGATGGACGAACCGTATCCGGACGCGCAGATCGCCGCCTTGATCGACCTGCTGCAGCACCTCTGCGACTCCTTGCCGGCGCTGCACCACATCGCCGGCCACGAACAGCTGGACACCCGAGAAGAGGTGGCGACCGACGATCCCGAACGCCGCGTCCCACGCAAACGCGACCCGGGCCCGCTGTTCCCGTGGCCGCGGGTGTTGGCGGCAATTCCGTTGACCGCACTGCTGCCTTGATCCCTCACGCGCCCGTGGCCACCGGTCGGCTTGAATCGCTCACCCACCCGCTCCACGAATCGGCATAGATACGTGCGCCGTGCAGACCGGCCACTTCCATGGCCAGCAGCAGATGGCAGGCGGTCACGCCCGAGCCGCACATCAACACCACCTGCTGCGGATCATGCGTGCCGATCAGCGGCAGCAGCGCCGCCTGCAGGTCTGCCGCCGGGCGCAGGCGCCCATCGGCCACGTTCAATCCAAACGGCCGGTTGACGGCCCCCGGCACATGCCCAGCCACCGGATCCAGCGGCTCGACCTCGCCACGGAAGCGCTCCCCGGCACGCGCATCCAACAGCCAGCCCGGCGCATGCTTCAGGCGCGCGGCGATTTCCTCCACCGACGCGACCTGCGTCGTGTCGAAACGCCCGGGATAGGCCGGCGCCGGCGCCACCTCCGGTACCTTGGTGGTCAACGGCAACCCGGCCGCCTGCCAGGCCGCGACGCCGCCATCGAGCACCGCCACCCGCGTGTGCCCGATCAGCCGTAGCAGCCACCAGGCACGCGCCGCCGCCATGCTGCCGTCGCCCCCGTCGTAGACCACCACCTGTGTTTCCGGGCCGATGCCCCAGCGCCCCAGCGTCGCGGCAAAGGCTTCGCTGTCGGGCAACGGGTGGCGTCCGTGGCCCACCACCGTCATGTCGGCCAGGTCGCGGTTCACGTCGGCGCGCAGCGCGCCGGGCAGATGTCCCTGTGCGTACGCCTGCGCGCCCGATTGCGGGTCGGCCAGCGAAAAGCGCGCGTCGAGTACACGCGGCGCCGCGCTGGCGGTGGCGCGCGCATCGAGCAGGCGCGGCGCGCCCGGTTCGAGCGCGGCGGCGAGCGTGGCCACGTCGATGATCGTGGTCCAGCCGGGGGACGAGGCGGTAGTCATTCGAGCTGCTCCAGGCGGCGTCGCAGGTTGTAGAGAATGGCGGCGGTGGCGCCCCAGATGCGCTGCCCGGGCCAGCCGTATTCGAGCACATGGCGGATGCGGCCGCGGTGATCGATCTCGACCTGGTGCAGGTTGGCCGGGTCCATCAGGTACGCCAGCGGCACTTCGAATACTTCGGCAACTTCATCGGGCTGCGCCACCGGCACGAACGCGGGATCGATCACCGCCACCACCGGCATCACCCGGTAACCGGTGATGGTCACGAACGGGTCCAGGTAGCCCAGCGCCTGCACGCGTTCCGGCGGCAGTGCGATTTCCTCCTGGCTCTCGCGCAGCGCGGCGGCGACCGCGTCGCGGTCGTCCGCTTCGGTACGCCCGCCCGGAAAGCCGACCTGGCCGCCATGCTGGCGCAGGGTTTCGGTGCGTCGGGTCAGGATCACCTGCGCGCCACCGGGCCGCGGCACGATGCCGGCCAGCACGGCGGCTTCCACCGGCGGACCCGGCGGCAGCAGGTCGATCAACTCACTGCGGTTCCAGCCATCGCCGGCGGGCGGGGAATCCAGCGGATGCAGCGCGCGCAGCAACCGCTCGTGGTCGGCCAGCGTGCCACGCAGCGATTGCCGCAGTTGTTCGCGCAGGGGCAAGGTATGCTGCATGACGTCGCGTTGCTGCTGGCGGCTCATGGCACCCCAGCCCGCGATTTCGTGAAGGGTACGCAGGCAGCCCGTACACACCCCCGCACGATCGAGCGCACAGATGCCGATGCAGGGCGTGGGTATCGCATGCGTTGAGTCTTCCATGGAATGCACCGGGCAACAGTAGCGCGAAACGCGGGTACAAAAAAACGCGCCGACGTTTCCATCGGCGCGTTTCGTGTTTCAGGCGTTTCTTATTTGACGCTGACCAGCTTGATTTCGAACTGCACGGCCACGTTCGGCGGGAACGGGGTGCGCGGGTCGGCACCGTAGGCCTGTTCCGGCGGCAGGGTGACTTCCCACTTCGAGCCCGCCGGCATCTGCAGCAGTACTTCGCGCATGGCCTTCATTTCGACTTCGCTGACCTTGATGGCCGGAATCTGCTGCGCCGGGCGTGCTTCAGCCGGACGGGTGCCGAACGGGTACGGACCGGCCACTTCCAGCTGCACGGTGCTGGCCTGGGTGGGCTTGGCACCCTTGCCGGCTTCGACGATGCGGTACTGCACGCCGCTCGGCAGCGCCTGCACGCCGGCCTTGGCCTTGTTGGCGGTCAGGAAGGCGGTGCTCTTGGTCTTGTTTTCGGCAGCAGCCTTTTCGTACTCGGCCTTGGCGGCCTGGGCACGAGCCTGCTCACGCTTCTGGAAGGCTTCGACGGCCGGCTTCAACTGGTCGGCGGTGATCGCCGGCTGCTTCTTGGCGTAGGCATCCTGCAGGCCCTTCACCACCGAGTTGATGTCCAGCTGCTCGCCACGACCGGTAAGCTCCGCCAGGTTGTTGCCGTAGTCGTAACCGAAGTAATAGCTCAGCTTGCCCTTCTCGGACGCGATGTCCTGGGCGAAGGCATTGCCCGTCAGGGCCAGGGCCGCGACGGCGACCGCGATAGAACGCAACTTCATCAAACGTTTCTCCAGGGGTGGTAACTCAGGACGCATTGGGCCGCCCTGAGGCGACGGGTTAGGATAGCCGCCGCAACGTTGAACCGCCACTAACGACGCAGGCTATGACCTGCCTTTGTTTCAAAGGTTCAATATCACTTTTTTTTAACGTTTCCGAGGAGCACGCCGTGGCCGACGCCCCCCTTGCCATTATCGACGACGGCGCCATCCGCTGGGTCAGCGTCAACCGCCCGGACAAGCTCAATGCCCTCAACCAGGCCACGCTGGAGGCCCTGGACGCGGCCTTCGAGGCGGCGGACCACGACCCGCAGGTGCGCGTGGTGGTGCTTACCGGGGCCGGCCCGAAGGCCTTCGTGGCCGGTGCCGACATTGCCGAAATGAACGGCCTGACCCCGGTTCAGGGACGCGACTTCTCCCTGCTGGGCCAGCGATTGATGCGCCGCATCGAACGACTGCGCAAACCGGTGATCGCTCGGATCAACGGATTCGCCCTCGGCGGGGGCCTGGAGCTGGCCATGGCCTGCCATCTGCGGGTGGCCGCCGACACCGCCAACGTGGGCCAACCCGAGATCAACCTGGGGCTGATGCCGGGCTTCGGCGGCAGCCAGCGGCTGCTGCGCCTGTGCGGTCGCGCCGCCACCCTGGAGCTGTGCCTGCTGGGTACGCCGATCAGCGCGCAGCGCGCCCTGCAGCTGGGCATCGTCAACGAGGTGGTGGCCGCCGAACAGCTGGACGCACGCGTCGGCGAACTCGCCGCGCAGTTGGCACGCTCCGCCCCGCTCGCACTGCGCGGCATTCTCGACGCGGTACATGTGGGCGGCGAATGCGCGCTCGGCGAAGGGCTGGAATACGAGAGCGTGCAGTTCGGCCTGATGTTCGCCACCGAGGACATGCGCGAAGGCACGTCGGCGTTCCTGGCGCGGCGCCCGCCGGTGTTCCAGAACCGCTGAGCCATGTCGCACACCGACACACCCCTGCCCGCCCGCCTGCTGATGCTGGTGCTGGATGACGACCTCGATGCCGCGCTGGCCGCCGGCCTGATGGACTACGCGCCATGGCCGGGCGACGCACGGCTGTTGCCGGACCACCCGGAACTGCCCGCGCGCCTGCTGCAGGCCCAGCAACAGGTGCAGCGCGCCTGGGATGCGCGCACGCGCTACCGCCAGCGCGCGCAACGGCTGGCCCGCCGCGCGGCCGAGCGGGATGCGCGGCGTGCGCCACCCGCCCCCACCCCCGAACAGAAACCGGCCTTGCCGCCTGCCGCCGCCGCGATCCTCGCGCGCGCCAAGGCCAAGGCCGCCGGAAAGCTGCCCTGATGCCCATTGCTGCAAAAGCCGCCCCGCGTAGTGCGCGCATGCCCAAGGCCGACGTCGTCGAGATGTTCACCCGGCTGCGCGAGCTCAATCCACATCCGAAGACGGAACTGGAATACAGCTCGCCGTTCGAACTGCTGGTGGCCGTCGCGTTGTCCGCGCAGGCCACCGATGTGGGCGTCAACAAGGCCACGCGCAAGCTGTTTCCCGTTGCCAATACGCCGCAGGCGATCCTGGCATTGGGCGAGGACGGGCTGAAGAAGTACATCGCCACCATCGGGCTGTTCAACGCGAAGGCGAAGAACGTGATCGCCGCGTGCCGGCTGCTGATCGAGCTGCACGGCGGTGAAGTGCCGCGCGACCGCGCCGCGCTGGAAGCCCTGCCCGGGGTCGGCCGCAAGACCGCCAACGTGGTGCTCAACACCGCCTTCGGCGAACCGGTGATGGCGGTGGACACGCACATCTTCCGGGTCGCCAACCGTACCGGCCTGGCGCCGGGCAAGGACGTGCGCGCGGTCGAGGACCTGCTGGTCAAGGTGATCCCGGCCGAGTTCCTGCTGGACGCGCACCACTGGCTGATCCTTCACGGGCGCTACGTGTGCAAGGCGCGCAAGCCGGACTGCCCGCAGTGTGTGATCCGCGACCTGTGCCGTTTCAAGCAGAAAACCGCCGCCTGAGCCCGGGCCGCGACTGCCATCTGGGCGCAACCGGGCAGTCATCTGTTTCAGGCAATTTTGGCAACCCCAGCAATGGCCTGCGTGGGGGCCGGGGCCGCTTTGTCCGAAACTGTCATATTTACGCAATCTTCACTTATTAGCCTGCGCAGCATCTTCCCACCTGCCTGCAAGGCTCCTTTCCATGAAACTGCATCGCCAACTCCTCACTGCGGCCGTGGCTGCTGCGCTGTTCGTGCCGGCCGCTCACGCTGAAGTGGCCATCGACGTGATCGGCGGCTCGGAGATCACGTTCGAAGGCCTGGTCCAGGCCGACGGCAACTGGTTCGACAACGATGTGACCGACCTCAACGGTGGCGACGCCGGCAACGGCAAGGACAGCGAGTTCGAGCTGCGCCGCGCCGAGCTGGTGCTCAAGGGCAAGGGCCCGGGCAACGTGGAATGGGTGGTCGGCTACGACGCCAAGGCCGACAAGTTCCTGGACACCAACGTCAAGTACAAGCTGTCCGGCAACGCCAACCACTTCGTGCAGCTGGGCCAGTTCAAGCAGCCCAACAGCCTGGAAGAGCTGTCCAGCACCAAGAACAACGACTTCATCTCCAAGGCCGCGGTCACCAACACCTACGCCGTGGCCCGTCGCCTCGGTGGCGCCTACAGCATCGGCGACAACAACTGGTCGGTCACCGCCAGCGCGTTCGGCCGTGAGCTGACCCGCAACCTGGCCCACGGCAGCGGCTACGGCGCGCGTGGTACCTGGGCGCCGATCAACGAGAAGGGCCAGGTCCTGCACTTCGGCCTGAGCTACGTCGACTACGACACCGACGCCGACACCCTGCGCGTGCGCGCCCGTCCGAATGCCGACCTCGCCACCGCGCGCCTGGTCGACAGCGGCAACATGACCGACACCGACCGCCTCAGCACGATCGGCGCCGAAGCGATGTACATCACCGGCCCGTTCAAGGCCCAGGGTGAGTATTACAGCAGCAAGGCCAAGCGTTACGCGCACGACAACTACAAGAGCGACGGCTACTACGTCAGCGGCCTGTGGAACATCACCGGCGAAAGCTGGGGCTACAAGAGCGGCGTGCCGACCACCGGCCTGCCGGACGCGCCGGCCAGTGGCATGTGGCAGCTGGGCGCACGCTACGACTCGATGAACCTGGACGACGGCAACCTGCTGGCCAACCCGGTCGCCGGTCGTCCGCCGATCGTGGACGGCGTGCTGGGCGGCAAGATGGACATCTGGACTGTGGGCGTGAACTACTACTGGCGCTCCAACACGAAGTTCGCCCTGAACTACGTGATGGTGGACAGCAAGAAGTACAGCTCGGCCACCCGTTCGTTCGTCAATGACGACCCGAACATCCTGGAAGCGCGCCTGCAGTTCTTCTGGTAAGTCTCGCGGTAAATGTGTGATGGAGGGGCGCAGCTTGGGCTGCGCCCCTTTTTGTTTCCGTTTCCCTGCGTCACCGGGCGTTGAACCGTTCACGGCAGTCGTCTGACGACCGCCCCTACCGACGCCAATATTTTCACTGGTGGAGAGCCCCCTTCCTGTTGAAGGGGGCGCGCCAACGGCGCGGGGATGAGGTGGAATGCGCGGACAGCGCAGCGACTGTCACATGTCTTTAATGTGACAGTCGCTGCGCTGTCACGGAACCGTTATGGAATAGGCACCGGGCGGGAAACCCCGCACCACCATCCATCCCAGGAGCCACCCCGTGATCCACGCCTTCAAGTCGCGCGCCGCCGTTGCCGTTCTCGCCGCGTCGTCCGTGTTCGCCGCCAATGCCGCCGATGTGACCGGCGCGGGCGCCTCGTTCATCTACCCGGTCATGTCCAAGTGGTCGGCCGACTACAGCACCGCGACCGGCAAGAAGGTCAACTACCAGTCCATCGGTTCCGGTGGCGGTATCGCGCAGATCAAGGCCGCGACCGTTGATTTCGGTTCGTCCGATGCCCCGCTGAAGCCGGAAGAGCTGGCCGCCGCCGGCCTGGCCCAGTTCCCTTCGGTGATCGGCGGCGTGGTGCCGGTGATCAACGTGGCCGGCGTCGCCCCGGGCGCGCTGAAGCTGGATGGTCCGACCCTGGCCAACATCTTCCTGGGCAAGATCAAGACCTGGAACGACCCGGCGATCGCCGCGCTGAACCCGGGCGTGAAGCTGCCCGACGGTAAGATCACCGTCGTGCACCGCTCCGACGGTTCGGGCACCACCTTCAACTTCGTCAACTACCTCTCCAAGGTCAACCCGGAGTGGAAGAGCAAGGTCGGTGAAGGCACCTCGGTCCAGTGGCCGGTCGGCATTGGCGGCAAGGGCAATGAAGGCGTTGCCGCGTACGTGAAGCAGATCAAGGGCGGCATCGGCTACGTCGAACTGTCCTATGCCCTGCAGAACAAGATGTCCTACGCCGCGATGAAGAATGCATCGGGCAAGGTCGTGCTGCCGAGCGACGAGACCTTCGCCGCCGCCGCTGCCAGCGCCGACTGGGCCAGCGCCAAGGACTTCTACCTGGTCATGACCAATGCCCCGGGCGCCAACGCGTGGCCGATCACCGCCACCAACTTCATCCTGGTCCGCAAGCAGCCCAAGAACGTGGCCAACGCCAAGGCTACCCAGGAGTTCTTCCGCTGGATCTACAAGAGCGGCGACGCCCAGGCCAAGCAGCTCGACTACGTGCCGCTGCCGGACGACCTGGTCAAGCAGATCGAGACCTACTGGTCGCAGAACCTGAAGTACTGATTGAAGGGGGTCACGACCAACGGTCGTGACCTGCCCCGGCAGGTATCGACCGTTGGTCGGTACGCATTGCAGGCAACGGTGTCGCCAAGTCCTCTCTCCCCTTGGCGGCACCAGCGGCGCGGATCGAAAGGTCCGCGCTTTTTTTTGCCTGGCTCCCCCCGCCAGCCCTTGCCCTGCGGGCCTTTCATGTGCCCCCGGTCACGACGTCATCAAGCTGTAACAAAAACATCATTTCATAGCAGCGTCAGCCGGCGAGCCCGGCCCCCTATCCCGCTACGGAGTGACGCATGAAACTGCAGACCGCCGGCTTTGCCGCCCTTTCCCTTGCCATCGCGCTGGGCCTGTCCGCCTGCAAGCCGGCCGCCGAAGGCCAGGCCACCGCCCCGGCCGCCGGCGCCCCCGCCACTGCCCCGGCCGCCGGCGACAAGCTGACCGCCGAGATCTCCGGCGCCGGTGCGTCCTTCATCTTCCCGCTGGTGTCCAAGTGGTCGGCCGACTACAACACCGCCACCGGCGCCAAGATCAACTACCAGTCGATCGGTTCCGGCGGCGGCATCGCCCAGATCAAGGCCGGCACCGTTGATTTCGGTTCCTCCGACAAGCCGCTGAGCAGCGAAGAACTGGCCCAGGCCGGTCTTGGCCAGTTCCCGTCCGCCATCGGCGGCGTGGTGCCGGTGGTGAACATCGACGGCCTGGAAGCCGGCAAGCTGCGCCTGAGCGGCCCGCTGCTGGCCGACATCTTCCTCGGCAAGGTCAAGACCTGGAACGACCCGGCGATCGTGGCCGCCAACCCGGGCGTCAAGCTGCCCGACGGCAAGATCACTCTGGTCCACCGTTCGGACGGCTCGGGCACCACCTTCAACTTCTCCAACTACCTGTCCAAGGTCAGCCCGGACTGGAAGAGCAAGGTCGGCGAAGGCACCTCCGTGCAGTGGCCGGACGGCGTGGGCGGCAAGGGCAACGAAGGCGTCGCCTCGTACGTGAAGCAGATCAAGGGCTCGATCGGCTACGTCGAACTGGCCTACGCACTGCAGAACGGCATGCCGTACGCCTCCATGCAGAATGCCGCCGGCAACTGGGTGCAGCCGACCGCCGAGACCTTCGGCGCCGCCGCCGCCAGCGCCGACTGGGCCAGCGCCAAGGATTTCAACCTGGTCATCACCAACGCCCCGGGCGACCAGGCGTGGCCGATCACCGCCACCAATTTCATGCTGATGCACAAGCAGCCCAAGGACGCCCAGCGCAGCAAGGACACCCTGGCCTTCTTCAAGTGGGCGTTCGAGAACGGCCAGGCGCAGGCGAATGAACTGCACTACGTGCCGCTGCCGGCGGAGCTGGTGAAGCAGATCGAAGGCTACTGGACTGCTGAATTCAAGTGATCCAGACCGGACCCGCGCCCTGCGCGGGTCCGGTGTTTCGCGCCGTGACACCGTTCTGCCGGGCAGAGCCCGGCGCTACCCCATCCTATTTTGGGCCCCTGCCTTTCCCATGAATGCCATCGCCCAGCCTGTACCCGCACCGTCCTCGCGCGACCTGCGCGATGCACGCAATGACAAACTGTTCCGATGGGCCCTGATCGCCACCGTGATCCTGGTGCTGGCCGCCCTCGCCTGCGCCGCGCTCTCGATGCTGTGGGGCGGCCGCCATGCCCTGCAGGAACAGGGACTGAGCTTCTTCTATTCCTCCGACTGGAATCCGGTCGAGAACAAATTCGGTGCGCTCGCACCGATCTACGGCACCCTGGTCACCGCCCTGATCGCGATGGTCATCGCCGTGCCGGTGAGCTTCGGCATCGCCTTCTTCCTCACCGAAGTGGCCCCGCGCTGGATGCGTGGCCCGGTGGGTACCGCCATCGAACTGCTGGCCGGTATCCCCTCGATCATCTACGGCATGTGGGGCCTGTTCGTGCTGGTCCCGGTCATGACCGAGTACGTTACCCCCGTCCTCAATGAAACCCTGGGCGAGTGGCCGATCATTGGCCCGCTGTTCCAGGGTCCGCCGCTGGGCATCGGCGTGCTGACCGCCGGCTTCGTGCTGGCCATCATGGTCATTCCCTTCATCTCCTCGGTGATGCGCGAAGTGTTCCTGACCGTTCCCACCCGCCTGAAGGAATCGGCCTACGCGCTGGGTTCCACCAAGTGGGAAGTGAGCTGGGACATCGTGCTGCCCTATACCCGCTCGGCCGTGATCGGCGGCATCTTCCTCGGCCTGGGCCGCGCCCTCGGCGAGACCATGGCCGTTGCCTTCGTCATCGGCAACAGCGTGCGCCTGTCGCCCTCGCTCTTGGAGCCGGGCACCACCATCGCCGCGCTGATCGCCAATGACTTCGGCGAGGCCACCGAAACCTACCGCTCGGCCCTGCTGCTGCTCGGCTTCGTGCTGTTCATCGTGACCTTCGTGGTCCTGGCCATTGCCCGCCTCATGCTGATGCGCCTGTCCCGCAAGGAGGGCAACTGATGTCCACTGTCGCCAACACCGCCGCCCAGCCGCTGTACCTGCGCCGCCGCATCGTCAACGTCGTCGCATTGCTGCTGTCGTGCCTGACCGCACTGTTCGGACTGTTCTTCCTGGGCTGGATCCTGTACACGCTCGCCTCGCGCGGCCTCGCCGGAATCAACCTGGACCTGTTCACCAAGATGACCCCGCCGCCGATGCAGGAGGGTGGCCTGGCCAACGCCTTCTTCGGCAGCGCGGTGATGTGTGCGCTGGCGATCGCCATCGGCACCCCGCTTGGCGTGCTGGCCGGCACCTGGCTGGCCGAGTACGGCAACTTCCGCAAGGCCGGCACCGTGGTGCGCTTCGTCAATGACATCCTGCTCTCGGCGCCGTCGATCGTGCTGGGCCTGTTCGTGTACACGCTGTACGTGATGCAGACCGGTGGCCAGTTCTCGGCCTTCGCCGGTGCGCTGTCGCTGGCCTTCATCGTGCTGCCGGTGGTGGTGCGCACCACCGACGAGATGCTGCGCCTGGTGCCGTCGCAGATGCGCGAAGCGGCGCTGTCGCTGGGCGTGCCGCAGTGGAAGGTGACCGTGCAGGTGCTGTACCGCAGCGCCGCCGCCGGCATCGTCACCGGCATCCTGCTGGCGCTGGCCCGCATCTCGGGCGAGACCGCCCCGCTGCTGTTCACCGCCTTCGGCAACCAGTACTGGAACAGCAATGTGTTCCAGCCGATGGCGAGCGTGCCGGTAGTGATGAACCAGTTCGCCGGCAGCCCGTACGAATCCTGGCAGACGCTGGCCTGGGCCGGCGCGCTGGTGCTGACCGTGTTCGTGCTGCTGGTCAGCCTCTCCGCGCGCGGCATCCTGCTGCGCAACCGTATCTCCCATGACTGACCTTTCCGCGGACATCGCCATGAACGATCTTTCCAATGCCGTGCCGATGCAGCGCATCGCAGTCCCGGCCTCGCATGAAACCCTGCACAACCCGGCGCCGATCAAACTGGCTGCACGGGGGCTGGACTTCTACTACGACAAGTTCCACGCGCTGAAGAACATCAGCCTGGAAGTGCCGGAGAAGCGCGTCACCGCGCTGATCGGCCCGTCCGGCTGCGGCAAGTCCACGCTGCTGCGCATCTTCAACCGCATCTACGCCCTGTACCCGAAGCTGGAAGCGCGCGGCGAAGTGCTGCTGGACGGCGAGAACATCCTGTCGCCCAAGTACCCGATGAACCGCCTGCGCAGCAAGGTCGGCATGGTGTTCCAGAAGCCGGTGCCGTTCCCGATGACCATCTTCGAGAACGTCGCCTACGGCATCCGCCACCACGAGAAGCTGTCCAAGTCGGACATGAACGACCGCGTCGAGCAGGCCCTGCGCCAGGGTGCGCTGTGGGACGAGGTGAAGGACAAGCTCAACCAGAGCGCGCTGGGCCTGTCCGGCGGCCAGCAGCAGCGTCTGTGCATCGCCCGTGCCGTGGCGCTGCGCCCGGACGTGCTGCTGCTCGACGAGCCGACCTCGGCACTGGACCCGATCTCCACCAGCCGCATCGAACAGCTGGTCGAAGAGCTCAAGCACGATTACACCATCGTGATCGTGACCCACAACATGCAGCAGGCCGCGCGCGTGTCCGACTACACCGCCTTCATGTACCTGGGTGACCTGATCGAACACGACCGCACCGAAGTGATCTTCTCGCAGCCGAACAAGCAGCAGACCGAGGATTACATCACCGGGCGGTTTGGGTAAGGCAGGCCGTTTGCGCGGCACTGCCGCGCGGCCTGCCGCACGCCCGGCCACGGATGGCCGGGCCGGACGGTCCGAAGCCGCTGCGATTCCGCCATGGACGGCAGCGACGATGCCACCCACCAGACAATCGAGCACATCACAATGAACTTCCCAAACGACCATATCGTCAAGAGCTACGACGAAGAACAGCAGCGGCTGGTGGCCGAGATCGTGCGCATGGGCGAAATGGCCGTGGCCCAGCTCGATGCATCCATGGATGTGATCGAGAAGCGCGACGAGAACGCCGCCCACCGCATCATCGCCAACGACGAGGCCATCGACAGCCTGGAACAGCAGATCAGCCATGACGTGATGCGCCTGGCGCTGCGCGGCCCGATGGCACGCGACCTGCGCGAAATCCTGGCCGGTCTGCGCATTCCGGCCGACATCGAACGCATCGGCGACTATGCCGCCAATGTAGCCAAGCGCTCCATCGCGCTGAGCAAGGTGCCGCCGCTGCCGCAGATCCAGGGCCTGCGTTCGCTGGGCCGGCTGGCCGCGCAGCAGGTGCGCCGCGCCATCGAGGCCTACCGCGACAACGACGCCGCCGCCGCGCTCGCGCTGCGCGATGACGACGCCCGCCTGGACGCGCAGTACACCGCGCTGTTCCGCGAGCTGCTGACCTACATGATGGAAGACCCGCGCAACATCACCCCGTGCACCCACCTGCTGTTCATGGCCAAGAACCTTGAGCGCGTGGGCGACCACGCCACCAACATCGCCGAGAACGTGTGGTTCCTGGTGCATGGCGAGCAGGTCCTGCCGCCGCGTGAGAAGCGCGACGAGACCAGCAGCACCGAACAGCTGTAAGCACCGCGCGTTCGGTGTTACACGCCGTTACAGGCCGATACTGCGTATCGGCCTTTTTTAATTCCCTATTCATCAAAAAAATCCCACTCTGGACCTGCGTTCCCCCCCCACCGATCCAGAGGGACTTCCATGAAACGACTCCTTGCCGCCACGCTGTCCCTGACCCTGCTCGCCGCCACCGGTTCGGCTTTCGCCGCCCCGCCCCGCCATGACGATCACGACAGCCGCGACCGCCACGACCAGCGCGACGACCGCGACCATGGCCCCTCGCGTGGTCACGACCGCCATGAGCCGCCGCGTCGCGGTGGCCACCTGGACAAGGATCATCGCGGCACCTACGTGAGCGACTACAAGCGCCACGGCCTGCACGCGCCGCAGCGGGGCCAGCAGTGGCGCAAGGTCGACGACCGCTACGTACTGATCGCCGTGGCGACCGGCCTGATCGCCAACGTGGTGCTCAACGGGCGCTGAGCCTCGGGCGCCCTCCCCCACGCCGGTCTCCGGCGCGGGGCAGGGACCGGTCAGGTGGCTCTGCTAAACTGGGCCGATGACCCAAGACCTCCCCCAGGCCGCCGGCACGCCGGCGGTTGCTGAAGACATGCCCTCTGCCGCGCAGCGCATGATGGCGACCCGCTTCCGTGGCTTCCTGCCGGTGGTGGTCGATGTGGAAACCGGCGGCTTCGACAACCAGCGCCATGCGCTGCTGGAGATCGCCGCGGTACCGATCGAGATGGACGACAACGGCCTGCTCTATCCGGGCCAGACCGCCAGTGCCCACGTGGTGCCGGCCGAAGGGCTGGAGATCGACCCGAAGTCGCTGGAGATCACCGGCATCATCCTCGACCACCCGTTCCGGCTGGCCAAGGCCGAGAAGGATGCGCTCGACCACATCTTCGCGCCGGTGCGCGCGGCGGTGAAGAAGTACGGCTGCCAGCGCGCGATCCTGGTCGGGCACAACGCGCATTTCGACCTGGGCTTCATCAATGCCGCGGTCAACCGGGTCGGCCACAAGCGCAACCCGTTCCACCCCTTCAGCGTGTTCGACACCGTGACCATGGCCGGTATCGCCTATGGGCAGACGGTGCTGGCGCGTGCGGCCACCGCCGCCGGGCTGGGCTGGGATGCGGACGAGGCGCACAGCGCGGTGTATGACACCGAGCAGACCGCGAAGCTGTTCTGCAAGATCGCCAACGCGTGGCCGCGCCCCTGATCAACCGATCGCGGTGCGGTCGCGGCCTTCGCTCTTGGCCCGGTACAGGGCGCGGTCGGCGCGCTGGTAGAGCAGCATCGGGGTGCGGTCGGCGGCGTCCAGCTCGACCAGGCCGGCGCTGAAGGTCACCTGCAGGCCCGGCACCCCGGCCCAGTCCGGGTGGTCATGGAACAGCCCGCGCAGGCGTGCGCAGACCTGGGCCGCCTCGGCCAGGCGGGTGTCGTTGAGCAGCAGGGTGAACTCTTCGCCACCGGTACGCGCCGGCATGTCCGAATCGCGGCAGGCCGAGGCGATCACCCGCGCCACCTCCACCAGCACCACGTCGCCCACGCTGTGGCTGTGCTGGTCGTTCACTTCCTTGAAGTGGTCGATGTCCAGCACCACCAGGCACAGCGGGTGGCCGCTGCGCTGCGAACGGGCGAAGTCGCGCGCCAGCGCCTCGTCGAACGCACGCCGGTTGGGCAGCCCGGTCAGCGCGTCTTCGCGGGCCTGCCGCTCGAACTGCTCGGCCTGCACCGCGAGGCGCTCGGCCAGGCGGGTCTTCTCCTGGTTCAGCGCCTGCAGGCTTTCCGTCTGCGCCTTCAGGTCGCGGGTCGCTTCCTCGACCTTGCGCGCCAGGCGCACGTTGCTCGCCTTGTAGCGCTTGATCAGGTAGCGGTACAGCGCGACGAGCCCGGCCAGCAGCAGCAACCCGCCGATGATCTGCACGCTGCGCCGCTGCCACAGGAACGGTTCCACCGTGAACGACCACACCGCCTCGCTGCCGCTCCACGTGCCGCCCGGATGCGCGGCCGACACGTGCAGCGTGTAGTCGCCCGGCGGCAGCCCGATGAATTCCACGCTGCGCTGCTGGCCGCGTTCGATCCAGCCGCTGTCCAGCCCTTCCAGGCGGGTGCGGTAGCGGATGCGCTCGGACAGCAGGTAGCTCAGCCCCACGTAGCTGATGCTGAGCCGGCGCCCGCCCGGCAGCGTGTTGTGGTTGGCGCCCTGCCAGTGCAGCGGCACGCCGTCGACCAGCACCGTCTCGATCACCGCCGGCGGCGCCAGTCGCTCACGGAAACGCTGCAGGCGCAGCGGATCGACCATGCTCAGGCCACCGGCGGTGACCACCCAGAACGTGCCGTCCTGGCGCAGGATCGCCGAGGGACCGGAGCTGCCATTGGCCTGCGAATTGGCCATGCCGTCGATTTCGTTGTAGTGCTCCACCTCGATCCGCCGCGCACGCCCGTCGGCGACGTCGTTGAGCATGGCCATGTCGGTGCGCAGCACGCCGCGGTTGCTGCTGATCCAGACATTGCCCACCCGGTCGGGCACCAGCTGGAACACGGTGTCCACCGGCATGCCCTGCTCCAGCCCGACCCGCGCAAGCACGCCGTGCTGGTAGCGGTACAGGCCGCGGTCGCTGCTGATCCACATCGCATCGCCGATCTGCTGGAAGCCGAAGACGCTGCGCCCGCCGCCCAGCGGCGCCAGGTCGATGGACTGCACACGGTCGCCGCGCAGCACCCGGATGCCTTCAATGGTGCCGATCCACAGGTCGCCCTCCGCGTCATGCGCCATCGCGGTGATCAGGCCACCGGGCAGGCCGGCGATGGCGGGCACCGACACGCCGTTGTCGTCGATGCGGGCCACGCCCTTCTGGGTGCCTGCCCACACCGCACCGTCGCGATCCACGCTGATCGCGCGGATGTTGCCACCGGGCAGGCCATCTTCCGGCCCATAGCGGCGCAGCATGCGGCCCTGCGCGTCCAGCCGCAGGATGCCGTCACCGAAGGTACCTACCCACAACCCGCCCTGATGGTCCTGCGCCAGGCTGAGCACGGACGGGGTCTTGCCGCCGCTGTTGCGCAACGGCACCGGGTGGAACACGCCCTGTGCGTCGCGCCGGTCCAGGCCGCTGGCGCTGCCGATCCACATCTGCCGGTCGCGGTCTTCGAGCACGGTGCGCACGTAATCGCCGCTGAGCCCGTCACGTTCGGTGAAGCTGCTGAACAGCGTTTCGCGTAGCCGGTACAGGCCGCCATTGGCGCCAACCCAGATGCTGCCCTCCGCGTCCTCGCGCAGGCTGACCACGCGCCCGCCGGGCAGTGACAGGCCGGTGGGCAGCCGCTCCAGGCCGTGCCGCGACAGCCGCAGCAGGCCCTGGTTTTCGGTGCCCAGCCACAGATCGCCATGCCGGTCCTGCAGCATCGCCGTGATGTGCATGCCGCCGTCAAGCCGGTGCTGCAGCTGCGGTACGCCGTCCTGCATGCGGTAGATGCGCTCGCCGGCGACGATCCACAGCACCCCGTCCGGGGCGCGATAGGGCCACACCAGCCCCCGGCCCAGGCCATAGCTTTCCGGCGCGCGGCGCAGCACGCCGTCGTTGCCGCGCACCACCAGGCCGTCGAGCGTGCCGACCCAGACCCGATCCTGCGCATCCACCACCAGCTTGGTGAAGCTCATCGCCATCGGCACGTCGGCCGGCGGCTTCTGGTAGTCGAAGTGGCCGTCCTGCGAGAGGCTGCCGATGCCGCTGCCTTCGTACAGCAGCCACAACCGCCCGTGGCTGTCCATCTGCATGGCCTGGATCAGCACCTCCGGCGCGGGCGGCTGGCGCTCGAACACCTGCCAGCGGCCATCGGCGCTGCGTCGGGTGACGTTGCCGCGCGAATCGCTGATCCACAGCCCACCGGCACGGTCGACGAACAACGCGCCCACGCCGTTGTCGCGCAGGCCCGGGCGGGTGCTGCGGTCGAACACGGTGAAATCCAGCCCGTTGTAGCGCACCAACCCTTCCCAGGTAGCGAACCACAGGTGGCCTTCGGGGGTCTGCGCGATGTCGCGCAGGGAGTTGTGCGGCAGGCCGTTGCGCGAGGTCCACACGTCGATGGCGTAGTCGCGCAGCGGCGGCGGGCCGTCCTGCGCCACCAGCGTGGTGGGCACGCCGCACAGCAGGCACAGCACCACCAGCGCCCGCCAAAGGCACTGCAGGGGCACTCGAAGTTGTACCGGCCGCCACCGGTTCCCGCCTCCCCTTCGCCTCATCCGTAAGGACCTGGCGGGGAGCAGGAATGGCGCAGTGACGTAAGCACTACGCGGCTGTGGAGACCGGCCAGTTGGGGCACGCTCATGCGGCGGAAGCTGGCGGGGGTTGCCCATAGTAGGCAAAACCGCCGCCGTTTGCCTCGTTGGTGCTCAGCCGGCGCGGGAGGTCGGCGGTCGCGGCGGTGCCGGCCAGTGCACCACGGCCTCCAGACCGCCCTGCGGATGGTTGCGCAGGTGCAGGGTCGCCCCTTCCTTCTCGGCCAGTGCGCGGGCGATGGTCAGGCCGAGCCCGGCGCCGCCGGTTTCCCTCGAGCGCGAGGTTTCCAGGCGGACGAAGGGGTCGAACACGGTCTCCAGCTCGTCCTCGGCCAGGCCGGGCCCGGTATCGCGCACCCGCACCACCACGCCGTCGGCGTCCTGTTCGATCCGCACCAGCGCCGTGCCGCCATAGCCGATGGCATTGTCGACCAGGTTCGAGAACAACCGGTGCATGGCCAGCGGCCGCAGCATCAGCACCGCGCCGCTGCCCTGTTCAAAGCGCGCCTCGGCGCCGGCCTCGACCGCGTCCTCCACGATGCTTTCCAGAAGCGAATCCAGATCCAGCGCGGCGCGCGGTTCGGCGCTCTCCGCACTGCGCGCCAGTTCCAGGCCTTCGCGGATCAGCGCCTGCATGGCGGCCAGGTCGCCGATCAGGCGCTCGCGCAGGGCCTCATCGCCGACGTTCTCCAGCCGCAGCCGCAGCCGGGTCACCGGGGTCTGCAGGTCATGGGTGATCGCCGCCAGCATCTGGGTGCGCTCGCCCAGCGTGCGCTGCAGGCGTTTCTGCATGGCGTTGAAGGCCTCGGCCGCGCGGCGTACTTCCAGCGGCCCCGTGACCGGCAGCGGGGCGCGCTGCAGGTCATCGCCCAGCTCGGCCGCCGCCGAGGCCAAGCGCTGCAGCGGTGCGCTGGCCATGCGCGCGACCACATAGGCCAGTACGCCGATGGCGAACACCAGCAGGGTCAGGAACAGCGGATCGACCGCAAGGATGCCGTTGTGGGCGATGGCCGGCGATTCCAGCGCCAGCGACAACACGGTACCGTCGCTGAGCGGCACCTGCACCGCACGGCACTTGGGCGGAATGAAAGCGGGGTCGCGCTCGTGTGGCGGCCGGCGCCGCTGCTGCGGTGGGGGGGGCGGCGGCAGCAGTTCCTGGGCCTTGGGCAGGCACGAACGGAACGAGGTGAAGTGCACGGTGGCGTGCGCCACCGGGCCCTGGCGGTCGTCGAGCACGTCCATCATGGCCGCGTCTTCGCGGCCCAGCCGCGCACCTTCGGGCAGACTGCGCACCGCTGGCCCGCCCACGGTCAGCAGCCGGCCGCGCAGGTCCGGGTCGCTGTCGAGCATGTTGACGAAGCCCTGCAGGCGGTCGGCGATGCGGTTGAGGTTCTGCCGCTCGAACTCCTGCTGGCGCTTGGCACTGGCCAGCATGGTGGCGCCGATCGCGGCCACGCTCATGCCCAGCAGCAGGATCACGAACAGCCGCCCGACCATCGAGGCGAAGAAGCGGCGCAGGCGCATCATTCCAGCGTGACCGCCGTGGCCAGCACGTAGCCTTCATTGCGCACGGTCTTGATCAGGCCGTCGCTGCCGCCGTCATCGGCCAGCTTGTTGCGCAGCCGGCTGACCTGCAGGTCGATGGCGCGGTCCTGCGATTCGTAGCTGCGGCCACTGCTCAGCGAGACCAGCTGCTCGCGCGACAGCACCTTGTTGGCATGCCCGACGAACACGCGCAGCAGGCGGAACTCCGCGCCGGACAGCACCACCACGCGCCCGTCCGGGTCGACCAGGTGGCGATGCTCCAGGTCGAAGATCCAGTGCGAGAAGCGGGCCCGGCGGATCGCCAGCGGTTCAAGATTGGCCGGCAATGCTTCGGTCCGGCGCAGCACGTTGCGGATGCGCGCCAGCAGCTCGCGCGGTTCGAACGGCTTGCCCAGGTAGTCGTCGGCGCCCATCTCCAGACCCAGCACGCGGTCGATCGGTTCGCTGCGCGCGGTGAGCATGATCACCGGCGTGGCCGACCGCGCACGCAGGTCGCGGCACAGGGTCAGGCCATCCTCGCGCGGCAGGTTGAGGTCGAGCACGATCAGGTCGACATGCTCGCGCTCCAGCACCTGGCGCATGCCCTGGCCATCGCTGGCGGTGCTGACCTGGTAGCCGGCACGGCCGAGCTGTTCGGCCAGCAGTTGGCGGATGTCGTTGTCGTCATCGACGATCAGCAGGCGTTGCATCGTAGTGGTGTTCTCCATGCGGCGATGATCCCCTGTCGGGAGCTGAACCGCATCCTCTGGTTTGCGTACGCGTGTTTCAGGGCATGCACACGATACAGAAGGACACGTCGAACCGGGGCGTGGTTACGTCCTGTTACATGCCGTGCGTTGAGGCCGCCACAGCCGCTCTTCACAATGCTGACAACGCCGCACGCCGGCCTGTCGAGTTGACGATCATCGTGAAGTCCCGCCTGCCTACCACCCGTCGCGGCCGCGTGCTGCTGTTGATCGCCCTGGCCGTCCTGGTGTGCGGCATTGTCGCATGGACCCTGCGCAAGCCCAGCGCCCCTACCCTGGCCACCAGCCCGGTGACCCGTGGCGACCTGGAACAGACCGTGGAGGCCACGGGCGTGATCGATGCCTACAAGCTGGTCAGCGTCGGTGCGCAGGCCTCGGGCCAGATCAAGTCGCTGCGGGTGCAGCTGGGCGATACCGTCAAACAGGGCGACCTGATCGCCGAGATCGACGCCACCACCCAGCGCAACGCCGTGCTCAACGCGCAGGCGTCGCTGGACCAGGTCACCGCCCAGCGCGCGGTGCAGCAGGCCACGCTGCGCCAGGCCGAGCTGGAATTCGCGCGGCAGCAGGAGATGCTGGCCGCCGAGGCGACCTCGCGTGCGGAGTTCGACGCCGCCGACGCCGCACTCAAGACCGCCCGTGCGCAGGTCAAGGCGTATGACGCGCAGATCCAGGGCCGCCAGACCGAACTGGGCACGGCCAACGCCAACCTGGCCTACACCCGCATCACCGCGCCGATGGACGGCACCGTGGTGGCGGTGGTCGCCGAGGAAGGCCGCACCGTCAACGCCAACCAGACCGCACCGACCATCGTGATGCTGGCGCGGCTGGACCTGGTCACGGTGAACGCCGAGGTGTCCGAGGCCGACGTGGTCAAGATCAAGGCCGGCATGCCGGTGTACTTCACCACGCTGGGCGACCCGGACCGCAAGTACCACGCCACGCTGCGCCAGATCAATCCGGCGCCGTCGTCGATCGCCAGCGACAGTTCCAGCAGCTCCAGTTCGTCCAGTTCCAGCTCCAGTTCGGCGGTGTACTACAACGCGCTGTTCGACGTGGAGAACCCGGACGGCACGCTGCGCATCGACATGACCGCGCAGGTCTCGGTGATGCTCAAGCAGGCCAAGGGCGTGCTGATCATTCCGTCGGTAGCGCTCGGCCCGAAGGCCCGCGATGGCCAGTACGTCGTGCGCGTGGCCGACGCCGACGGCATGCCGCAGCCGCGCAAGGTGAAGATCGGCATCAACACCGGTTCCAGCGCCGAAGTGCTGTCGGGGCTGAAGGAAGGCGAAAAAGTCGTGGTCGGTGAAGGCAGCGCCACGCCGGCCGCGAGCGGCAGCGGCAACCGTGGCGGCGTGCAGATGCGCATGGGCGGCCCGGGCATGGGCGGGCCGCGTCGATGAAGACCGCCCCCACCGGCACGCCGCTGCTGCGGCTGCGCGACCTGCGCCGCGAGTTCCCGGCCGGCGATGAAACCATCGCCGTGCTGCGCGACGTCAACCTGGACATCGCCGCCGGCGAGATGGTGGCCATCGTCGGCCAATCCGGCTCGGGCAAGTCGACGCTGATGAACATCCTGGGCTGCCTGGACCGCCCTACCCGCGGCAGCTACCAGGTGGCCGGCCGCGAGACCGGCAGCATGCTGCCCGACGAGCTGGCCGAACTGCGGCGCGAACATTTCGGCTTCATCTTCCAGCGCTACCACCTGCTCGGCGACCTGGATGCACGTGGCAACGTCGAAGTGCCGTCGGTGTATGCCGGCAGCCCGGCCGCCGCGCGCAGCGCACGCGCCGAACAGCTGCTGCAGCGGCTGGGCCTGGGCGATCGCATGAAGCACAAGCCCGGCCAGCTGTCCGGTGGCCAGCAGCAGCGTGTGTCGATTGCGCGGGCGCTGATGAACGGCGGCGAGGTGATCCTCGCCGATGAGCCGACCGGCGCGCTGGACACGAAGTCCGGCGAGGAAGTGATGGGCATCCTCGGCGAGCTGCATGCCGAAGGCCACACCATCATCATCGTCACCCACGACATGTCGGTGGCCGAACACGCCCAGCGCATCATCGAGATCCGCGACGGCGAGATCATCGCCGACCGCATCAATGCCAAGGCGCCCAGCTACCGCGCCCAGCGCACGCCGACCGTGGCCGCTGCCAAGGGCCACAGCTGGCGGGCGGCCCGCGACCGCTTCACCGAGGCCTTCCGCATGGCGCTGCTGGCCATGAACGCCCACCGCCTGCGCACCTTCCTGACCATGCTGGGCATCATCATCGGCATCGCCTCGGTGGTGTCGGTGGTGGCGATGGGCAACGGCTCGCAGCAGCAGATCCTGCAGAACATCAGCGCACTGGGCACCAACACCATCGACGTGTATCCCGGGCGCGGCTTCGGCGACATGCGCTCGGCGCGGGTGCAGACGCTGAAGGCCAGCGATGCCGACGCCCTGTCGCGGCAGAGCTACATCGACAGCGTCACCCCCAGCGTGTCCTCGTCGGCCACCGCGCGTTACCGCAACCAGTCGGCCACCGCGCAGGTCAGCGGCGTGGGCGAACAATTCTTCCGGGTCAAGGGCGTGACCCTGAGTGCCGGCAGCTTCTTCGATGCCGATGCGGTGAAGGGCCTGGCGCAGGTGGCGGTGATCGATGAGAACACCCGCAGCCAGTTCTTCCCCAACGGCGCCGACCCGGTGGGCCAGGTGATCCTGCTCGGCAACGTGCCGGTGCGCGTGATCGGCGTGGCGCAACGCCAGAGCATGGGCTTCGGCAGCAGCACCAGCCTGTCGATCTGGGTGCCCTACACCACCGTGATGTCGCGCATGCTGGGCCAGAGCTACGTGTCCAGCATCACCGTGCGGGTGGACGACGCCACTCCGATGGACGCGGCGCAGGCGGCCATTTCCAAGCTCCTGATCATGCGCCATGGCACCGAAGACTTCTTCCTCAGCAACAGCGCCGAGATCCGCGACACCATCGAGCAGACCACGCGCACGATGACCCTGCTGATCAGCGCCATCGCCGCCATCGCCCTGCTGGTCGGCGGCATCGGGGTGATGAACATCATGCTGGTGTCGGTGACCGAGCGCACCCGCGAGATCGGCGTGCGCATGGCCGTGGGTGCACGGCAGAGCGATATCCGCCAGCAGTTCCTGATCGAAGCGGTGCTGGTCTGCCTGCTCGGCGGCCTGCTCGGCGTGGGCCTGTCGCTGGTGGTGGGCTGGGTGTTCGACACCTTCGCCCCTGATTTCAAGATGCTGTTCTCCACCGCCTCGATCGTGGCCGCGTTCGCGTGCTCCAGTCTGATCGGCGTGGCGTTCGGCTTCCTTCCGGCACGCAATGCGGCCCAACTCGATCCCGTGGAGGCGCTGGCGCGCGAATGAAGATTTCAACCCTGTTCCCGTTCGCTCCGACCGTGCGCCCGTTGGCGCTGGCCTGCACCACCGTTCTGCTGCTGTCGGCCTGTGTCAGCACCGGCCAGTACAGGGTCGACCCGCCCTCCGTGCCGGCCGTGTACGGCCTTGGCGATGCGCAGCGCAATGCGCCCACCGAGGCGTCTGATGCAGTGCCGACGCTGCGCGCCGACGTGCGCGATGACGCCTGGTGGACGGGCTTCGGCGACCCCCGCCTGGACCGCGTCATCGACCGCGCCCTGCGGGCCAACACCGACCTGGCCTCGGCTGGGCTGGCGGTGCAGCGCGCACGCCTGCAGGCCGGGCTGAGCGACAACGCGCTGTGGCCGCAGCCGTCGGGCAGTGTCGGCAGCAGCGGCAATCGCCCCATTGACCAGAGTGCCGACTGGAATCGCAGCAGTTCGGCCGGGGTGTCGCTGCAGTGGGAGATCGACCTGTGGGGCCGCCTGCGTGCCCAGCGCGACATCGCGCAGTGGGAGGCCCAGGCCAGCGAGGAAGACCTGCAGAACACCGCGCTGCTGGTGATCGGTGATGTGGCCACGCAGTATTGGACGCTGGCCTACCTCAACCAGTCCATTGCCGCCGGCGAAGCGAATCTCGCACGCCTGCAGCGCACCCAGGAACTGGTACAGGCGCGTTTCAACGCCGGTGCGGTGTCGCGGCTTGAAGTGCGCCAGGCCACCCAGTCGCTGGAGGCGCAGCGCGCCGCACAGAGCGCGCTGGAGCAGCAGCGCGTGGCCAGCCGCAACGCGCTGACCGTGTTGCTCGATGGCCAGCCGTGGCCGCAGGCCGACGAACCGCAGGCACTCGAAAATGCGGGCAGCCCGGCCATCGCCGAAGGCCTGCCGGCCGAACTGCTGGGCCGGCGCCCGGACCTGCGCGCGGCGGAACTTCGCCTGCGCAACAGCCTGAAGGACATCAAGGTCACCGCCACCCGCTACTACCCGGCGTTGAGCCTGACCGGCGGCGTGAGCAGTGGCGCGACCACGCTATCGGACGTATTGAAGAACCCGGTGGCGTCGCTGGGCGCGGGGTTGTCGCTGCCGTTCCTCAACATCCGCCAGGCGCAGCTGGATACGCAGATCGCCGGAACCGACTACCAGATCGCGGCCAACACGTTCCGGCGCACGCTGTACACGGCGCTGTCGGAGGTGGACAACGCGTTGTCGGCGCGCACCCAGTTCGCCACCCAGGTGGCCGCCTCGCAGGCGTCATATGACGAAGCGGTGGAGATCGAGCGCATGTATGAAGTGCGCTACCGGGTCGGCGCCACCGACCTGCGCACCTGGCTGGAGGCGCAGCAGACGCGGCGCGATGCCGAGCTGTCGCTGGCGTCGGTGAAGCAGAAGCAACTGGTCAACGACGTGACGTTGTTCAAGGCCTTGGGAGGCAATGCCAACGCGCCGTAGAGCCACGCCGCGCGTGGCTTCGTGGTGCATGAATACCGGTAGAGGCCCCCCCCGCGGGGGGGGGGGGGGGGGGGGGCGGGCGCCAGCCGAACCATCGGGGGGGGGGGGGGGTGAAGCATGAACGCGGCGGGGGGGCGGCCCGCGG
>NZ_JBLZQD010000011.1:0-5377 GCF_049199305.1 Stenotrophomonas sp. PD6 | reverse complement strand
AGAACGAGCGTAGAGCCACGCCATGCGTGGCTTCGCGGTGCCCGAACGAAGCGCAGCCACGCATGGCGTGGCTCTACGTCTGATCCAGAGCAACGGGCGGTTGCACCGCCCGCTAAATGCCAGCCGACTAACAGTCGGCTCTACCCGCCTGTTCGAGGCCGTCCGTCAGCTGCGCTGACGTACCGCTTCGAACAGGCTTACACCCGCGGCGACCGAGACGTTCAGGCTCTCGATGTCACCCGGCATCGGGATCTTGACCAGGCCATCGCAGTTCTCGCGGGTCAGGCGGCGCATGCCGTCGGCTTCGCCGCCCAGCACCAGCGCCACGTTGCCCTTCAGGTCGATGGAGTACAGCGAATCGGTGGCTTCACCGGCCAGGCCGTAGATCCACACGCCCTGCTTCTGCAGGTCCTTCAGGCAACGCGACAGGTTGGTCACCGCCACCACCGGAATGCGGTCGGCGGCGCCGGCCGAGGTCTTGCGCACGGTCGCATTGACGGTGGCCGACTTGTCCTTGGGAATGATCACCGCCGTGGCGTTGGCCGCCGCCGCGCTGCGCAGGCAGGCGCCCAGGTTGTGCGGGTCCTGCACCTCGTCGAGGATCAGCAGCAGGGCCTTGCCCTCGGCGGCCTCGACCAGGCCTTCCAGCTCGTTCTCACCGTAGGTGCGGGCGGCCTGGTAGCGCGCGGCCACGCCCTGGTGGCGCACCGAACCGCCCACGCCGTCCAGCGCCTGGGTATTCACCTTGCGCACGTCGATGCCCTTGCGCCGCGCGTTTTCCTCGATTTCGGTCAGCCGGGGATTCTTCGCGCTGGCCTCGATGAGCACTTCGCGGACGTTCTCGGCATCGTTCTCGATCGAGGAGGCGACGGCGTTGACGCCGACAATCCACTGGCTTTGCTTGCTCATTGCGGGGGCGGGACCGGTACAGGGGGTGGTAATGGTAGAGCATTGCCGGTTCGGTTGCCGTGCATTCCGGGCTGACGGCATCCCGACGGAGCCGGGCAGAGCCCGGTGCTACCGGGGTGGCCAGCGTTCGGTGTCGTGGTCGGGGTGCTGGTGCGAGACCAGGCTGCGCAGGCGTTCGGCGTCGGGGTCGTCCTCGGCCAGGATCACCGCCAGGTCGCCCAGCTGATCCACGAACGGCAGCTTGGACTCGGTGCCGTACTGGACCGTCGGCGGCAGGCGTTCGGGCTGGTCGAAGGCGCCGGCCGCCACCGCCATGCCGTCCTCACCCTCGTACGTCAACGGGGTGCCGCAGTCGGCACAGAAGCCCCGACGGAAGTGATTCGAGGACTGGAACCGGCGCGGTTCGCCCCGGGTCCACTGGAAATCGGCCCCACGAACCGAGACCAGCGGCGCGTAATACGCGCCGAAGGCCTTCTGGCACATCCGGCAATGGCAGATGGATCGGTCGGGCAGCGCACCGCGGACGTGAAAACGCACCGCGCCGCATTGGCAACCACCGGAGAATTCGGGAACCGGGTTCATGGGGCGCCTCCCCTCAGTATTTCTGCTTTTGTCGCTTGGCCGGCTGCCCACGCGGCGGCAACGCCGGTGCTTCGTCGTCGTTCTCTTCCACCAGCCGGAAGTCGATCTTGCGCTCTTCCATGCTGGCCTTGAGCACCAGGATCCGCACGCGGTCGCCGAGGCGGTAGCTCTTGCCACGGCGCTCGCCGCTCAGCGTCTTGCGGGTGGCGTCGAACTGGTAGTAGTCGTGCGGCAGCTGGGTGACATGAACCAGGCCGTTGACCTTGGACTCGTCCAGTTCTACGAACAGGCCGAAGCTGGTCACGCCGCTGATCACGCCGTCGAACTGGCCGCCCACATGCTTTTCCATCCACGCCGCGCGGTAGCGCTCGTCGACCTCGCGCTCGGCCTCGTCGGCACGACGCTCGCGTTCGGAGCACTGCAGCGCCAGCGCGGCCATTTCGCGCGCGGAGTACGCGAACTTCTCCAGCGGCTTGCCGCTCAGCGCGTGCTTGATGGCACGGTGCACCAGCAGGTCGGGGTAGCGGCGGATCGGCGAAGTGAAGTGCGCGTACGCATCCAGCGACAGGCCGAAGTGGCCCTGGTTGTCTGGCGAGTACACCGCCAGGCTCTGGCTGCGCAGCAGCACCGATTCGATCAGCGCCGAGTCCGGGCGCTCGCGCACCTTCTTGAGCAGCTTGGTGTAATCACCCGGCTGCACCTTGGACCACGGCGGCAGGCTCAGCTTGAATTCCTTCAGGAACTCCAGCAGATCCTCGAACTTGGCTTCCGGCGGCTTGGCATGGTCACGGAACGGCGCCGGCACCTGCTTGTACAGCAGGTAGCGTGCGGCCTGCACGTTGGCCGCGATCATGCATTCCTCGATCAGCTTGTGCGCATCGTTGCGCACCAGCATGCCGGCCTGGGTGACTTCGCCGGTGTTGTCGAGCACGAAGCGCACTTCGGAGGATTCGAACTCGATCGCGCCTCGGCGGGTGCGGGCCTTGGCCAGCACCTTGTACAGCTGGTGCAGGCGCTCGACCTGCGGCAGCAGCGCGCCAATGGCATTGCGCGCGGCCGGATCGTTCTCGCCCACCGCCTGCCAGACCTGGGTATAGGTCAGGCGGGCGTGGGAGTTCATCACCGCCTCGTAGAAGCGCGAGTGGATCACTTCGCCGTCGCGGTTCACCTGCATGTCGCAGACGAAGCACATGCGGTCGACCTTGGGCATCAGCGAGCAGATGCCGTTGGACAGCGTCTCCGGCAGCATCGGCACCACGAAGCCTGGGAAGTACACCGAGGTGGCGCGCTTCTGTGCTTCATCGTCCAGCGGCGTGCCGGGACGAACGTAGTTGGAGACGTCGGCGATGGCCACCACCAGGCGGAAGCCTTCGGCGTTGGGTTCGCAGTAGACCGCGTCGTCGAAGTCCTTGGCGTCTTCGCCGTCGATGGTGACCAGCGGCGTGCTGCGCAGGTCGACGCGCTCGCCGATCATCGCCGGCTCCACCTGCATGGGCACGGACGCGGCTTCGTCGAGGACTTCCTGCGGGAATTCGAACGGCAACTCATGGCCGTGGATCGCGGTTTCCACGATCAGCGAGGCGGTGAGCTTGTCGCCGAGCACGGCGATGATGCGGCCGATCGGCGGGCGGCGGGTGTCCGGCGCCTGGGTCAGTTCGCACACCACCAGCTGGCCGTCGCGGGCATCGCCGGTCTGGTCCGGCGGAATCTGCACGTTGCGCTGGATGCGCTTGTCATCCGGCACGACGTAGTTGATGCCGAACTCGACGCTGAAGCGGCCGATCAAGCGGGTCATGCCCCGCTCGAGCACGCGCGCGATGCTGCCTTCGCGGCGGCCGCGGCGGTCGATGCCGGTGACGTTGGCGAGCACGCGGTCGCCGTGCATGACCTTGCGCATTTCATACGGCGGCAGGAACAGGTCGTCCCCGCCCCCGTCGACCGGGCGCAGGAAGCCGAACCCTTCCGGGTTGGCGATCACTACCCCGGTGATGAGGTTGGTGGCCTGCACGGGCGCGAAGCCACCACGGCGGTTCTGCACCAGTTGGCCATCGCGGACCATGGCGCCCAGGCGCTTGCCCAGGGCGTCGGCACGGTCCGGCTCGGTCAGGCCCAGATGGATGCCCACCTCTTCGGCGGTCTGCGGACCATCGCAGCGGTCGAGCAGCTGCAGGATGGCCTCACGGCTGGCGATGGGCTGGGCGTAGCGTTCAGCTTCGCGCGCGGCAAAGGGATCGTCCACGCTCTCGACCGGCGCGCCGGGGCGCGGGTTGCGACGGGTGGGAATCGGCGGGGCGTCGCTCGGCCGGGGGCCGGAGCGCTTGCCACCGCGAGGCGGCGCGGAGGTCGTCATGGATTCGGGCATCCAGGGCGGCAGCTTGCCGGACTTGGCAGCAGCGCGGGGCTTGCCCGACGGACCGGCAGCCTGCTTGGGCGCCGGGGACTTGGGGGCTTTGGCGCCCCGGGTCGGTTTCTTTGATTTCATCGACCCCCATGGTACCGCGTGGCGGTGTGCAGAATGAGTCATCGCCACATCCCATGCAGGATTGTGAAGAAATTTAACAAAACCGTTGACAAGCTTCCCGGAGATGCCCAGAATTCGCCCCCTGAGTCGCCCAGGTGGCGGAATTGGTAGACGCACTAGCTTCAGGTGCTAGCGGGGGCAACTTCGTGGAGGTTCGAGTCCTCTCCTGGGCACCATGACTCAGTAAATGATCAAACCCGCGCAAGCGGGTTTTTTCGTTTCAGGCCTCCGGCGTGTAGAACCGGGCCGACAACCCCGCCCGTCCCGGGAAATACTTGAACCAGGGCCGCGCGGCGTCCACGACGGCCGCCACGGCGGCATTCGCCATCAATCGCTCGAAGTACGCGAGCAGGTGCGCGTGGTCGTCGGGAACCGGCACGTAGGCGACCGCGTAGAACAGCGCCGGCGCGGCGGCACAGTCGGCCATGCTGAACCCTTCGCCCGCCAACCACGTGCGCTCTTCCAGCTGACGGTTGATGGCGGCATAGCTCTTCAACAGCAGGGATCGGGCCGAAGCGGTCGCTGTTTCACTGCGCTCGTCGTCGGGCTTGAGCAGTTCGGCGGTCAGCGCCTGCATCGGGGTCATGACGTAGAAGTCGGAGAACCGATCCCAGAACCGTACGGCCAGGGCGGCGTCGGTGTCCTCGGGAATCAGCCGCGCGGCCTCGCCCGCGAGGTGCAGTTGCAGGTACTCGATGATGATGCTGGTCTCGGCCACCGGCCGTCCCTGGTCGACCAGCACCGGCATTTTCCCGGCCGGGGACACGGCCTCAAGCATCTTCCGCTGCTCGGTATCGCCGAGGTTGAGCATGCGCTCGTCGAGGGCCACGCCGAGCACGCGGGCGGCGATCAGCACCTTCTGGCAGCAGGACGACAGCGGGTGGGCGTGCAGGATCGGCAGTGCCATGGAAACTCCGGACAGTCGGTGTCGGGCGAGTATGCCAATCGGCACCTCAGGATGCATTGACAGCCCCCGGATGCTTCCGCATAATTCGCCCCCTGAGTCGCCCAGGTGGCGGAATTGGTAGACGCACTAGCTTCAGGTGCTAGCGGGGGCAACTTCGTGGAGGTTCGAGTCCTCTCCTGGGCACCACGACTCGGTAAATGATCAAACCCGCGCAAGCGGGTTTTTTCGTTTCTGCGGTATCGATGGCGACGGCGCGCCAACGCGCGACGGACGACGCATTTTTCTTCGACATGCTGTTGACACATTGGCGGTTCTCCCGCAAAATTCTCCTCCTGAGTCGCCCAGGTGGCGGAATTGGTAGACGCACTAGCTTCAGGTGCTAGCGGGGGCAACTTCGTGGAGGTTCGAGTCCTCTCCTGGGCACCATGACTCAGTAAATGATCAAACCCGCGCAAGCG
>NZ_JBLZQD010000010.1:132900-153144 GCF_049199305.1 Stenotrophomonas sp. PD6 | reverse complement strand
GGCCTCGAAGATGCGCAGTTCGTGCTCCACCGCGTTGGTGAGCACCTCTACGAACAGCTCGGCCTTGGAGGGGAAGTGCCGGTAGATCAGCCCGGTGGAGACCCCCGCCTCGGGCGCCCCCCGGGGGGGCGGGGGGGGGGGGGGGGCGCCCCCCCGCCCCCCCCCCCCCGGGGGGGGGGCCGCCCCCCGCCCCCCCCCCCCCCCCCCCGGCGGGGGGCCCCCCCCCCCCCCCCCCCCACGCGGTAGAGCCGGGCCATGCCCGGCTGCTTCTCACCAATCGGTAGGTACCGACTGTTAGTCGGTACACGTCAGGTAGGTACCGACTGTGAGTCGGTACACCCCAGAAGGAAAGAAACACCATGGCCGACAAGCCGACCCAAATGCTGCTCGATCCCGGTTTTGAACTGACCCTGCGCCCCATGCGCTACCCGCAGTTCTATGACATGTATCGCAACGCGATCAAGAACACCTGGACCGTGGAAGAGATCAACTTCCAGATCGACATCAGCGACCTGCATGGCAAGATGTCGCCGGGCGAGCGCCACCTCATCCACCGCCTGGTCGCGTTCTTCGCCACCGGCGACTCGATCGTGTCCAACAACCTGGTGCTGAACCTGTACCAGCACTTGAACGCGCCCGAAGCGCGCATGTACCTCTCGCGCCAGCTGTACGAAGAAGCGCTGCACGTGCAGTTCTACCTGACGCTGCTCGACAACTACCTGCCCGATCCGGACGAGCGCGCCAAGGCGTTCGACGCCGTGGAGAACATCGACTCGATCAAGCAGAAGGCCGACTTCTGCTTCAAGTGGATCGACTCCATCCAGAACCTCAAGCGCATCGAAACCCGTGCCGAGCGCCGCCAGTTCCTGCTCAACCAGATCTGCTTCGCCGCGTGCATCGAAGGCCTGTTCTTCTTCGCCGCCTTCGCCTACGTGTACTACTTCCGCTCGCGCGGCCTGCTCAACGGCCTGGCCTCGGGCACCAACTGGGTGTTCCGCGACGAGAGCGCGCACATGGAGTTCGCCTTCGAATGCGTGGACGTCATCCGCGAGGAAGAGCCGGACCTGTTCGACGACGAAATGAAGCAGCAGGTCTATGACATGCTGGCCGAAGCCATCGAATGCGAAGTGAAGTTCGCCGAAGACGTGCTGTCCGGCGGCGTGGCGGGCATTTCCACCCGCGACATGCGCCACTACCTGCAGCATTGCGCCGACAACCATTTCCATCGCCTGGGCATGGAAAAGAAGTACAACGTGCGCAACCCGCTGAGCTTCATGGAACTGCAGGACGTGCAAGAGCTGACCAACTTCTTCGAACGCCGCTCCTCGGCCTACCAGGTGGGCGTGAAGGGCGAAGTGTCGTTCGACATGTCGTTCTGATCGAATTGCTCCATGCGAAACGAAAAGCCCCGGCAAATGCCGGGGCTTTTCAGTTTCGGTAGAGCCACCCCCTGCGTGGCTGCTCCACCGCCTCACCCCACCAAAGACACCACTGCCGTATCATCCGCGCCGTACCCCACACCGGCCCGCCATCATGACCGCCACCCCCGACGTCGTCCCGCCCACCGAAGTGCGCATGGCCGAAATCGTCTTCCCCAACCACACCAACCACATGGGCACTCTGTTCGGTGGCCAGGCGCTGGCGTGGATGGACAAGGCCGCCTTCCTGGCCGCCGCGCGCTACTCGCGCCGCACCGTCGTCACCGCGCGCTCCGACCAGGTCGATTTCAAGCTGCCCATCAGCATCGGCCAGATGGTGGAAACCGTGGGCCGCATCGTCGAAGTGGGCCGCAGCTCCATGAAGGTGGAAGTGGAGCTCATTGCCGAAGACCTGCACACCGGCGAGCGCAAACTGTGCACCCGGGGCCACTTCGTCATGATCGCCCTGGACGAAAACCACAAACCCACCGCCGTGCCCGCGCTGCCCGACGACATCGCCGGCCCCTGAACGGGCAGGGCGATTGCGTAGCCCGCAATCGCCCCCATCTTGCTGGCATGTCTACCCCACTGGCTGACTTCATCCACCGCGCCCGCCGCCTGTTCGTCCTCACCGGCGCCGGCTGCAGCACCGACTCGGGCATTCCCGACTACCGCGATGCCGACGGCCAGTGGAAGCGCACCCCGCCGGTGAACTACCAGGACTTCATGGGCCAGGTGGCCACCCGCCAGCGCTACTGGGCACGCAGCCTGATCGGCTGGCCGCGCTTCGGGCAGGCCACGCCGAACGCCACCCACGCCGCACTGGCGGCCCTGGAAGCGCGTGGGAATGTGGAAGTGCTGCTCACCCAGAACGTGGACTGCCTGCACCAGCGCGCCGGCAGCGTCGGCGTCATCGACCTGCACGGCCGCCTGGACCAGGTGCGCTGCATGGGCTGTGAGGCCCGCAGCAACCGCGAGGACTTCCAGCACGCGCTGCTGGCCGCCAACCCGGGCTGGGACACGCTCGAGGCCGCACAGGCGCCCGATGGCGACGCAGACCTGGAGGGCGTGGACTTCAGTGGTTTCAACGTGCCAGCATGCCCCACCTGCGGCGGCATCCTCAAGCCAGACGTCGTGTTCTTCGGCGAAAACGTCCCACGCGACCGCGTCGCGGCCGTGCACGACCACCTGGCCAATGCAGACGCCGTACTCGTGGTCGGCTCCTCCCTGATGGTCTATTCCGGCTTCCGCTTCGTCCAGGCGGCAGCCAAGGCCGGCCTACCGGTAGCGGCCCTGAACTTGGGCCGCACCCGAGCCGACGACCTGCTGACGCTAAAGGTAGAGCAACCCTGCGCAGATGGGCTGTCGTTCCTATTGCCAGCCAACGCGTAACGCCGGGCTCTGCCCGGCCGCCGCACCATTCGACCCACGCACAGCCCCCGCACCGTTCGACCCAAGCACACCCCCGTAGCGCCGGGCTCTGCCCGGCTGCCTCACCGTTCGACCCACCCGCGCCCCGCGCGGTAGAGCGCGGCCATGCCGCGCTAGCCGCACCGTTCCACAAACAAGGCTGCCTGCAACCCCCCCCGGGTAGAGCGCGGCCATGCCGCGCTGGCCTCACCGTTCCACACACAAGGTTGCCTCCAACCCCGCTTCAGAGTGCAATAACGCCCCGGTTCCATACTTCCTCCCCGAGTCGTCCCCCGTGAGCCAGCTTTTCTCCCCCGTTTCCTTCGGACCGCTGACGCTGTCCAATCGCATCGTCATCGCCCCGATGTGCCAGTACTCGTCCACCGACGGCCTGGCCAACGACTGGCACCGCCAGCACCTGGGCCAGCTCTCGCAGTCCGGCGCCGGCCTGCTCATCCTCGAAGCCACCGCCGTGCTGCCCGAAGGCCGCATCAGCTACGCCGACCTGGGCCTGTGGAATGACGCCACCGAAGCCGCGCTCACTTCCGTCATCGCCTCGATCAAGCAGTGGTCGCCGATGCCGGTGGGCGTGCAGCTGGCCCACGCCGGCCGCAAGGCCTCCTCGGCACGCCCGTGGGACGGCGGCGGCCCCCTGCCGCCGACCGACCCCAATGGCTGGACCGCCGTCGCACCGTCCCCGCTGCCCTTCGCGCCCAACGGCCCCGCGCCCGAGGCCCTCGATGAGGCCGGCATCGACGCCGTAGTAGAAGCCTTCGCCACCGCCGCACGCCGCGCCGAGCGCGCCGGCCTGGACCTGATCGAACTGCATGCCGCGCACGGCTACCTGCTGCACCAGTTCCTCTCGCCGCTGAGCAACAAGCGCCAGGACCAGTACGGCGGTTCGCTGGAAAACCGCATGCGCCTGCTCGTGCGCGTATTCGACGCCGTGCGCGAAGCCGTCTCCGACCGCATCAGCGTGGGCGTGCGCATCTCCGCCAGCGACTGGGTCGACGGCGGCTGGGACATCGAACAGAGCAGCACCCTGGCCCAGATCCTGGACATGCGGGGCTGCCAGTTCCTGCACGTCTCCAGCGGCGGCCTCGACGCGCGCCAGAAGATCACCCTGGAGCCGGGCTACCAGGTGCCGTTCGCGGCGGCCATCAAGGCCAAGGTAAAGATGCCGGTCATCGCCGTGGGCCTCATCACCGACCCGTCGCAGGCGGAATCGATCCTGCGCCACGGCCATGCCGACGCAGTGGCCTTGGCACGCGGCATCCTCTACGACCCGCGCTGGCCGTGGCATGCCGCCGCCGCCCTGGGCGACTCGCTCGCCCCCGCACCGCAGTACCTGCGCTGCGAACCGCGTGAAGCGCGCGGCGTGTTCCTCGCGCCCACGGCGTAAGAGGAGATCGGTAGCGCCCGACCGTTGGTCGGGCGTTGCCTGCTATCAGGCAACATCCACCCGCCAAGCAGCAGGCAACCCGTCCACCACGTGCTGCATCAACGCCCGCACCTTCGGCGTCAGATCCCGCCGGTCGCTCACGCACAAAAACAACCGCATCGGCTCCGGCGACGTACGCGCGCCATCGCCGGATGCAAACAGCACCTGCAGCTGCCCCCGCGCCAGCCACGGCGCCGCCACGAACGCGGCCAACCGCGCAATGCCGCCACCGGCTGCCGCCATCGCCGCAATCGCATCGATGTCATCCGACACCAGCGCCGGGCGCATCTCCGCATCGAAGCGGATCCCATCGCGAATGAAGCCCCACGGCAGCAGCCGTCCCTCCACCGGGTAGCGGAACACCAGGCAGCGGTGCTCGCGCAGGTCTTCCGGCGTGGCGGGCACACCGGCCTGCGCCAGGTACGAAGGCGCGGCACACACCTGGAACGGCACCTGCGCGATGGCACGCGCCACCAGGCCTTCCTCCAACTGTGGCTCGATCCGGAAACTCACGTCCACGTCTTCATGCGCGTGGTCCACGCTGCGGTCGGCCAACAGCAGCTCGATCGCCAAGCGCGGGTAACGCGCCTGCAATGCCGGCAGCATCGGCGCCAGCACATGCCGCCCGAAGGCCGACGTGCTGGCAATCCGCAACCGGCCCTGCGGCATCGCCTCCGGATCGGTCACCGCCGCCTGCGCACGCTGCAGGTCGCGCTCGATATGCCGCACCTCGGCCAGGTAGCGCGCGCCGTGCTCGGTCAGCGCCAGCGTGCGCGTAGTGCGGTTGAACAGGCGAACGCCCAGGTGGGTCTCCAGCCGTGCGATGTTCTGCCCCACCGCCGCCGGGCTGATCCCCAGCGTGCGCGCGGCCGCGGCCAGGCTGCCGGCGTCGGCGGTGCGGATGAAGCTGCGGATTGACTGCAGAATGTTCATGATGACGGGATTATTGCGGATCATTGCAAAGGTTTACTTTATAAAGACCCAATCCGGCGCGGTCTACCGGCCGGGGAGTCGCCTGACTATCGTGCCGGTCCCGCAACCGCCGGTTGCCACCGATTGGACCCTCCGATGTCGCAACAACCCACCACCCTCACCGCACCCCGCTGGAAGCTCGGCGCCCGCGCCACCCCTTACGTCTTCGCCTTCTTCATGGCCTCCATCATGGCCATGCTCATGTGCCTGGTGATCACCGCCGCCAACGCCGGCATCAATGCCGACTTCCCCGCGCGCGTGCTCGGCGCCTACCAGCTGGCCATGCCCACCGCGTTCTGCTGCGTGCTGGCCGTCCGCCCGCTCGTCGTGCGTCTGGTGGCATTGACGGTGCATCCTGCGCGTTGAAGTGAGCGTTGCAGTGCTGCAGTTGGTTGCAGCTGACAGCATCCCTACAGGGCGCGGTGCCTGTCCTCTACACTTGACCCATGCGCCCTGATTCCATCCTCACCCTGTCATGCCCGGACCGTACCGGCATCGTCTATCGCGTCTCCGGCCTGCTGTACGAGCAGGGCTGCAACATCCTGGATGCGCAGCAGTTCGGCGATGACGAAAGCGGTCGGTTCTTCCTGCGCGTGCACTTCAACCGCGACCCGGGCCAGCCCATCGAAACCATCCAGCACCGCATGGCCGGGCTGGCGGCCGACTTCCAGATGGACTGGCAACTGCACGACGCGCGCCGCCGCGCCCGCCTGCTGGTGCTGGTGAGCAAGCAGGGCCACTGTTTGAACGACCTGTTGTTCCGTGCCCACAGCCGCCAACTGCAGGTGGATATCGCCGCCGTCGCCTCCAACCATGAGGACTTCGCCGCGCTGGCCGGTTCCTACGGCATCCCGTTCCACCACCTGCCGGTGAACGCCGACAACCGCGCCGTGCAGGAACAGCAGATCATCGACCTGGTCGAACGCGAGCAGATCGATCTAGTGGTGCTGGCGCGCTACATGCAGATCCTTTCGCCGCGCCTGTGCGAGGCGCTGGCCGGCCGCGCCATCAACATTCACCACAGCTTCCTGCCCAGTTTCAAGGGCGCGCAGCCGTACCACCAGGCGCACGCACGCGGGGTCAAGATCATCGGGGCCACCGCGCACTACGTCACCTCAGACCTGGATGAAGGCCCGATCATCGAGCAGGACGTGGCGCGCGTGGATCACGCGATGACGCCGCGTGATCTGGTGCGGCTGGGCAGTGACACCGAATCGCAGGTGCTGGCACGTGCAGTGCGTCGGCATGTGGAGCACTGCATCATCCTCAACGGGCACCGGACTGTGGTGTTCCGATAGCTGATTCCGTCAGCGAAAACGGCCACGGCAACCCACGGTAGCGCCGATCCATGGCCGGCTGTTGCTATCCCTTCACACTCTCGGTCCAGCGCTGAGTAATATTGTCCCATCTGGATGTATACGGAGCTTTGGGCTAAGGCCTGAGGTGTTCAGATGCCGCCACTGGTTACAGGCCATGGCCGTTTGATGGGAGCGATCCCTAAGGGCATCCGCGAAACCCCCGCAAGGGGGTTTATTTTTTCTGGCTATCTGTCTCTTCCCGGAGGCCGACGAACGGGCCTTCCTCTTTCACGGTTCAGAAGCGTCAGCTCTTCACGCACGCGGGGTCAAGATCGTCGGTGCCACCGCGCACTATGTCACCTCCGATCTGGACGACGGCCCGATCATCAAACAGGACGTAGCGCGCGTAGATCACGCGATGACGGCACGTGATCTGGTGCGGTTGGGCACTGTGGTGTTCCGGTGACGGGTTGGCCGAAGACGCCGGTCACGACCAACGGTCGTGACCTACCTGGTAGGTGCCGACCGTTGGTCGGCACAGGGACCCTTCTACTGTTGCTGATGCAAGGCCCCAGAACGTCCCTTCTTCGGCGTGTGCTTTCGGTACCGGTACGGCAACACCACAGGCGTTTCATCCAGCCTCAGCGTGATGCGCCCGGGTGCCACTTCCACAAACACGCGGTGACCCGCCTTGAAGCCCAGCCGCTCCAGCCACATTCCGCAGAGCGACAGATGGGGAATGGCTACGCCCGGCGGCAGGATGTTTCCGGCGGGGTGCTGAAGGGCGGAAATGCGTACGCTCTTGGGCGCATACCAGCCAAGGCCAACGTGCTGGTTGGGATCGTTGCATGAATCCATCTTTGAACTGCGCATGCGTGTACTCCATCGGAAGTACTCCCTCGTCGGCGACGAGGGAGTCGGGAGGTTGATATCCGCTAGACCGACGGCGTGACTTATTTCCCAGGGGGTGTTGTATTCGCCACCCTCCCGACGCAGAGCTTCAAGCTTTCATTGGTCTAACGAGGGGATATCAAGCCCCGAATCCAGACGATGCACGGCTGCTCAAATGAAGAGAAGTTGGTACTTCGTCAGCATACCGGCATGTTCAATTCATCGGGCAAATGGTGTGACGCAACTGGGCTGGAAGTCTCGCTTCAGCGGGTAGTTGTTGGAACGAACGTCCCGAATTCAGGGGCACGCCAATTTGCCAAGCGGAACTGCTCATTGACCGACGAGCCACAAATGAGAAGTCGTAAGCAACCCGGGGTGCGCTGGAGATCGACACCCGGGGGCAAGGAAGCCCCGTGGCACCATTAGTTGGGTGGCGTGCATCCGTATTGATAGCTTCTACGGAGCAAATCCAGAACCTCTGCTGCAGATGCCGGCGTGCGAGAACTGTTAACTCCCGCGAAAGCTACGCAGCGCGGATCAAATCTTGGGCGTTCATCCTTTTTTTGACGGAAGCGGGCGCTACATCTATCCGATGTCGTCGCTTCCCCGAATCACCTCTTTAGGGAAGAGGTTCCTGCGCATCATCGCTCCCTTGGCGGCCTCAACATCCGGGACAAACATCACAAGCGCAAGATCCTTCGTCGCACGTGAGCAGCATACATAGAAGAGTCTCCGAGTTCGATCAATGACAGACACATCTCCAGCAGCAATGTTCTTCTCATCAGTATCCGACAATGGCGTGTAGCCAAAGTATTTCCCGTAAGAGTACTGGCGGTAGCTTGCTTCCTCGTCATCGACAACTACCAATACGCGCTCGAACTGAGCACCCTTTACGCCATGATGGGTGGCAAACGGGGACTCCTCGGCTAGGTACCTTTGGTAGCTCCACAATTCCTGCACAGAGCAGGCGAGGAACGCTTGGACGTTATGGTAGCCGCTGCTGCCGTCGTCAACGGACTCATCCGCGAGGTGGGTGGAGAAGCGGTCGTCAAGCAGAAGCAATTCGCTGTCACGTACATGCTTGAGAACCTGCGAAACGGTCGACCCGGAACCTTCGGCAAGCAGTGCCACTAGCGACTGGACTGCGTGCTTCAGTTCACGCAGGGTCACAGTGGTGTCTTTGCCAGTCAACCTATCCCGCTCGAGCTTTGGACTGGCGCCACGCAAAATAGAGATGACGTCAAAGTGTTGTTCTGATACCTCGCAAGCCACGAGTGGAAGGATCTCTTGGATGAATGGGCGTAATGGCCATGCCGTTCCGTCGGCTAGGCCTTCGCTGAGGCTCAAAGGGGCCTTGTCGTGGAGTGCCGAGTACAGGTCGGCGAATCCGAGTCGGCTTGCCGCCATTCGGTGAACCAGCACGAGAAGGCGAACATCGCTATCACGTGTGTCACTTAGCCACTGCGCATCCTCTGTGTTCGCAGAGATCCATTGCCTAACGGCCGCAAGGCCAGCAGTTCGATTTCCGTCTGAAGGAAGGACGAATACATTGCAGGTCCCAATAACGGGCTGTTGCTCACCATTGACCTCTCTCATTCTGCCGCGCGTCTGTTCTAGGCCGTCACCCTCGGCTCGTACAGCGTTGATGACGTTGAGTACGGTCTTAGGGCACCGGAAGTTCTCAGGCTTCTCAATCGTCGCCCATTCGTCCCCATTCACGATCGACCCGGCTCCAGTCGGGTAAATCTGTTGCATTGGGTCGCCGAAGAAGCCGAGACACAGCTTCGGATTGCCAGCAGCGATGGTCTGCAGTGCCTTGACGACGCCTGGGTTGGTGTCCTGACTTTCATCAACGAAGATGTAAGGAAACTGAGCAGCGATGACCTGCCGGAGTAGCGGATACAGTTCGACGCAGGCTGGGGTCAGCTTAAGAACGTCATCGTGGCCGAGGATGCCCTCGGCGTAGCTGCTTCCAGTGCCGTAGTCGAACCTCTTGACGTTGCGAACATTCTCAAGCTCTTCGCGAAGATCGGTGATCTCTTGTTCAAGGCGGATCTTGGTGTCGCTTCGAGTTCTAGGCTTGTTCAAGTGTTCTAGCCGTTCCTCAATCTTCTGTCTGACTCGTTCCTGCACCCAGGCAAGGATGTCTGATTGGAATGGTTTGACGACCGACCAAAGGAAGCTGTGGATAGTAGAGATATGAAAGAGGTGAGAGGGTCCAACGTCGTCCGATATCTCGCTCACGGCCACTTCGGTATAAGTAATGCACGCTATTCTCTGCCCAGCCCGACGCAGGGCGGGTCCGCGAGCCTGGCCGAGATGCGCAAGGGCTTTGATGAGTGAAGTTGTCTTACCTGAGCCTGCGCCGGCAACAACCACGAATGAGCGAGGCGGTTCAGAATCTAGGCATGCCCGTACCTCAATATCCGCTTGTGTATCAGGACTTCCGATCCTGCTGGTCATCCCTGCACCGCCTCTTGGTCGGGAATGGGGGCCCCTTGATTATCGTCGCCGGGATGCCCGTCATCCGGGTCTGGCGGAGCGAGTTCAAGTTCAAGCCAGGCAAGACCCTCGGCGATGTACGCAGGCACCGACCACCCTTTCGGCTCCTCTGCCAACAGCCCCAGCGCGAAGTCGGTTTTGCTGAAGCTCTTGCCTTGAACGCGCCTGTGAATGAGGGTTGCAAGTGTATCCAGATCTTTGTCCGTCGCCTTTGCGATGCGAAGGCCGAGCGACTTTCTATCCTTGCTTTGTGACCATTCGAGGTTCTCGAGAGCGAATGCCTCCTCAAGCGTGCGCCCTGCAAGCAGCTGCGAGTCGCCCCCCCACGTAACTTGCGTTCGGCATTGATATGCCACCCGAACAAGGGCATCTCCATCGGCTGTTCTGGTCTGAGTCTTCTGCTCAGCAGTTGCCTGCCAGAGAGCATTCACTGTGTCGAGCTTGGGGAGCCACTTGAGCAGGGTCTGATTGGAAGTCGTGGCGTCGGCTTGGCTCGCGATGCACGCCTTTCCCGGCTTTCCAGCGCCATCCGGCGAATCCTCATCTTCCTCCTCTTCTTCATCCACTGGGGCGGGCGCGATCGCAGCGCCGTCTCCTTGTGCAGGCGGAACGGCAGCGGCTGCGGGCACGAGAGCTGCAGGGCCAAAGACGCTGTCCAGATCAGTGATGATGAGGGTCGTGAGACCAAGATAGTCAATCAGCGATCTAAATCTATGTCCAAACGCTCCGCCGATCTCCAGCACTGTGAGGTAAGTCGACTGCAGCCGAGAGGCAGCCTTCTCAATCATCTGTGGCAATAGGAGTCGTTCTACGTTGCCCTCTACGAGTACAGCACCGTCGGCGAAGAACAAGTCGCAATGAGCGAGCTTTAGATATCGCTCCAGGAATGTACGGTCCTCTGGATCTGCACCGTCGTAGAACACGGAGAGGTTTAGAATTTCGGAAGTAGCCGCATGGTGCTCGCGGGTTCGACGGAAATAGCGTATCGGGCGGAAGCCTCGCTCATACAAGATATGTGTAGAGTGCGTTGTAACAACGATCTGGCTCGTGTGGTGCTTCATATCCTCTTCGCTGAGCTCAAGGATATTCATCACCTTGCGGATAAAGGCCTGTTGTAGCTGCGCGTGGAGGTGTGCCTCTGGCTCCTCGATGAAGATCAGATGGACTGGAGGCCTGCCCTCTTCGATTGTAAGCCACTGGGCATGCAGATCGAGTAGTTCGACCACCATGAAGATCAAATTTTTAAAGCCTAAGCCGTTGTACCTATCTGGCAGCGTGGGGGGGTTGGGGTTGCCATCGTCGGCTCCTAGCGCGTAGTGAACGAGTGTGCCGTCACGACCGCTCATGATCTGCGCAGGATCGAGGGCGGATCGAATCATCATCCGCGGATTAGTCAGGCCCGGGTAGCCTAGCTTGGATAGGCTCTTGAGCGTCGGCTCGAAGACACGCTCAAGGTGCTTGTTGAGCGAAACCTCAGAGGCGGCCAGCGCACTCAGTGCCTCAATATCATCCCCCATCTTCTCGAGGTTGCGTCCGTAGAAGCGACTAAGGACCCTTGAGAGCTCCTCAGATCGCGAACCGCCGGGTCCGTCGGAGAGGTGCCGCTGTGCGTTAAGGAAATCGACCCGCAGAAGGCCTCTGAGGATCTCCCGACCGCTTCGTCCTTTGCTGCCGATACGAGACGGTACATACCCTGGCGCTGCCACCATGGTGGTGTCGAACTTGGCGTGGTCGAGGACAAAGTATTGAAGCTCGTACTCCTCGGCCAGCCGGTCGCGAAGGTACTCTCGCAGGTCGCGGGGGGAGGGGTCATACAGCGGCTCCCCATCCTGCCCCCGGGGAACCGCCCTGAGAGCTTGCTGCCTTACTTCGGCATATCGCGCATGTGTGGCGCTCGGATCAACCGGGGCGTAGATGACGCGCAGGCCCACCAAACTGCCTTGCCAGACAAGGCTGGGGAGAAGGTCTACGACGCGATGAACATCGTTTTCGCCAATATCAAACCAGATGTCCAGCTCGATTGCTGGCAGCTTTTCTGTGGCGATGCCATCGCCAGCACCGTACTCAATGATGTCAGGCCAGAGGTCGGAGCTAAAATCGTGAACATTGAAGTTGTTGCGGCCGGCGAATAGCTCTAGAGCGTGGCCTACGGAGGTCTTACCACTGTTGTTGGAGCCTACGAAGATGGAGATATCCGAGGCGAGATCAATGACAACGTTCTTCAGTCGCCGAAAATTACGTACACCTAGTTTCTTCAGGTACATCCTGCACCCCATTCACCGCTTCACGTGATATTTGTGCCCCGCTTGGAGATACACGCCGACCCTCCCAGACTAGGGCGCCTATAGCAACTAGGAGCATAATCCAAAACTGGCGGGTGTGAACGAGTTCTTATGCTCTTGCTCTCATAAGGCCGGTGGGTATCTGCCCGGGTTCCGGTGCAACGGCCAAGCTGGGTTCCAGGCTGTGTGGCTCGGCCTGAGTACGCCTTCTCTACCATGAGAAGGCCGCTGCTCCCTCATAGGGATCAACCGCATGGGAGTTAGGTTAAGACTATCTAGAATTTCGAGTGTGTAGCTTCAACGCTGCGTCTATCGGGCGTTGCTAGCGATGCAGTAAGATGGCGGAGTACCCAAAACAGCTAAGTGCTCAAGGTGTGCGCGTCGGGTCATGTGTCCGTTTCTGGCAGAGAGCGAAGATCAATTGCTCCTATCCGTCGCGGACAGGCATTCGGGGGTTATTTCAGCAGCCAGTCTGGCCCTTGTCTCGCCCGCGAAGGTCCATAGTTCAATCTAGAATGGCGAGCGCCGGCCAAGTTCGAGTGTCCACGTTTGCAAAAATCCAGGGGGAGTATTGTGTCTACGGCAAAGAAGGCCGCTCAACGCGTGAATTTCTCTCCGTCCGTGAAGAGAGATATTGCATTTGAAGCACACCTTTTCTGTGCAAACCCGACTTGTTGCCGCTTCACGTCCTTTGGGACGACAGCCGGCAAAGCAAGAGCGATCGCGGAAGCTGCGCATATCGGCGCGGCGAGTTCTCAGGGCCCGCGCGCGGGAGCTGAAATGACGGAGGGGCAACTGAAGTTGGCGGCGAACGGAATTTGGCTCTGTAGAAACTGCCATACTGTCATTGATGACGATCCTGGCGCCTATCCAGTCCATGTGCTTCAGGGTTGGAAGGACGATCATCGGGCATTCGTTTCTAAGCTTGCCGGCAAAGACTTCGATACCGTCCATTTCGAGTTGTACGCGCGTAGCCGCAACGTGGCACAACGTCATAGCTTCCTCGGATATATCGAGGGAAAGCGCGTATTCTTCAATGCGCTCGATGCGGAGTGGCCTGATCAAGTAGCGACGTCGCTGGTGGAGATCAGGGCCAGGATTACTGAGGCATTAGCGCACCTGTCAAAAGACGAGTTCGCAAGGAAACATATGGAGCAGATGAGAAGGTCGATCCAGAAGTTCCTATCGGCGAACCCGCATCTAGCTACGTTGAGATGCGACGGTGGCGATCCTGTCTTCAGGGACTTCTGTCGCGATCTTTACCGCTTGCGGGAGGAATTGCTTCCGCCCGTTATAGAGATCGCAGATGATCTTGGTTACCAGCTTCTGCCCGAGCTTCTCGACGTTTATCGACGCTTGAAAGCCCGCTAGCCGGTGTCACAAGTGCTTTAGTTCGTCCCGTCGCTATGGAGCGTCCCGCAGGGCGGACCGGCTGTGTGGTGCGGTCTGAGAAGGGCCGCTGCTTCTGGCCGGAGCCGTAGTTCGGCCGCAGAAAGAACTCTGCTGCGCCCCTGCTCTTCTCATGGCACGGAAAGCCTCTTACGTACTGGCGATATAACCGCGAGTTGGGAAGGGGACAGAGGGATGCCGGTGGTCGCGACCAAAGGTCGTGACCTTCCGGATGCGTAGCCAGCAACTTCGTGTATTTCTAGGAGCGTCCTGCCTGCGGGCCAGATCACGTCGATTTTGGCGTTGGTCAGCTGTCGGCGCTCCATTCCGTCGCTAGCCTCGGTCAGTGGCCGAGTTTACTCCCAGAGAGCTTGACCAAGAAGTTAGGCTTCACCGCGTCCTGGGCGGTTCAAAGCACGCGGCAGGCGCTCACTCGCACGCAGACACTCAACTCGTGGATGCCGCAGTCACTGATCGGGCCAGCCAGGACTCTTGGGAAGCGGAACTCAACGTACATTGCCCATCGCTGCCAGGAACGCCAGCAATGTCAGTCCGTAGCCGCCCACGAGTGCCACGCCGATGAGTCGCCTTCGACTGCCTTCCAGAGTGGCTGCAATGCCCGTGCACACGACGGATGCTATTGCTCCTGCGACGAACAATAGCGCCCCAGCGAGCATCCTTGTGCCGGCGCCGGTAGTAAACAACATCCACGCAGAGAGCACGCCGCATAGCACCGCGATCATTGCCGCTACGCGCCACGCAATGTTCATTGCATCCGCTCCAGAGGGAGTGCCCTACTGCATGGTACAGCCGGAAACTGCCTCCGTACTCGTATGCAGAACGCCTGAGTAAGCGCGGTATACGGCCAAATCGATTATGGCTATGATCTGCCGATCGGCCCGGTGGGGATCGGTGCCAAGCCTTCCAAGCCCAGTTGACCCCTTTCACCCCTTTCCGCGTGGACGCCATGACAAGTGCGTTTGGGCTGTGCGTAGCAGTAGTGGTGTGTCTGTTCCTTGCTTCCTGCAAGGTGGATTACTCGGCGATCCGCGTGGCGCCGCCAAACGAGCCGGTGGCGCATCTGGTCGCAGGGCTCAGTCGGTTGAATGGTGCGCCAGTGCTCATTCTTGCCATCAATGGAAAGAAGCCAGGTGCCCTCCTTGGACGGGAAGTGCAGATTGCTGCGGGCAGGAATACGGTCAAGATGAAGTACTGGGACGGATGGGTCACCAGCGAAGTGGACTTTGCGCATGACTTCGGAGCGGGCGCCTATTACATTTTCACCCAGGTGTCGGCCGATGCCTTCCAGGTCTTCATGTGCCGCGCGCAGAAGGACCTTCAAGAGCGATTGAAGAACGTCAACCCGCAGCCGGCGCCTGCCTGCGATGCAGTGCGTCGAAAGCAGTCCGCAGCTCTCTGATGCCCGTTGGGTCCAGTACGCTCTGCCTCCTCGCTTCGCTGGTGGTCTACCTGATGGCATGCGACAACGCTGCCGGTGTATGCGACTTGGAGTGCTCTTCATGATCGCGAGAATCAAAATTCTGGGCTTGAGGCTTGCGAGCGATGGTATGCCTTTGGCTGTTCCCTGCGAGCTGTGAGAGCATCTACTGGCGCTCATCAGGATCCATCTTCCCGTGCCGAACACGTATGAGCGCCCGACTATCCTCGCCAGATGGATTCGAGATATGCCTGGTAGTGAGCTCTACGAGCTCATGGTGTTCGATGACCTCACGGTCGTCAGTGCCGCTGGTCGCTACGCACAGGGGTCCGGTTCAACGGCGGACTCCTGGTCCGGCTTCCTAGCTGGGGGCTTGGACAAAGTTGTGCTGGCAACAATCGGAGAGCAGATGCTCAGCGAGGCAAAGGAGTTTGTGAGGATGCGTATGGACCTGAAGGCGTCCGATGGCCGTCCCTTACCATAACGCTGTAGAGCGACGCCTCCGCAATCTTGGTCTTGGCCAGATGCTCCCACACCCTCCCATCATTGGCCAGTAAGCGGGTCCCAGCAACGCGGCAAACAGGTTCCGCCAGTGCATCAGATGGTTGATATAGTCCGCGATGCAGAACCTAGCAATCCCAAGACGCAAGCGGTTGAAGCATCAACGTTCTGTAATGATTTCTCTCTCCAAATGCCAATTGAGCTCATAAAATGATCAGGTGGACACTACTGGCATTTGGGCTGCTAGCTCTAGGCACCACCCATGCAGCCGGGTCCAAGGCAGACCTTGTATCAAAGGTCTTCCATGACGGTGAGTACCTGCCTCGTGTGTACGACGAGGTAGACATCTTGCGTCGCTATGGCGAAGGGGAGAAGAGCATTGATGACGCTGGGCTGATTCGCCGTAGATACTGGGACCGATCCACGCAGTTGGAGGTGGTGATCACCTCTGATCCTGACATTGCAGCTGACTTCCGAACCATTGACGAGATCCGCGTTTCGTCGGTCGCCACTGGGCAACATTCGCTCAAGGAGACCGAGAGCCTGAAGGGCCTGAAGCTCAAGGGGGTAGCGATCGGAGATCCCGAATCGAAGGGGAAGGCGGCCGCACGCGGCTATGGCCAAACCCACAGTTCGCAGGAGAAGCTTGGCGAACTACAGGCTGAGCGCGTCTGTGGCTACTCGGATACCGGCTCGAGCATATGCTTCTACGCGCGCGAGAAGCGGATTGTTGCGATGGCCGTCGGCTTTGGACCATAGTCCGTTGGTGCATGCTGTACTGCCTCGAATAGAACGGCGTGAACAAGACACGTCCAAGCATCCGTAGATGCGCCTTGGCAATCATTCCACTACGTTGAGAGTTCACTGTGTACATGACGACGTGCAGATTACTCATCGTAGCGCTTGCCCTGCTCTCCGCATCGGCGCAGGTGGAGGCCAAGGGTAAGGTGGACTACGTGTCAAAGGCGTTCCATGACGGCGGGTATAAGCCTCACGTCTATTTCGAAGCCGACATCCTTCGCCGCTATGGCAAAGGAGACGAGCGCCTGGACGATGTGGGTTTGTTGCGCCGTAGATACTGGGACCCGAACACGGAGTGGGAGATAGTGATCACGTCCAATCCCGACATTGGGCCGAAGTACCGAACCATTGATGAGATTCGGATCTCGCCAGTTCTCACAGGGAAGCAAGCACTCAGCACTACCGAGAGCTTGAAGGGCCTGACGCTAAAAGGGGTGGCAATCGGCGACTCGGCATCAAAAGCGGAAGCCGCCACGCGTCGATACGGCGATCAATACCGAGAAAAAGACAGACTCGGCCGGTTCGATGTCGAGCGTGTTTGTGGCTACCTCGATGGAAACAGCATTTGCTTTGACATTCGAGAGAAAAAGGTCGTAGCCATGGCTGTGGGCGCTGGCCCTTGATCTGGCAAGCCCACGCTTGTCAACGCCATGATGCATTCCGGGGCTGACCATCCGAGGTCAGCCCCGGAGCTGGATTCCAGCGCGTGGATTTCGCGATCGAAGTGGTGAGGGATGGCAGACTCTGAGAACGTGGCCCTCTACCAACAACGCTATTCGGGAACTCGATCACATGTGAACAGGAATCACCGTGATACGTTCCTCCGCAATCCTCATGGATGAGTGGCGCAAACTGACGCATATGAATTTTCACTACAAGGATATGTAATGAGACACGGTGCTTTCTCTCTACTCTGCGTTTCACTTCTTCTGGCGTTCAACGTGACGGCCGAGCCTGTTCGTCGGTCCGCATACCTGGAATCCGAGAAGTCTCTTACTTCAGTAGAAGTAAAGACGTATGCGCAGGAAACCGGGCTTGACGTCGAAGAATCAAGGCTGGCATTGGCAAGAGAAGAACTGGCAGCCCCTCAAATCAGTGCACTGAGAGCTGAGTTCGCGGATCGGATCGCCGGGCTCTTTTGGGTGCGTTTGCCCGCACAGCACATTGTGGTGCGTCTTACCGGCTCTGGCCACGTACCGCCCAGGAACATTCAGACTGAGGCGGGCATTGTTCCGGTGGAGTTTGTAACGGGAGCAGCTGCCACAGCAGATCGGTTGGGCGCTGCTCTCAGTGCTGCCGGCCCGGATCTTCGCAAATTAGTCCCTGAGCTTAGCGGTGCATGGGTGGATGAAACGACAGGAAAGATCGTGCTGGATGTCGCATCGCCTGCGGTGTCCAAGCGCGCTTACGATGCGGAGCGCGCCGCCATCGAGAAGTTGATGGGGTTTCCGGTCGAATTCAGGTTCCCGCCAGCTCCCCAGGATTTGAGTACGCCTCCTGATGCTCCAAAGCCGGCCAGTCAGCCTGCCGCGTCAACACGAGTGCTGCCAAACGTGGGTGGAGGAAGGCAGCTTTTGGGAGGAGAAGGACAGTTCTGTACAGCTGGCTTTGCAGTAAAACACGCAATCACAGGCGTCAAGGGTGTTCTCACTGCAGGACACTGCTTCAACACTGCCACCTACACCAACTATCCGGTCGCACCAGCAATCTTGCCGACCGTGATTGTGCCCACTGAGATGGTCATGGAGGCCTGGGGCGGCATCGTTGACTTCCAGTGGCATATGTTTCCGCCCGGACAGCCGGTGACGTCCGCGTACTGCGTTTCATTCACTGATTGCTCCAACGTGGTGATCTACGGCAGCACCCCATCCGTAGGCGCAAGTGTGTGCCACATGGGGCGGACTACAGGAAAGAGTTGCGGCACCGTCACCACCCTTGGCTATGAGTATTCGGGGACCTGCACAAATACGGATCCGTCGACGTGTCCCACAGGTAAGTGGATTCGAGTTGAAGGGCCGAACCTGGCTTGCGCTGGTGGTGATAGCGGTGGCCCGGTATTCAATGGCTACAGCGGGTATGGCCTAGCGAAAGCGGCTGCGAGCTCCGGGCCGCTTGCAGGCGCATGCGACTTTTTGATCGTGATGCCCATTGGTAGAATCGCCCCGTACAGCCTGGTGCTTCTCTGAAGTGGAATCAGATTTGCGCAGCACTCTGGTTTGCGGGATGGAGCGCTTGATCCTCTTGCAATACCACCGCGAGTAGGAGCGAGAGTAGAACGTTGACGGGGGTCACGACCAACGGTCGTGACCTACCGGCGGAAGCAACGTCGCGCATTCTGCGGCGTGCCCGCCCTGTGGGTCAGATCACCGCAATCTTGGCCTTGGCCAGCGCCTCACGCACCATCCCATCATTGGCCTCGGTCACCGGCCGGGTCAGCTCCCAAAGGAACTTGACCCGGAACCCGGACTTCACCGCATCCTGCGCGCTCCACAACACGCAGTAGTCCCGCGCCAGCCCGCACACATGCACCTCACGAATGCCGCGCTCATGCAGCCAGCCGGCCAGGCCGGTGGCGGGGCGGGTGCCGTCAGGGCCATGGTTCTCGCGGAAGGCACTGTACGAGTCCACCTCACGGCGGGTGCCCTTGCGCAGGATCAGGTCGGCCACGGTCCAGTCCACGCCCGGGTGCAGCGCGGCACCGGGGGTGCCCTGCACGCAGTGATCCGGCCACAGCGTCTGTGGCTGCGCATGCAGCAGAATCGCTTCGAAGGGCAGCTGGCCCGGGTGCTGGCGGGCGAACGAGGCGTGGTCGGCCGGGTGCCAGTCCTGGGTGGCCACCACCGTGCGGTAGCGGCGCTGGGCGAGTAGCGCCGCAATGGGCTCCACCAGCGCGTCGCCCTGCTCGCACGCCAGCGCGCCACCGGGCATGAAGTCCGGCTGCAGGTCGATTACCAGCAGGGCGACATCGGCAGGCAGGGCAGTCATGGCAGGTCCAACACAACGCAGGCGGGGCGACCAGCGTGGCGGCCCCGCGCGCGGACGTCAATCGCCCTTGGGCGCGTCGTTGTCCTGCCCGTAATACAACAGGCCAATCTTGATGCGCTCGCGGTTGTTCTCGCGGCGGTGGCGGTTGGCGTCGCGCAGCGAATAGACGCAGCCGCAGTACTCCTGCTGGTAGAACTGCTCGCGCTTGCTGATCTCCACCATGCGCGCCGCACCGCCGCCCTTGCGCCAGTTGTAGTCCCAGTACTGGATGTCGGGGTAGTGCGCGGCCGCACGGTGCCCGCAGTCGTTGATCTGGTTCATGTCCTTCCAGCGCGAGATACCCAGCGAGCTGCTGATCACCGAAAAGCCATGCTCGTGCGCGTACAGCGCGGTGCGCACGAACCGCATGTCGAAGCACATGGTGCAGCGGATGCCGCGCTCGGGCTCGTTTTCCATGCCGCGCGCGCGGGCGAACCAGTTGTCGGTGTCGTAGTCGGCGTCCACGAAGGGCACGCCATGTTGCTCGGCAAAGCGGATGTTTTCCTGCTTGCGCAGTTCGTATTCGCGCGCCGGGTGGATGTTGGGGTTGTAGAAGAAGATGGTGTAGTCGATGCCGGAGGCGGTGATGGCCTCCATCACCTCGCCCGAGCACGGCGCGCAGCACGAATGCAGCAGCAGCTTGTTGTGGCCGCCGGGCAGGGACAGGGTAGGGCGGATGAAATCGGTCATGCGGAAATCCATCGGCCCGGGGGGGGGGGGCCGGGGGGGGGGGGGGGGGGGGGGGGGGGGGGGGGGGGGGGAGGGGGGGGGGGGGGGGGGGGGGGGGGGGGGGGGGGGGGGGGGGGGGGGGGGGGGGGGGGGGGGGGGGGGGGGGGGGGGGGGGGGGGGGGGGGGGGGGGGGGGGGGGGGGGGGGGT
>NZ_JBLZQD010000010.1:0-132892 GCF_049199305.1 Stenotrophomonas sp. PD6 | reverse complement strand
TTTCAGATGCTTGTTTTTGGGCCGGCCGGTCTGGTTTTGGTTTGGGGGTTTTAATGGGCACATGGTTAAACCCATCGCCCCCGCCGCCGCCAACGGGGGCGGCGGGGCCTTCATGCAGCGGTGAAAGGAATCAGGCGGCGTTGGCGTCGGCGGTTTCGTCGCGCAGCTCACGGGCGGCCGCTACCAGCGCCTCCAGGGCGGCGCGGGTCTCCGGCCAGCCACGGGTCTTGAGCCCGCAGTCCGGGTTCACCCATATCTGCTCGGGGCGTAGCACCTCGGCCGCCTTGCGCAGCAGCGATAGCATCTCCTCCTTGTCCGGTACGCGCGGCGAGTGGATGTCATACACGCCCGGCCCGATCTCGTTGGGGTACTGGAAGCGCACGAAGGCGTCCAGCAGCTCCATGCGCGAGCGCGAGGTCTCGATGGAGATCACGTCGGCATCCATCGCCGCCACGGAGTGGATGATGTCGTTGAACTCGGAGTAGCACATGTGGGTGTGGATCTGGGTGGCATCGCGCACGCCGCTGGCGCTGATCCGGAACGCCTCCACCGCCCAGTCCAGGTAGTCGCGCCACTGCGCACGGCGCAACGGCAGGCCCTCGCGGATGGCGGGCTCGTCGATCTGGATCACGCCAATGCCGGCGGCCTCCAGGTCCAGCACCTCATCGCGCAAGGCCAGCGCGATCTGCCGGCAGGTATCGGCGCGGGCCTGGTCGTCGCGCACGAACGACCACTGCAGCACCGTCACCGGGCCGGTCAGCATGCCCTTCATGGGGCGGTCGGTGAGCGACTGCGCGTACTGCGACCAGCGCACCGTCATGGCCTGCGGGCGCGTCACATCGCCATAGATCACCGGCGGCTTCACGCAGCGCGAGCCGTAGCTCTGCACCCAGCCGTTCTTGGTGAAGGCGAAGCCCTCCAGCTGCTCGCCGAAGTATTCCACCATGTCGTTGCGCTCGAACTCGCCATGCACCAGCACGTCCAGCCCGATCTGCTCCTGGATGCGTACGCAGTGCTCGGTCTGGCTGGCCAGGAACGCGTCGTAGTCGGCGTCGGACAGCGTGCCGGACTTGTTGCGTGCACGTGCCTCGCGCACCTCCAGCGTCTGCGGGAACGAACCAATGGTGGTGGTGGGGAAGCGCGGCAGCTTCAGCGCGGCGGCCTGGGCCAGGTGACGCTGCGGGTAGCGGCTGTGGCGCTGCGCATCGGCCGGTGTGAGCGCGGCCAGGCGCGCGGCCACGGCCGGGTTGTGCACACGCGGCGAGCGCCGGCGCGATTCGATGCGCTCGCGCGACAGCTCCAGCGCCGCCTCGGCGCGGGCCGGCGCATCGATGGCATCGGCCAGCACGCGCAGCTCTTCCAGCTTCTGCTTGGAGAACGCCAGCCAGCCGCGCAGTTCGTCGTCCAGTTTCTTCTCGTGGCCCAGGTCCACCGGGCTGTGCAGCAGCGAACACGACGGGCTCAGCCACAGGCAGTCGCTGCCCAGGTGGCCGTGCGCGTACCGCGCCAGCAGCAGCGCGTTGTCCAGGTGGGTGCGCCAGATGTTGCGGCCATTGACCAGCCCGGCCGAGAGCACGCGGCCCGGCGGCAGCGCCTTGATCACGGCATCGAGCTGTTCCGGTGCGCGCACCAGGTCCACGTGCAGGCCATCGACCGGCAGTGAGGCGGCTAGCGGCAGGTTGTCGTCCAGTGCGCCGAAGTAGGTCGCCACCAGCACCTTGGGGCGCGCGGCCGTTGCCAGCACGGCGTAGGCGTGGGTGAAGGCGGCGCGGGCGTGGTCGTCCAGGTCCTGCACCAGCACCGGCTCGTCCAGCTGCACCCACTGCGCGCCGGCCGCATGCAGCTGGCCCAGCAGCTCCACGTATACGGGCAGCAGCGCGTCCAGCAGGTCCAGCGCGGGGCTGCCGTCGGTGGTCTTGGAGAGCAGCAGGAAGCTCACCGGGCCGATCAGCACCGGGCGCGTTTCAATGCCCAGCGCCTTGGCCTGGCGGTATTCGGCCAGCGGCTTGTCGCCGCGCAGCGCGAAGCCTTGGCCGGCCTGCAGTTCAGGCACCAGGTAGTGGTAGTTGGTATCGAACCATTTGGTCATTTCCAGCGCGTGCAGGTCGTAGCCATCGCGTTGCAGGCCGCGCGCCATCGCAAAGTAGCCGGCCAGCGGGTCGGCGTCGGCAAGGGCGCGGTAACGGGCCGGAAGGGCGTCGAACAGGAAGGCGGCGTCCAGCACCTGGTCGTACAGGCTGAAGTCGTTGCTGGGCGGCACATCAACGCCGGCGTCGCGCTGCAGCTGCCAGTGGGTGGCACGCAGCCCGGCGGCGGTGTCGAGCAGCGAAGCTGCGCTGCTCTGGCCGGACCAGAACGCTTCCAGCGCGCGCTTGAGCTCGCGCTTGGCGCCGATGCGGGGAAACCCCAGGTTGGTAACAGTGGTCATGGAACGTGTCCTCATTGCGTATTGGCATTGAGGAACGAAGGAACTGCGCGGCCACCACGCCATTGCTGCCGTGCCCGCCCCGCCAGCGACCTTCGCCCCCGCGGGCGAACCGGATGCCGTGAAGCGGACGCACAGGGACAGCGCCACGCGGCAGGCGTGGCGTCAGGCCCCGGCAACCTCCCCGCGGACGTTCCAGGTCGAATCGGAGGACGGTCATGTCCTCCGGCCGGGGCCGGTATTCGGGCTGATGGACACGGGCGCGGGCGCCCACCTAGTACCTGCCGCTTCCCAGGCGGTAAGGCCCAGTGCTGTTGGCAGGATTCGTTTCCATTCACCGCTGCGGGGCAGCTCCGGAATGGGTGCGCAAGGCACCTTCACCGGATTCCCGTTTAAACCCATCCCTTCATCTGCATGAAGAGATGGATACCTTCGGCGAGCACAAGGTAGGCCGAGTTGGCGCGGGGGTCAAGAGGCGTTGCTTACAACCGCGCGGTGTTGGCCCGGCTGCGGATCTGCTCCAGCGCCTCGTCGTGCAGCAGCTGGCCGTTCTCCCAGACCGTCACCATGGCGTCCTCGAAGCCCAGCGGCATTTCCAGGTCCGCCAGCGAGGCGGCCGTGGCCGGCACCGGTACGGTGCGGAACTGGCCGTACTCGCGATGGCGCAGCAGGCTCATGCGGCCGCGCTTGCTCTGCTTGCCGCTGTCGGTCACCGGGTCCTTGTAGACGTCGATCCAGCGCCCGTTGACTCGGGCGGCCGAGCACTTCAGCGCGAACTTCTGCGTGTCGCGGTCCAAGCGCTGCAGCAGTGCACCGCCCATGCCGAAGGCGAGGTTGTCGGCGGCGTAGCCGGCGTCGGTGATGTGCGCCAGGATCTGGCCGATGCTGGTCGGGTTGACCCCATCGCCCTGGATCACGCGCACGTGGTTGAGCACCTTGTAGCCCTTGCCGTTGACGCTGTGCCCGAAGGCCTCGTCGAGCAGTTCCAGGCACTTGAGCACCACCGTCACCGGGTCGCCCGAGTCCGGGCGGATCACTACGGTGGCGCCCGAGTCGATCACCTGCTGGCGCAGGGTCGTGCCCCAGTGTTCGGTGATGGCGTGGTAGATGTCGTAGCTGTCCGACACCACCGCGACCAGTGCGCCCGGCTTGGCGAATTGCGCCAGCATGTTGCGGTAGGCGTCCACTTCGCCGTCGCGGCCCCAGCTGGTGATGGTGCTGTGCTCGGCGGCGGGGATCGAGTAGCCGGCCATGGGCGCGTGGTAGAACGACTTGGCGTACAGCAGGGCCGACACGGTGTCGGTGCCCAGGAAGTTGACCAGGTGCGCCGCGCCGCCGATGGCGGCCGATTCCAGGCTCGAGACGCCGCGGCTGCCGAAGTCGTGCAGCTTGAACGGCAGCTGGCCTTCGGGGTCGTCGCTGGTGCGTTCCAGGTACTGGCGAATGGTCTGCTTGGCGTGCCAGCTGGTGGTGGCCACGGTTACCGGGTACCAGATCCGCAGCAGCATGGTTTCCAGGTACGAGGGCACCCAGAACGCCTGCGGGTCGGTCGATTCGATGGTCATCAGCGCGTTGTGCACTGGCACCACGGTGCCCTCGGGCACGGCGCGGATGCGGATCGGCATCAGCCCGGCATGCGTGTCGACGATGTAACGCCAGCCGTCTTCATTGAACGGCACGCCGTGAGCGGCGAACAGGTCGCGCGCGGTATCGACATCGGCATGCGTGATCGGCTTGGCGAGGTACTCCTTCAGGAGCGCCTGCAGGCCGAAGAAGACGGTGCGGTCGTACAGGCCGCCGCGCGATTGCACGTAGAAGAAGGTGGCATCGGTACCCGGGGGGTACTGCAGCCAGTGGCTGGCCTTGTAGCTGTCGGTGTTGAGGAGAAGATTATCTAGGTAATGCATGACGGAAGCTCCTTCGCGTCGGGGGAACACCGGCGGTCTATCCGCCGGCGAGGGAAACGGGTCGGGTTCAGCCCCGGCCCAGGAAAAACTCCAGGATGTGCAGGTGGTCTTCGTACAGCTGCGGGCCCATGTCCAGCGCCTCGCTCACCGGAATCCAGCGCGCCTTGTCGGCATCGTCGCCGCCGCGCACGGGGGGCAGTTCGCCTGCCGCAAACTCGAAGTGGAAGGCATGGGTGATGGTGCGGCCGCGCTGGCTGCGCTCGGGGTGGTCGAAGACCTGCTGGCCCTTCAGCGAGCCCTTCAACACCGGCAGCGGAATCTTCAGGCGGGTCTCTTCGCGCAGTTCACGCAGGCAGCTGTCGAGCAGGCTCTGCTGCTGGCCGACAAATCCGCCCGGCAATGCCCACAGGCCCTTGCCCGGCTCCGAGCGGCGGCGCACCAGCAGCACGTGGCCCGAGTGCACCACCACCGCGTCGGTGGTGACGAAGGTGGGTGCGTACGGCGCATCCTTCCACGCCGCACGGTACTGCTCGATGAAACGGTATTCGGCCACCAGCTGGCCGTAGGCCGGCGAGCTCTTGCGGAAGGCTTCCAGCATGTCGTACACCGGTGCCGGCACGTTGCCGCGCAGCATCAGCAGGGCGCCGTGGAAGTCCAGGTCGCCCGACTCGAACAGGTAGCGGCGCAGCTCCGTGGCCGAGAGCGTTTCGGTGTGCTGCACATCCACCAGCGGCCATTGCGGGAATTCGCGCAGGTAGTAGCTCGAAGCATCCTTGTCCATGCCCACCAGGCCCACCTTGGCATCGGCCGCCGCGCCATCGCTGCGCAGTGCATCGGCTACGGCGCGTTGAACGCCGGCAATCCAGTGCGCTTCGTTGTACAGATGATCGCGAAGCGGGCGGATGATCAGCCGTTCGGTGTTGCCATCGAGGGCAGCCTGGATCATCACGGCGCGTTCGGCCACGGTCCAGGGATTGCGGAGGCTGCGGGGGGTATCGGCAGAGCCGACCAGGAAGATCAGCTTGCGGGCCCGGCTCAGTGCGAGGCGGGCAACGGCGGCATGGCCGTTGTGGAAGGGCTCGAAACGCCCGATGAAAACGAGATAGTCGTATTCCATGAGAATCCCTCATGTCGTTGTGGCTGCCGCGGGTCTGTCCCTTGGCTTGCTGCAAATGCTACGCCTCCTGTTCAGCCCGTCAAGTGCCTGCGCTCGGCTGACTCGCCAGCGCATGGACCACCTGCGCCACGCGCGCCTCGACGCTGCCGGTGAGCAGGGTGAACGGCATGCCCTGTGCGGACAGCGCCGCCACATACGCGCGTTGCTGGGCGAGCCGGAAGGCATCGTCGCGGCGGGTGCCATCCTGCACGAACGGGAAGTCTGCCGCGCACAGGAACAGCTTGTCGTAGCGCCGCTGCGCCAGCCTATGCAGCGCAGGCTCGGCGCGGCCGAACATATCTTCGCAATACAGCAGGGTGGTCAGCGGGGTGGTATCGCACACCAGCCAACGATTTGCGTGGCCGGCCATGGCATCTTCCCGCGATACCTGCACCTGCGCGATATGCAGCAGATCGTCGTACGTCAGCGCACCTCGCCGGGCTTCCCAATGTTCGCGCCCGAACTCCGCTACCCATTGGGTCTGCAGGTGGCTTGCCAACGCAGCGGCGAGCGTGGTCTTGCCGCTGGATTCGCCTCCCAGCAGACCGATTCGCCCGACGAAGCCGGCGTAAACGCGCGGGTCGAGAAAGCTGCGCAATGCATGCGGATCGCTCCGCAGTGCAGTGCCCGAGACCGGTACTTCGCTGCGGGCCTGGTCCAGGCACACGTGGGCCACCGGCCACGGCCGCCCCGCTTCGTTGCTGAAATGTTCCTGCAGGGCCGCCGCGAAACCATCGCCATACGATTCGCTGGTAAACACCGCGTCCACCCGCACGCCCCACACGGCACTGCACACCCAGCCCACGAACGCGCGCTGGGCCGCGTCGTCGTCCTCGTTGGTGGGCAACTGCCGCATCGGCAGGTTGCGCTGCAGACAGGCTGCGGCAAGGCGCGCATCGTCCAGCACCAGCCGCGTCACATGGGGATACACGGCCTGCAGCCACGCCTCGCGCTGAGCCGCATGGCAGCCGCTGAATTCCGGCTGGCTCCAGCTCAGCAGCAGCACGCGGTCGCAACGGGCCAGCGCATGGTCGATCAGCGCCTGGTGGCCACGGTGCAACGGGCTGAACTTGCCCACCACCAAGCCCGTGCGGAAGTGCTCAGGCATGCGCCGGCTGCTCGCGCATCAACCGGTGCCAGTGCCGCAGCGACACCAGCGCATTGATCCAGAACACCACGTACAGCACGGCGGTAAGGTGCAGGCCGCGGCTGGCGTACAGCGGCACGGCCACGCTGTTGACCAGCAGCCAGAACCACCACGAATCCAGCTTGCGGCGCATCATCAGCAGCTGCGCGACCACGCTGAGCACCAGCACGGCCGAATCCAGGAACGGCGCGTAGGCGTCGGTCCAGGTATGCAGCAGCAGGCCATAGCCGACGCTGGCCAGCACGGCGGCGGGCAGGATCCAGGCCAGGGTAGGCAGTTGAACGCGGGTGATCGGCAGGGCATGCCCGTGGTCGCCGCGCAGCCACTGCCACCAGCCGATGACGCTGGTGGCCACGAACACGCCCTGCAGCACCACATCGGCGTACAGGCGGGCCTCGTAGAACACCAGGCCAAACAGGGTGCAGCCGATGATCCCGGTCCACCAGGTATGCACGCTGTTGCGACCGGCCAGCAGGATGGAGGCGGCCACGGTGACGTTGGCGGCAATTTCCAGGGCGCTGGTCATGCCTGGGCACCCGGCAGGTTGGAGCTGTACGGCAAGGTGTAGTCCTTTACCTCAGGGGCGTGAAGCGTAACGTGCTGCGTGATCGATGCGGGGTTCGGGGTGAGTCAGGCGGCGTGATGATACGGCTCGATGCGCGCCAGAACCTCGGCCAGTTCGTCGCGCGCCTTGGCAGCGTCGTAGGCCATCTGCAGATTCATCCAGAAGCCTTCGCTGGTGCCGAAGAAGCGTGCGAGCCGCAGCGCGGTGTCGGCAGTGATGCCGCGGCGCCCGGCAATGATCTCGCTGATGCGGGTCTGATTGACGTCGATCGACTTGGCGAGCCGGTACTGGGTCATGCCGAACGGGGTCAGGAACTCCTCCTGCAGGATCTCGCCGGGGTGCGGGTAGGGGATGGAGCGCATGGCGGCAGGCCTTGAAGTCGTTGCAGGGAATACTACCGCCGCGCGGTAGTACTGCAAATCGAACGTATCTATCGGTGCATCCGACCACGCACTTGTTGCGTATCTGTGCAGGACGATCACCTGGAGTCGCGCATGCGCCACCCACCTGTCCCCACTGCCGCGTGCCTGTTGCTGGTGCTGTGCCCGTTGCCGGGTATGGCGCAATCCATCCAGCGCCAGGAGGGTCGCGCCTATGCGGCCGCCGGCAGCACGCTGCTGTACCGCGAGAGCCACTGGGTGCAGGGGCCGCCGGAGGCGCAGTCACGGCTGGTGCTGTACCGCTGCGCGGACGGCCGCCCCTTCGCGCGCAAGTGGATGACCCCGCAGGGCAGCCCGCAGACGCCGGATTTCACCCTGGAAGATGGGCGGGATGGGTACCAGGAAGGTGTGCGCGGCAACGGCACGGCGCGCACGGTCTACACCCGCGCCTCCGCCGAGGCGGCCCCGGTCAACCGTACCCTGGACGTGCCGCCGGATGCGGTGGTCGACGCCGGCTTCGATGCCGCCGTCCGCGGCCACTGGGCTTCCCTGCGCGATGGCAAGGCCGTGGCATTCCAGTTCCTGCTGCCCAGCCGCCAGCGCTTGGTGCCGCTGAAGTTGCAGCGCACGGCGGCCGTCACCTGGCAGGGCCAGCCGGCGCAGCAGCTGCAGATGAAGCTCGATGCATGGTTCGGCTTTGCGGTGCCGGCGGTGACCCTGGTCTATGCCAACGCCGACCAGCGCCTGCTGCAGTTCAGCGGCACCGGCAACGTGCGCGACAGCGCCGGCCGCTATCCGCAGGTCCGTGTGGAATTCCCGTCGGGGCCGGTTGCGGCCTCGGCCGCCGAGCTTGCCACGGCACGGGTACAACCCCTGGTGAAGACATGCAGCAGCTGACGACCCTCTTGCGGCCAGCGGCCGGAGCAACGACCATGCAGACTCGCTCCCTGCCGACATTGAGCCCGCGATGCCTGAGCTGGACGTTTCCGACACCGATGCCGCAACGCGCCTGGGCGAACTGCTCGTCCGCGTCGCCGCTGGCGACCGCCAGGCGTTCGAATCCGTGTACCAGCTGGCCTCCGGGCGCCTGTTCGCGATCTGCCTGCACCTGCTGCGCGACCGCGGCGATGCCGAAGACGTGCTGCAGGAGGTCTTCACCACGGTCTGGAAGAAGGCAGGGCAGTTCGATCCCGCCAAGGCCTCTGCCATGACCTGGCTCTCCATGACGGCGCGCAACCGCGCGATTGACCGCCTGCGCGCCGCACCCCCGCGCGCGATGGACGACCTGTCGGTGATCGACGACCTGCCCGATGCCGATGCGCAGCCGCCGGTGGCCGCCGAACAGGCGTCCGACCGCGAGCGGCTGGCACGTTGCCTGGACACGTTGGAAAGCAAGCGCCGCGCGCTGATCCGCGCCGCGTTCCTAGACGGTTCCAGCTATGAAGAGCTGGCCCGTCGCATCGGTTCGCCGCTCGGCTCGGTGAAGAGCTGGATCCGGCGCGGTTTGGGCCAACTGCGGGTGTGCCTGGAACAATGAACATCCGCGACCTTCACGACCTTCCCGACGACGGCGAACCGCCGAGCACCGACATCCTGGCCGGCGAGTACGTGCTGGGCGTGCTGGATGCCACGCAGCGTGCCGAGGCCGAACGCCGCATTGCCAGCGATCCCGGCTTTGCGCGGCTGGTGCAGCAATGGGAAACCCGGCTGGCGCCGCTGCTGGAATCTCTGGGCACGGCCACGGTGCCCGCGCACCTGTGGCCGCGTATCCGTACCGAACTGGGCTGGCCGGCCGCCGTCGCCGCCACGCCCAGGCTGTGGCAGCGCACCGGCTTCTGGCAGGGCATGACCGCCCTGGCTGCAGCCCTGGCGTTGGTGGCGGTGTTCAACCGCCAGCAGTTGCCGCCCACCGCGCCGCCGACCCCGGTGGCAGTCACGCCGACGCCGGCGCCGACCCCGGCCGAGCCGGAGCAGGCCACCAAGCCGGTCACCCCGCTGCTGCACGACGACGGCACGCCGGGCTGGCTGGCCTCGGTCGACAAGGCACAGGGCAAGGTGTTGATGGTGCCCGTGCCGGCCCCTGCCGATGCGGCCGGACGCGCACCGGAGCTGTGGCTGATTCCCGCCGGTGGCAAGCCGCGCTCGCTGGGCCTGGTCTCGATCAACCGCGCTCACACCGTGGCGGTGCCCGACGCGTTGCGTGATGTCCTCGTGAACGGCTCGATGCTGGCCATCACGCTGGAACCGTCCGGTGGCGCGCCGCAGGGCATTCCGACCGGCCCGATCATCGCCAAGGGCGACATCGCCAATCTGTAACCCACACCCCTTCCGAAGATATTTTTCGGAAGGGGTGCATCCAAATGGCGCTCGCCTGCGTATCTCCTGATGAACCGCTCAGGAGACGCGCGACATGCTGTCCCGTTCCACCCCCGAACACCCCGGCCGCGGGCCACGTGGCCCATGGGCCACCGTGCTGCGCTGGTTCGATACCGGCGCTGCTGAGCCGGCTGCAGACGGGGGCGGCAACCGCGTGGACTGGCTGCGGGCGATTCCCTTCGTGGCCATGCACCTGGCCTGCCTGGCCGTCATCTGGGTGGGGGTGTCATGGGTGGCGGTGGGCGTGGCGCTGGCGCTGTATGCGCTGCGCATGTTCGCCATCACCGCGTTCTACCACCGCTACTTCGCGCACCGTACCTTCCGCACCTCGCGCGCGGTGCAGTTCATCTTCGCCGTCATCGGGGCGTCCAGCGTGCAGCGCGGCCCGCTGTGGTGGGCCGCACACCACCGCAATCACCACCGCCACACCGAAACCGCTGCCGACCCGCATTCGCCCACGGTGCATGGGTTCTGGTGGAGCCACATGGGCTGGTTCCTTACCGCCGAGGGCTTCCGGACCGACTGGGCGCGCATTCCGGACCTGGCCAAGTACCCCGAGCTGCGCTGGCTGGACCGCTTCGACACGCTGATACCGGTCGCGCTGGCCGCCGCGCTGTACGGGCTGGGCGCGCTGCTGGAACGCGTGGCGCCGGGGCTGGGCACCAGCGGTGGGCAGATGCTGGTGTGGGGCTTCTTCATTTCCACGGTGGTGCTGTTCCACGCCACGGTAACCATCAATTCACTGGCCCACCGTTTCGGCCGCCGCCGCTTCGATACCGGCGACGACAGCCGCAACAACCTGTGGCTGGCCCTGCTCACCTTCGGCGAGGGCTGGCACAACAACCACCACTTCTTCCCGGGCACGGTGCGCCAGGGCTTCTATTGGTGGGAAGTGGACATCACCTGGTACGGGCTGCGCACGATGGCGATGCTGCGGCTGGTGCATGACCTCAAACCCGTGCCGGCCTGGGTGCTGGCCAAGGCGGAGCACTGACATGCGCATCGCCGTGATCGGATCGGGAATTTCAGGCCTGGCCAGCGCCTGGTGGCTCAGCCAGCGCAACGAGGTGACGCTGTTCGAGGCCAATGACTACCTCGGCGGCCACACCCACACCCACCAGGTGCAGGTGGACGGGCGTACGCACGCAGTGGACACCGGCTTCATTGTGTTCAATCCGCTGAACTACCCGCTGCTCACCGCGCTGTTCGATGAGCTGCAAGTTGCATCGAAGCCCACCACGATGAGCTTCTCGGTGCACAGCGAGCGCAGCGGCGTGGAATACAACGCCACCTCGCTGGACACGCTGTTCTGCCAGCGCCGCAATCTGGTGTCGCCGCGCTTCTGGGGCATGCTGCGCGATCTCAAGCGTTTCTATCGCGAGGCCCCGGCGCTGCTGCACGGCAGCGATGAAGGCCCGTCGCTGGGCGAATTCCTCGACCAGGGCCGCTATGGCGGCGCCTTCATCCAGGAGCACCTGCTGCCGATGGCCTCGGCGCTGTGGTCCTCGCCGATTGCCAGCCTGGCCGACTTCCCCGCGCGCTACCTGGTGCAGTTCATGGCCAACCACCAGATGCTGCAGGTGAGTGGTCGCCCGCAGTGGCGCGTGGTGCAGGGCGGCTCATCGCAGTACATCCAAGCGCTGCGCCGGCGCTGGCACGTGCGCGAGCGCATCGGCTGCCCGGTGCTGGGCGTGGAGCGCCACGACCACGGCGTACGCGTGCTGACCGCCGGCGGGCTGGAGGGCTTCGACCAGATCGTAATGGCCTGCCACAGCGACCAGGCGCTGGCCCTGCTCTCCGACGCCGATGGCACCGAGCGCAGCATCCTCGGTGCGATCCGTTACCAGCCCAACGAGGTGGTGCTGCACACCGATGCGCGCCTGCTGCCGCGCAACCGCAAGGCGTGGGCGGCATGGAACGCGCACGTGCCGCACGACCCGATGGCGCCCTGCTCGGTCAGCTACTGCATGAACCTGCTGCAGGGCATCGACACGCCCACGCCGCTGGTGGTGACCCTCAACCGCAGCGAGGCGATCGCGCCCGAGAAGGTGCTGCGCACCCTGCAGTACGCACACCCGGTGCACGACCACGCGATGGTGCGCGCGCAGGCGCGGTGGGCGGAGATCCAGGGCCGGCGCCGCACCTGGTTCGCCGGCGCGTACTGGGGTTGGGGCTTCCACGAAGACGGCATCCGCAGTGCGCGGCGCGTGGTGGATGCACTGCATGTGCTGGACACCGAAGCCTGGTGGCCGCTGTCGCACGGGCTACCCGCATGACAGCCAGCGCGCTCTATCGCGGCAGGATGCGGCACCGCCGGCACACGCCGCACGCGCACGCGTTCGGCTACCCGGTGGCGCAGCTGCTGCTCGACCTGGATGAGATCGATGAGGTGTTCCGCGGGCGCTGGCTGTGGTCGGTGAACCGCCGCAACGTGGCCGAGTTCCGCCGCAGCGATTACCTGGGCGACCCCGACCAGCCGCTGGCCGATGCGGTCCGCGCGCGCATCACCGCCGCGCTGGGGCGGGCGCCGGCCGGGCCGATCCGCCTGCTCACCCACCTGCGCTATGCCGGCCATGTGTTCAATCCGGTCAGCTTCTACTACTGCTATGCCGCCGACGGGGTCACGCTGGATTGCATCGTGGCCGAGATCACCAACACGCCGTGGAAGGAACGCCACGCCTACGTGCTGCCAGTGGCGCAGTCGGACAAGCAGGGCCGCGCGCTGAGCTGGAGTTTCGACAAGCAGTTCCACGTCTCGCCGTTCATGCCGATGGACTGCGAGTACCGCTGGCGCTTCACCGCGCCGGGCGACGACCTGCACGTACACATGCAGGTATGGCGCAACGGCGAGCGCCAGTTCGATGCCGATCTTTCACTGCAGCGCCACCCGTTGGATGGCCGCGGCCTGGCCCACGTGCTGCTGCGCCATCCACTGATGACCGTGCAGGTGGTGGCGGCCATCCACTGGCAGGCGCTGCGCCTGTGGCTCAAGCGCACCCCCGTGCACGACCACCCTTCCATTGCGGGAAAGCACCCATGAACGACATGACCCGACCGCTGGCGCTTGCCCAGCCCACTGCGCTGGAAACCTTCCTGCGCGGGCGCCTGCTGGCGCAGCTGGCGCCGCTGCAAGGCGGCCGGCTGCAGCTGCGCGACGCACTGGGCGACGTGACGATCGGCAAGGCCGATGCACCGCTGCAGGTCACCGTGTGGGTGGACAACCCGGCCTTCTACCGCGCCGTGGCCGCACAGGGCAGCGTCGGCGCCGGCGAGGCCTACATCCGTGGCGAATGGCGCTGCGACGACCTGGTGGCGCTGGTGCAGCTGCTGGTGCGCAACCGCGACCTGCTCGACGGCATGGAGCGCGGCCCGGCGCGGCTGGGCGGGTGGCTGCTGCAGGGCTGGAACCGGCTGCGCCGCAACACGCGCGAGGGCAGCCGCCGCAACATCGCCGCGCACTACGACCTGGGCAATGCGTTCTTCTCGCTGTTCCTGTCCAGCGACCTGATGTATTCCTCCGCCTTGTTCGATGCGCCCGGCGACAGCCTGGAAGAGGCATCGCACCGCAAGTTGGCGCGCATCTGCGAACAGCTGCAGCTCAACGCAGGCGACCGCGTGGTCGAGATCGGTACCGGCTGGGGCGGCTTCGCGGTGCATGCCGCGCTCCACCATGGCTGCCACGTCACCACCACCACCATTTCCAAGGAGCAGTACGCGCTGGCCACCGAGCGGGTGGCCAATGCAGGGCTGCAGGACAAGGTGACCGTACTGCTCAAGGACTACCGCGACCTGGAGGGCCAGTACGACAAGCTGGTGTCCATCGAGATGATCGAGGCGATCGGCGCGCAGTACCTCGATACCTATTTCGCCACGCTGGGCCGGCTGCTGAAGCCGGAGGGGCTGGCGCTGCTGCAGGCCATCACCATCGAGGACCAGCGCTACGAGCAGGCCCGGCGCAGCGTGGACTACATCAAGCGCTTCGTGTTCCCGGGCAGCTTCATTCCCTCGATCAACGCCATGGTGGCGGCCAAGACGCGCAGCAGCGACCTGCAGCTGATCGGGCAGCACGACTTCGGTCCCTCGTATGCGCTGACGCTGCGCGCCTGGCGCCACCGCTTCCTGTCGCAGCTGCCGGCGGTGCGCGGGCAGGGCTTCGACGAACGCTTCATCCGCCTGTGGGAGTTCTATCTGGCGTACTGCGAGGGCGGCTTCCTGGAGCGCTCCATCGGCGTGTCGCAGCTGTTGCTGGCCCGCCCCGGATATCGCCCGGCGCTGATCGCAGGTGGCCACTGAGATGCGCCACTTCTGGGCCAACGTGGTCGGCAACCAGCTGGTCTGGCTCTGCGCCGTGGTCGGCGCCGGGCACGGGCTGCGCTGGCCGGCGGTGTTGGCTGCGGCGGCCTACGTGGCCAGCCAGTTGTGGCTGTCAGCGCAGCCCGGGGTGGAACTGAGACTGATGGTGCTTGCCATGGCCTGCGGCCTGGCGGTGGACGGCATTGCCGGTACGACGGGTGCCGTGGTCTACGCCGCGCATGACGCCACCTGGCTGGCACCGGTCTGGATTCTGGCGCTGTGGGCGTCGTTCGCGATGACGCTGACCGTTTCGTTCGCGGTGCTGCAGCGCCACCCGGTGGCCGCCGCGCTGGTTGGGCTGCTGCTGGCGCCGCTGGCGTACCTGTCGGCGGCGCGTGGCTGGAGCGCGGTGCAGTTCCCCGCGCCGGCCTGGCAGGGCGTGGTGCTGCTCGGCATCGGCTGGTCGCTGGCATTGCCGCTGCTGGCCGCCTGCGCGCGGCGCTGGCAGTCCGCTGCGCTGCCGCAGCCGGTGCACCCTACTGGAGAACCTTCATGAAGCTGTTGCTGTGGGTTTGGCTGTATGCCGCGCTGATCATGTGCTGGGGCTGGTGGTGGCAGCGCCGGCACCAGAACATCGGCGTGGTGGATGTGTTGTGGGCTAAAGGGGTTGGCGCCTCTGCGCTGCTGTTGGCACTGCTAGGGGAGGGCAGTGTCACACCGCGCATCGCGTTGGCCGTTCTGGGGGGCGCTTGGGGAGTGCGCCTGGCCCTGCACCTGTGGCGCCGGGTGCGCAGTGAGGCGGAAGACGGGCGCTACCAGCACCTGCGTCGCCACTGGAACGGCCATCAAGGCAAGATCTTCGGTTTCTTCCAGTTCCAGGCCCTGTTGATCGTGCTGTTCGCACTGCCGTTCGTGGCGGTGTCGCAGAGCGAAGCGCTTCCTGTCGGATGGATCGTCGCCGCGGTCGCCATGTGGCTGCTCAGTGTTGGCGGCGAGGCGCTGGCCGACCACCAACTGGCCCGCTTCCGCGCCGACCCTGCGAACAAGGGCAAGACCTGCCGCGCCGGACTGTGGCGCTACTCGCGGCACCCCAACTATTTCTTCGAATGGCTGCACTGGTTCACCTACGTGCTGCTGGCCGTGCACGCGCCACTGTGGTGGCTGGCGTGTTCCGGGCCGCTGGTGATGTACGTGTTCCTGCGCTGGGTGAGCGGCATTCCGTTCACCGAGGCGCAGGCGCTGCGCAGCCGTGGCGAGGACTACCGCGAGTACCAGCGCACCACCCCGATGCTGTTCCCGTGGTTTCCCTCTTCTTCCACCTCCCCCCGCAAGGAGTCTTCACCGTGAATGTCGCCCGAGATCAGATCCTTCTGCCGGACTACGCACCCGGGTTGACCGGCATGGCCGAACGCGGGCTGCTGCCGGATGCGCTGCTGCGGCTGGGCATCCGCCGGCAGTGTGCGCAGCGCCTGCGCGAGGAAAGCGCGGGCGGCACGGAGGCGCAGGCCGAACGCTTCGCCACCCGCATCGCCGGGCTGTCGCGCAGCCCGCTGGCGCTTCATGTGGATGCGGCCAATCGCCAGCACTACGAAGTGCCCGCCGCGTTCTTCCAGGACTGCCTGGGCGCGCGCCTGAAATACAGCAGCTGCTACTACCCCACCGGCACCGAAAGCCTGGACCAGGCTGAAGACGCGATGCTGGCGCTGTACGGCGAACGCGCCCAGCTGGCCGACGGCCAGGACATCCTGGAGCTGGGCTGCGGCTGGGGTTCGCTGACGCTGTGGATGGCCGAACGCTACCCGGCCGCGCGCATCACCGCCGTGTCCAACTCCAACAGCCAGCGCGAATACATCATGGGCCAGTGCCGCGCGCGCGGGCTCAACAATGTGACCGTGCTGACCCGCGACGTGAACCAGCTGGCGCTGGACGACGGCAGCTTCGACCGCTGCATCTCCATCGAAATGTTCGAGCACCTGCGCAACTACGAGCGGCTGCTGCAGCGCATCCAGCACTGGCTGCGCCCGGACGGAAAGCTGTTCGTGCACATCTTCGTGCACCGCACGCTGATGTATCCATTCGAGACCGAGGGTGATGACAACTGGATGGGCCGGCACTTCTTCACCGGCGGCCTGATGCCCGCTGCCGACACCCTGCTGCACTTCCAGCAGCACCTGCACCTGCAGCAGCGCTGGCTGCTGGACGGCACCCACTACGAGCGCACCGCCAACCACTGGCTCGCCCGCCAGGACCAGAACCGCGACGCGGTCATGGCGGTGCTGCGCGAAGGCTATGGCGATGCGTCCGCCGCGCTGTGGTTCCAGCGCTGGCGCATGTTCTGGATGGCCTGCGCCGAGCTGTTCGGCTACCAGCAAGGGCAGCAGTGGATGGTGGCGCATTACCTGTTCGCCCGCTCCTGATTCCCCGTCGAGGAAACTGCCATGAAGCTACGACCCCTGCTTCCGCTGCTCGCCGCCGGCATGCTGTTCGGCTGCGGTGGCAATGCCCGCCCGATTCCGCCGGTGGCGCACGTGGATGTGCCGCGCTTCATGGGCGACTGGTATGTGATTGCGCACATTCCCAGCCGCCCCGAGCGCGAAGCCTTCGATGCGGTGGAGTCCTACAAACTGCGCCCGGATGGCCGCATCCAGACCACCTTCACCTACCGCAAGGGCAGCTTCCAGGCGCCGGTGAAGACCATGCACCCGGTCGGCACGGTCAAGGAAGGCACCAACGGGGCGGAGTGGGGCATGCAGTTCGTCTGGCCGATCCAGGCCGAGTACGTGATCGTGTACCTGGACGACGACTACCAGCAGACCATCGTTGGCCGCAGCAAGCGCGACTACGTGTGGCTGATGTCACGCAGCCCGAAGATGTCCGACCAGGACTACCAGAAGGCCATGGCCCGGATTGCCGCGCTGGGCTACGACCTCTCGCAGGTGCGCCGCGTACCGCAGTCGGCCGCCGGCGACCGGTAGCCACAACTGCGGCCCCGTTCTCAGGCCCTGAGAAGGGCCTGCGCGATACTGTGCCCATGGCGTCACCACCTGTCGTTCCCGTCACAAGGCGGGCATGTCGCGGTGGGACGCTGCACTGACAGGCAGGTCTCGTGGGTCCAGGGAAGGCAGCTGGCGCGGCAACGCGCGGTGGGCGGACAGAGGGCGGCAGCGTGGCAGACAAGTACTGCGATCTGGTCATGAAGGGCGGCATCACCAGCGGCATCGTGTATCCCAACGCGGTGCTGTCGCTGGCCCGCGAATATCGGTTCAAGAACATCGGCGGCACCTCGGCCGGGGCGATCGCCGCGGCGGTCGCCGCCGCCGCCGCGCTGGGGGACCGGCGCTGCCGGGCCGGTGAGGCGCTGGGGCCGCAGGCAGGGTTTCCCGGGCTGGCCGAGGTGTCCACGCAGCTGTCGCGGCGCGGCTTCATCTACAGCCTGTTCCAGCCCGCCAGCGGCGCACGCACCGCCTACCGCCTGCTGGTGATGCTCACCGGCAAGGCCGGGCTGACGCGCAAGATCCTGTGCCTGCTGGCGGCGGTGTTCGCCATCGCCCCGCTGGAGCTGCTGGCCGCGCTGGTGGGGCTGCTGGGCATCGGCTGGCTGGCGGCCGGGGTGGATGGCATGTGGGCCACGCTGCTGCCCTCGCTGCTGTGCGCGTACGGGGCCGGCGTGCTGGCCTCGGCGCTGCGCGTGGCGCGGGTGGCGCGGCGCAACCTGCTGGGCTTGTGCTCGGGCGCCACCCAGGCCGACGCCAGCGAACCCGCGCTGACCGACTGGCTGCACGGCCAGCTGCAGGCGCTGTCGGGCAAGCCGCTGGACCAGCCGCTGACCTTCGCCGACCTGCACAACGCGCCGCGCTACAGCGGCGAGCCGGCCGGCGTGCACGCGATCAGCCTGCAGATGATCACCACCTGCGTGTCGCACACCGAGCCGCGCACGCTGCCGTTCAGCGCCTCGCAGTTCTGGTTCCGGCGCGACGAATTCGAGCAGCTGTTCCCGGCCAGCGTGGTGGCGTGGCTGCTGGCGCGCGCGGGCGTGCCGAACCACGTGGACGGGGTGGACTACTACCGCCTGCCCGAAGGCGACCAGTTACCGGTGCTGGTGGCCACGCGGATGAGCCTGAGCTTTCCGCTGCTGATCAGCGCGGTGCCGCTGCACGAGCCGGCGCGGCGCGAACGCCGCTGCGAACCCGACGCCGACGCCGCGCCCCCGCACGGCAACCGCAACGTGGCCGACAGCATGGAGGGGCTCACCAGTGGCGGTCACGGCTGTGGCCCGGTGATCACCGCATTCCGGGTGTGCTGGTTCTCCGATGGCGGGATCAGCAGCAACTTCCCCATCCATCTGTTCGACGCCGCGTTGCCGCGCTGGCCGACCTTCGGCATCAATCTGGTCTACCCGCACCAGGCCGAGCCGCTGCGCGCGTCGCCGGACTCGCCCGACGCGATCAATGCGGCGGTATTCCTGCCGACCGAAAACCGGCATGGCTGGCAGCGCACCTACCAGTCCATCGCCCGGCCGCTGGCGGCGGCGGAGATGTCCGGCTTCCTGTTCTCCATCGTATCGACCATGCAGAACTGGCGCGATGTGCTGCAGGCGCGCGCGCCCGGCTATCGCGACCGCATCGTGCATGTGTCGCTGCAGGGCGACGAAGGCGGCATGAACCTGGACATGCCGCAGGCGGTGCTGAGCCGCATCGCCGCCAAGGGCAGCGTGGCCGGCGAGCGCTTCTGTGATTTCTCGTTCGCCAACCACTACTGGATCCGCTGGCGCAATCTGGCCTCGGCGTATCAGCGTTATACGCTGGAGGTGGCGCGTACGGATGATCCTGCACAGCGCGTGGGTGCGTGGCAGGGGGCCTACGAATCGGTCGCGCACGGCGAACCACCGCCGCCGTCGTACCGGTTCACTTCCGAAGAAAAGCGCCGCGAATCGCAGCAGCTGTGGCGGCTGATGGTGGAGCAGGGCCAGACCTGGGAAGACCTCGGCCCGGACCTCACCGACGGCGCGCCACGCCCGCTGCCGCAGATGAAGGTGACGCCAAGCTATTGACCGCAACGCGGTCAATAGCGGTAGCGCCGGCCTCTGGCCGGCACGCGGCTACGCCCGCCCCGGCAACTGCGCGAACGCGCGCTGCATGCAGTCCTCGCGCGGGCACACCCGGCAGCCCGGCCCGATCGACACCGAGTTGCCCGGGCTCTGGATATCCAGCCCGCGCGAATAGATGAGCCGCTCGGCGTGCTGCAGGTCGCAGCCCAGCGCCACGGCGAAGGTCTTGCGCGGCTGCCCATGGCCGACCGGGCCGCTGCTGACCTGGCGGGCCAGCCAGAAGTGGCGACGCCCGTCCGGCATGCGCGCGGTCTGGGTCAGCACCCGCCCGGGTTGGTTGAAGGCCTCGTAGACGATCCACAGCGGGCACGAGCCACCCACCTGCGAGAAGTGGAAATCGGTGGCCGAATGCCGCTTGGACACGTTGCCGGCGCGGTCCACGCGGATGAAGAAGAACGGCAGCCCCGGTGCGCTGCGCCGCGCTAGCGTGCTGAGCCGGTGGCAGACCGCCTCGAAACCCACCCCGAAGCGGTGCGCCAGCGCGTCGATGTCGTAGGCGCTGTGCTCGGCCGCGCGCAGGAACTGCGCATACGGCATGACCAGCGCGCCGGCGAAGTAGTTGGACATGCCGATCCGCGCCTGCGCGATCTGCTCCGGTTCGCGGAAGCCGGCGCGCGCGATCACCGCATCGATCTGCGCCGCGTAGCCCAGCAGCGCCAGCTCGGCCGCCATCTGGAACGCCTGCTGGCCCGCTTCCAGATAGTCGGGCAGCCACAGCGTCCGGCTGCCGCCGTCATACACCCGCTTCTCGCGGCCGGCCTGCAGTGGCGCCACTTCCACCAGTACCCCGTGGCGGTCGGCCAGCAGCTGGCGCAGGCGCGGCGCCACATGCCCGGCCACCAGCCCCCATTCGCCGAACAGCTGCTCGGCCAGGTCGTCCAGTTCCGGGATGTGGTTATGCATGCGGTTGAAGAAGTCGCGCACCTGGTCGCCGGCCGGCAGCGCCTGCCCGGCCTGCGGGTCGCCCAGCTGGAACTCCAGCGCGGCGGCGTGCTCACGCAGCAGCAGGTGGCGGCGGTGCAGGTCGAGCAGGGCGCGGCTGATCTGCGGCAGGTTGCCGGCCATGGCGCGCAGTTCGGTGCCGCTGACCTCGTCCAGGCCTAGGTCGCGCAGGGTCTCGCCCAGCGCTTCCTGCAGCGCGGCGGGCTCATCGACGTCGAAAAGCTCGGTAACGTCGCCCAACACCTCGCGCAGCTTCTGCTGCACGGCCGGGGTAAGGGGGCGCTTGTTGCGCTCGATCTGGTTCAGGTAGCTGGCCGACAGCCCCAGCGCCCGGGCGAGGTCGGCCTGGCTGTAGCCGCGCTGCTCGCGCAGCTTGAGCAGGCGCAGGCCGATCTGACGGAGGGGGAGCTGGCTATTCACAGAATTAACAGAAATCGTATCGGGCGTTGGCCAGATTAAGCGTAGACAGCCCGGAAATCGAGGGGCGGGCTGTGAATAATGCCAATCACCTTTCGCATCCCGCCGGTATTGCCATGACTGTTGCAGCGCCCCGTATCCGCATGTTGATCGATGGCCAGTTCGTCGAATCGGCCAGCTCGCGCTGGCAGAACGTGGTCAATCCGGCCACCCAGGACGTCCTGGCCCAGGTGCCGTTCGCGACGGTGAGCGAAGTGGACGCCGCCGTGGCCTCGGCCAAGGAAGCGTTCAAGACCTGGCGCAAGACCCCCATCGGCACCCGCGCGCGCATCTTCCTGAAGTACCAGCAGCTGATCCGCGAGCACATGAGCGAGCTGGCCCACATCCTCAGCGCCGAGCAGGGCAAGACCGTGCCCGATGCCGAAGGCGATGTGTTCCGCGGCCTGGAAGTGGTCGAACATGCGGCCGCCATCGGCAACCTGCAGCTGGGCGAACTGGCCAACAACGTGGCCAACGGCGTGGACACCTACACCCTGCTGCAGCCGCTGGGCGTGTGCGCGGGCATCACCCCGTTCAACTTCCCGGCGATGATTCCGCTGTGGATGTTCCCGATGGCGATTGCCACGGGCAACACCTTCATCCTCAAGCCGTCCGAGCAGGACCCGATGGTCACCATGCGCCTGGTCGAACTGGCGCTGGAAGCGGGCATCCCCAAGGGCGTGCTCAACGTCGTGCACGGCGGCGAAGAGGTGGTCAACGCGATCTGCGACCACCCGGACATCAAGGCCGTGTCGTTCGTGGGTTCCACCCGCGTCGGCACCCACGTGTACAACCGCGCCTCGCTGGCCGGCAAGCGCGTGCAATGCATGATGGGCGCCAAGAACCACGCCGTGGTGCTGCCGGACGCCAACAAGGAACAGAGCCTCAACGCCATGGTCGGTGCCGCCTTCGGTGCGGCCGGCCAGCGCTGCATGGCCGCTTCCACCCTGGTGCTGGTGGGCGAGGCGCGCGAGTGGGTGCCGGACCTGGTGGCCAAGGCCAAAACGCTGAAGGTCAGCGCGGGCAGCGTGGCCGGTACCGACGTGGGCCCGGTGATTTCCTGCGCCGCCCGTGAGCGCGTGGAAAGCCTGATCGCCTCGGGCGTGGAGCAGGGCGCCAAGCTGGTGCTCGATGGCCGCAACCCGCAGGTGGACGGCTTCGAGAAGGGCAACTTCGTGGGCCCGACCATCTTCGACGGCGTCACCCCGGGCATGCGCATCTATGACGAGGAAATCTTCGGGCCGGTGCTGGTCATCCTGGAAGCCGAAACGTTGGATGACGCCATCGAGCTGATCAACAGCAATCCCAACGGCAACGGCACCGCGCTGTTCACCCAGTCGGGTGCCGCCGCACGCCGCTTCCAGGAAGAGATCGACGTGGGCCAGGTCGGCATCAACGTGCCGATTCCGGTGCCGGTGCCGCTGTTCTCGTTCACCGGTTCGCGCGCCTCCAAGCTCGGCGACCTGGGCCCGTACGGCAAGCAGGTGGTGATGTTCTACACCCAGACCAAGACCATTACCGCGCGCTGGTTCGACGACGAGACCCTGGGTCACGGCGTCAACACCACGATCAGCCTGAAGTAAGCGCCTGCAAGGGCACGGAGTGTTTATGAGCAACTCGATGACGACGGAACTCGAAGAAGCGCAGCAGGCCTATAGAGAGGCTGCGCGCGACTTCGCCCAGGCCGAACTGGCGCCGCACGCCGCGCGATGGGATGCGGAGGGCATCTTTCCGCGCGAGGCGATCGCCAAGGCAGGGGAACTCGGGTTCTGTGGCTTGTACATGGACCCCGACGTCGGTGGTAGCGGCCTGAGCCGTCTGGACGCCGCCGTCGTCATCGAGGAGCTCGCCAATGTGGACCCGTCCACGGCGGCCTATATCAGCATCCACAACATGGCCTCGTGGATGGTCGGCAGCTGGGGCCAGGAAGTACTGCGTGCGGAGTGGGGCCAGGCGCTGTCCTCGGGCAGCAAGCTGGCCTCGTACTGCCTGACCGAGCCGGGCGCCGGTTCCGATGCGGCCTCGCTGAAGACCACCGCCGTGCGCGATGGCGACCACTACGTGCTCAACGGCTCGAAGGCCTTCATTTCCGGCGCGGGTGCCACCGAACTGCTGGTGGTGATGGCGCGTACCGGCGGCGCCGGTGCGGGCGGCATCAGCGCGCTGGCGGTGCCGGCCGACCTGGCCGGCATCAGCTACGGCCGCAAGGAAGAGAAGATGGGCTGGAACAGCCAGCCCACCCGCGGCATCACCTTCGAAAACGTGCGCGTGCCGGTGGGCAACCTGCTCGGCGACGAAGGCGGCGGCTTCAAGCTGGCCATGAAGGGCCTGGACGGCGGCCGCATCAACATCGCGGCCTGCTCGCTGGGCGCGGCGCAGGGCGCGCTGGACGCCGCACGCCGTTACATGGGCGAGCGCCGCCAGTTCGGCAAGGCGCTGTCCGAGTTCCAGGCGCTGCAGTTCAAGCTGGCCGACATGGTCACCCAGCTGGTGGCCGCGCGGCAGATGGTGCATACCGCCGCGCGCAAGCTCGACGCCGGTGCCAGCGACGCCAACGTGTGGTGCGCGATGGCCAAGCGCTTCGCGACCGATGCCGGCTTCCAGGTCTGCAACGAAGCACTGCAGATCCACGGCGGGTACGGCTATATCCGCGAATATCCGATCGAACGCCTGCTGCGCGACAGCCGCGTGCACCAGATCCTGGAGGGCACCAACGAGATCATGCGTGTGATCGTCGCCCGCCACCTGCTCAACACCGAAGAGGAACTGCGATGATGGACTGGCGCAAGCACGAACATGTGGGCCTGAAGGTCGAGGCCGACGTCCATGTTGCGGTGGTGACGCTCGACAACCCGCCCGCGCACACCTGGACGGTGCACAGCCTGTCCGCATTGCGCGACCTGGTGGGCGCATTGAACGCCGACCGCGACATCTACGCGCTGGTGATCACCGGTGGCGGCGAGAAGTTCTTCTCGGCCGGTGCCGATCTGAAGCAGTTCGCCTCCGGCGACAAGGCCGCCGCACGCGAGGCCGCGCGCCGCTTCGGTGAAGCCTTCGAAGCGCTGTCCGGCTTCCGTGGCGTGTCGATTGCCGCCATCAACGGTTACGCCATGGGCGGAGGGCTGGAATGCGCGCTGGCCTGTGACCTGCGCATCATCGAAGAACACGCGCAGGTGGCGCTGCCCGAAGCCACCGTCGGCCTGCTGCCGTGCGCCGGCGGCACCCAGAATCTGCCGCGTCTGGTCGGCGAAGGCTGGGCCAAGCGGATGATCCTGCTCGGCGAGCGCATCGATGCCGACACCGCCGTGCGCATCGGCCTGGCCGAGGAGAAGGTCGGCAAGGGCGAGGCCAAGGCGCTGGCGCTGGAATGGGCGCACAAGGCCGGCAAGCAGAGCCCGACCAGCATTGCCGCCTGCAAGACGCTGGTGCAGGCCACCCGCACCGGTACGCACGCGGCCGCGCTGGTCAGCGAACGCGAAGCGTTCGTGGATCTGTTCGACAGCGCCGACCAGGCCGAGGGCGTCAACGCCTTCCTGGAAAAGCGCGCCGCGCAGTGGAAGAACGCATGAGCACGCCGCAGCCCAGCGACGAGGCGCCTGTGCTGTTCGAGGAGCGCGCGGCCGCCAACGGCACGCGCATCGGCATCGCCACGCTCAACGCACCGCGCACCCTCAACGGTTTCTCGCTGCCCATGGCGCACCTGCTGCAGGAGCGGCTGAGCGCCTGGGCCGCCGATGAAAGCATCGCGCTGGTGGTGTTGCAGGGCGCCGGCGAAAAGGCGTTCTGCGCCGGCGGCGACCTGCACAGCCTGTACCAGAGCATGCGTGCCTATCGCGATGCCGGGCGCAGCGACATCCGCGACAACGCCTACGCGGCCGAGTTCTTCGATGTGGAATACCGCGTCGACTACGCCATCCATACCTATCCCAAGCCGATCCTGTGCTGGGGCCATGGCATCGTGATGGGCGGCGGTATCGGCCTCATGTCCGGGGCCAGCCACCGTGTGGTCAGCGAGCGTTCGAAACTGGCCTTCCCGGAAATCACGGTCGGCCTGTTCCCCGACGTGGGCGGCAGCTGGCTGCTGCCGCGCGTGCCCGGCAAGGGTGGCCTGTTCCTGGCCTTGACCGGTGCGCCGCTCAATGCCGGCGATGCCATCTTTGCGGGCATGGCGGACATCCATATCGCCGAGGCGCAGCGCGCAGACGTGTTCAACGCGCTGGCCGACGTGCACTGGAGCAACGACACCAAGCGCAACCACGAACAACTCAGTGCACTGTTGCAGCAGCACGCCAGCGATGCCGCCACCGGTCCGCTGCTGCGCAATGCCGCCCTGATCGACACGCTGTGCGACGGCAACGATGTGCCTGCCGTGGTGAACGCCATTGCCGCGCTGCAGACCGAAGACCCGTGGCTGCAGACCGCGCAGGCCACGCTTGCGGCCGGCGCGCCCGGCTCCGCACGCCTGGCGTGGGAGCTGCAGCAGCGCACCGACGGCGCATCGCTGGCCGAGGTCTACCGGCTCGAATACATCGCCGCGCTGCATGCGGCCGCCCACGGCGACTTCGCCGAAGGCATCCGCGCGCTGCTGATCGACAAGGACCGCACCCCGCACTGGCAGCCGCGCACCCTGGCTGAGGCCACTGTGGCGTGGGCCGACACCTTCTTCGCTTCGCCCTGGTCCGAGGCCGCACATCCGCTGGCCGACCTGGGTGCCACTGTCCCTGAAAGGAGCCACGCATGAGCCGTATTGCATTCATCGGGTTGGGCAACATGGGTGGCCCGATGGCCGCCAACCTTGCCAAGGCCGGCCACGCCGTGCGCGTATTCGACCTGGTGCCGGCCGCCGTGCAGGCCGCCGTCGACGCTGGCGCGACCGCCGCCAGCTCCGCGCTGGATACGCTGACCGGCGCCGAAGTGGTGATCTCGATGCTGCCGGCCAGCCGCCACGTCGAGGGCGTGTACCTGGGCGACGACGGTCTGCTGGCCGACATTCCCGGCGGCGCGCTGGTCATCGACTGCAGCACCATCGCCCCCGCCACCGCGCGCAAGGTCTCCGAAGCGGCGGCCGCACGCGGCCTGCAGATGCTCGATGCGCCGGTGTCCGGCGGTACGGCAGGCGCACAGGCCGGCACACTGACTTTCATCGTCGGCGGTGAAGCCGATGCGCTGGAACGCGCCCGCCCGCTGCTGCAGGCGATGGGCAAGAACATCTTCCACGTGGGTGCCAGCGGCGCCGGCCAGGTGGCCAAGCTGTGCAACAACATGGCGCTGGGCGTGATCATGGCCGTGACCGGCGAATCCATCGCGCTGGGTGTGGCCCATGGGCTGGACCCGAAAGTGCTGTCGCAGATGATGGCGGTCAGCACCGGCCGCAGCTGGGCCACCGAAGTGTGCAACCCGTGGCCGGGTGTGCTGGAAAACGCGCCGGCATCGCGCGGCTACAGCGGCGGCTTCGGCAGCGACCTCATGCTCAAGGACATGGGCCTGGCCGTGGAAGCGGCCATGAGCGTGGGCGCCTCGATCCCGCTGGGCGAACTGGCGCGGAACCTGTATTCGATGAACCACCAGGCAGGCCGCGGCAAGCTGGATTTCTCCAGTGTTGTGCAGCTCCTCACGCCGGAAAAATAACCGAACAACCCCAATGCATCCCGGAAACGGGATCCACCGCGGTGGGATGGGCGGATGCACGGTCAATGCGACCGGCATCCGCCCATTTTTTTCAGACCACCGTCAGCGTCACGTCGATGTTGCCGCGGGTGGCGTTGGAATACGGGCACACGATGTGGGCCTTCTGCACCAGCTCCTCCACCTGCTCACGCGGCAGACCCGGCACGCTGATCTGCAGCGCCACTTCAATGCCGAAGCCGGTCGGGATCTGACCGATGCCCACGTTGCCGGTGATGCTCGTCTCGGCCGGCAGCGCGACCTTGGCCTGGCCCGCCACGAACTTCAGCGCGCCCAGGAAGCAGGCCGAATAGCCCGCCGCGAACAGCTGCTCCGGGTTGGTGCCCGGGCCGCCGGCGCCGCCCAGCTCGCGCGGGGTGGACAGCTGAACGTCCAGCACCTTGTCCGACGAGGTGGCGTGGCCTTCGCGGCCGCCGGTGGCAGTGGCGGTGGCGGTGTACAGAACCTTTTCAATCGACATGGGAATCTCCTGGCAGTGAACGGGATGGACCGGTTGGTGAGGTGTACTGTGCGCCACCGGGGCGGACGTGTGGCAACATAAGGTCCAGAAAACTTGATCTGGAGTCCGGAATGGTCGACCGCCTGCAATCATTGCTGGGCCGCTTCGCGGTCAATGCCGAGGTCTTCCACGCGGGCGCGCTGTGCGGCATCAACGACCTGCCCGCCGACGGCGAGCGCGGCCAGCTGCATTTGATCCGCGACGGCCAGGTGCGGGTGGAGCACCCCGACGGCAGCGTGCTCGAGATTACCCAACCCAGCGTCCTGGTGTACCCGCGCCCGCTGGCGCACCGCTTCATCACCGACGCCACCTCGGGGGCCGACTTCGCCTGCGCCCACCTGCAGTTCGAAGGCGGCGGCAACAACCCGGTCGCCGCCGCGCTGCCGCCGGTGATCTGCCTGCCGCTGCAGGAGTTGTACGGCGGCCAGCCGATCCTGTCGGTGCTGTTCGACGAGGCCTTCGCCCAGCGTTGCGGCCGCCAGGCGCTGCTGGACCGGCTGTTCGAAGTGGTGATGATCCAGATCCTGCGCGCGCTGATGGAAAGCGGCCAGCTGCGCGTCGGCCTGCTCGCCGGCATGGCGCACCCGCGTCTGCGTCATGCGCTGGTGGCCATGCACGAAGCACCGGCACAGGAATGGACGCTCGAATCCCTCGCCCAGCGCGCCGGCATGTCGCGCAGCGCGTTCGCCGACAGTTTCCGCGACACCATCGGCAGCACGCCCGGCCACTACCTGCAGGGCTGGCGCACCCGCCTGGTGCAGCAGGCGCTGCGCAAGGGCCAGCCGCTCAAGCGCATCGCCATCGACGTGGGCTACGGCAGCGAGGCGGCGCTGTCGCGTGCGTTCAAGTCGCAGACCGGGCAGTCGCCACGGCAGTGGAAGCAGGGCGTACAGATTGCCTAGCGCCGAACTCGCTTAGATTGTCCACTCACGATCGGTGGTGAACATGATCGTCAGCCATCGGTCGGTCGATTCCTCGCCCAGCGCCTCACCAATCTCGTCGCGCAGCTGGTCCCATTCCACCAGCGGGCGCGGCGGGTCGTTGGCCGGCACCACGAAGAACAGTTCGATCTGTTCGCCACGTCCTACTTTGGCCACATAGCTGCGGTGCTCGACGAAGCCATACCGCGCGACAACGCCGCGCGCGACCTCGTCTACATGTGCTTGCAGGTCCACCGGTGTGATCAACAGAATGTCCGACAGTGCCTGCCGCACCGTGCCGAGCGGCGCGACCACCACGAACAGGCACACCACCAGCAGGATGGCCGGATCGATGTAGGGCACCAGCCATGCCCACTGCGTGCCGCGCAGCAGCCACCCACCGACGAACGCCACCAGATAGGCGGCGGACATGCTCGCGGCCACGACCCAGTTCTTCGCATCCAGGGCAATGAACTCCGAGCCGATCATGCGGTTGGCGCGGCGCACGAACAGCGCCAGTCCGGTCTCGACGATGATCGACACCACGGCGAACAGAATGGCCGGCCCCAACGCGATTTCACGACCGCCGGACATCAGCGCATCGATCGCATTGACGGCCGCATACAACGCTGCGCCGATCATCAGCGTGCCGCTCACACCGAGCACAATGGGCTCCAGATGCCAGAATCCCATCGTGAAGCGCTGGTTCAAACGCGACTGCAGCGCATCCACGTGGGTGGACATGCTGATCAGGCGCACCACCAGCAACGACAGCCATGTCATCACTACATCGATCAGGCCGTAGATGCCGTCGAAGATGATGAGCGATGAGTTGGCGAGCAGCCCGAAGGCCACCGCAAACGCCGCGACCAGCAGCGACGCCGCAATCGACAGACGCAGCACCCCTTGTTCGGTAGTGGGGTCAAACAAGGCGGGGCGGACGCTGCGCATGGGCGTGTGGAGCAGAAAGAGGTTAAGCCCCATTGTGCCTGCGCAGCGCTGCATGCGCCGTGACAAGTAGTTGATCTCACGGAGAAAGACACTTGTATATACGCCCGGAACCCGCAATTTCTCCTTGTAATGCCTGCTGGACGTCAACGGATTGACGCAGGTATCGTGCACGCGTGAGGCGCCGCCCGGGGGATGGGTAGGCGCTCCGATGCGGTCAGCGCATCGCCGGCGTCATGATCGCCGCGCAGAATGGAAACCCGATATCTGAGGTGTGCCGCTCATGGCCGGCCACCCGCAAGGAGAAGCGAACGATGCATGTAGTGAACCCAATTTCTGGCCTCCGTCGCGGCCTGTACCGCAACCGACGTTGGAGCATTCTGGCTCTGAGTCTCGCCCTTGCCGCCTGCCAGGCGCCCAGTTCCGAGGCCGTAACGCTCGGCGGTCCCGTGGCACCCAACAGCCCGGACGCGCAGGCATCGGCCCCCGCCGCTGCGGCCCAGCCTGCTACGACGGCCGCCGAGGCACCGGCAGCCCAGCCGGGCAAGCACGAACTGTCTGCTGCGGACCTCGCCATGGAAGCAGAGGACATGGGGCCGCGCACCCCGGACGAATCCTACCGCAAGGCGAACCTGCGCCCGCAGTACAGCGCATGCGTGAAGGCCAGCAATGCGGTGACCCCTGCGCTGCAGGCGTGCGGTGACGAGGAGCTGGCCTGGCAGGACCGCCGCCTTGTTGCGGCGGTCAGCAAGATCGCCGACGGTCCGGACGGCAAGTTCAAAGACGACGTGATGGACGAGCAGGCCGCCTACATGAGCGACACCAACCGCTACTGCGCCGGTAACCCGGATCAGGACGGGCAGGGCCAGATGCTGGACGCGCAGTCGTGCCGCATCAACCGTACCGCCAACCGCGCCGACCAGCTCGAAGCCCTCATCTCGAAGTAACCCCCGCAAAGGAGTGCAGGAAATGGATGTTGTTACCCAGGCAAAACAGGCGATGGACAGCTGGCACCGCGGCCAGACCTCCGCGCAGTACGAAACCGGCGGCCGCGGCCCTGGCCATGTGTCCACGGGGCAGGGCGATCACGGTGGCGTCTCGTATGGCAGCTACCAGTACGCCACCAATGTCGGTGGCGCCGCCGAGTATGTACGTGCGTCGCGCTACGCCAGCGAGTTCACCGGCCTGCAGCCGGGCACCGCCGCGTTCACCGAGCGCTGGAAGGAAGTGGCTGCCGCCCATCCCGCCGCCTTTGCCCAGGATCAGCACGACTTCATCCAGCACAAGTACTACGACGTCCAGATGGATCGCCTGAAGGCGGTCGGTGTGGACTTGTCCGACCGTGGCCCCGCCGTGCAGGACGCGCTGTGGAGCACCTCGGTGCAGTACCGCGGCATGACCCGTTCGGTGTTCCACAACGGGCTCAAGGCGGCCTATGGCGAGAACTTCAATCTCGCCGACCTGACCGACGAACAGATCGTGCGCGCCGCGCAGGATTACAAGCACGACAACGTGCAGCGCCATTTCGAAAGCTCGCCGGCCCTGTGGGACTCGCTGCGTGACCGTGCGCTCAAGGAAGAGACCTCGCTGGTCGCGCTGGCGCGGTATGACCAGGTCAACCGCAACCCCGAGGCGTACCAAGGCAAGGATTACCAGCAGGCGTTCGGCGAGCCCGAACCGCGCCAGCAGGGTCGCCGCCAAGGCGGCGCGGCCCCGATGGCCGACGGCATGCTCACGCCGGGTGAGCGCGGTACCGAGGTCGAGGCCCTGCAGAACAAGCTGATCCAGGCCGGCTATACCGGCAAGGACGGCCAGCCGCTGACGGCCGACAAGCACTACGGTCCCAACACCGAACATGCGGTGCGCGAATTCCAGCAGGCCCACGGCCTGACGGTTGACGGCAAGGCGGGGGCAAACACTCTGGGTGCGCTGGCTGCCGCCGCGCGCCAGCATGAGCCCGCGCAATCTGCGGGGCCCGCTGCACCGACCGCGCCGACTGCACCGACGCAAGCGGCACCGACACAGACACCGTCACAGACACAGACGCCCTCGACGCAGGCAGCCCCGACGGCCGCCGCTGCCGCCGCCGCCGCCGACCTCACCAGTGGCGAGCGCATCCGGGTGGTCGAGCCGTTCGGCAACGGCAGCACCAACCGCACCATCGCGCACGGCACCAGTGGTGAGGACGCCTTCCGCGAGATGAAGATCCACCACCCCAATGCCAACCGCGAAGCCGTGCGTACGGGCAACGCAGCCTTGGCCGACCGCCATTCCGAAATGGTGGAGGGCGAGCTGGAGACCGTCCGCAACCGTGGCGACCGCAACGGCATTCCGCTGGTGCACAAGGACTTGATCCTGACCAACCCGCGCGGTGATCGGGAAATCATGATCCCCGCCCCGGTGGCCGGCTACGCGCAGGTCAACCAGGACAAGTGGAACTCGATCAGCATCTGGAGCCAGCCCGAAGGCCACCCGGATCGCGAACTGGTCGGCCAGGTGCTGCACGGCGCGCGCGGCACCACGCCGTACAAGACCGGCGACTACGTGGAATACGGCGCGCCGTTGATCCGCCAGTCCGACGCCGGCACGCCGGGCGCGGTGCACGCGCATATCGAGCTGGAGCCGGAGCAGTACCGCAAGTACCTGGGCGACATGCTCAATGATCGCCTCACCCTGGTCCCGAACACGCACACCCGCTCACAGCCGGGCCAGCCCGCGCAGAACGCGATGGCCGATGGCGTGATGGTGCACGGCGAGCGCGGCGACGCGGTCAAGGGCATGCAGACCAAGCTGGCGGCGCTGGGCTACCAGGGTGCGGACGGCAATCCGCTGTCGACCACCGGCTACTTCGGCGACGACACCCGTGCGGCGGTGACGAAGTTCCAGCTCGACCACGGCCTGAAGAACGACGGAAAGGCGGGCGAGAAGACCCTCGGCCAGCTGGATGCGAGCATCGAAGCCAAGCGCGGCGCGCCGGCACAGGCCGAGCCCAGCATGCGCGACGCATCGCACCCCGACAACGCACGCTTCGGCCAGGCGCAGGAAAAACTGCACGCCATGGAGCAACAGCGCACGCAGGCCGGCATGCGGCCGTTGTTTGCCGACGCCGAGCAGCTCGACCGCGCCGCCGGCCAGCTGGTGGTGGCCACCAAGGCGTCGGGCATGCAGCAGATCGACACGGTCGTTGCCCGCCTCGACGGCTCCGGTGTGTTCGCCGTGCAGGGCAACGTGGGCGACCCCGCCGCCAAGCGCGCCTGCGTCGAGCACAGCCAGGCCATCTCGCAGACGGTGGAAAGCAGCACCCGCCAGGCTGACGACCTCAACCAGTCGCAGAGCCAGAACCAGCACCAGGAACGCGAGCAGAACCGCGCACGCGGGATGTAAGCGATGACTCGCCGGTGGCGGCGCACGAAGGTGCACGCCACTGGCGGGGTTCAGGTGACTGGCCTGCGTGTCCTGGACCGGGACTGACGTGGATTTCGCGCGATGGCGTGCGCCTGCCGTCCAGGATCGCGTCTGCCTCGGCCACGCTTGCCAGGAGCTCAGCAAATAAGGTGCTTTCCATATCTCATGTCCAACTTTCGATGGCGCAGCGTACTTGAGCGGCGCGCGCGCGTCTGAGACATGAGTTGAGCTTCAGCGCTCATGCCGCAAAGGACATTCGATGAAGCTTTTACATGCGCCGTTACCCCATTTTTATGCTATCGCACTAGCGTTGGCGCCGATCTTCGTGGACGAAGCGCTCGCTCAGAATAAAGATGCCGCCACACAGCACTATGCTGAGTACCAGCGCATCAGCACGTCTGAAGCCTCAAAGCGAATGCAAATGGAGCGGGATGCTGGGAAATTGAACGGAAGATTGCAGAGGGAGCAGCCTGACACGTTCGCTGGCCTTTACATCCGGCACGATCCCGAGTTCAGGGTCGTAGTCCGATTTACCGAAAATGCTGTAAAGCAACTCGCGGCCTACACAGTTGATCCAGTGTATGTTGCTGAGACAGCGCCTCGCTCGCTGGAGCTGCTTCGGGCAGCACAGGACGAGATTGGGGTGCAGCTGACCAAGGCAAAAATCGAGTACGCGTCGGAAGTTGACGTAAAGACATCGTCGTTGATCGTCTACGTCCGTGATCTAAACGTTGCTGGTGAAGTCCTTTCAAAAAGTCTGGCCGCCGTCGACTTCGTCACGATCAAGGAAACGCCAGGATTCATCCAAACGACTACCGTGTCCGGCGGACGTCTCCTGGAAGGTGATAGCCAGTCGTTCTAGGCTCAGCGGATGATGGCGGGCTCGCCTCACGCCGCAGCGTCGTACTCGAAGGCATGTTGCGAGCCGCGCAGCAGGTATACGTCCCAACCCAGCATCGCCAGGCCAACGGTCCGAGGAATGGGCTTTTCGCCGCTGCGGTAATAGGCCAGCATCCGCCGGCTGACATCCAACGCAGCCGCGGCCGCATCCAACGTCATCGCATGATGGTTCATCCACACCAGCAGTTGCTGGTGCGAGAACTCTCCCGACTGTTCAATTGCCATGGCGCGCAGGTTGTCGCTCGCCAAGGTCAAGTCGTCATCGCCTGCGAAGACAACGCCGCGATTCCACTCATCGGGTTCCACCTGTGCGAACACGTCAGGGTCGCGCAATCTGGCCAGTGTCGGATGCTTCTTGATTACCCCGCCCAGGTCGAGCTCGAATGCCTGGTCATCGGCATAGCGCAGCGCCAGTCGCGTAGGGCCAATGGCCATCACCGCAGTCAGCAGGAAGTGCTTGTGGTTCATGGATTGGTCGGCGGGGTACATGGTGACGGTGCAGTTCGGCAGTCCGACGAGCGTCGGCCTGGAGCGATCCTAGTGCAACCATTGCACTAGTGCAACCATTGCACCGAGGCGTCCCCCGCCGAGCCCCGATCTTGGCGTTCAGCCGATCGGTGTAAACTATTGATCGCGCTGGCAAAGCCAGCCATTCCTGCCTGATCCCGACGCCCATGACCCTGCCTGCCGCCCCCGCAGACCGCTACGCCGCCTCCCTGCGCCTGTCCGTTGCCCCGATGATGGACTGGACGGACCGCCATTGCCGCGTGTTCCACCGGTTGCTGGCCCCGGGCGCGCGGCTGTACACGGAGATGGTGCACGCCAACGCCGTGATCCACGGTGACCGTGAGCGCCTGCTGGGCTTCGACGGCAGCGAGCATCCGCTCGCCCTGCAGCTGGGCGGCAGCGATCCGGCCCTGTTGGCGCAGGCGGCGCGCATTGCCCAGGACTGGGGCTATGACGAGGTCAACCTCAACTGCGGCTGCCCCTCCGACCGGGTGCAGGCCGGGCGCTTCGGTGCCTGCCTGATGCGCGAACCGGCCCTGGTGGCCGAGTGCGTGGCGGCCATGGTGGCCGCGGTCGACATCCCGGTCACGGTGAAATGCCGCCTAGGCGTGGATGAAGACAACGACTACGAAAACTTCGTCAACTTCGTCGATCAATCGGCCAACGCCGGCAGTGCGATGTTCATCGTGCACGCCCGCAATGCCTGGTTGAAGGGGTTGTCGCCCAAGGAAAACCGGGAAGTGCCGCCGCTGCGCTACGACTGGGCGCACCGGCTCAAGGCCGACCGTCCGCAGCTGCAGATCGTGCTCAACGGCGGCCTGGCCAGCGTGGACGCCGCGCAGGCGCAACTGCCTGCCCTGGACGGCGTGATGCTGGGCCGCGCGGCCTATCACGACCCCTACGTGCTGCATCAGCTGGAGGCCGCGCAGACCGGTGCTGCGCTGCAACCACGCGAGGCGTTGCTGCGCGCCATGCGCCCCTATATCGAGGCGCAGCTGGCGCGAGGGCTCGCGCTCAAGCACATCACCCGCCACCTGCTGGGCCTGTTCCACGGGCAGCCGGGCGGCCGCGCCTTCCGCCAGGTGCTCAGCGAGGGCGCACACCGCCCCGGCACCGATTGGGGCCTGATCGAGCAGGCGCTCACCATCACCCGCGACCAGGCAGAACGCGTCGCAGCGTGAGGCCCGTCACAGTTGACGCTTGACATCGCGGCAGAAGTAGCCGTCAATGTTCACCTAGATGAACGAAGCGAGGCGGCGGTCAGAAAAGTTCAGACCGGATTCACTGCGTAAAACCAAGAATTTGCAAAAGATTCGTAAAGCGCTGGCCCTGGCTGGCGGTTGCCGATTCACAACTTTTGAACGTTTTGACGCGCTCCGCTAGGATCAGACCCGATGTTCTCCGTGACCCGCCACCGCCGTATTGCCGTTGTCGCCCTGCTGGCGAGCGGTGCCGTTGCTGCCATTGGCAGTGCCGGCGCACAGGCTCCCCAGCCGGATCCGGCCCGAGCCGAAGCGATGGTGCGGGCCTCGCGAGGCGCTCCACAGGAGCGCTCGCTGTCCGACGCCGTGCGCCGGGTCCAGCGGACCACCGGTGGACACATCCTCGGCGCAGAGCGGGTTCCCTACGACGGTCGTGACATCAACCGCGTGAAATACATGGATGACCGGGGGCGTGTCCGCTATATGGACGATCCTGCCCCCGCACGTTCACAGCCCCGCACGCCGCGTTCGGATATGTCATCACTACGCGGCGATAACCCCTGAACGGGGATAGTTGTCCGCAGTCATCTGTTAGCCACTGGCCCCCGGGCCACACCCAGGACACTAGGGAGAGTTCATGCGTATCCTTCTGGTCGAAGACGAAGCCCCGCTGCGGGAAACCCTTGCAGCCCGGCTCAAGCGCGAAGGCTATGCCGTCGACGCAGCACAGGACGGTGAGGAAGGTCTGTACATGGGCCGGGAAGTGCCGTTCGACGTGGGCATCATTGATCTGGGCCTGCCCAAGATGTCGGGCATGGAGCTGATCAGGGAGCTGCGCAACGAGGGCAAGAAGTTCCCCGTGCTCATCCTCACTGCGCGCTCGAGCTGGCAGGACAAGGTCGAGGGGCTCAAGCAGGGCGCCGACGATTATCTGGTCAAGCCGTTCCACGTCGAAGAGCTGCTGGCACGCGTCAACGCGCTGGTGCGCCGCGCCGCGGGCTGGAGCAAGCCGACGCTCGAATGCGGTCCGGTCGCACTGGATCTTGCCGCGCAGACCGTCAGCGTTGCCGGCAGCAATGTGGACCTCACCAGCTACGAGTACAAGGTGCTGGAATACCTGATGATGCATGCCGGTGAACTGGTCTCCAAGGCCGACCTCACCGAACACATCTACCAGCAGGATTTCGACCGCGACTCGAACGTGCTGGAAGTGTTCATCGGCCGCCTGCGCAAGAAGCTGGATCCGGACGGCGAACTCAAGCCGATCGAAACCGTGCGTGGCCGCGGCTATCGTTTCGCGATTCCGCGCAACGAGGGCTGAGCCGTAATACGGCGATTGGATGATGTCAGGCCGTCTGTGGTTCTTTAGACGCTGGCGGCCGCGCTCCCTGCAGGCGCGCCAGCTGCTGGCCGCCAGTGTGAGCCTGCTCGCCTTCCTGGCGATCGCCGGCTACGCACTGGATGCCGCGTTCGCCGATACCGCGCGCGCCAACCTGCGCGAGCGCCTGAAGAACTATGCCACCGCCTATGCGGCCGGCATCGACTTCACGCGCGACCGCTCGCTGTACATCCGCGAGCAGCCACCGGATCCGCGCTTCGACGTCCCCGGCAGCGGCCTGTACCTGCAGGTCGTCATGCCCGACGGCAAGGGCAACTCCATGTCGGCCGAAGGCCCCATGCTGCCCACCGTGGGTGGCGGCATGCTGGCGCCGCGCCAGGAAGTCTTCGAAGGCCCGCTGCCGATGGTGCAGATCGACGGCAGCCAGGGCTCGGTGTACCGCTATGGCCTGGGCCTGGTGTGGGATGCCGATGCCGATCCGGCCACTGAATTCCCGTACACCATCTACGTGATGGAAGACTCGCGCGCACTCGGTGCGCAGTTGCGGGTGTTCCGTGGCCGGGTGTGGTTCTGGATGGGTGGCGCCGGCCTGATCCTGCTGCTGCTGCAGACCGTCATCCTGCAGTGGAGCCTGCGCCCGATGCGGCGCGTGATCACCGAGCTGACCAAGGTGCAGCGCGGCGAGACCGAGCGCATGAGCGAGCGCCACCCGCGCGAGCTGGAGCCGCTGACCGACAGCATCAATGCCTTCATCGAAAGCGAGCGCGAGAATCTCGAGCGCCAGCGCAATACGCTGGCCGATCTTGCGCACAGCCTGAAAACGCCCTTGGCGGTGTTGCGCACGCAGCTCGACAGCGGCGCCCAGGACCAGGACCTGCGCGAGGAATTCGATGTGCAGCTGCGGCGCATGAACAACCTGGTGTCCTACCAGTTGGCGCGCGCCGCATCGTCGGGCCACAAGCTGTTCTCCGCGCCGTTGCCGATCGAATCCAACGCCGAAGAGATCGTGCGCGGGTTGGAGAAGGTGTACGCCGGCAAGGGTGTGCTGTGCGAATTCGATATCGACGAAGCCGCACGCTTCCATGGCGAGCCGGGCGACCTGCAGGAGCTGTTGGGCAACCTGCTGGAGAACGCCTTCAAGTGGGCCAACCGCCGCGTGCTGCTGACCGCCAGGCCGCTCACCGCGCCGGGCATGCGCCGTGCCGGGCTGGTGCTGTCGGTGGACGATGATGGCCCGGGCATCGCGCAGGAGGACATCGCCAAGGTCCTGCAGCGTGGTGTACGTGGCGACGAGCGCGTGCAGGGCCACGGCATCGGTCTGTCGATCGTGCAGGACCTCATCAAGGATTATCGCGGCGAACTGCAGGTCAGCCGCTCGCCCGAGCTGGGCGGCGCACGCTTTGAAGTGAAGCTGCCGCCCGGGCCGTGATCCACGCGCGTACCGACCAACGGTCGGTATGCCGTCAGAACGAAGGCGGCGCCCCATAGAACCGCCGCAGATGCCCCGCAACCACCGGCATTTCCTGCTCCAGCAGATCCGGCGCAGAGAAGTGATACTCCGTCGCCACCGCAAAGAACTCATCCGGCGCTTCGGCCGCGTACGGATCGATCACCGTCTCCATCCCGGCATCCACCTGCGCGCACAGCGCATCGAATGCCTGCTGGAAATCGGCTGCCCACTGCTTCTGCCATGCACGCGGCAGCGGCGGGGTGCCATCGAGCACGCCATCCAGCACATCGATGCGGTGCGCCATCTCATGCACCACCACGCAGGCGCCTTCGTGCGGATGCTTCAGCTCGGCCTGCACGTCGTGCCAGGACAGCAGCAGCGGCCCGTTGTGCGAAACCTGCCCGATCGCCTCTTCTTCCCACTCGTGCAGCACGCCGTCTTCGTCCATCTCGCTCTGCGGCACGATGAAGCCTTCGGGGTAGACCAGTACCTGCGACCAGCCGCGCAAACCGACCTCGCCCAGTTCCAGCAGCGGCAGGCAGCACAGCGCGGCGATAAGCACCGCGTCATCGTCGCCGAGCTGCAGCCCGCCGATCGGCGTAATGGTCTTGTCGTGCAGGAACGCCGCCGCCAGGTTGCGCAGACGCTGCAGGCGTTCGGGCGGCAAGCCACGCAGCCACGCGGTGCGCTGGCAGGTGCGTTGCCAGGCGGTATCGGGAATGGGGCGCGGTGAGGACCGCAGCCAGCGCAACAACGACTGGATCAGCGGAACATGCCCGGCAGGAAGCTGTGCCACTTCGGCGCACGCAGGCGCGGCAACACATCGTCGTCGCCGCCACCGCCGGTGCTGCCCGGCGCAGTGGCGCTGGGCTTGACCGTGGAGGGAGCCGTGCTGGTCGGCGTCGCCGCCGGTGCCGCGCGTTCGCCCTCGGTGGCCGAATAGACGCAGCCGCCCCGGCCCGAACTGGTCAGCGCATCGGAAGCGTGCGCGGCCATGGGGGCCATCAACAGGAGCAGGCAATGGGCGAACGGGCGCATCGACGACATCCGGGGCAAGGGGGTCAATCTTCGATTCTAGCTCGATTCAATCCCTCGATTGGAAGCCCCCGGCGGGCGCGGGCGGACGCTTTCCCGCATAATTTTGCCGATCAACCGATGGAAGCTGCCGTGGACGACCGCCAACTGCTGGCCAAACTGGGCGCCGGGCGACTGTCCGGCGACGCGCTGGCCCGTGAGCTGGGCCAGACCCGCGCCGCAATATGGAAGCGAATTCAAGGACTTAGGGCGGCTGGTATCGAGATCGACGGCCGCGCCGGCGATGGTTACCAGCTGCAGCACCACCTGGACCTGCTCGACGCCGAGGCCATCGCCGCCCGGCTGCCGCCCGCGCTGACGCCCCTGCTGGACACCCTGGAGGTGGCCTGGACGGTCGGTTCCACCAATACAGAATTGTTGCGGTGCAGCGCGCCCGAGCGCGGCGCGCGGGTCCTGCTGGCCGAGCGCCAGACCGGCGGCCGCGGCCGCCGTGGCCGTGCCTGGGCCTCGCCGCTGGCCGCGCACGTGTACGTGTCGGTGCTGCGTGGCTTCGCCGGCGGGCTGTCGCGGCTGGGCGGGCTGAGCCTGGTCGCGGGCGTGGCGGTGGCCGAAGCGCTGTGTGCCCACGGCGTCGCCCAGGTTGGGCTGAAATGGCCGAATGACATCGTGGTGGACGGGCACAAGCTCGGCGGCCTGCTGGTCGAGGGCGGCGGCGAATTCGCCGGCCCGGCGCGCGCGGTGATCGGGCTGGGCATCAACGTACGCATGCCGGCCGCGTTTGCCGCGGAGATCACCCAGCCCTGGACCGACCTGGCCACGCTGTTGGGCAACGACATCGAGCGCAACGACGTGGTGGCCTGGCTGCTGGCGGCGCTGCTGCCGGCGCTGGACCACTTCGAGCGCGATGGCCTGGCCCCGTTCCTCTCGCGCTACGCCGCGCTGGACAGCCTGGCCGGGCGCACCGTGCGCGTGGACGACGGCGGGGTGGTGCATGAAGGGCAGGCGTTGGGGTTGGCCGACGATGGCGCGCTGCGCGTGCGCATCGACGGCAGCGAACGGGTGTTCCATGCCGGGGAAATCAGTGTGAGGGCGCAATGAGCGACTGGTTGTTCGATCTGGGTAATTCGCGTTTCAAGTTCGCGCCGCTGCAGGGCAACCGCGCGGGCGATGTGCAGGCATGGCCGCATGGCGCCGAAGCGATGCCGGCCGATGCGCTGGCACAGCTGCCCGGCGGCCATACCGCTTATGTGGCCAGCGTGGCCGCCGCCGCGCTCACCGCCAGCATGCTCGACGTGCTGCGCGCGCGCTTCGCCCACGTGCGTGTGGCAAGAACCGAAGCCAGCTGCGCGGGCGTGCGCATTGCGTACGCAGATCCGTCGAAATTCGGCGTGGACCGCTATCTCGCGCTGATTGCTGCTGCCGAGCGCCGCGAAGCCGTGGTGGTGGCCGGCGTCGGCACCGCGCTCACCATCGACCTGCTCGATGCCGATGGCCAGCATCACGGCGGTCGTATCGCCGCCTCGCCGACCACCATGCGCGAGGCCCTGCATGCGCGCGCGGTGCAGCTGCCCGCGCAGGGCGGAGACTACAGCGAGTTTGCCAACGACACCGCCGACGCGCTCGTTTCCGGTTGCGACGGTGCGGCCGTTGCGCTGATCGAACGCAGCCGCGTGCAGGCCGCTGCGGTGCTGGGCAGGCCGCCCGCGTTGCTGGTGCACGGTGGCGGCGCACCGGCGCTGATGCCATTGCTGGGCGATGCGCAGTTCCAGCCGGCGCTGGTGCTCGACGGCCTCGCGCGCTGGGCGGTGCATCAGCCACCGGCGTCGCGGTAGGATCGCCGCATGCTGACTCGTGCCTTGATCGTCGTACTGGCCATCCTCAACGTGGGCGTTGCGCTGTGGTGGATGCTGCGTGGCGAACCCGCCGCTGCACCGCCGCCTGCGCCACCCGCCGGCGTCGCCAGGCTGCAGTTGCTCGACACCCCCGCTGCACCGGCACCCACGGCAGCGGCCCCTGCTGCCGCCAGCGCGGCGCCGGCCGCCAACACCGCAGCGTTGACCGACGCTACGCCGGAGCCGCCCAAACCCGCGGCAGCCACCACCCCGGAACCGGCCAAACCCGTCGCACCCACGCCTGTCGCCGTAGCGCCGGGCTCTGCCCGGCCGCCCGAGACACCCGCTGCGCCTACGCCCGCCGCCCCCCTGCAGTGCATCAGCCTGGGCCCCTTTGCCGATCGCGACACCGCCATGGCCGCCCAAGGCAAGGCCGGCGCGCTGGTCCAGCGCTCGCGCCTGCGTGAAGTGCCCAAGCCCGGTGCCAGCGGCACCTACCGGGTGATGATGCCGGCCGCCGCCAGCCGCGAAGAGGCGCAGGCCATGGTCAAGCGCATCGCCGCCGCCGGCATCAGCGATTACTACATCATGGGCCAGGGCGATGACGCCAATGCCATTGCGCTGGGCCAGTACCGCAACCGCGAAGGCGCCGAGCGCCGCATGGCTGCCCTGAGCGCCGCCGGCTTCAACGCCCGCCTGGTCGGCGGCGGCGAAGGCAGCGCGCAATGGTGGGTGGATGCGGCCCTTTCCGCCACCGCCAGCCCCAGCGCAGCCCGCCAGCGCAGTGGCGCCGCCCAGCAACGCTCGCTGGAATGCGCGGGCTTGCGCTAGAATCGCCATCCGCGCCGGCCCTGCCGTCGCCGTGCCTTTGCCGGCATAGCTCAGTTGGTAGAGCAACCGCCTTGTAAGCGGTAGGTCCCCAGTTCGAATCCGGGTGTCGGCACCATCGTTAGCTTGCTTCGGCGCGTGGCGGTGCTCTTGAGTCAGTAGTGGCAGGTTTTCATTGAGGCCAAGCACTGAAGCGGGCCGGATTCGATGACCACGCGAAACGTGTAATCAATAGGGACGCCGCGACGAACAAGCCGGCGATCAACCCGAGCCACATTCCGTAGGGACCCCAACCAAGGCCGAGGCCAAGCCCCGCGGCGAGCGGCATGCCGATGCCCCAGTACGCAAGCATCACGAGGAACATGGGGACGCGCGTATCTCTCAATCCGCGCAGCGCGCCGGCTGAAAGGGCCTGGACGCCGTCCGGAAGTTGAAATGCTGCAGCGAGCAGCAGTAGCGAAGCCGCCAGCGCTGCAACAGCGTCATCATGAGAGTAGATCGCGGCTATGGATTCACGGCCGAGCAGCAGGGTCAGGCCTGATAGTGTCTGGGTCGCGACCACGAGCGCCAGCCCGGCGAGGGCCACGCGCCGCGCGCCCAACGCGCCGCGGCCACTGCCAAGTGCGTGGCCAACGCGTACGGCAGTCACTTCGGCAAGCCCGAAGGGAATCATGTAGCAGAGGCTGGCAACATTGATCGCGATCTGGTGAGCTGCGGCAGCAGTGGCTCCGGATTGCCCAATCAGCAGAGCAGTCACCATGAACAACCCACCTTCCATCATCACCGCCAATCCGATCGGAAGGCCGGTGCGCAGGAGATCCCGTATCGGTACCCAAAGAGGGCGGTTGCGCCGGGTGAAGAAGTCAGCAAACAGACCGAGGTCAGCGAACCTTCGTGCCGTCGCGAGATGGACTGCAAACGCGATCATCTGCGCCCATATCATTGCCGTCCATGCTATGCCCACGCCGCCAGCTCCAAGCTCCGGCAAACCGAATGCGCCGAAAACCAACCCATAACCAAGAGGTGCCAGCAAAAGGAGGCCGCCGAAGCCGAGCACCATCGCAGGAAGTGTCCAGCGCAGGCCGTTACTGAGATATCGCATGGCGTAGTACAACGCCAACGCTGGCAGTCCCCAGCGGACGCCGTGCAGGAAAGCGGTTGCGCCGGGACGGATTTCGGCAGCGATGCCCATGGGTTCGAGCGCGTGTACGGCAGCTGATAGGAGTCCGAACAGCACCGTGCCCGCCATTGTCGCCAACCAAAGCGACTGGCGAAACAGCGGCGCGATCTCGCTTCTACGGCCCGCACCGTCGAGACGAGATATCGCCGGCGAAAGGGCCATGAGCGTGCCCATTGGGATCAGTTTCGCGATCCAGAACGTGGCAGTACCAACGGACACGGCAGCCAGTGTGGTGGTGCTGTGGCGGCCGGCAATTACTGCGTCAACAAACCCAGTCATTCCTGTCGCTAGATGGCCAGCAATCAACGGAGCGGCAAGCCATGCACTTGCATACATCTCTTCGCGAAAGCGCCCAGGCGCGGTAGTGGCGACCGTCCGGACAGATTGGTTGCTCTTGGATTTCATGGCTGCTTCGTGCACCTCGCCGTTTTACAGGCTTGCGCATGGGCAGCCACGGCGCCAGAGGTAGTTGCGTCACGCTGGCGGGCAAAAGAAAGGGCACCTTTCGGTGCCCGGGTAGATCCTACTGAACGGACGAGCCGCTGGTCAGATCTGGGTTCAAAGTACCCTATTTTTTACAGCCATTAACGCAAGCGAACCAATAGATTGCGACGAATCGATAGGCGCTGCTAAAGGTCAGTTGGCCTCGGCGTACCGATACGACAGCAGCGACTTCACCAGGAACGTCACCTGCGTGGCCGAACGTGCATCCACGCGCATCACCGGCAAGCGGTGGCCGGCGTCAAACAGCGCGTTGCGGAAGTCCGGAATCAGCAGTGCCGGGTACTCGTCGGTACGGGTTACGCCTACCGCCAGGCTGGCGTCCGGCGCGATGCGCGAGAACTCCTGCAGCAGTTCCACGGTGGAGGCCACCGGCTCGGGATGCCCCGCACTGACCAGCACGATCACGCCGAGTGCGCCTTCGCAGACCATCGGCCACATGAAGTCCAGGTAGCGCTGGCCGGGTACGCCGTACACGTGCAGCAGCTCGCCGTCGTCGAGCTCGATCGAGCTGTAGTCCAGCGCCACCGTGGTCTCCACCTTGTCACCCATGGCGTCTTCGCTCATCGGCATTTCGGTGCTGACCGGTTCCACGTCCGAGATCGCGCGTACCGCCGTGGTCTTGCCGGCGCCCATGCTGCCCACGAAGACCAGCTTGTTGGCGGGCAGGCTCATGACGGACTCCCCTGGAACAGGTTCAGGCCGAAGCGGCGGGCGACCCACGAGAAGAAGCGCGAATCACCGGCGTCGCGGCGGCGGGAGGTTGGGGACACGGCAGGCTCCTGGGTCAGTGCGAGGCCACTGGCAACAGCAGCACAGAAGAGGGATTGCACCGTGTTGCGCGGCATCTGGCAAGCCGCGGCCAATGCGTTGGGCTGCCACGGGCGTGCGTGCAGGCAGGCAATGGCCAGCAGCCAGGTGCTGGGCACATCGTCGGGGTTGAGATCCGGCCAGTGGCGCAGCTTCATCGGCGCATGTTCGGCAGGCGCCGGCAGCAGCTCCGGCCGGTACCGCGCGATGCAGAAATACAGCGCCTCGAACGAGTGGCGCTGTGGCAACCGGTAGGCGTACTGGTGCCGGAAGGTCGGCGCGTCGATGGCGCTGGCCGACCACGCCACGTCGTCCAGCTGCGCCACCACGTCGGCCAGCGTGGTTGACGGCGGCAGCGCGATGCTGCGTGTTGCAGTGTCGACCAGCAGGGTGATCGCACCACGCTGGAGCAGGTGCAGTGCCGGCGCGTTGCCCGTGGCGGCCGCCAACTGCAGCAGCAATGGCGTACCTGCGGCACGCTCCACGGTTGGGGTGGCCAGCAACAGGTGTGAGAGTTGTTCGTTGATGTCGCGCACGGTGGCGCCGTGCGGCAGCCGGCCCGGTGCGGGGTCTGCATAGCGACGCGCGATCGACAGGGTCGGCACGTTGGCGGCGTTGGCCTCGCTGAGCGCCCTGGGTGCGTCGGCGTGATCCAGGCCGATCACCAACAGGTCGCAGGCATCACCGGACCAGGGCTGCAGCACCACGTCCATGCGCTCGGCGAGCAGCATCGAGGCGGCCAGTTTCAGGCGGGTCTGGTGCAGCACGTCCAGCCCGATGGCGGAAATGCGGAAGGAGCGGGTGGGGGTATTCATGGGGGTGTACCGCGAAACCGAAGCGCCCACCACGCCGCACCCCGTCAGGGGAGCGGCATGGCGGCTTTGCCTGCGATCAGCTGAAGTCCAGGGTCTTCTCGAAGGCCTTCAGTTCATGGCGCGACATGGCCAGGTTGGCCTTGGCGCGGTCCATCACCACGTACAGGAACAGCAGCGGGTTGCTTTCCAGCGGGCGGATCAGGTGGTACTGCGTGGTCAGGGTGATCAGCAGGTCTTCCAGCGTGTCCGACAGGCCCAGCTGCTCGGCCACGCGGCGCTTGGCGCGCACCACTTCGGTGTTGCCCGCCGCAGCCAGTTCCAGGTTGATGTTGCCGCCGCCGACCATGGCCAGGGCCATGCCGCTGTCACCGTCGACCAGGGCGGCGCCGACGAAACCGGCGAGCGAATTGAGCTTTTCCAGATTGAGATTGGGCACGTAAATCCTTTTTACTTCAGGCAGTGGGAGAGCAGGCCGAAGGCCTGCCGGAAGGGCACAACGAAATCGAAGAAGGCTCAGGCCGCGCGCGGGCGCAGCACGGTATCGAGACGGGAGGCGCATTCGCGCGCATGGAACAGCAGCACGGCCATGTTGACCTCGTGACCGGCAACCGCCGTGAGGGTCAGGGGCTTGTCGGCCTGGATGCGGATCAGCACCACGTTGCCGAGCTTGGTGCAGATGGTGGCGTAGTCGGCTTCGCTCAGCGCCAGTTCGCGCGAGACGGTCTCGCCCAGCGTGAGGAACGAATTGGCCATGGCAGCCAGGCGGCGGCCATCCACACCCAGCGTGGAATCCTCGGCCACGGCGCGGCCGTCGGCGGTGGACAGCATCAACAGGCTCAACCCGCGCTCGCGTTCGCGCGCATGCTGGAAGGCCTGTTCGATGGCGGCGGTGTCATACAACTGCCGGGCCGGCTGGCTCTCGCCACTGGCATTGCGGACGATCTGATGGATGCTGCTGCGCTGCACGTACTGCCCCCTGAAACACGACAAAACACGGACCAACCCTGCGCGGGTTAGTCAATCAGTACTGCGAAGAAGTGTGAAATGTAGCACGTAAAATTTGCCTTCACGGCTAACGTAAGATGAACCACAGTGTCCCTTGCGTGAGCGTCAAAGCATTGACACGTAAGGGTTTCCGGGGTGGGCGGGATGCGACGCGGCGGGTCAGTGAGCGCCGCCGTTGGTCAGCTCGCGGGCACCCGCTGTTGCGTCGCCGCGAGTTGTTTGGCGGCCAGATCACTAGACTGGTCGGATTTTCCGTGTGTGTGGAGTCAGCATGAGCAAGCGTCAACCTGCGGTGTCCCTGATCGGCGTGCCGACCGACATCGGTGCCGGTCATCGCGGCGCCGGCCTGGGCCCGGAAGCCCTGCGTATTGCCGGGCTTGCCGAGGCGCTGGTGGCGCGCGGCGTGGACGTGCGCGACTGCGGCAACCTGGACGGCCCGCGCAACCCGTGGACCCCGCCCGAGCAGGGCTACCGGCACCTGGACGAAGTGGTGGCGTGGAACCGCGCGCTGATGGACGCCACCTATGCCGAACTGCAGGACGGCCGGATGCCGATCATGCTCGGCGGCGACCATTGCCTGGGCATCGGCTCGATCACCGCCGTGGCGCGCTGGTGCCGCGAACAGGGCCGCAGCCTGCGCGTGCTGTGGCTGGACGCGCACTCGGACTTCAATACCAGCGAGGTCACCCCGTCCGGCAATGTGCACGGCATGCCCGTGGCCTGCCTGTGCGGCCTCGGCCCGGACGCGCTGACCCGGCTGGGCGGCGACTCGCCGGCGATCTGCCCGCAGCAGGTGCGCCAGATCGGCATCCGTTCGGTGGACCAGGAAGAGAAGCGGCTGATCAAGCAGCACAAGGTGGATGTCTACGACATGCGCTACATCGACGAGGCGGGCATGAAGCGCGCGGTGGAAGCGGCGCTGGAGGGCATCGACGAGAACACCCACCTGCACGTCAGCTTCGACGTGGACTTCCTCGATCCCAGCATCGCCCCGGGCGTGGGCACCACGGTGCCGGGCGGGGTCAACTACCGCGAGGCCCAGCTGGTGATGGAGATGATCGCCGACACCGGGCGGATGGGCTCGCTGGACATCGTGGAGCTCAACCCGCTGATCGACACCCGCAATGCGACCGCCGAGCTGGCGGTGGACCTGGTCGAGAGCCTGTTTGGGAAGTCCACCCTGATGCGCGATTGAGCGGGTTTCAGGGGTTTTCCTGCGCGTGGCTGAACAGCCACGCGCCGCGTTCACATCGATTGCACGCCGTAGCCGCCAGATTGCATCTCACGCGGCGGCAGTGCCGGCAACGGCCAGGACGTCACCGCGATCAGGAAGAGGAGCCATCGATGAGGCGTGTCATAGCGCAGCGTCGTACTCGTCTGACAGGTGGGTCCGGATTTCGGTAATGACGTTGAATTGAATCAAACAGGAGAATCCCATGAAGCGTGTAATTGCACTGATGTTGCTGTCGATGTTCTCGCTGGGCATGCTGTCCGGCTGCAACACCGTTGCCGGTGCCGGCAAGGATGTGCAGAAGGCGGGCGAGAAGGTTGAAGACGCCGCCAAGAGCAATTGATCCAGAGACGCGGGCCGCATCACGTCGGCCCGCATTGATGGGCAATGAAAAAACGCCGGGAATTTCCCGGCGTTTTTTTGTGCGCGATGCACCGTCCCGCCATTCAACGACGTGAGCAAGCGCTTCATCCACGCTTGACCGCCGCCGAACACCCGTTCAAGCACTCTGTACGTGCGGCGAAGGTGCCGTTGCAACCAAGGACGCGAACCCATGAACAAAGACATCATTTCCGGCAAGTGGACACAGCTCAAGGGCAAGGCGCAGGCAAAGTGGGGCGACCTGACCGACGATGATTTCAAGGTGGCCGAGGGCAATGCCGAGTACCTGGCGGGTCGCCTGCAGGAACGCTATGGCTGGGCGCGCGACCGCGCTGAAACCGAGGTCAAGGACTTCGAAGCCTCCATGCGCAAGGATTATCCGGACTATCACTGACACCCCGGCGGTGGCAGGGCGGCCGCAAGGGCCGCAACGAGGGTATGAAACCGGAACGGGCCGCACTGCGGCCCGTTTTTGTTCGTCTGCACTCAGCGCCCGCCGTAGTAGCCGGGCGGGTCGGGCACGAAGCCGTCCGGGAACGCCTGCGGCGCGCGCTCACCGCGCGGATAGGGGGCGGGAATGATGCCGCGCGCCACCAGGTTGCGCTCGCTGTCGTAGCGCAGGTCGACGCGCTGGGCCGGCAAGCGGCTGGCGCGCTCGAAGGTGGTGCTGCCCGAATACGAGGCCTCGCGCTGGCCATGCCCGGTGCCCAGCGCTGGCGCAGGGGATGGCGCGCGGATCCGCGAGCCCGTGGTTTCCACCGACGCCAGCGCCCGGTCTGCCGCTTCGGCGGCGGCCTGCGGCTGTGCCTTGCTCTGGGCCCGCGCGACCGGCGGTGTGCGCGGGGGCGGCACCACATAGCGCGGCGCCTCGTTGAACACCGCAATGCCGATCACCCCGATGTTGTCCGGGCGGCCGCTACGGTCCGCGTAGCTGTTGCCGGGGTCGGTGAACACGAACTGCGCCACTTCCTGCCGTGATTTGCGCCAGCCGGTGATGTCCGCGCTCTGCCACGGGTCGAGCACGTAGCCGGTCTGGTCCGGCGCGGCCACCTCGCCACTGATGACGTTGAGGCCATCCACCGAGAGCACCACCAGCACCCGCTCGGGGCTGTTGTTGCGCAGGCGCACGGCGTAGGGCTGGCCCTGGCGGCCGGCCACCCAGTACTGGCCCCGGTGCAGGTAGCTGGGCAGTTCCAGGCGCTGGTCGCGCTCGATCAGGCTCAGCGTGACCGGGCCGGGATCGGCCCGGGGCGGGACAACCGGCTTGAAGCCACACAGGGCCAGCACGGCAAGCAGGGGCAGGGTCAGGCGTTTCATGGCGGGGCCTTTGCGGTTGGGTAGTACCTTCAACGCGCAGGCCCGGGCAACGGGGTTGCGCGCGGGCAGGTAAACTGGGGGCGTTCAACTGTCCGTAATGATTCCCACATGACCACCCGCGTTCTTACCGGCATCACCCCCTCCGGCACGCCCCACCTGGGCAACTACGTGGGCGCCATCCGTCCGGCCATTGCGGCCAGCCAGGCGTCCGACATCGAGAGCTTCTTCTTCCTGGCCGACCTGCACAGCCTGATCAAGGCGCAGGAGCCGGAGCGGACCCAGCGCTCGACCCTGGAGATCGCCGCCAGCTGGCTGGCGTGCGGCTTGAACCCGGACAAGGTCTGGTTCTACCGGCAGAGCGACATTCCCGAGACCACCGAGCTGATGTGGTTCCTGACCGCCATCGCCAGCAAGGGCATCCTCAACCGTGCCCATGCCTACAAGGCGGCGGTGGACAAGAACCGCGAGGAGCAGCTGGACGAGGACGCCGGCATCAGCGCCGGGTTGTTCATGTACCCGGTGCTGATGGCCGCCGACATCCTGATCTTCAAGGCCAACCGCGTGCCGGTGGGCCGCGACCAGATCCAGCACATCGAAATGGCGCGCGATTTCGCCCAGCGCTTCAACCACGTGTACGGCAAGGAATACTTCCCGCTGCCCGAGGTGGTGATCGACGAGCAGGTGGCCACGCTGGCCGGCCTGGACGGCCGCAAGATGAGCAAGAGCTACCACAACACCATTCCGCTGTTCGCGCCGCGCGCGGAGCTGAAGAAGCTGGTGTTCTCGATCCTCACCGATTCGCGTGCCCCGGGCGAGCCCAAGAGCACCGAAGGCTCGGCCCTGTTCCAGATGTACCAGGCCTTCGCCAGCGCCGAGCAGACCGCCGCGTTCGCGCAGGCGTTCGCCGACGGCATCAGCTGGGGCGACGCCAAGCAGCAGCTGTTCGAGCGTATCGACGCCGAACTGACCCCGCTGCGTGAGCGCTATGACGCGCTGATGGCCGAGCCGGAGAAGATCGAAGCGCTGCTGCGCCGTCGCGGCCAGCAGCTGCGCGAGCAGTACGCCATGCCGCTGCTGAAGGAGCTGCGCCATGCGGTGGGCCTGCGCGATCTGTCCACCGCCGGCGACATCGCCGCCGAAGAAGGTGGCGTGGCGCGCGCTGCACCGCCGCTGTTCAAGCAGTACCGCGAGAAGGATGGCCGTTTCTACTTCAAGCTGCTGGCCGGGGACGGCACGCTGCTGATCCAGAGCGAGGCGTTCGATTCGCCGCGCGATTCGGGCCAGCTGATCGGCGTGCTCAAGCAGACCGAGCACGGCGACGGCCTGCAGAGCGAGCTGTTCAAGCTGGAAGCGGAAGTGGATACCGTGTTGGCTGCATTGCAGGAATTGCGCGAATAACGCGTCAACGGAGGAAACACGATGGCCTGGTTGTCGTTGTTGTTGTTCCTGCCCTGGTTCGTGCTGTTGGGCGCGCTCTACTGGCTGTTCCCGCGGCAACCGCGCGACACCGCGCGGCGCCTGTTCGACGGCGCCGCGTTGCTGCTGGCCTTCGTGCTGAGCATCCTCGCCATGCTCTGGGGCCACCATATCGGCATGGTGCAGAGCGACGCCGGCCCGATCTGGCGCCAGGTGCTGGCCGTGCTGTATGCCTACGGCGCATTCCTCGCGGTGATGGTGGCCGCGCTGCTGTTGCGTGGCGCCTGGCTGGCGCAGCGTGCGACCAAAGCCGCATCGAAACCGGTGGGGTAACGGGCCTAGAATCGAAGCGTATCGACCGACGGTCGAGACGCACCGATTACCGCCAGGGATGAGCCGATGTCCTCCGACCCCAGCATCTTCACCCTCGATACCGCGTTCCAGCGCAGTGACTTCGATGCCGCCTACCTGATCGTCGAGCAGAGCCGCGCCGCCTTCATCGACTGCGGCACCGGCCTGGCCGTTCCCGCGATGCTGGCCGCACTCGAGCGCGCCGGCTGCACGCCGGAGCAGGTGGACTGGCTGGTGCTCACCCACGTGCACCTGGACCATGCCGGCGGCGCTGGCCTGTTGATGCAGCAGCTGCCCAACGCCACGCTGGTGGTGCACCCGCGCGGCGCCCCGCACATGATCGACCCCACCCGGCTCATCGCCGGCGCGACCGAGGTCTACGGCGCAGCCGAGATCGCGCGCAGCTACGGCCCGATCCTGCCGGTGCCGGCCGCGCGCGTGGTGATTGCCGATGACGGCCACCGCGTGGACCTGGCCGGGCGCAGCCTGCTGTGCCTGGACACGCCCGGGCATGCGCGCCACCACCTGTGCGTGTGGGACGAACGCAGCCGCAGCGCGTTCACCGGCGATACCTTCGGCTTGTCCTACCGCGAGCTCGACAGTGCGCGCGGCGCCTTCATCATTCCTACCTCCTCGCCGGTGCAGTTCGATCCCGAGCCGCTCAAGCAGTCCATCGCGCGGCTGGTCGCGCTGCAACCGCAGGCGGTGTACCTCACCCACTACGGGCGGGTGGAGAACATTCCGGCGCTGGCGGCCGACCTGGTCGAGCAGATCGATGCGATGGTGGAGATCGGCCGCCAATGCGACGGACGCCCCGACCGCCACCGCTGCCTGGTGGCCGCACTGACCGTGCTGTACCAGGAGCGCGCGCAGGCACATGGTTGCCCGCTCGACGATGCGGCGGTGGCGCAGGTGCTGGCGATGGATATCGAGCTCAATGCGCAGGGCCTGGCCTGCTGGCTGGACCGCGACCGCCGCTGAGCGCGCACGCAGGGCCTGCACGGTAACCGGAGTGTCACGTTACACTCTGGCATTCCGTTTTTTTCTGGTACCTGCCGTGAATCCGATGCGCATGCTGCTGTTGTCGTCCTGTCTGTTCGTGGGCGGCCTGGCCCACGCGGCCAATGATCTGCCCGGCGGCGGCATCGATCCCGAAGCGCTCTCGCGGCATGTGCGCATCCTGGCCTCGGACGAGTTCGAAGGCCGCGCCCCGGCCTCGCCCGGTGAAGAGCGCACGGTGCAGTACCTGATCGAGGAATTCCGCAAATCGGGCCTGCAGCCCGGTGGCGTGGACGGCAGCTGGGTGCAGCCGGTGCCGATGGTGCGTGCCCAGGTCGACGGCCCGGTGCGCGCGCAGCTGCGCCAGAACGGCAAGACCCGCACGCTGGTCAACGGCGAGGACGTGACCCTGCAGAGCCTGCGTCCGCAGGCGGCGGTGAACATCAAGGACGCGCCGCTGGTGTTCATCGGCTACGGCATCGATGCACCCGAGCGCCAGTGGAACGATTACAAGGACGTGGACCTGCACGGCAAGATCGCCGTGGTGCTGATCAACGATGCCGATTTCGAGGCCGACCGCCCCGGCGCCTTCGACGGCAAGGCCGTGACCTACTACGGCCGCTGGACCTACAAGTTCGAAGAGGCCGCGCGCCGTGGCGCGCAGGGCGTGCTGATCGTGCATGAAACCGCACCGGCCGCGTATGGCTGGGCCACGGTGAAGAGCTCGGGCACCTCGCCGCTGTTCGATATCGAGCGCACCCCGGAGCAGGCGCTGGCCCAGCACGTGCCGGTGCGCGGCTGGCTGCAGCGCAGCGTGGCCGAGCAGCTGTTCCGCGATGCCGGGCTGGATTTCGAGGCCGAGAAGCGCAAGGCTATGACCCCGGCCTTCCAGCCGGTGGTGCTGGGCGATGCCAAGCTGTCGGCGCAGTTCAAGCTCAAGCGCGAGCAGGTGGTCACCCGCAACGTGGTGGCCAAGCTGCCCGGCGGCGCGCATGGCGATGAAGCGGTGATCTTCTCGGCGCACTGGGATGCCTTCGGCATCGGCCAGCCGGACGCCAAGGGCGACCGCATCCGTCGCGGCGCGATCGACAACGCCACCGGCGTGGCCACCGTGCTGGAGCTGGGCCGGGTGTTCGCCGCCGGCCCGCAGCCGCAGCGCACCCTGTACTTCGTGGCGCTCACCGCCGAAGAGAAGGGCCTGCTGGGCGCCAGCTACTACGCCGCGCACCCGCTGGCGCCGCTGGACAAGACCGCGGCGGTGATCAACATCGAGATGTTCAGCCCGGATGGCGCTACCCGCGACATCGCCTCGTGGGGCAAGGGCCGCGTCTCGCTGGAAGGCGACCTGGAGCGCGTGGCCAAGGCCCGTGGGCGCAGCTACAGCCCGGACCCGAACCTGGAAGCGGGCTTCTTCTACCGCGCCGACCACTTCGCCTTCGCCCGCCTGGGCGTGCCGGCGATCACCATCGGGCCGGGGCTGGACAAGCTGGACGGCGGTGTCGCCGCCGGCAAGGCACTGCGCGAGAAGTACTTCGCCGACTGCTACCACCAGGCCTGCGACGCCTGGACCCCGAGCTGGGACCCGGCCGGCCACGCCGCCGACACCCTGCTGGTCTACGACCTGGGTGCCGAGCTGGCCAACAGCCGCCATTGGCCGCATTGGGAAGAAGGTTCGGAGTTCCGCAAGGCCCGCGAGCAAAGCGAAGCGTCCCGCCGGTAACGGATCAAAAAAAAACACCGGGGCATGCCCCGGCGTTTTGCTTTGCATCGTGGCGACCGTTACTTCCGGGTGCCATCCAGGTAGTTGGGACCCTTGTTCTTCAGGAAGAACACATACACCACCAGCGACACCGCGATGATCGCCGTGACGTAGATGGCGAAGTCACCCACCCGGCCGGTCTTCAGCGCGCCCTGGTACAACAGCGGGGCGGTGCCGCCGAACAGCGAGTTGGCCAGCGCGTAACCAAAGCCCACGCCCAGTGCACGCACGTGGGTGGGGAACAGTTCGGCCTTCACCACCGCGTTGATCGAGGTGTAGCCGGTCAGGATTACAAAGCCCAGCGCCAGGGTCAGGAACGCGATCAGCGGGTCATGCTGGTTCGGCAGTTCGGTGACCAGGTACCAGCTGTACAGCACGCCGCCCACGCCGAAGAACACCAGCAGGCTCTTGCGGCCCACGATGTCCGACAGCCAGCCGCCGATCGGCTGCAGCAGCATCAGGAAGGTCAGCACGCCCAGGTTGATCAGCGTGCCGGTCATCACGTCGGTCCCAGCAAACGCGCTCTGGATCATCTTCGGGCCGTTCACCGAATAGGTGTAGAAGGCCACGGTGCCGCCGGCGGTGATCAGGAAGCACAGCAGCAGCGGGCGCCACTGGTGCACGAACAGTTCGTACATCGAACCGGACGCCTTGGCGCGGCCTTCTCGCGCGGCTTCGATCGAGTCTTCGCCCAGCGATTCATCCATCGAACGACGCAGCCAGAACACCACGATGGCCGCCAGGCCGCCGATGCCGAACGCGATGCGCCAGCCCCATGCGGAAATCTCCGGCTTCTCCCAGAACATCAGCATGGTGAACAGGGTCAGCTGCGCCAGCACGTGGCCACCCACCAGGGTGACGTAGTGGAACGAAGACAGGAAACCGCGACGGCCGGGAATCGCCGCCTCGGACATATAGGTGGCGCTGGTGCCGTACTCGCCGCCGGTGGCAAAGCCCTGCAGCAGGCGCGCGAACAGCAGGATCAGCGCGGCCCAGCCACCGATGGAGGCGGCGGTGGGGGTCAGCGCGATCATGAACGAACAGGCGGCCATCATCGTCACCGACACGGTCAGCGCCAGGCGGCGACCATAACGGTCGGCGAAGCGGCCGAAGTACCAGGCGCCGATCGGGCGCATCAGGAACGTGGCGGCGAAGATCGCCCACACGTACATGGTGGAGTTCTTGTCGGCGGCCGAGAAGAACTGCGATTCGAAGTAGACCGCGAACACCGAGTAGACGTAGACGTCATACCACTCGACAAGATTGCCCGCCGAGCCCTTCAGGGTGTTGGAGATCGAGCGTTTGAGCGCGGCCCTGTCATTGGCTGGCGCGGAAAGGGTGGGGGAAGTGCTCATGCTGGGAAACGGTCCTCACGGTGGAGCGATTGTTCTGCTTGTTTTTACCTTACCCCACGTGCATGACGGGTGGGCATTGCACCATGTAACTAGTCCAGGCACGACAGCGTGCCACCACAGGGCATGCCGGGCCTGCGGCAAAGGCCTAGAATCGCCACTCCCCCGCCTGCTGGTCGCTTATGGCCGTCTCCCCCGCACCCTCGTCAGCCGCCCCCCGCGGCGGCCTTGTCGTCCTGGCCCTGCTGCTGGTCTACGTCGTGTGGGGGTCCACCTATCTGGGCATCCGGCTGGCCCTGGAGGGTGGCGCACTGCCATTGACGACAGTCTCCGGCGCCCGCTTCATCGTCGCCGGCACCCTGATGTACGCGGTGCTGCGCTGGCGCGGCATGCCGGCGCCGACCCGTCGGCAATGGCGCAACCTGGGCATCATGGGCCTCACCATGCTGGTGCTGGGCAACGGCATGGTGGTGCTGGCCGAGCGCAGCGTATCGTCCGGTCTGGCCGCCACCGCCGTGGCCTCGGTGCCGCTGTGGATGGCGCTGTTCGGCGCCCTGCGTGGCCAGCACGCCAGCCGCGGCGAATGGCTGGGCATCGCCATCGGCTTCCTTGGCGTGGTCTGGCTCAACGCCGGCAGCAGCCTGACCGCCTCGCCGCAGGGCCTGGTATTGCTGCTGATCGCGCCGATCGGCTGGGCCTTCGGCTCGGTCTGGGCGCGCAGCCTGGACCTGCCCAGCCCGTTCATGACCGCCGCCGGGCAGATGCTGTGCGGCGGCGTGATGCTGGTTGCCCTCGGCCTGGCCACCGGCGAGCGCCCCACCACCTGGCCCAGCATGAATGGGCTGTTGGCGGTCGTGTACCTGTGCATGTTCGGCTCCATCGTGGCCTTCACCGCGTACGTGTGGCTGCTGCAGAACGTGCGTCCGGCGCTGGCCGCCAGCTACGCCTACGTCAACCCGGTGATCGCCGTGCTGCTGGGCACGCTGATCGGCCACGAGCATTTCGGCCCGCATGACCTGCTGGCCATGGGCGTGATCCTGGCCGGCGTGCTGGTACTGACCCTGGCGCGGACCCGCAGCCGGTGAGCGCCGTGGAACGTACCGCCCTGCAGGAGCAGCGGCGTGGCTTGGCCATCACCGCATTCACCTTCACCCTGTGGGGGCTGGTGCCGGTCTACTGGCACCTGCTCAGGACCGTGCCCTCGCAGCAGATCATTGCCCACCGCATCATCTGGAGCACGGTGCTGGTGGTGGCCTGGCTGTTGATCAGCAACGGCACCGGCTGGTGGAAGCAGATCGCCGCGCAGCCGCGCGCGCTGCCCACGCTGGCCCTGAGCAGCCTGGCCATTGCCTTCAACTGGGGCCTGTACATCTGGGCGATCAACGCGGGCCATGTGATCGAGACCAGCCTGGGCTACTTCATCAACCCGCTGGTGAGCGTGCTGCTGGGCGTAGTGGTGCTCAAGGAGCGCCTGCGCGGTCTGCAATGGCTCGCCGTGGCGTGCGCCGCCGCGGGCGTGGCGTGGCTGACGTTCGATGCGGGCACCCCGCCGTGGATCGCGCTGGGGCTGGCCTGCTCGTTCGGCCTGTACGGCCTGCTGCGCAAGCTGATTTCGGTGGACCCGGTGGCCGGCCTGGGCATCGAGAGCCTGTACCTGTTCCTGCCCGCGCTCGGCTTCGCGCTGTGGAGTGAGAACGGCCATGGCGGCGGCTTCTTCGGCGGCTGGGGCTGGCGCAACGACCTGCTGCTGATCATCGGCGGCGTGGTCACCGCCGTACCGCTGATCGGCTTTGCCTATGGCGTAAAGCGCATTCCGTTGTCGTTGGTGGGCATCCTGCAGTACATCGCCCCCAGCCTGGGCCTGCTGCTGGGCGTGTTCTTCTTCCGCGAACCGTTCGACACCGCCAAGGCACTGGGCTTTGCCGCGATCTGGACCGGCCTGTTGCTGTTCATTGGCGACAGCCTGTGGCGTTCGCGGTCGACGGCGCGGGCCTGACATCCCGCAGCCACGCATGGCGTGGCTCTACCGCGCGCCGAACGCCGGCCCCTGCCGGTAGAGCCACGCCATGCGTGGCTGAGCAACTACCGGTGCGGCTCGAACGCGTCACCGCCAACGCACCCTTCCCAATGATGCGGACACACATCCGCAACTTTCGCCCAGTTCCGATAGCCCTCGTCGCGACCGACCGCTGAAATCATCTGACCCGCATGTGCGGGCCATCAGGGAGCGAACCATGAGGAAATATTTGTGGCTGATCATGGCTGCACTGCCGTTCCAGGCAGCAGCCGAGGCTGAGGACCCGATTGCGCGACCGTGCTACATGTGCACGCCGGAAGAAATGCACGAGCGTGCACGAAACCTGGGTCCCGGCGAGCACTATGTCTATGGCAATGGCGCCCTCCTCGGCTTTCGCGTGACCGGCGGGAATGGGCAGCTCGTCGCGGAGCAGTTCACGCCGGCGGCCTGGATACGCACCCAGTACACCGAGCTCATGCGTATATACCACCAGAACCGCGGCGAGTTCGTGGATACCTGGACCAGCCTGACACTGAATCCTCCTGGTTCCCCGCATGTGCGGAGTGACACCATCCTGTGGGCGCACCATGTTGCCGGGGTACACCCGGACCACCTGCAGGCGCGGGAATATGTCCGGCGTGTGTTGACCAACGCGACGCGCTTCAACTACCTCAAGGCAGACAAGGAGCATGGCCGCGTATTGCGCTTCGAGGCGCAGCTCGACGGGCGGATGCCCCTGATTGCCCGGATACACACCGGTTACACCTATCTCGGCTTCAAGGAGTTCTTCTTCGACTACGACAACAAGCGCTGGGAGTATCTGGAATCCGGTGACATGTACAACCGCATGCAGGACCGACCGGAAAACTTCCTCAGTGCCGACGGTGGCCCGCGCAGCTTCCGCTACCCGTACAGCTATCACGAACTGCAGCCGTACTTCGTGCAGCGGGCAGAGTTCGCCGGCGTCAAGGTCATCGGCCAACTGCCGGTGCGTAGCGATGTGATGTTCAACTGCAGCCGTGTCGGTACGCAGACCGAATGCCGCATCAACTGAGTTGAACCACACAACCTGCAGCGCCCACGCGGGCGCTGCAGGAGCCGTACTCAGGTCTCACGCAGTGCAGTAGTGATCGGCAGCCGCGCCGCACGCAGGGCCGGGAACAGCCCGCCCACCAGGCCGATGCCCAACGCCCACTTCAATCCGCTCCACAGCAGGTCGGGCGACACCCGGAACTGGAACACCACCTGGCTGAAGTTGCTGCCGATGGTGGACACGCTGTAGCCATTGAAAATGGCCCACGCCACCAACCCGCCCAGCAGGCCGCCGATCAACGCCAGGAACATGGTTTCCAGCATGATCGCGGTGACCACCGGCACGCCACGGAAGCCAATGGCACGCATGGTGGCGATTTCCCGCGCACGCGTGGCCACGGCGGCATACATGGTGTTGAGCGCGCCGAACACCGCGCCGATGGCCATGATCGCGCCGATCACCGTGCCCAGCACGCTGATCAACTTGTTCAGGCCACCGCCCTGCTTGGCGTAGTACGCCCGCGTGGTTTCCACGTCCAGCTTCAGCCGCGGGTCCGCGGCAACCGCATTCTTGAACTGCTCGAAACCCGCCTTGCCCTCGGTGCGCACGCTGATCGACTGCCAGGCGCTGCGCTGGTAGGTGGTGGCCAGGGTCTGCGCGTCGGTCCACAGCTCCGAATCGTGCGCATCACCGGAATTGAACACGCCCACCACGGTCCAGTCCTGGTTGCCCAGCAGCAGCTTGTTGCCGACCTCCAGACCACGGAACTGGCCCTGCGCGCCCTTGCCCACCACGATTTCGCGCAGGCCGGCATTGAAGCGGCGGCCCTGGGTGATCTTGACCTTGTCGTGCACCGCCCAGGCCATCTCGCCCACACCACGGAACTGCGCGTTGACGTCGGTACCGTCGCCCTTGGAGACCAGGTTCACCACCTGCGAGAGCTCCGGTGACATCATCGCCCGCCCACGTTCGTCCTTGGCCACGCCGGGCAGGGTGGACATCAGCGGCACCTGGTCGCGCATGATCACCGAGTTGGTTTCGGCCTGTGAGCCGCCGCGCAATACGATGGCGGTGGTGTCATCGCCGGTGCTGTTGAGCGTGGCCTGGAAGCCCTCGCCCATCGCCAGCATCGCCACCAGCACGCCGACCACGCCGGCAATGCCCACCACCACCACCGACGAGGCGCCCCAGCGCTGCGGCAGGCTGGCGATGCCGATCCGCGTGGCGGCCAGCGACAGCCGCCCGCTGCGGGTCAGCAGCAGCCACAGCACCAGCAGCACCGCCACCACCAGCACGCCGATCCACGGCAGCGCGATCCACACCCCAAGGCCGATCGCCAGCAGCAGGATCGACAGTGCATTTCCCAGCCATTGCTTCTTCATGTCGTTCTCCCGGGCTCAGCGGCCGGCCAATGCATCGACGATCTTCAGCCGCTTGGCGCGCAGCGCCGGCAGCAGGCCCACCACAATGCCGATCACCACGATCAGCCCCACGCCCATCGCCCAGGTCTGCAGCGGCACGTGCGGTGGCAGCAGGCCCATGGTCTTGGGCGCCAGTGCCGGCAGGATCATTGCGGCCAGGCCCATGCCGATGGCACCGCCCAGCCCGATCAGCAGCACCGCCTCGATCATCACCAGCACCAGCACCGTGCGGTCGTGGAAGCCCAGCGTCTTCAGCGTGGCCAGTTCCGGCACGCGCTCGCGCACCGCCTGGGCCATGGTGTTGCCGGTAAGCAGCAGCAGGGTGAAGAACACCGCACCCATGATGGAAGTGACGATCAGGCCGATGTCGGCGAACTGCTTGACGAACGCCTGCTGGAACGCCGATTCGGTCTGGGTCTTGGTTTCGTGGTCCGAGTTGGCCGAGATCGCGTCGATGGCCTGGGCCACGCGCGAGGCATGGTCGGGGTTGTCCAGCGTCACCGTGTACCAGCTCACCTTGTTCTTGATGTAGTCGTTGGACTCGTCGAAGTACTTCCAGTTCATCATCAGCTGGCGCTCCTCGTTGGCCGCCAGCGTGCGGTCCTTGGAGCGGTAGATGCCCACCAGCTGCAGCGGCCAGTCGTTGCTGCCGCCACGCGGGAAGATGGTGGCCTGCAGGGGAATGGTGTCGCCGATCTTCCAGCCAAACTCCTTGGCCAGCGTTTCGCCCACCACCGCGCCGGTGCGCGTGTTCTGGAACGCCCGGGACTGGTCCGGCGGCAACTGCAGTTCGCGGTAGACGTCGAAGTAGTTCGGCGCCACCGAGAAGTTGGCGAAGAAGTTCTTCGGGTCGCGGTAGATGCCACCGAACCACATGCCGTAGGTGACGTCCTTGACCCCGGCCACCTGCTGTATCTGCGATTCCAGTCGGATCGGCAGCGACTGGGTGATGGACAGGCGCGAGGCCACGATCAGGCGGTTGGCGCCTTCCACGCTGCCGCCGGAGCTGAAGGCCACGCGTACCGAATCGAGCATGCCGAACAGCAGGAAGGCAGCCACCACCGAAAGCAGGGTCAGCAGCGTCCGCGTCTTGCTGCGGAACAGCTGTGCCCAGATCAGCGAGAAATACTTCATCGCGGCATCTCCTTCAGTGGCCGGCCGGGATGTCGGCCAGCTCGCCCTTGTCCAGGTGCACGGTATGGGTGGCGTACTCGGCGGCCTTGGGGTCGTGGGTGACCATGATGATGGTCTTGCCGTGCTCGCGGTTGAGCTGCTGCAGCAGGCCCAGGATCTCCTCGGCGGACTGGCGGTCGAGGTCGCCGGTGGGTTCGTCGCAGATCAGGAAGGTCGGGTCGGAGACGATGGCGCGGGCAATCGCCACGCGCTGCTGCTGGCCGCCAGACAGCTCATTGGGGCGGTGGCTGCGGCGGTCGGCCAGGCCGACCAGGGTCAGCGCGATCTCGGCATTGCGCTTGCGCTGCGCGGCACCCAGGTGGGTGAGCAGCAGCGGCAGTTCCACGTTCTTCTGCGCGGTGAGCATCGGCATCAGGTTGTAGAACTGGAACACGAAGCCGACGTGGTGGCTGCGCCAGGTGGACAGCTGGCCGCCGGTCATGCGGTCGATCCGTTCACCCTCGATCTCGATCTCGCCGCCGCTGGGCGTGTCCAGCCCGCCGATCAGGTTGAGCAGGGTGGTCTTGCCGGAGCCGGACGGGCCCATCAGCGCGACGAAATCCCCGCGCTGGATATCCAGGTCGATGCCGTGCAGCACCTGCACCTTCTCGGGGCCGCGTTGGTAGGTCTTGGTGATATTGCGGAGCGAAACCAGGGTGGACATGGGTGGTTCTCCGTAGCGGGAAAGGCACACACGACCAACGGTCGTGCGCTACCGTGGAGCGGATTGGCGGAACGAATCGGTGCAACGAATCGACGGAACGCCCGCGTGGGACATCCCAGTGAAGCCCGGCGGTAGGACACGACCGTGGGTCGTGTCGCCGGTTACGGCGCTTGTTTTTCCACCACCGCGCTGCCATCGCGCAGTTCCGGCGGCGGGTTGGTGACCACCTGCTGGCCGGCGCTGAGGCCGCGGGTAACCTGGCGGTCGTTGTTGAGCGCCACGCCCACGGTGACGTCCACCTGTTGAACGTGGTTGTCGTCGCCGACCACGAATGCGACCGTCTTCTGGTCGCGTTCGACCAGCGCGGCGGCCGGCACGCGCACTCCCTTGGGCGCGGCGGCCTGGGCCGGCGCGGCCGCTTCCAGGAAGCTCACCCGCACACCCATCTCCGGCACGATGCGCGGGTCCTTGGTCTTCAGCGCCACACGCACCTTGACCGTGGCCTTGCCGCGGTCGGCGGTGGGGATGATGGCGATGACTTCGGCCGGAATCTTCCAGTCCGGGTAGGCATTGAGGGTGGCCTCGACCGGCATCTTCGGCTGCACGCGGCCGATGAAGGCCTCGCCGACCTCGACCTCGATCTCCAGCGAATCCATGTCGACGATGGTGCCGATACCGGTACGGGTGAAGCCACCGCCGGCCGACAGCGGCGACACGATCTCGCCCGGCTGCGCGGCCTTGGCGGTGACCACGCCGGAGAACGGGGCACGCACGATGTTGTTGTCCACGCCCAGGTCGGCAATGGCCAGCGCGTCGCCCGCCACCTTGGTATTGCGCTGGGCGGTGCGCAGCTGCGCGCGCAGGCTGTCGCGCTGGGACATGGCCAGGTCGTACTGCGAGCGCGAGACCAGCTGCTGGCCGACCAGCGTCTGCAGGCGCCCGGCCTCGGCATTGGCCTGGGCCACCTGGGCCTCCAGGCCGGCCAGCTGGCTGCGGGCCGCTTCCAGCTGCGCCGCCGACAGGCTGCGCTGCGCGTTGGCATCGATCGGATCCAGGGTGGCCATGACCTGGCCTTCCTCGACACGCATGCCTTCCTCGATCATCACCTCGCGCACCTTGCCGGTGATCTTGGCCGACACCGTGGCCATGCGCCGGGCCACCACGTAGCCGCTGGCGTCGAGCACCGAGCTGCTGGACGTGCCCTGCTGGATGGCCACCACCGGCGCGGTGGTCACCTCGATCGGCCGTTGGCGGCCGAACACGAACCAGCCAATGCCGCCCAGCACCAGCAGGGCGACCACGGCGATCACGATCCACAGGCCACGGCGTGGCGAGGACGGCGGCGGGGCCGACGCCTTGTTGCGGTCGATGCGGAGTTCCTTCAGAAGTTCAGCGGATGCGTTCATCATGACTCTGGGACGTGGAATCGGGCCGAGTGTGACCGCAACTTTTGTCACGGGCAAACGGGCGGGGGTGCAGCTGGGGCACAGCATGCCCGCAGACCGGGGCCTGCGGGCAGTGACAGCTGTCATCTGCTTGGGGTGATGAAGGGGACTGGAAGCGCCAATGCCGACCCTGGATCGTAGAGCCTCGCCATGCGTGGCTGCCCTTCGCATCGGCGCCACGTACACCCGGGCACCGCGCAGCCAAGCATGGCGTGGCTCTACGCCCGATGGTGCGTACCCCAGGCACCGCGCCGCCGCAGCCAACGTGGCGCACCCACCGCCCCACCGAGGAAACTGCCATGATCGCGCCTGACCACCCGCCTCCGGAATCCACCATGTTGCCCAGCTGGCTCGCCGCCTTGCTTCGCCCCGCGCCGGATTCGGCCGTGGCCGACAATGTCCGGCGTGGCAAACCGGCCTGGTCCGACGCGGTCCACCTGCTGTGGACCGGCTGGGTGTTCTTTACGCCGATCTTCGGCAGCGGCTACACCCTTATTTGGCTGTGGTTGACCCTGCTCACCTACCCGGTGTTCGTGGCGCTGTATGTCCGCCAGCTGCTGAGCCCACGCCCGCTGGCACCGCGCTACGCACTGGCCATGGTGGCCATGGGCCTGGCGCTGCTGCCGTGGTACCCCTCGGGCATCAGCTACTTCATCTTCGGCTGCGTCACCCTGCGCGTGTGCCGCTCCGGCAGCATCCGCCGCTACCTGGCGCAGCTGCTGGTGCTCAACGCGCTGTTCGTGTGCATCGCGCTGGCGCTCGGTTACCACTGGCAGCTGACGGTATGGATTCCCTCCATGACGCTGATCATCGGCGTGATCATCTCCGTGGAGAACACCAACAAGGACCGCGATGCCGCGCTGAAACTGTCCCAGGACGAGGTGCGCCGGCTCGCCGCCACCGCCGAACGCGAACGTATCGGGCGCGACCTGCACGACCTGCTCGGCCACACGCTGTCGCTGATCACCCTGAAGCTGGAGTTGTCGCGCAAGTTGTTCGACCGCGATCCGGAACGCGCCCGGGTGGAGATCACCGAAGCGGAGGGCATCGCCCGGCAGGCGCTGGCGGAGGTGCGCAGTGCGGTCACCGGGATCCGCGCCAGCGACCTGGCGGCCGAACTGGCCGCCGCGCGGCTGCTGCTGGAATGCCAGCACGTGCACCTGCAGTATCCGCCGCCGCCGCCGATGCCGGTGGAGATCGAACGCGCATTGGCGCTGGTCCTGCGCGAAGCGGCCACCAACATCGTGCGGCATGCCAACGCCACCCGGGCGTGGGTGCAGTTCGAGCAGGACGCACGCACGCTCAGCATGCAGGTTCGCGATGATGGCCGTGGCGACGTGCAGGCCGACGGCAACGGACTGACCGGCATGCGTGAACGCGTGGCCGCGCTGCGCGGCACGCTGCAGGTGACGTCGCCGCGCGGGCAGGGCACCACCGTGACCGTGCACGTCCCCTTGCCGGCGGCCACCACGGCGGCACCGGTGGCGGTTCATGACACTGCTGCCGCGCTGCCCAGCGGGGTGCTGCCATGATCCGCATCGTGCTGGCCGAAGACCAGGCGATGGTGCGCGGCGCGCTGTCGGCGTTGCTCGGGCTGGAGCCGGACATCGACGTGCTGGGCGCTGCGGCCGACGGCGAGGCGGCGTGGCGCATGCTGCAGCAGCTGCGGCCGGACATCCTGGTCACCGACATCGAAATGCCCGGCCTGTCCGGCTTGGAGCTGGCCCAGCGCATCGCCCGTCAGGGCCTGCCGATCAAGGTGGTGATCGTGACCACCTTCGCGCGGTCGGGCTTCCTGCGCCGCGCGCTGGACGCCGGCGTGTGCGGTTACCTGCTCAAGGATGCGCCGGCCGAGAAGCTGGCCGACGCGCTGCGCCAGGTGCAGCACGGCGGCCGTGCCATCGACCCGCAGCTGGCGATGGATGCGTGGTCGCAGGCCGACCCGCTCAACGATCGCGAGCGCCAGGTGCTGCGCCTGTCCGGCGATGGTCGTTCGGCCAGCGAGATCGCCACGCAATTGGGGCTGTCGCACGGCACGGTGCGCAATTACCTGTCCGAGTGCATCGGCAAGCTGGGTGTGGCCAACCGCATAGAGGCCTACCGCCTGGCCCGGCAGAAAGGGTGGTTGTAGAGCCACCCCATGGGTGGCTGCGCCTGGGGACCCAACACCGCACAGCCACCCATGGGGTGGCTCTACGCCGTGTTATGGGCCGTCCTTGCCCTTCGCCATCGCCTGAAACACCCCATCGCGTCGCACCCAAAGATGGAACAACGCCGCGCACAGGTGCAGCACCACGGTGGCGAACAACACATACGCCAGCAGGCTGTGCGCACTGCGCAGCGCCGCATACAGCGACGGGTCGTGCGGCACGATCGGCGGCAGCAGCACCCCCGGCCACATCTGGATCGGGTAGCCGCCGGCCGACAGCATCGCCCAGCCCACCAGCGGCATCGCCAGCATCAAGCCGTACAGCACCCAGTGCGAGGCATGCGCGGCCGCCGCCTGCCAGGCGGGCAGATCGGCCGGCAGCGGCGGCGGGCGGTGGCGCAGCCGGTTGACCAGCCGCAGCAGCGCCAGCAGCAGGATCGCAATGCCCAGCGGCCGGTGCAGGTCCACCAGCCATGGCCGCCACTGCAGCGAGGCCACCATGGTCACGCCAACGAACAGCATGGTCAGGATCAGCGCGGCCATGAGCCAGTGCAGCACGCGCGCGGTGAGGTTGAAATGGCCCGTATCGCGGTTCATCGCGCCTGCTCCTTGCCGGTGGCCGGCTCGGCCTTGCCGCTGGCGATCTCGCGCTCGCGGCGGTTGAACGAGACCGAATACACCGCCGAGCGTGCCGCCAGGATCGGATCATCGGTACCGGCGATGCCGCTGGGCAGGATCAACGGATCGAAGTTGAGGTTGTTGCAGGCACCGCCGGCCTGGGGCTGCATGGCCGTCAGGCTGAGCGTGCCCACGTTCACCTGGCGGCGTTGTTCTGGCCAGGGAATGGACGGGTCATTGATGGCGTCGCCGGCGTCGGCGATCGTCACCCACATGTCCCAACGCACCGGACCCTGCGCGAGCCGCTGCCCGAATTCGTCGGCCAGGTAGTCCAGCCCGGCCTGCGCGCGCTGTTCGGCGCTCATCGCCTCGAACGCGGCCTGCGGGCGCATGCTCCAGCGCACCACCTGGGTCTGCCCCTCGGCGTTGGTGAAGCGGAAGCTGTTCACGCCGTTGTAGTCCGTGTTGGCCCAGCTGGTGGACCACGGCGCGCTCTTGGCCCACGCCCCGAAGGCGCGCGCGGAGGGGTACTTGGCCGCGATCGCGGCCATCTTCGCCGGGTCCGGCTTGCCGGTGGCCGGGTCGGGAATGCCGGCGCGGGTCTGTTCCAGGAAGGCTTCGGCGGTGGGAACGGCGAAGAACGGGAAGCTGTTCATCGCGGTGCGCCATTCCTGCCCATCATCGGTGACCAGCTGCAGCGCCATGCTGCGTACCCGTGCGTTGGCGTCGGCACCGTGCGGGTCGGCACCGCCGATCGACAGCCGGCCCAGCACCGGCACCTGCTGCTGGCGGAACACGCGTGCCGAGCTCAGCGCCGCGCCTGCCGGCGTGCCGGTGAAGGTGCCGCTGACGCACACGCCCTTGCTGTGCGCGCGGCGGAACCCCGGATGATTGGCGCCGGTGGCCTCGATGGTGTCGGTGAAGGTCTGTGCGGTGGCGCGGTCACGGCCGATCCAGCCGGCCAGCCAGGCAAACGCCAGCACCAGCGCGCCGGCGACCAGTGCGATCAGCGCGATCCACAGCAGCGGCGAGGGCGGGCGCGGGGCACCGGGCTCACGGCCGGCGCGGGTATAGCGGAAGAGCGACATGGGCGGATACCTGCCTTCACGAACCGTGAGTGGGTGGGTTGCCAGCGCATGGTGTCAGAACCATGCGCATGCCGATATTCACATTTTCGACAAGATTCAACGGCAGATCCCCGCCGGGGCGGGGATCTGCGGGCGTAACGTATGCCGGGCAGAGCCCGGCGCTACGATCAGGTGTAACGGGTCTTCAACATCGCCCATGCCGAGCGCAGCGCCAATGCCTCACCGCCGGCCGGGCGGCCCGGCCGCTCGCCGTCGTTCCAGGCATACACATCCAGATGCGCCCACACCTGGCCTTCGGCGATGAACCGCTCCAGGTACAGCGCGGCCGTCACCGAACCGGCCATGCGCGAACCGGCGTTGGCCAGGTCGGCAATGCCGCTGTGCAGGTAACGCAGGTACGGGCGCCACAGCGGCATGCGCCACACAGGGTCGCGGGTGGTCTCGCCGGCCTGCAGCCACTGCTGGGCCAGCACGTCGTTGTTGCTGAACAGCGCCGGCAGGTCCGGACCCAGCGCGATGCGCGCCGCGCCGGTGAGCGTGGCGAAGTCGAGCACGATCTCCGGCTGCTGCTCGCTGGCGTAGGTCAGCGCGTCGCACAGCACCAGCCGGCCTTCGGCGTCGGTGTTGTCGATTTCAATGCTCAGGCCCTTGCGGGTGGCGATCACTTCGCCCGGGCGGAACGCGTCCGGCCCGATCGCGTTCTCCACCGCCGCAATCAGCAGGGTCAGCTGCACCGGCAACTGCTGGGCCATCACCAGCCCGGCCAGCGCCAGCGCATGCGCGGCACCGCCCATGTCCTTCTTCATGTTGCGCATGCCGTCGGCAGGCTTGATGTCCAGGCCGCCGGTGTCGAAGCACACGCCCTTGCCGACCAGCGCCACGTGCGGCTGGCCCGGCTGGCCCCAGCGCAGCGCGATCAGGCGCGGCGCGCGGTGCGAAGCGCGGCCCACCGCGTGGATGGCCGGGAAGTTCTGCTCCAGCAGCGCATCACCGGTGATCACTTCCACCTGCCCGCCATGCGCGGCGGCCAGTTCGCGTGCGGCGTCTTCCAGCTGCTGCGGACCCATGTCTTCGGTGGGCGTGTTGACCCAGTCGCGCACGCGCAGGCTGGCCGCGACCACGTCGCGCACTTCCGCCGACGGCGTGGCCAGCAGCTGCGCCGGCGCGCGGTTGGGGGTGCGGTAGCGGGCGAAGCGGTAGCTGCCCAGGCCCCAGCCCAGGTGCAGCAGGGTTTCGATGTTGGCCGGCAGCGTGCCTTCCACCTGCCACACGGTGCCTTCGGGCAGGGCGAACGGCGCATGCGCGTAGGCGTAGGCATCGCCCGGGTCGCCCACGCCGACGATGGCACCGGCCAGGCCGTGTTCGCCGGGCAGCAGCACCACGCTGCCGCCGCTGCCGTTGAAGTGCTGCGCGTCCAGCCAGGCAATCAGGGCCGGGTTCTGCTGGGTGCGCCACGCCGCGAACTGCTCGCGCTCCATGACATGCAGCGGCAGGGCCTTGGCCGAATCGGTGGTGAAGCCGGTGATCTGGGTCATGCGGGGTCGTGCTCCGTTCGTGGTCAGGCGCGCTGCAGCGATGCGTTCGCATCGAGCCAGTCGGCAAGCCCGGTCAGGGTGTCGAACTGCAGGTCGGGCTGCAGTGAAGGGTGGTGCCAGGTGTGTTCAACCCGGTTGATCCAGCAGCCGCGCAGGCCGGCCTGCATGGCGCCAACCACGTCCATCTCGATGTGGTCGCCCACGTGCAGCACGTGGGCCGGGGCGACGCCCAGGCGTTCGCAGGCGGCGTGGAAGATGCTGGCGGCCGGCTTGGCGGCGCCGTGTTCGCGCGAGCCCAGCTGGAAGGCGAAGTGGTGGTCCAGCCCGATCCGGGCCAGGTCGGCATTGCCGTTGCTGAGCGCGGCCACGGGTACCCGGGCGGCGATGCGGGTCAGTGCTTCCACCGCATCGGGGTAGAACTCCACCTGGTTGCGCGCGGCGTAGAACGCCTCGTAGGCCGGTTCCAGCAGGGCCAGGTCGGCGCCGCTGTTTTCCAGGGCCTCCTGCAGGGTCAGCCGGCGCAGGGCGCTCAGGTCGTAGTGCAGGTGCGGGTTGTCGCGGAAGGAGCGCTCACGCAGTTCGCGCATCGCCGCCACCGGGTACATCGCGGCGGTGGCGGGGCTGTGCTGGAGCATCCACTCGTACAACACCTGGTCAATGCGGGCGCCGATGGGGGCGAACGGCCACAGGGTGTCGTCGAGGTCGAGGGTGATGGCTAGGACTGGGAAATTCACCCGCCCATTCTACGCCTGCGAGGGCGGCTGCGCAGGCTTGTACAGCCGCGCAGAGCGCGGCTCTACTCCAGTAATTTTGCCCAGCCCTGGGTGCCGTCCAGCCGCGCCAGCACCAGCTTGATGCAGACCAGCAGCGGCACCGACAGCAGCAGCCCCACCATGCCCCACAGCCAGCCGAATACCATCAGCGCCAGGATCAGGATCAGCGGCGAAATCGCCATGCGCCGGCCCAGCACGATCGGGGTGACGATCTGGCCCTCGATGGTGTGCAGCGCCAGATAGGCCGCCGCCGGCAGCAGGGCCTGGAACGGGTCGGTGAATTCCACGAAGCCCATCAGCAGCATCAGGGTCACGCCGATCAGCGGGCCGACATACGGCGCGAAGTTCAGCAGGGCCGCCACCGTGCCCCACAGCAGTGCTTCCTGCAGGCTGATGCCCAGCAGCAACAGCACCCCGGAGAAGATCAGCCCCACCAGCGCGTTGATCACGGTGATGGTCAACACATACCGCGAGACCTCGCGTTCGATCGAACGCAGGATGTCGGTGGTGAACCGCTGCTGCTGCCGGCTGGGGAACAGCGCGATCGCATGCTTCTGCAGGTTCTGCCCGTAGATCATGAAGAACAGGGTCAGCAGCACCACCGCCAGCACCGACGCGGCAAGGCGCGGCGCGCGGGTTAGCACCTTGTACGGGTCGTCCAGCTGGGTGCGCACTATCTGCACTTTGCGGCTGCCTTCGCCGCCGGCCACGCGCGCGAAGTTCTCCGCCGCCTGGTTGGCCTGCTGCACCGGCTTGGTCAGGTTCTGCACCTGGCGGGCCACCTTGCGCAGCTGCTGCGGCGCTTCCTGTGCCCATTCCATCGCCGGGCCCACCAGCTGCACGCCCAGCGCGGCCGCGCCACTCAGGCCGACCCCGATCACCAGCACCGCCGCCAGGAACCGTGGAATCCACAGCTTGCCCAGCAGCCGCAGGATCGGGTTGCCGACCAGCGCAAAGAACATCGCCAGCAGTACCGGCAGGATGATTTCCTGCGCGGCCCACAACGTGAAGCACACCGCCAGCGTAGCCAGCACCACCAGTGACATGGGCGCGCGTGGACGCGGCGCAGGCGGTACCGGCGCTGCCGCGATGGGGTCGGTATCGGCAACGGAAGGTGCAGGGACGCTCATGCGGTTCGCACGCTGGAGAGGAGACGCATTATTGGGTAACCCGGGTGCGTGCGGCGTGTGGGAAAACAGCGCGGTAGCGCCGGCCAACCGCCGGCGCTATCGGTCAGCGCTCGGAGACGTCTGTCGCCGCTTCCGCCGGCTGCGGCTGCGCCGCCTGCTGCGTTGCGGTGACGTGGGCGCGTGGCGCGGCAGCCGGTGCAGGCGATGCCGTCGGCGCGACCGGCGCGCCGGCTTCATCCATCTTGTCGGCCGCCTCTTCGGCAGTATCGGCCGCCTCGGCCGCCTGCATCGAGGCGAACGCGGCCTGCGCGCTGGCCATCAGGTTGGACACCGAGCCGATCATCTGCAGCCAGCGCGCACCCTGGAAGCGTGCACTGCCGGGTTCGAGCTTGCCGGCCAGGAAGCCGCCGGCCAGGCCCACCGTGATGATCCGCAGCGGGGTCCAGCCTTCGCGCCAGACCTGGCTGAAGGTGAACCAGTTGCACTGGGTCTCGTTGGCGCGGATGGCGACCACCTGTTCGGCGCGCTTGACGCGATGGCGCAGGGCTTCGAACTTCATGGCGCGCGCTCCGTGGTACCGACGTCCGCCTCGGGGTCATCGTCGGTGGGTTCGTCGAACAGCCCCAGCCGCGACAACTGCCGGCGGGTGGCATGCATGCCGGTGTGGCGGAAGAAGAACGACACCCGCCAGATGGCGTAGCCGGTCATCGCCAGGCTCACCAAGGAGGTAATGAGCAGCGAGTGGAACCACGACAGGCCCCAGCGCTGCATCAGGGCGATCAGCGTACCGGCCAGCAGCAGCCAGGCCGATGCACCAAATACGATGGCCACCCCGCTCCACGCCAACGCGCGCCCGAATGCGCTGCGTGCCAGCGCGAATTCGAACGACGCCAGCCGGCGCAGCGAGCGCAGCGTGTGCTTGGCCGAATCCACCGTTGCGCGGCCGGCCTGGCCGACCTCGCGAATGCTCTCATCAAGACGCGGCGCCTTCTGCGCCGCATCGCCCTCCGGTGGTGGCGTTGCCGCCCCACCGTCGGGAGTCGACTGTGCTTGATCGCTCACGCCGACTTACTTGTCGCTGCCGCGGGCCAGCTTGGCAATGATCCAGCCGGCCGCGAAGGCCACGCCGAACGAGGCCAGCGGGCGCTCACGGATCAGCTCGGCGGCGCTGTCGACCAGGTCCTTGCCCTTGTCCATCAGCGCATCGACCTGTTCCTTGGCGGCGGCACCGCCGAACTCGGCAGCAGCCAGGCCGGACAGCGCGGTGTCGGACAGCTCGGCCTTGACGTTGGCCTTGCCGATGCGCAGCTCGTCGGTCGCGGCACCGGCTGCGCCCTTGATGGCGCCGCCAGCGGCGTTGGCGGCCGACTTCAGGTGCGAACCGGCTTCACCCAGGTGGTCCTTGAGGTTTTCGGTATTGGTGGGGCTCATCGTGTATCTCCGGCAAGTGATGGGGAAGGTGACGGCGGACAGCGCCGTCGGCAACGAACACAAGGTAATAGCATCGGCGGGGTGTAGAGGGTGTTAGCTGCCGTGAGCTGCGCGCGAAGGCCCGCTGACTGGTTCAGCGCATCAGCAGTTCCCCGCGCGCGTTGCCGCGCACGATGCGCAGTACAAGTTGTTGCGGGCGCTGCTGGAAGTTGGCGCGCCAGCTGGCCAGGTCGGCGAATTCACCCACGCTGGCTTCGGTGATCACATCGCCAGCGGCCAGGCCCGAGGTGGCCGCGCGGCTGCCGCGCTTGACCTCGCTCACCATCACGCCGCTGCTGCCCGCCTGGCGCAGGGTCTCGGGAAGGTCCACGAACGTGGCGCCCGCCAGGCGCGGGTCGAGCGACTCGCCGCTGACCGCGCGCGCCTGTTCCTTCAGCGTCGCCTTGAGCTGCAGCGGCTTGCCGTCGCGACGGATCTCCAGGCTCAGCGCACTGCCCACCGGCTGCAGGCCTTCCACGTTGTGCAGCGCCTGCGCGCTGTCCACGCGCTGGCCGTTGGCCGACACCACCACGTCGCCCGGCTTGAGCCCGGCCGCCGCGGCGCCGGAACCGGCCAGCACGCGGGTGACCAGGGCACCGCGGGTTTCGCTCAGGCCCAGGTTCTGCGCCAGCGCCTGGCTCAGGTTCTGCGCTTCGATGCCCAGCGTGCCGCGCACCACCACGCCATGCTTGACCAGCTGGTCCACCACGTCGCGGGCAAGGTTGGTGGGAATGGCCAGGCCCAGGCCGATGTTGCCCGCCATGCTGCCCTGCGGGTTGAAGCTGGCGGTGTTGATGCCCACCAGCTGGCCCTGCAGATTGACCAGCGCACCGCCGGAGTTGCCCGGGTTGATCGACGCATCGGTCTGGATGAAGTTCTGGTAGCCCAGCCCGCGAATGCCGGTGCGGCCCACCGCCGAGACGATGCCCGAGGTGACCGTCTGGCTGAAACCGAACGGATTTCCGATGGCCACCACGAAGTCGCCCACCCGCAGCTGCGCGCTGTCGCCCAGCGGCAGCGCGGTGAGCCTGTCGGCCGGAATACGGATCAGCGCGATATCGGTATCGCGGTCGGAGCCGAGGAATTCGGCCTTGACCGTGCGCCCATCCGACAACGTCACCTGCACATCGTCGGCGTTGTCGATCACGTGGTGGTTGGTCAGCACCAGGCCTTCGGCCGCATCGATGATCACGCCCGAACCCAGCGATTCGTTGATGCGTTCCTGCGGCACTTCCGGGAACAGGCGGCGGAAGAACGGGTCGTTGAAGTACGGGTTGCGCACCCGCACCACCTGCTTGGTGTTGACGCTGACCACCGCCGGCATCACCCGTTCCAGCATCGGCGCCAGCGACGGCACCGGCTGCCCCGCGACGGCGGCGGGCAACGCGGCCGTGGCCGGAATGCCGATCGTGGCCGGCGCGGCTTCGGCGCGGTTGTCCAGGTGCGCGTTGATGGCGGAGGCCACGAAGCCCCCGAAGGCGGCGGCAAGCGCAAGCGTGAGCAGGGTCGGAAGCGGTCGCATGGGTTCGGCAGGTTGGGTGGAAACACGTATACGGTAAATCAAGCTGAATGAGTCTGTCCGTCCCCGGCCTAAACCGACGGTCGGCGCGTGGCCGGGCAACCCGCCCCTGCGACCCTTCGTACCGTTGACAGGCCCCGGTGCCGGCGTAAGCTGGCCGTGTGCCGGCCACTAGATGTTGCGGTGCCGGCCGGGCGTGCCCCAAGGCGTTGGGTCTGCTTGCGGGCACACACACTGGCTACCGATGGAGCCTGCGGTCGATGAGCACGCTGCGAGTGGACGCGATCGACGACGACCTGCCCGACGGGCAGGTCCCGATGCAGCCGGCGTCCCAGGACATCTGGGACCGCAAGTACCGGCTCAAGACCCAGCAGGGCGAACCACTCGACGCCGATATCGACGCCACCTACCTGCGCGTGGCCAAGGCGTTGTCCGACGCCGAGGTCACCGCCGAAAAGCAGCAGTACTGGATGGAGCGCTTCACCTGGGCGCTGCGCCGTGGCGCGATCCCGGCCGGCCGCATCATCTCCAATGCGGGCGCGCAGGCGCACAAGCCGGCCACCAGCACCATCAACTGCACGGTGTCGGGCACCATCGAGGATTCGATGGACGGCATCCTGCAAAAGGTCCACGAAGCGGGACTGACCCTGAAGGCCGGCTGCGGCATCGGCTATGAGTTCAGCACGCTGCGCCCGCGCGGGGCGTTCGTTGCCGGCGCCGGCGCGCATACCTCCGGCCCGATGTCCTTCATGGATATCTTCGACAAGATGTGTTTCACCGTGTCCTCGGCCGGTGGCCGGCGTGGCGCGCAGATGGGCACCTTCGACGTTTCGCACCCGGACGTGCGCGAGTTCATCCGCGCCAAGCGCGAGGATGGCCGGCTGCGTCAGTTCAACCTGTCGCTGCTGATCACCGACGGCTTCATGCAGGCCGTCGACCAGGACGCCGACTGGCCGCTGCTGTTTCCGCTCAGCCGCCAGGAGGCCGGCGCGTTCGACCTTGCCGATCCGGCCCGCGTGCAATGGCGCGATTGGCCCACCCACCGCGACTACGTGGTCCGCGAGGACGGCCAGGTGGCGTGCCGCGTGTACGGCCAGATCCGCGCCCGGCACCTGTGGGACATGATCATGGTGTCCACCTATGACTATGCCGAACCCGGTTTCATCCTGATCGACCGGGTCAATGAAATGAACAACAACTGGTGGTGCGAGGACATCAGGGCGACCAATCCCTGCGTCACCGCCGATACCTGGGTGCACACCGCCGACGGTCCGCGCCAGGTGGCCGAACTGATCGGGCGCCGATTCCAGGTGCGCGTGGAGGGGCAGGACCATGCCACGACCAATGCCGGATTCTTCCTTACTGCGCGCAAGCCGGTGCTCGCGCTGCAGACCCGCGAAGGCCACCGGCTGCGGCTGACGGCCGATCATCGGGTTCGCCGCGTCACCAACCGCACCCGGTGGGAGGTGCAGAGCGAATGGTGTGAGGCGGGCCAGCTGCGCCCCGGGGAGGAGGTGCTGCTGCAGGACCACCGTGCTGCGCCGCACTGGCCGGGTGCGCTGGCGCATGAGCAGGGCTACCTGTTGGGACTGCTGGTCGGGGATGGAACTCTGAGGGCAAAAGGAGCGGTGCTGTCGGTGTGGAGCACGGCCGCAGTCGCCAATGGCGATCCGGCGATGCCTACTGCCGGCGTGCGGGCGTTGATGGATGAGGTGCTCCGTTGTGCGAAGACCCTGCCGCACCGCGCAGATTTTGCCGGCTGGTCCGAAGTTGCAGGGCGCAGCGAATGGCGGCTGACCTCTGCTTCGCTTCGCGACCTGGCCCAACAGCTGGGCATGTCCCCGGGCCACAAGCCGATCACCCCGGCACTGGAAAAGCTCTCCAGCGACGCCTGCCGTGGTTTCCTGCGCGGCCTGTTCGACGCCGACGGCAGCGTGCAGGGAAGCCAGGGCAAGGGCGTATCCATCCGGTTGGCGCAGTCTGATCGCCCACGCCTGGAGGCGGTGCAACGCATGCTGCTCCGGCTGGGCATCCCCAGCACGCTCTACGCGCGCCGCGAGGCCGGTCATTCCGTGCTGCCCGATGGTCGGGGCGGCCAGCGCGCCTACCCTACGGCGGCCCAGTTCGAGCTGGTGATCAGCGGCGAAGGCGTGGCCCGCTACGACGCGCTGATCGGCTTCGCCGACACCGACAAGGCCGCGCGGCTGACCGGTGCCCTGGGCGCCTACCGCCGCGCGATGAACCGCAGCCGCTACGTCGCCACCGTTGAAAGCGTGCAGCCGGATGGGGAGGAAGACGTCTATGACGTGCAGGTGCCCGGCCTCAACTGCTTCGATGCCAACGGCCTGCATGCCCACAACTGCGGCGAGCAGCCGTTGCCTCCCTACGGCGCCTGCCTGCTCGGCTCGGTCAACCTGACCCGCTTCGTGCGCGACCCGTTCACCGACCAGGCGCGCTTCGACTGGGACGAATACAAAGAGGTGGTGCGGGTGTTCACCCGCATGCTCGACAACGTGGTGGAGGTCAACGGCCTGCCGCTGGAGCGCCAGCGCCAGGAGATCCTGCGCAAGCGCCGGCATGGCATGGGCTTTCTCGGCCTCGGTTCGGCCCTGGCCATGCTGCGCATGACCTATGGCGCGCCCGACGCGTGCGACTTCACCGAGGCCATCGCGCGCGAGATGGCGGTGGCCGGGTGGGAGACCGCCCTGGCCCTGGCCCGCGAAAAGGGCCCCGCGCCGATCATGCAGGACACCTTCGAGGTCACCCCCGCCATGCTGCGCCAGCGCCCGGAGATGGCCCGCGACGGCTGGCGGGCCGGCCAGCAGATCGAGGGCAAGGTGCTGCACGCGCGCTACAGCCGCTACATGCAGCGCATCGCCAGCGTGGCGCCGGAACTGGTGGACGAGCTGGCCGAGGTCGGCGCGCGCTTCACCCACCACAGTTCCATCGCCCCCACCGGCACCATCAGCCTGTCGCTGGCCAACAACGCCTCCAACGGCATCGAGCCGTCCTTCGCCCACCATTACAGCCGCAACGTGATCCGCGAGGGCCGCAAGAGCAAGGAGAAGGTGGACGTGTTCTCCTTCGAGCTGCTGGCGTACCGCCATCGCGTCAACCCGCTGGCGATGCCGTTCGCCGAGGACGGCGCGGCCCGCCTGCCCGCCTACTTCATCGCCGCCGACGACATCTCCCCCAAGGCGCACGTGGACGTCCAGGCGGCCGCCCAGAAGTGGGTGGACAGCTCCATTTCCAAGACCGCCAACGTGCCCACCGACTACCCGTACGAGCAGTTCAAGGACATCTACCGCTACGCCCACGCGCAGGGGTTGAAGGGCTGCACCACGTTCCGTTTCAACCCCGCCGCGTTCCAGGGTGTGCTGGTCAAGGAGGCCGATCTGGAGAACACCACCTACCGTTTCGAGCTCGACGACGGCGCAGTTGTGGAGGTAAAGGGCAATGAGGAGATCGAGTATGACGGCGAATTGCATACCGCCGCCAACTTGTTCGACGCGCTCAAGGAGGGGTACTACGGCAAGTTCTGATCACGCGTCGGACGCTGTTTTCAAGTGGTTTTCTACATGGCGGCGGTTCGCGGCGGGTCCGCGCCGGCTGCCGGCCAAGCACACCAGCGGCTCATGAGCTGCGACAAGACCGTTCCACGATCGACCGCGCCGGTATAGCATCGCCAGCGAAATCACTGACTGGCCCCTCAGGAGGCAAAACATGAGCAACGGAAATGGTGTGACCGCGACCCTGTCGCAGGGTGTGGAAAGCGTGAAAGAAACCGCCGGCAACGTCGGCGAGACCATCGCCCACACCGCTGAAGAAGTGGTGGCCTCGGTGAAGAAGACCGCCAAGCGCGCACGCAAGGCCGCGACCACCCAGGTTGCCAAGGTCAAGAAGGCCGTCAAGAAGGCCGAGAAGACCGTCGCCAAGAAGGCCGACAAGGCCGCCAAGTCGGTTGGCAAGACCCTGGCCAGCGCCAAGAAGAAGCTGGAAGCGGCCAAGTCCAACGCCAAGGCCGAGGCCGCCTCGCTGAAGAAGCAGGTCGCCAAGAAGAAGGTTGCCGCCGAAAAGGCCGTGACCAAGACCACCAAGGCTGCCGGCAAGAAGGCCGCCGCCGCCAAGAAGACCGTGACCAAGAAGGTCGCCACCGCCAAGAAGGCCGTGACCAAGAAGACCGCCGCCGCCAAGAAGGTCGTGGGCAAGAAGGTCGCCGTGGCCAAGAAGGCTGTCGCCAAGAAGTCGGCTACCGCCAAGAAGGTCGTCGGCAAGAAGACCGCCGCTGCCAAGAAGGTTGTGGGCAAGAAGGTCGCCGTCGCCAAGAAGGCAGTGGCCAAGAAGTCGGCTACCGCCCGCAAGGTCGCTGGCAAGAAGACCGTGGCCGCCAAGAAGGTTGCCGGCAAGAAGGTCGCCACCGCCAAGAAGGCCGTGACCCGCAAGACCGCAGCGGCCAAGAAGGTCGTCGGCAAGAAGACCGCCGTCGCCCGCAAGACCGTTGGCAAGAAGGTCGCCGTCGCCAAGAAGGCCGTGGCCAAGAAATCGGCTGCGACCAAGAAGGCCGTTGGCAAGAAGACCGCCGTTGCCCGCAAGTCGGTTGCCCGCAAGGCCGCACCGGCCAAGCGCGTTGCCAAAACCGTGGCCCGCAAGGCCCCGGCCAAGCGCGCACGCAAGTAAGCTGGTAACACGCGGTGCCTGCCCCCCGGGGCGGGCACCGTGAACACCTAGGAACCGCGCCATGGCTGTCAGGATCGATCAGAAGATCACCGGCTACGCCGTCGTCACCCCCGAGGAGAAGGCGCGCCAGGCTACGGCCTCCGCAGCGCCCGGTCCCGACACCCGCCAGGACGCCGCCAACGACATCGTGCAGATGCACGAGCGCATCGAGCGCCCGGATGTCCTGATCGGCAATACCTACAAGATCAAATCGCCGCTGGTGGAACACGCCTTCTACGTGACCATCAACGACATCGTGCTCAACCCGGGCACCGAACACGAGCTGCGCCGCCCCTTCGAGGTGTTCATCAACTCCAAGTCGATGGAGCACTTCCAATGGATCGTCGCGCTGACCCGGATCATGTCCGCCGTCTTCCGCAAGGGCGGCGACGTGACCTTCCTGGTCGAGGAAATGAAGGCGGTGTTCGACCCGCGTGGCGGCTACTACAAGGCCGGCGGCGTCTACATGCCCTCGCTGGTGGCCGAACTGGGCAGCGTCATCGAAGACCACCTCACCTCCATCGGCCTGCTGCACGCGCCCGAGCTGAGCGCCGCGCACCGCGCGCTGATCGCCGACAAGCGCCGCCAGTATGAGGACCTCGAAAGGCAAGCCGCCGCCGCGGCGCCGCGCAGCAGCACCACTGCCGACCACGACGAGGATCTGGCCATCACCGGCGACGGCACCAGCTTCCCGCCCAGCGCCAGCATGTGCCACAAATGCAATACCAAGGCGCTGGTGATCATGGACGGGTGTGCGACGTGCCTGAACTGCGGGTATTCCAAGTGCGGGTAAGTGTTGTGATGCTTTTCTAGGCTTCTGCTCAGTGGCAACTTCGCGGAGCCTCAAGCGTCGCATCCTGACGGGCGCGTCAGCATGATGATGAAGGCCAATTCTGGGCTCGAGGGCCCCTGTGCATTACTGGCTCGGCAGCTAAAGAAAGAGAATTCGCAGCCGATAACGCTCTTGCGCATGACTGGCCGATCACGACTCGACTGCTGCGCAGGATTGCCAAGTGTTGCAGCGAGGCCGAGGCTTGGCTCAACTTCTTCATTGTCAAACCCTCACTATGATTGGGGGAAATTAAGGATGATCTGAGCAATGACCAAGATTGTTACTCTGTACAACAATAAGGGCGGCGTCTCAAAAACGACTACTCTGTTCAATGTAGCCGCGTATCTCTCAATTGTCGGCAAGCGTGTGTTGATTGTCGACTGTGATCCTCAGTGCAACGCAACAGAACTCTTCTTCGCGGCTCGGGAGGATGCGGACAGCCCCGAATTCGACCTCCCGGGTACATCGATTTACGACGCACTCCTTCCGCGCTTCAAAGGCCAACAGGCGACCATTGATCAGTCTACGATTCAGCTGACCGAGCACAATCACTACGCTGGGCTGTTCCTTTTCCGAGGTGACATGGAGTTTGCGCGTGCGGAAACCTACTTCGGTACCGCATGGAACCAAGCAATCACCGAAAACATCCATGAAAAGAACACTTACGTGGTGTTCGACAGGCTGATGCGGGCTCTTGGCGACCAGCGAGGATTTGACTACATCCTTTGCGATGTAGGGCCCAGTACAGGAGCCATAAGCCGCACTGTGATTCTCAGTTGCGATGAGTTGGTAATACCATTGGTTCCTGATCGATTCTGCTATCAAGCTGTGAAACTCCTGGGGCAGATAATCAAGGAGTGGATTGATCGCCACAAGATTATATCCGAAGCCTTAATTCCCTTCGAGGTCGAGCCATTTGCCGGCGAGCCAAAGCTTGCAGGCACTGTCGTGCAGAACTTTAAAGTGCACAGCGGGGTGAAGGCAAAGCAGTCTTACGTCAAGTGGCAGGAGAAGATCACCGACCAGATTAATACCTCGCTAACAGGGCCCGGGGGATTGCCTGTAAAGGCGGGATTCAATCGAAAAAACCCGTACATTGCTTCGATTCGTGACGTGGCAGTGCTGGCACCCGTAGCTCAGATGTTCGGCCGAGCGATCTTTGACATCCAGCAAGAGCACACACGCGAAGCTTCCACCGATGGAAGCATGTACTACGGCTCTGTATGGACTCCGTGGGAACAGCGCATGGAGGCTTACAAGAAGGAGATCGCAAAGATCTCGAAGGCAATCGCATGAATCCGAGCTATGCCTACTGCGCTCTTATTGATGTTCTTGGATACAAGCAACGGCTCAAGGAAGATCAAGATCGTGGTGAGTTCACGTTCAAGGACGACTTGGAAGTGGCTTTGCGTTGCCTCGATTCAGTTAACTCGGCAGTTTTTAATGTGCAGGCTATATCCGATACGATCGTCATCACCTGTACCAGCCATGGACTGCTTGTGGAATTTCTAGGTGTGCTGAAGGAAGTATTCTTGGGGTTTCTTCAGCGAGGGCTGTACGTGCGGGGGGGTGTGGCCTACTCAAAGCACTTCCATTCCAATCGCCTGACGTACAGTCATGCCATAGCGCGAGCATATGAGCTCGAGTCAGGGAGTGCTATTTACCCGCGAATTGTCGTGGACAAGAATATTGTAGAAATGGACGCTGGTCCTTCGTCGCAGCAGAATTTAAAGGGGTCCGGAATCTTGTCGGTTCAAAATGGGCTGTATTTTGTTAACGTCATCGACGTTGGCAATTTCAAGGAAGTCTATAGTTCTGCAAGGGACCTGTACGTCCGTGATGCCAATGCGTTGGTCGGAAAAGAAGCGCCTTTTGGAAAGCATGTTTGGTTCGAAACGTATCTTCGTGAATATTATCGCTCGGTTGGGGTTGAGTTCGAAGGCTACACTGACCAAATTCGTGCTTACTAGCGTTCTGGATAACTGCGATCACCTGCGCTCTTTCTGAGGCAGCCCGCCAACTGCGGTTCGTGGGCGAGGACTTCCAGATCTAATGAAGGCTAAGGCAATGTTTGAGCTAAACGATTTGCTTGCCAAGGCAGGATTGGACCCGTTACAGGTGATGGTGATGCGCCATCGCCCGACCGAGAAGGAGTTACGGGCCGTACTACCATGGTTAGCGGCAGAGCGGCCTGAGGTCTACAACGCGTATCAGTCCAATCACGGAGAGGTTGTCGAGAAGGCTCTGTCTAAGGCAGGGTATCTAGCATCCTTCATCGGCCACGAGCCCGGCCGGGCCGTGTTTGTAGGCCTTTATGAGATAGCCGGCGTGGAGGAGGTTACGGTCGACCGATTCTGGTCGTTGCCGAACAACCAGGAGTTGTGCCGATTAGGAACGAGGGGGCCAAAGGATGGCCGTGATTCGCTCTGGTTTAATTTGCAGCTGACGCAGTACATGGAGGATTGGAAGGGGAGGCTGGTGATTGATTGGACAGGAATCGAGCGCTCTTGGTGGCGCTGGGCCTCGCGCAATCAGTTTCCCATCCGCGCGATCCACGATGAGAGTAAGCTGGTTAAGTCGATGCCCGATTGGCAGACGCTGACATTTGATTGGAGCCAGTTGTCTTTGCTTCCTGCCAGTTGGCGGCAGGTACTGGCTCAGTGGCGTGGCATTTACTACATCTTCGACCGGACCGCTCGTATGGGATATGTTGGCTCGGCAAGTGGTAGTGAGAACCTGCTAGGGCGATGGCAAAACTACGCCGCCAATGGAGACGGCGGCAACCGCCTGTTGCGTGGAAGAAACCCGCAGGGATTCGTTTTCAGCGTACTGCAGCGCTTATCGCCCGACATGCATTCGGAGGAGGTAGTGCGGGTCGAAAACTCTTGGAAAGAGCGCCTGCAGACGCGCGCACCACATGGCCTGAACGACAACTAGGAAGTACGGATTCGTTGGCGCTCTGGCCCGGTGTCCCAATGTCGAACAACTCCAATTTAGGAGTGTTGGCTATCATGTCCGGGCGGGCGGAATCCTTGAAACGAAGCTAGTCAAAGTGCGGCGGAGAACACGCGTTGCCTACGCGTGCTTCGCTAGAAGGAGAGTTACCTGCAGACCAGCTCGACAAGGAGTCATCCATGCGTAACCTCGACTTCAGCTCCTGGCAGGCCATGCTCTCCACCCTGGTCGGGCTGGCCGTCATCACCCTCATCGGCGTCGGCATCCGCTTGCTGGTGATGCAGACCCTGCAGCAGCGGCGTGAGCGCGAGAACCGCCAGATCAACGAACGGCTGCGCACGCTGATTGCCGCCTACAAGACGCTGGGCGGGTCATTCACCGGGGTCTTGCACGTGGACCCACGCCACCGGCGCGACCTGCCCCCGGCGGCAACCGCGCCCGACGATGCCCTGGCCGCGCCTGCCGACACCGGCAGCGACCGTGCTCGGCGGATCCGCGACGCGGTGGAGGCAGCGTTGTCCGACATCGTCCTGCTCGGTACCGACGAACAGGTGCGGTTGGCCGCACACGCGGCCAATGAACTGGCCGAAGGGCGCGCGGTGCCCACGGCGGAACTGGTGGTGTCCCTGCGCGATTTCATCCGGCAGGCACTCGACCTGGCCCCCATTCCCGCCAGCGTGGTCATTCCACGCCAGGGGCCCGCACGGCCCGCCGCCGGCGCCAAGGGCAAGGGCGCCGACGCGGGCGAGAAGGGCAAGGGCGGCGGTGGCGGTAGTGGAATGGGCGGCATGGGGGGTGGTGCCGGCGGCATGGGCATCGGCCACGGCGCGGACGACGACGGCAACCACACGCGTTGAGCCTCGCCGTGGCGACCTGCGTCGCGCGCCGCCCGCAGTAGCGGCTTACTTCCCGCGCAGTTCCACGATCGGCACGAAGCCGGCGTAGATCATCCGCTTGCCGTCGAACGGCATCGGGTTATTGGCCGGATCCATGCGCGGGTCTTTCATCATCTTCTCCATCCCGGCATCGCGGGTGGCCTTGTCGGGCCATTCGATCCAGGAGAAGACGATGGTTTCATCATCCTTGGCCTCCACCGCGCGGAAGAAGTCGGTCTGTTTGCCGTGGGTGACATCGTCGCCCCAGCATTCGACCACGCGCAGCGCGCCGAACTCGATGAACACCGAATCGCCTTCGTTGGCGTGTTTGATGAACTTGTCTTTGTTGGCGGTGGGAACGGCCAGGACGAAACCGTCGATGTACGACATCTGCAGCCTCCGGGAACGGTGCGCCGGAATGGGCACCTTCAATGAGTACGACGCGTGGGGGTGCGGGGAATCGACACTGCCGTGCCCACGCGTGGCGCCGCGTGACGGCCGCCGTTTGGCACGATCCAAGCAAGGAAAATCAATATGTTGGGCGATACCCGCGCCGCACTGCAGCGAAAGCAGGGTCAGAAAACCCTGAATGACGGCGAGGGACATCCTGATAGCGGACCGCCGGGCTTGCCGCCAAGATCGATGGGCCGGGCAGGATGCCTCACGGAACCTGCGGTTCGACGCCACAGCTGCGTCAGCCGGTGCAACACGGAGGATGGACGCGTTAGCCGACTACTCCCCAAGAGCGGCTTCCCCAACGCGTGACGCCCCGCAAGGGTATCGTCGTGACCAGATTCCTTTCGTGCGCGCGTTATAAACGCGCGGTTCATCGTGTAGCGCGAACACGGCAAAAACACCTCAAAAATGCAGCGCGCGCGTATATGACACGGCGCGTCTGAATGGTTGCCAAAAATTCGCGTGGCCAAAAACGGCTTACTTCAGGGCGCGTTGTGTCGAATAACGGAGAATTTACATTCCCGATGCAGAAGCCGCTTGCGCCACTGCACGAACGAAACAACAGAAAAGGTGTACCCCCATGAAGACGTCCCTGATTGCCCTGGCGCTCGCCGCCGCCCTGCCGTTCGGCGCTTCGGCCGCTGAAGGCCTGTCCTACAACTACGCCGAAGGCGATTACGTCAAGACCGACGCCGATGGTGGCAAGGCCGATGGTTGGGGTGTAAAGGGTTCGTACGGCTTCCTGCCGAATTTCCACGCCTTCGGTGAATACAACCAGCAGAAGACCGACATCGGCAACTTCAAGGTTGACCAGTGGCGTGTGGGTGTGGGCTACAACCACGAAATCGCCACCAGCACCGACTTCGTGGGCCGCGTTGCCTACAACAAGTTCGACCCGAAGGAAGGCCTGGACTTCAACGGCTACAGCGCTGAAGCCGGTATCCGTACCGCGTTCGGCCAGCACGCCGAAGTCTACGCAATGGCCGGCTACGAGGACTACAACAAGAAGCACGGCATCAATCCGGATGGCCAGTTCTACGGCCGCCTGGGTGGCCAGGTGAAGTTGAACCAGAACTGGGGCATCAACGGCGACATCAAGATGGACCGCCACGGGGACAAGGAATGGTCGGTCGGCCCGCGTTTCAGCTGGTAAGCGACGCCTGATCGCTTCGCTACGCGCAGTAGTGGCGTAGTGGCAAAGGCCCGGCAGTTTGCCGGGCCTTTTTTTGTGCGCGTTGCTGCGCTCAGCGCACGGCGGCTACATGCGCCGCGCACCGTTCCAGCAACAGCCCTGACGCCGGTGCGATCCCCAGCAGATGCAGGCAGGCATGCACCATGCCGGGCAGGCGTTCGCACCGCACCGGTACGCCCGCCGCCTCAAGCCGCGCGGCGTACTGCTCGCCCTCATCGCGTAGCGGGTCGTATTCGCAGACCAGCACGCTGCACGGCGGCAGGCCCTGCAACTGCACGGCGCGCGCCGGCACCGCGTGGCCATCGGCCTGCGCCAGCCCATCACCGAGATAGGCGTCCCAGCAGCGCTGCATCAACCCCGTTTCCAGGTAGTAGCCCTGGCCGAACTGCCGGTGGCTGTCGCTGTCGGTGGCCGTGTCCAGCGCGGGGTACAGCAGCAGCTGGTGATGGATGGGCGGGCCGCCGCGGTCGCGGGCGAGCAGTGCGACTGCAGCAGCCAGATTGCCGCCGGCGCTGTCGCCACCCACCATCAGCCGGGCCGGGTCGATGTCCAGCAGGGCGGCACTGGCGTGGCTCCAGCACAGCGCGGCGTACACGTCCTCCAGGGGAATGGGGAAGCGATGCTCCGGCGCCAACCGGTAGTCCACCGCCAGCACCACGCAGCCGGTGGCGTTGGCAAGTGCCCGGCACGGGCGGTCGTACACCGCCAGCGAACACTGGAACCAGCCGCCGCCATGGGCGAACAGCAGTCCCGCGCGCGGCTGGCCGTGCATGTGCCCGGCCGGCCAGTAGGCACGCACGCCAATGGCATGCCCGTCGTGTCCTCGCACGCTGAAGTCGCGCACCGCCGCAACGGCTTCCGCCGGACCCTGCAGCGGCGGTAGCGCTTCCTCGCTGGCCGCCCGGATCTGCTGCAGCGACAGGCCGGCCACCACCTCGCTCGGGGGCAGCGTGGACAGGAAGCGCGCGATGTCCGGATCCAGGCTCACGCCGCCACCGCCGGCTGCAGGAACGGCAGCAACTGGTCCAGGAAGGCCTGCGGCGCCTCTTCCATCACGAAGTGGCCGCAGTCCGGAATCATGCTGCCGCGCAGGTCGCCGGCATGGTCGCGCATGGTGTCCATCGGCAGGGTGGCGGTGGCATGCTCGGCCCCGATCGCCAGCACCGGCATGGCCAACGGGATGAGGGCGCGCTGCCGGTTCTGGCGGATCGTCTCCGGAATCGCCCGGTAATAGCCGAAACCTCCTGTCAGCCCGCCCGGTGCCGAATACGCGCGGATATAGACCTCGCAGGCCACGGCCTCGCGGCGGTGCGCCCAGCGGTCGAACATGAAGGTCAGGTAGGCGCGTTCGCGCCCGGCAATCAGTGCCTCGGGCAGGTCGCGGACCTGGTTGAACATGAAGTGCCACAGGAAGATGTTTTCTTCCGGGGCCACGAACACCGGCGGCGCCTCGGCCAGGCCGGGGATCACCGCTTCGGTGATCGCCAACCGCCGCACGGCGTGTGGCTGATCGCTGGCCAGTGCGTAGGCGACCCACATGCCGACGTCATGCCCCACCACGTCATAGCGCGCATGGCCCAGTTGCTGCATCAGCGCATGCAGGGTGGCGGCGATGGCGCCGGTATCGTAGCCCTGCGCCGGGGTGTCCGAATCGCCGGTGCCGGGCGGGTCCACGGCGATGGCCTGGAAGCCCTGCGCGGCCAGCGTCTGCATGATGTGCCGCCACGCGTACCAGGTCTGCGGCCAGCCGGGAATGAGCAGGACCGGCTGGCCGGCGCCGAGGAGGGCGCAGTGCACGTTGCGCCCGTCGATGCGCACATGGCGATGGGTGATGCCTTCAGGTGCGAGGTTCATCGACCGATCCCCAGCATGCCGTGGATCTGATCGCGGCTGACCGGTGCCCCGGCGAAATCATCGAAGATGCGGTCGGTGACCTTGATGATGTGCGCGTTGATGAACGCCACGCCCTCGCGGGCGCCGTCTTCCTGGTTCTTCAGGCAGCACTCCCACTCCAGCGTGGCCCAGCCGTCGTAGTCGTACTGGGCCAGTCGCGAGAAGATGCCCTTGAAGTCCACCTGCCCGTCGCCCAGCGAACGGAACCGCCCGGCACGTTCGGTCCAGCCGCTGTAGCCGCCGTAGATGCCCTGGCGCCCGCTCGGATTGAACTCCGCGTCCTTGATATGGACCATGCCGATGAAGTCGCGGTAGATGTCCAGGAACTGCAGGTAGTCCAGCTGCTGCAGCACGAAGTGGCTGGGGTCGAACAGGATCCGGCAGCGCGGGTGCATGCCCACGGCAGCATGGAAGCGTTCGAAGCTGGTGCCGTCATGCAGGTCTTCGCTGGGGTGGATCTCGTAGCAGAGGTCGATGCCATGCGCATCGCATACGTCCAGGATCGGCAGCCAGCGCCGCGCCAGTTCTTCGAAGGCCGCTTCGATCAGGCCGTCCGGGCGCTGCGGGAACGGGAACAGATACGGCCAGGCGAACGAACCGGAGAAGGTGCCCATGCGGTCCAGGCCCAGCCGGTGCGAGGCCTTGGCGGCCAGCTTGATGCGCTCGATCGCCCAGGCACTGCGTGCGGCCGGGTCACCGTGCAGGGCGGCGGGCGCGAAGCTGTCGCACAGCGCATCGTAGGCCGGGTGCACCGCGACCAGCTGGCCGAAGATATGGGTGGTGAGTTCGCTGATGACCAGCCCGTGGCTGGCCAGCATCGCAACCAGGTCGTCGCAGTACTGCTGGCTGCGCGCAGCCTTCTCCACGTCGAACAGGCGCTCGTCCCACGCCGGAATCTGCAGCGCTTTGAAGCCCTGGCTGGCCGCCCAGGCCGCCATCGAGGGCAGGTCGTTGAAGGGGGACTGGTCCGCACTGAACTGGGCCAGGTGCAGGCTGGGGCCTTGGATGGTACGCATGACGATGCTGCCTTATTGTTTGTCGAGCGGCAAAGAATAGGCGTCGATTTCGCCACGGTCAACCGCGGATGTCGATAGAATTGCCCCATCGTTTCTTTCCGTTGTGATGCCCCATGGCCGGACGCCCGCGCGAGTTCGACAAAGACCAGGCCCTCAAACAGGCCATGCTGCTGTTCTGGGAGCGCGGCTATGAAGGCACTTCGATGGCGGCGCTGGTGGAAGCGCTGGGCATTGCCTCGGCACGCATCTATGCGGCATTCGGCAGCAAGGAACAGCTGTTCCGCGAGGCCGTGGCCTTGTACGAAAGCGGCGACGGTGGCTTTGCCGACCGCGCGCTGCGCGCAGAAGCAGTCCGCCCGGCGATCGAACGCATGCTGCACGACGCGGTGCTCACCTACACCCGGCGCGGTCGCGCGCAGGGCTGCCTGGTGGTATCGGCGGCGACCAGCACCGCACCGGAGAACGAGGGGGTGATGGAGTGGCTGGCCGGACATCGCCGCCAGCGCACCCAGCAGATCATCGCGCGCCTGCAGCAGGCCGCCACTGCCGGTGAACTGGCCGAGGGCGCTGATGTGCAGGCACTCGGCGACTACTACGCGACCTTGCTGCACGGCATTTCCACCCAGGCGCGCGATGGTGCCAGCCGCGCCCGCCTGCTGGCCGCCGTCGCGGTGGCGCTGCAGGTGCTGCCGGTGCGGGCCACCTGATGACGACACAACGTCCGGAGACCACCGATGCCTGATCCGCTTCCCGTGCAGCAGCCTCGCGTCGGCTGCGGTGCCGTCATCCAGCGCGCCGATGGTGCCGTGCTGCTGGTCCAGCGCGGGCGACAGCCCGAGCAGGGTTATTGGGGCCTGCCCGGCGGCAAGGTCGACTGGATGGAGAAGGTCGAAGACACCGTGGTCCGCGAAGTGCAGGAAGAAACCGGGCTGCGCGTGGCGGTGGAACGACTGCTGTGCGTGGTGGACCACTTCGAGCCGGCACTGGGGCAGCACTGGGTGGCCCCGGTCTACCTCGCGCGTACGCTGGACGACGCGCAGGCGATGCCACTTGAACCCGAGGCGATCCTCGCCGTGGCGTGGTTCCATCCCGACGCGTTGCCCGCGCCGCTCACCCGCTCGGCCACCGAGGGCTTGGCCCGCCTTTCAAGCCAGGGCTGAGTCGCGGCGTCAGCGCCTTGCTGCCGCGCCATCCCCGCGCGCCACGGCTTCCACCTCCTCGCGGCTGGTGCAGGCGGCATCGCCCGGTGTGGACATCGCCAACGCGCCATGCGCGGCCCCCAGTTCCACGGCGGCCTGTTCGCCCAAGCCTTCCAGCAGCGCGTGCACCACGCCGGCCACGAAGGCATCGCCACCGCCCACCCGGTCCAGCAGCTCCACCTCGCGCGCGGCCGAGACGAACAGCGCCTCGCGATTGCGCAGCGCGCCGGCCCAGCCGTTGCGCGCGGCATTGCTGGCATCGCGCAGGGTAAACGCCACCGCCTGCAGGTTCGGAAATCGCTCCATCGCGCGCAGCGCCGCGGCATCGGCCGGGCCCACATCCATCGGCGTCTCGCGTCGCCCCAGGTCCGCCAGATCCATGCCCAGGCACGCGGCGAAGGAGTACTCGTCGCCAATGAGCAGGTCGCACTCGGCGGCGATCGCGCAGTTCGCCTGCCGCGCCGCGTCCGGGTCTGGATGGCTGTTCCACAGGCTGGCGCGGTAGTTGAGGTCGTAGGACACCGCCACGCCGTGGCGGCGCGCGGCCTGCACGGCGGCGATGGCGGTCTGCGCGCTGTGCTCGGACAAGGCGGCGAAGATGCCGCCGGTATGCAGCCAGCGCACCCCGTGTACCCCGAACACCGCGTCCCAGTCGTACTCGTCCGCACGCAGCTGCGAGGCCGCCGAGTACGCCCGGTCGGACACCCCCAGCGGCGCGCGCACCCCAAACCCGCGCTCGGTGAAGTTCAGGCCCATGCGCGTATTGCGGCCGATGCCGTCGTACTCGCGCCACAGGATCTGGCTGCTGTCCACGCCACCGGCCTGGATCAGCTGCTGCGCCAGCAGGCCCAGCTCGTTGCGTGGCAGCGCGGTCAGCACCGCCGTGGCGTGGCCGAAGGTGCTGCTCAGGCCACGCGCGACGTTGTACTCGCCGCCGCCTTCCCACACCTGGAACTGTCGCGCGTTGCGCACGCGGCCTTCGCCCGGGTCGAAGCGCAGCATCACCTCGCCCAGCGCCATCGCCTGCCAGCGAGGGTTCGCGTGGGCGGCCAGCTGGAAGTGCTGCGTGCTCATCGTGCGGTGCACCCCAGCAGGGCCAGGTCCACGCCGTCGGCCATGCGCCGGTAGCCTTCGTCGTTGGGGTGCAGGAAATCGCGGGTGATCGCTTCCGGCAGGAATTCCGGTTTGGCCGGATCACGCAGGATCTGGTCGAAGTCGATCAGCGCATCGAAGCCGCTGCGGCCGCCGCGCATCCAGCTGTTGAGCGTGGTGCGGGTAGCGGCGGCCACCGGCTCGTAGCGGTCCGAGCCGCCGAACGGGGTGATCGTCGCGGCAATCGCGCGGATGCCGTTGCTGTGCAGCCGCTCGGCCACCTGCCGGTAGCCCAGCACCATGTCCTCGGCGTTGCGGCCGGCCACTGGCGGCGTGCCGCCGTCGTGGCGGATATCGTTGATGCCTTCAAACAGGATCACCCGGTTCACGTGCGGCAGCGCGATCACGTCGCGGTCCAGCCGGGCCAGTGCACTGTGGCTGCGGCCATGGTCCATGACCTTGTTGCCGCTGATGCCGGCGTTGACCAGCACCACCTGGTCCGGGCAGGCCTGCTGCAGGCGGGCGGACAGCAGCGCCGGCCAGTCGCCATTGCTGCCGCGCGTGGCGGTGGCGCCTTCGGTGATCGAATCGCCCAGCGCGACCACCACGATGGGCGTGCTGCTGCGCTCGGCCAGCACGGCCGACACCACGTTCTGCCGGTAGGCGAGCTTCACCTTGTCGGCGACCTCGGCCTGGCGGCCATCGGCAATGCGCAGCGCGGTGCGTCGCACCGCCGGTTGGGTGGCATCGGGGAAATAGAGGGTGAGCGAGACATCGGCCAGCGCCGGCACCGCCATCGCCACCGGGTCGCTGAGCAGCGCGGCGCCCACGGGCACCACCACCTCGCTGCGGCCATTGAAGGTCACCAGCTTGGCGGGTGTTGCCGTGCCGGTGCGCTGGGCGCTGGCGCCGCCGATATGCAGCGGCGTGGTGCCCAGCTCATTACTGATGCGGAAGCGCAGCGCCGTGGCCGAACTGGCCAGGCGCATGTCCTGGCGCACGGTCTGGTTGGCGAACTGCACCGGTGCGTCGGGTGAACCGTCCTGGCGGTCCGGCGCGGGTGACGCCGTCCAGGCCGGCACCCAGACCTGGGCCTGGGTGGGCAGCGCCGCGGCGCTGGTGGCAAGTGCAAATGAAAGTGCAGTGATCCAGCGCAGCATGGCGGCCCTCCCAGGCGGTCAGCGGTCTATCAGGAGAAGTAGGTGCCGCCGTTGACGTCAACGTTGGCACCGGTGATGAAGCCGGCCGCATCCGAGGCGAGGTACACGGCGGTGTCGGCCGCTTCCTGCGGGCGGCCCTGGCGGCGCAGCGGGGTGTTGCCGGCCACGGCGGTACGCACTTCCGGCTTGGTGAATTCGTCATGGAAGCGGGTGGCGATCATGCCGCAGCACAGCGCGTTGACACGGATGCCACGCGGTCCCAGTTCCTTGGCCATCGCCCGGGTGAAGGTCATCACCGCCGCCTTGGCGGTGGCGTAGATCGACGCGCCCGGACCGCCGCCATCGCGGCCGGCCTGCGAGGCGAAGTTCACGATCGCGCCGCCTTCGGGCATGTGCGGCGCCACCGCATGCGTGGTCAGGTAGACCGAGCTCATGTTGAGGTCCATGACCTTGTGGAAGAAGGCCGGGTCGATCTCGGACAGCGGGCGGCGCTGCACCATGCCACCGGCCACGTTGACCAGCACGTCGATCTGCGGGCCGAACGCGGCCTGGGTGGCGGCGACCATGCCGGCCACGGCCTGGGCATCGGTCACGTCGGCGCGGTGCACGATGGCGGTGCCGCCGGCCGCCTGTACCTGCTGCAGGGTTTCCTGCGCGCTGGCTTCGTCGTTGGCGTAGTTGATGCACACCTTGGCGCCGGCCGCGGCCAGCTTGAGCGAGATCTCACGGCCGATATCGCGGCCGCCACCGGTGACGATGGCCACCTTGTCCTTGAACTGATTCATGCAGTAACTCCAGTGATGCGAGGGGGAAAAAAGGAAACGTCAGCGGGAGGGCGGCGCGTCGACCTTCTCGACGCGTCCGGTCACCAGCCACAGGGCGAGCAGGGAAGCGGGCACCAGCGCCGCCACCAGGATGAAAATCGGTGCATACGAGTCGCGGGTCATCACCGGCACCAGCCAGGTGGTGATCAGCGTGCCGGCCACCGCGGCCATGCCGCCCAGCCCGGCCAGCGAGCCGACCGACTTGCCGCTGAAGATGTCGCCGGGCAGGGTCTGGATGTTGCCGATGGCGATCTGGAAACCGAACAGCACGAAGGCGATGGTCACCACCGCCCACACCGGGTCGGTGGCCAGCACCGCGCCCAGCAGGGCCGGGGCCATGATCGCGCCGCCCAGAGTGATGACCCACTTGCGCGCGCGGTCCACGCTCCAGCCGGCGCCGATCAGCCGCCCGGACAACCAGCCGCCGCCGAGGCTGCCGATCATCGCGCCCACATAGGGCACCCAGGCGAAGATGCCGATCTGCTTGATGTCGAAGCCGAAGGTGTCGGCCAGGTAGATCGGCAACCACGACACGAACAGCCACCAGATCGGGTCGATGAAGAAGCGCGTGGCGAGGATGCCCCAAGTCTGCCGGTGGCCCAGAAGCTGGCGCACGTTGGGCACATATTCGACCTTGGGCACCGCCGGCTGTTCGGACGGCGCATCCAGGATCAATGCACGCTCGGCCGCGCTCACCCACGGGTGTTTGTCGGGCCCGGCGCGGTAGATGACCAGCCAGGGCAGCAGCCACACGAAGCCGATGGCACCGATCAGGATGAAGGTGCCGCGCCAGCCCAGCCACAGGAACAGCACCGCGATCAGCGGCGCCGAGATGATCGCGCCGATGGAGGCGCCGGCGTTGAACACGCCCTGCGCCAGCGCACGCTCGCGCGCGGGGAACCACTCCGCGTTGGCCTTCACCGCACCCGGCCAGGCGCCGGCCTCGCTGATGCCCAGCATCGCCCGCACGATGCTGAAGGACAGGATCGAGTGGGTCACCGAGTGCAGGGCAATCGAGATCGACCACACCGCGATCGACAGCGCGAAGCCCAGCCGCGTGCCGATGATGTCGAACAGGCGCCCGAACACGAACTGGCCGGCGGCGTAGAACAGCATGAACACCGTCACCAGCAGCGCGTAGTCTTCCTTGGTGGCGCCCACGTCCTTGGAGATCTGCGGCCACATCACCGCCAGCGCGTTGCGGTCGATGTAATTGATCACCGTGGCCACGGCGATCAGGGCCACGATCAGCCAGCGCACATACGAGCGCGTCCGCGTGCCGACGTTCATTTGCCGTCCTTGCCGCTGGCGGTATCGAAGCGCTTCCAGCCGCCGCTCCAGCTCCAGCGCTGGCCATCGGCGCTCACCTCGTGGTTGCCGCCGGTGGACGGATCATCGGCAATGCCCAGTGCCACCCGCGTGCCACCGGCCAGGTCCAGCACCAGCACGCTCGCATCCTTGCCACGGTAGTGCGCCAGCCGGTCGATGCGGCTGTTGGCGCCGCGCACGGTCTCGGCGGTGCCGTCGTACTGGCCATGCGGTTCCAGCACGCCATAGAACGTGGTGCTGGCCTGGCCGTCCACCCGCTGCAGCAGCATCGGTTCACGGCGCAGGTTGAAGGAAGGATCGTTGGCGCCGCTCTCCCCGATCAGCGCCCGCGACGGGGCGGTGCTGGCGAAGCGGTAGGTGTAGAAGCGTCCGTCCAGCAGCCAGGTCAGGCTGCGCGGCTCGGTGCCGGGTTCGCTCGACGCATCCACCCACACGTGCTGGTAACCGTTGGCCTTGCCCAGCACCGGGCGGGTGGCCACGGCGGACTGCGCCCTGAAGCCGACGTCCATGATGTGGCCGTTGAAGTGCAGGGGCAGGTCGTAGCGCGCCGGCTTGCTGCCGTCCACGCGCAGCAGGTCCAGCACCACCGGCTGGCCCAGCGACGGGTGCGACAGCAGCGCCTGCGTACGGGTGAAGCTCACCCCGTCGTAGGCGCCGACCATGCGCGCCGACGCAATCTGGGTGTCGTCGGTCACCGCGAACAGCAGCGGGGCAGGGGCCAGCGGCTGGCCCTTCTTCCAGTCGCCACCGAAGTGGCTCTGCTCGTTCACCACCAACGTGTTGTGCGCCAGCGTCTGCCGCGCCCAGCTGTTGTTCTCGGGCAGGTAGATGCCGCCGGACTTCGCTTCGATGTTGAGGAAGCGCGCCGCGCCGTAGTCGGTCACTACGCGCTGGCCGTTGTCATAGAACAGCCAGTTGAGTTTGTCGAAGTGGCCGTGGCCCATGCCCTGCTTGGTGTTCTTCATCACCAGCGCCTGACCGTCTTCACCGCCCATGCGCAGGATGGCCAGCGCGCCTTCGTTGCCGTCCGGCCCATCGCGGAGCAGGGTGGGCACGAACGCGAAGGGTTTGGCTTTGCCGTCGGCCAGCGCCTTGGCCACCTGAAGGCCTTCGGGCGAGAGCAGCACGCGCTTCTGCTGCTTGGCCACCGACAGCAGGCGTGCATCGCTGGTGTTGGCGTAGGCGATGTCGATACCCGCCACCAGTTCTTCGGTATCCAGGCCCTTGTCCAGGATCGCGTCGTTGATCGGAATGAAGTAGCCGCCGTAGCTGCTCTGCACCAGCGCATCCACCGCCTTGAGCAGCACGCCGTCGCGGCGCTTGAAGATGCCGCGCTGCGGCTCGTTGCGCTCCACCGCATTGGCGAACAGGATGAACGGCGCCAGCGCATAGCGCTGGTAGTAGGGGCCTTCCTCGTAATAGCCATCGGGCGAGAACAGCTGGTCCACCTGCTTGAGGAAGCCGGCGCTGCCGTCGCGGCGGCTGCCCATCAGCGCCTGCTCCACCAGCACCGGGTCGCGCAGCACGTAGCCGGTCATGCCGGTGGCGGCCACCGCCCAGGTGGCGTGGTTGTGGATCTTGTCGAAGTTCTCCGGGTTGCCGCTCAGGAACTTCGCCATCGGCCGGAACACGTTGTCGTCGATGGTGCGACGCTCGTCGGCGCTCAGGCTGTCGCGGATCGCGTCGTAGCCCTGCACCGCGTTCACCAGCCACACCGAATCGTTGAGCGTCTGCCAGAACAGCCGCCCCGGAATCTGCCCGCGCCCTTCCGGGTGTGCGCCCAGCCCGGGGTAGAGCTTGGCGTAGCCGAGCAGCACGTCGCGCGCGAAGTTCGCGTACGCCTTGTCGCCGGTCAGCCGATACAGCGCGCCGGCCGCCTGGATCGCCTGGTAATTGCGCTTGTGCTGTTCGTGGGTGTAACCGCCGCCCTTGTCCTTGGGCACCGGCACGTCGATGCCGGCCTTCATTATCGCGCGCACCAGCTTCTCGGCGCGTGCCTGTTCCTTGGCGAACATCGGGTAGCCGGCGCCGTCGCGGCGCATCTGTTCCCACTGCGCGGCGGTGACCAGCACGGGCGCGCTGGAGGCTTCACTGCTGCGCGCGGCCGCACTCGGTGCCTGGGCGTGGGCGGCGGGAAGCGCGGCTGCGCTGAAGGTGGCCGCCAGCAGCAGCATCAGGGGCGTGGAACGCGTCATGGCAGGGTCTCGGCTGGGATATCGGACTGCAGTGCCGCAGTAGCGGTGAAGGTGTTGCCGCGCAGGCGCAGCTGCGGCTCGCCGGTTTGATGGCTGAAGCGCACGCGGCCGCTGCGCTGCCAGGTGGTGTCGGTCAGGCTGGCCAGCTGCACGCCGTGCAGGCGCAGGCTGGTGTCGTCGGCCACGCCCACGTTGTCCAACCGGCTGCTGCGCAGGTGCAGGGCCGGGCCGAAGGTGCTTTCGTCGGTGCCACCGCGGTACAGGGTCACCAGCGGGCCGCCGATGCGGTGGAACGCCGAATCCAGGATGTCCACGGCCTCCACGTTGTAGGTGCCCAGGTTGTCGGTCTCGGCGGCCGCGTTGATCACGCTGCCGCTGATGTCGTCCACCTCCACCCGTTGCAGGCGGATCGACCGGGCGAAGGTGCCCTTGCCGGTGGTGATCACATCGAACGCCTTGTTGCTGGTGAGCCCGTGGATGCGGCTCTGGGTGATCTCCAGCGTGTAGTCGAACGCCTGGCTGCCCGGCGGCACGCGCACCACGGCATTGCCCGCCACGTCAGGGGCCAGGCGGCCGTCGATCTCCAGCCGGGTCAGCCGCAGCGCGCCACCGGCGCGCAGCTCGAACAGCGAGGGGCCGCTGAAGCGCACGCGTGCGGTGCCCTGCATCGGGCCCTCCACACTGAGCGGATGGGTGAGCCCCAGCACCTGGTTCACCCGGTAGTCGCCGGGGGCGAGTTGCAGCACATCGCCGGGCGCGCTGCCGGTCACCGCGCGGGTCAGGGTATCTTCGCCCGGGGCCACGCGATGGTTGGCACCGCTGTCCACGGCCACTTGGGTGCGCTGCTTGGGGTACCAGTCCACGCCCACCTGCTCGCGCGGAATCGGCGCCAGGTCGCGCGGCGCACCCACCTCGGTGCCGGCCGGTGGATACAGCAGGCCATTGGCCGCGCGCTGCAGGGTGAGGACGCGGCTGCTGACGCCGTTCGGGAAACCGGGCGACGCCGAAGGGCTCTGCACGTTGCCGCCGAAGCTGATGCCGGACAGGTCGCCCTGCACGCGCAGCGGGTCTTCGCTGCCATCGCCCACGAACAGGTTGCGGCTGATCCTGCTGCGCACCGGCATGGCATTGCGTTCATCGTCCAGCCCGGCGCCGAGGAACAGGTGGCCCACCTGCACGAAGCTGTTGCTGCGGATCTGGGCGTTGTCGACCTGCTCATAGCGGTTCAGGGGTGCATCGCGGGTGCCGGCCATCACCGCCAGCGCCGAGGCGAAGCCGTCGCCCAGCACGCCTTCGAAATAGTTGTCGCGCACGATCTGGTCGCGGTTGATCACCCGCACCCCGCCGGTATGCGCCTTGCGCCCACCCAGGAACACGTTGCGCTCCACCGTGTTGCCGTGGCCGTGACGCAGCACCAGCGACCCGCGCGAATCCTTGAACACGTTGCCGCGGTACAGATTGCCGCCCGACTTGTTGGAGACGATCTCCACCTCGCCATCGCATTCCTCGAACCAGTTGTTCTCCACCACCGTATTGGAGGCCGACTGCGAGTCGTGGCTGGTGCCGACGCGGATCGTCTCGCCGCCGTTGCTGCCCAGATTGGGGCGCGGGCCGAACCAGTTGTGGTCGATGCGGTGGCGGTTGTCCAACCCGCTGGTGGTGTTGCGCACCACCACCAGGGTGGTGCCGGCGTTGGTCTTGCCGACCAGCTGGTTGTGGTCGAAGCGGTTGTATTTGCCGTACATCCCCACCCAGTTGTCGGACTGGGCACGGTCGGGCTTATTGTAGCCGTCGATGACGATGCCGGTGACCCGGCTGTGGTCGGCCCACTCGCTGGACGAGCGGCGGAAGCTCACCACCTCGCCGCCCGGCGCCCAGCCGTCGCGGAAGACCAGGTCGGAGACCTCCAGATAGGCACCGGCCAGCCGTAGCTGCGACTGTCCGCTCAGGATCACCTTGCCGGGGGTCTGCGCGGTCAGCTTAATTGGTTGACCAATTGTCCCGGTGCCCGTCAGCAGCAGATCCACATCGCGCCAGGTGCCGTCGGCCAGGATCACCGTGTCGCCGGGTTTGAGGCTTTGGGCAGCGGCGGCGTACGCAGTGGCGTCATGCACCAGATACTCGGCCGACCAGGCAGCGGTCGGCGCCAGGGCCAGGGCGACCGCGAGACCCAGCCCGGTAGGGCCGGTTCCCAAACGACTGCCGCTGCGGCGCCCCGGTGCTTCAACGCATGGACTCCACCAACGCCAACGCGTCACCACCCCGCCAAAACGTACATCCTGTTGTTGCTGTGCCACAGGCTAACCCTCCCAGATCACCGTAGACCTCAACGCGAGTCCGGATGGTAACAGCCTCCACCGCAACAACGTCAACCACAACCGCATACCACTTTAGCCGCATCTGGTAAGCCATTTGCGCAAATATCTGCTGCATCCGCACATAAAACGTGCCCCAAGTGGTCTAGGTGGATCACCGGGGTAGACTTTAGTACCAATTCATTGACATTGGTCTTTGAACCGTGAATCTTCCGGATCGAATCCGTGTATTCGGACGATCCATCCTGGGAGGGAGATCACGATGTTGCATGACCGCCGTACGGCCTCGCCACGAGGCTTTCGCCACACCGCGCTGCACAGCGCGCTGTTCTACGCCCTGTGCGCCACCGCGGCCGTGCCGCTGGCCCACGCACAGGACGCCGAAGCACCGGCCAGCCCGCCGGCACAGGCCACCACGCTCGACCAGGTCCAGGTGACCGGGACGCGCGGCACCATCCAGACCTCGATCGACAAGAAGCGCGAAGAGACCGTGGTCTCCGACGTGCTGTCGGCCGAGGACATCGGCGACCTGCCCGCGCTCTCGATCGGCGAGGCCATCGAAACCATCACCGGCGCGTCCACCCACCGCGAGAAGGGCGGCGCCTCCGAAATCTCGATCCGTGGCCTCGGCCCGTTCCTGGGTTCGTCCACCTTCAACGGGCGTGAGGCGACCAACGGCAGTGGCGACCGCTCGGTGAACTTCAACCAGTTCCCGTCGGAGCTGATCAACACCGTGGCGATCTACAAGACCCAGCGCGCCGACTTCGTCGAAGGCGGCGTGGCCGGCACGGTCAACATGGAAACCGTCAAACCGCTGGAATATGGCAAGCGCACCTTCCAGCTGGACGGGCGCGGCACCTGGCAGGAATACGACGACCGCCTGAAAGACGGCGACGGCGTGGGCTGGCGCGGTACCGCCAGCTACATCGACCAGTTTGAGTTCAGCAACGGCGGCAAGCTCGGCGTGTCGGTCGGCCTGCAGGCGCTGGAAGGCAGCAACCCGGAAGAGATGTTCTCCAGCAGCACCACCTGGGCGGCCTGCGATGGCCGTGAAGTGGTCGGCGCCACGCGCAACTGCACCCAGGTCAACGGCAACGACGTGGCCAACGACGTGCCGTACTACCTGGTGCCGGGCAGCCGGCTGTACCGCCAGTTCATCGAACACGACAAGCGTGACTCGCAGTTCGGCGCGCTGCAGTGGCGGCCCAACGACGCGGTGGAGGTGAACCTGGATTACCAGCACTCCAAGCGCGACTACACCGAAGACCGTTCGGACCTGACGTTGTCGTCGATGATGCGCAACCTCAACAACCGCGTGGTCAGCGACGATGGCGCGCTGCTGCACCACACCGGCAGCACCACCATCGATTCCACCGGCAATTTCCTGGAGCGCAAGGAGGAATACACGGGCGGCGGCTTCAACGTGATCGTGCGGCCCAGCGCGGCGTGGATGTTCTCCACCGACCTGTCCTATTCCAACACCCAGCGTTCGCAGATCGAACGCTCCACCCGCCTGCGCGCCGGCCGTACCGACGTCAACGGCAACCCGGTGGCCGGCATCAAGAACACGCGGTACGTCGACTACACCTACGACTACAGCGGCGACGTGCCCAGCATTTACCTGGATCCGGCGTTCAATGTGAACAACCCGGACAACTTCACCGATTCGGCGCTGATCCGTCGCCGCCAGCAGGACCGCGAGCACACCATCCGCGCCGGCCGGTTCGATGCGGCGTTTACCCCGGAAAGCGGCTTCTTCACCGCGCTCAAGGGCGGCCTGCGCCGGTCGGAGGCGACCTACACCGACTTCACCGACACCGTGGATGTCACCACCACCAACGTCGCCGCGATCCGGGCGGCCAACCGCGCCTGCCGCCAGGAGTTTCCGCAGGACGACTTCCTGGCCAATGCCAGCGGCAACACCATCGACCAGTGGGCCACCTTCGACAGCCGCTGCCTGTTCAAGGCCTTCACCGGCGTGGATGACACCGGCCTGAGCGCGGACCTGCGCGACCCGGCCAACAACGATGTGACCGAGAAGACCAGCGCCATCTACCTGATGGGCGACTACAGCAGCGAATGGTTCGGCGTGCCGGTCACCGGCAACATCGGCGTGCGCTGGGTACACACCGATGTGCGCTCGATGGGCCTGCGCAGCGGGCTGGACGTGGTCAACAACCCCGATGGCACCGTGACTCTGCGGCCCACCGGCGATTTCACCCGGCAGGTGCTCAAGTCCAGCAACAACGAATGGCTGCCCAGCTTCAACGCCGCCTTCGAACTGCGCCCGGACCTGCTGCTGCGCGTGGGCGCCTACCGGGCGATGTCGCGCCCGGACCTGGCCGCGCTCGGCTATGGCCGCAGCTTCAACCTGGACGAAGTGGACACCGAGTTCGGCAGCGTCGCCGACGCGCTGGGCAACATCACCGCCACCGGCAACCCGCGCGCCACCCCGCTGATGTCGTGGAATGCCGACGTGTCGCTGGAGTGGTACGCCAACGCCGATTCCATGCTCTCCACCGCCGTGTACTACAAGCAGTTCAACGGCGGCTCGGTGCCGGTGGTGGTGGGCGAGAACTTCGATATCGACGGGGTGAGCGTCACCGTGCCGGTGGAGCAGCTGGCCACCAGCGACCAGAAGAGCGACCTGATCGGCTTCGAGCTCACCGGTTCGCATGCCTTCTCCTACCTGCCGGGCATCTTCTCCGGGCTGGGCGTGAAGGCCAGCTACAACTACGCCCATTCCAACTTCAAGACCGAAGACCTGCGCCTGGGCGAGTCCACCGACCCGGCCACCGGCATCGTCACCCCCGGTATCGTGGAGCCGGCCAACATCTTCGGGCTGTCCAAGCACGTAGCCTCGGCGCAGGTGTATTGGGGCCTGGGCAAGCTGGACCTGCAGGCGATCTACAAGTACCGCTCCGACTATTACCAGCAGTTTGTCGGCGACCCGGCGCAGAACCGCTACGTACGCGACAATGGCTCGCTGGACTTCCGCGCCACCTACAAGGTGAACAAGCACCTGTCGGTGTCGTTGTCGGCCAGCAACCTCACGGACGAGCCGCGGGTGTCGGATATGCCGATCCTGGGCAGCTTCCGCGAGTACACCACCTACGGGCGGCGGTATTATCTGGGGGTACGCTACCGTTTCTAAGCGCACCTTCGGTTCCCAGCCACCGTACAGCCAGGCCTTGATGATGTCCGAACCCCGCCTTTACCAGTCCATTGCCGCTGAAATCGTCGCGCTGATCGAGAAGGGCGAATTCCCGCCCGGCTCGCGCCTGCCCGGCGAACGCGACCTGGCCGAACGGCTGGGGGTGAGCCGGGTCACCGTGCGCGAGGCGGAAATCGCACTGGAGGCGCAGGGCCTGATCACCATCAAGACCGGCTCGGGCGTGTACGTGAAGGCACGTCCGGCGGCCGCCCCTGGCGCGCTGCCGGATGTGTCGGCCTTCGACCTCACCGCCGCACGTGCGGTGATCGAGGCCGAGGCGGCGGCCATGGCGGCCAGCCGCATCACCGACGCCGAAGTGGAAATGCTGGAAGGGCTCATTGCGGCGATGACCGACCCGGCCTCGAGCGAGGCGGCAGCCAGCGAGGCCGACCGCCAGTTCCACCTGGCCATTGCGCGCATTGCCGGCAACCCGGTGGTGGAGCACTGCGTGCAGCTGATCTGGCGCATGCGCAATGAACTGCCGCGGGTGCGCCAGGTGTACGCCAACGTGTGCCACAACGATGGTGATACCCGCAACGACGAACACACCGCCATCCTCGATGGCCTGCGCCTGCGTGATCCGGGCGCGGCGCGCACCGCGATGCGCAATCACTTCCAGCGGCTGTTCGAATCCATGCTGGAAGCGACGGAAAATGAAGCGCTGGCGGAGATCCGCCGGCGCACCCAGCAGGACCGCGAGCGGTTCTTGGCCGCTACCGCGCGCTGATGCATCCAGCCACCCATGGGGTGGCTCTACGGCCCGGTCGTCCGCCCATTTGCAGAACAACGCCATGGCGCGACGCGCCCACTCGCGGAATAACGCCATACCAGGACGGTAGAGCCACCCCATGGGTGGCTGGCGCAACGCCGACCCGCGCCACGCGCCGGACGATCATTCCCCCTGGTATTGCTTCTCTTCCACCAGCTGCGACCCGGCAATCCGGTTGATCTCGTTCTTCACCTTCACCCGCTCGCCATTGGTGCCGTAAACACCGCGCGCCAGCTGGATGAACTGATCATCGAACACCTGCGCCGCTTCCTTGTCGCGCAGCTGGTCCTGGATATCCCACATCCGCTCATTGATGTCCTTGAGCTGGGTCTTGAGCGCATCCAGCCCCGGCTGCGCGGCCAGCAATTCCTGCCACAGCGGCAGCAGCCCATCCAGTTCGGTGCGCACGTTGGCGACCTTGCCCGCATCGGTGATGCGTTCGGCCTTGATTTCCAGGATGGTGATCTTGTCGATCAGTTCGCCAATCGATACCGGGGTCAGGATCGCGTCCACGCCATTCTCGCTGCAGGTCAGTCAGGGCCGCCATGATAGCGCGGGCCGCCTGAAGGTCTGGTAGGCAGCTTTTACGCCGAATTTGCGCGCGGCGCCGCCGCACCGCATGGCGCCTTTACGGGCGCGCTCACCACACTGTGCGCTTCAACGGCGCGGCCGTTTTCTGGAGGGGTGGACGTGGTGGCAATGCAGGTAACAGGGCGCGCAGTGCGCCGGGTAAGTGGGCTGGTTCTCGGCCTGGCGCTCAGTGGTTCGGCGTTGGCTGGCGTGGACGGCAATGCCACGCTCACCACAGACTACGTCTGGCGCGGCAGCTCACAGACCATGGAAGACCCGACCGTGCAGGCAGGGGTGAAGTTGAGCAGTGAATCAGGCTGGTACGCCTCGGTCTGGGGCTCGGGCGTGTCGTTCGAACCGGACGCCGGTGCACGCAGCGAGTTCGACATCGTCGCAGGCTGGGGCGGTGAGCTCGCGCCGGACTGGGCGCTGGACGTCAACCTCACCCATTACCTGTATCCGTCCACGAACGTGGACCTGGACTGGACCGAGCTCAACAGCACGCTGACCTGGAAGGAACGTTACTGGCTCAGCGTGGGTGTATCCGACGATGCGCTGGCCAGCGGCACCACCGGCACGTACGCGCAGCTCGGCGCCCGCGTACCGCTGGGCGAGCAGTGGCGCATCGAAGGCGCGGTGGGCCAGTACTGGCTCGACAGCGCCTACGCCGACGACTACCTGCACGGCCAGCTCAGCGCCATCTGGAAAGTCCACGGCCCCTGGGAACTACGCGTCACCGCGCACGACACCGACCGCGCCGCCAAGCGCCTGTTCGGCAGCAACGCCGGTTCCCGCGTCGAATTCGCGATCCAGACCACGTTCTGACGCGTAGAGACACGCCATGCGTGTCCAACATATCACCGACCGAAAAAGGTAGAGCCACGCCATGCGTGGCTGCACCTCACGCGCCGCGAACGCGCAGCGTCAACCCCTTCAGGAAATTACGCAGCAGCTGATCGCCGCACGCGCGGAAATTCTTGTGGTCCGGCTGGCGGAACAGCGCCGACAGCTCCGGCTTCGACACCGGGAACCCGGCGTTGTTGAAGATCTCATGCATGTCCACGTCCTTCAGCTCGAAGGCAACCCGCAGCTTCTTCAACACCAGGTTGTTGGTGATCCGCTTCTCCACCGGGCGCAGCGGCTGGCTTTCATCGCGGCCACGGAAGTGCACGATCAACCCATCCAGGAAGTGGGCCAGGGTGCGGTCGTCGCAGGCCACGAAACCTTCTTCGTCTTCCTTGCGCAGCCAGCCGGCCACATCGGCCTTGTCCACCACGAAGGCCGGGTCGGCCAGGGCACAGGTGTCGGCAATCATGCCGTCGCTGAGGTCGAGCATGTAGCGGATGCTGCGCAGTACATCGTTGTTGATCATGAGGCGTCCAATACCGCCGACGCGGCTGCGTGGCTGGCTGCCATTTTACCCCCACCCGGCCCCCGCACCCGCCAGGCCCGTTCCGGCTGTCATCTGGCTGCCATGAAAGTGAAGCACAGTGCGGGCCTCAGGCATCAACAGGCAGTGGAGCAGGCAATGCGCAGGTGGCAGGTTCTGGCGGGTGTGGGCATGGTCTGGCTGGCCGCAGCGGCCTCGGCCCAGGCCCCGTATGTGGCGATCGAACAGCGGGTGGACCCGCAGCAGCTGGCCGACGTGGGCCTCACCCCCGCCCAGCTGCAGACCCTGAACCGCCTGCTCCGTGAGGCCGACGCCCGTGCGCCGGCCCCCGTTGCCGCCGCGCCGGTCGCCCCGGTGCCGCTGCAGGGCGCACCGAACCCGGCCCCGATGTTTCCCGGCCTGGATGACGGTCCCATCAAGGCCAGTGTCGTTGGCGACATCAGTGGCTGGCAGCCCGGCATGGTCTTCACCCTCGACAATGGCCAGCAGTGGCAGGTGCTCAAGGGCGAAATGAAGCTCAAGACCGCGCGCAGCAACCCGCCCATCGTGGTCGTGCCGGGCATCGCCGGGCGCTGGTTCCTGCAGGTGGACGAGGACCTGCCCAAGGCGCGCGTGTTCCGCATCCGCTGAAGCCGCCAACCGGCGGCAACACGCATCGCCAGAGGGTGCGAAAATAGTCGGGATTCCCACGGAGACCCCCGATGACCCGTACCGCTCTGATTACCGGCGCCACCTCCGGCTTTGGCGCTGCCGCCGTCCATCGTTTCGCCCAGGCCGGCTGGCGGGTGATCGCCACGGGCCGTCGCGCCGAGCGGCTGCAGCCGCTGGTGGACCAGTACGGCCCCGAGCGCGTGCATGCGGCGGTGTTCGACGTGCGCGACAGCGCCGCCATGGAAGCGGCGCTGGCCGCACTGCCGGCCGGCTTCGCCGACATCGATCTGCTGGTCAACAACGCCGGCCTGGCCCAGGGCACCGCCCCGGCGCAGAGCGCTTCGCTGGACGACTGGCGCACCATGATCGACACCAACGTCACCGCGCTGGTCACGCTCACCCACCGCCTGCTGCCGCAGCTGGTGGCACGCAAGGGCGCCATCATCAACATCAGCTCGGTGGCCGGCGTGTACCCGTACCCGGGCGGCAACGCCTACGGCGGCACCAAGGCCTTCGTCAGCCAGTTCTCGCTGGGTCTGCGCTCGGACCTGCACGGCACCGGCGTGCGTGTGACCACCATTGAGCCGGGCATGGCCGAGACCGAATTCACCCTGGTCCGCACCCACGGCAACCAGGCGGCCTCGGACACGCTGTACACCGGCGCCAACCCGATGACCGCCGACGACATCGCCGAGCAGATCTTCTGGGTGGCCACCCTGCCGGCGCACCTCAACATCAACCGCCTGGAGCTGATGCCGGTCAGCCAGTCGTTCGCGGGCTTCCAGGTCGCCCGCGACTGATCACGCCGCCGACCACACCGCCAATTCGTACCCATCCGGGTCGCGGAAATGGAACCGGCGCCCACCCGGGAAATCGAACGCCGGCGTGGAGATCTCCGCGCCGGCGCGTTCAACGCGCGCCTGCGTGGCCACCAGATCATCGGCGTACAGAATCACCAGCGGCCCACCGCTTCGCACGGGCCCATCGGTGGTGAAGCCGCCGCGCAGCCGCCCGTCGTTGAACTCGGTGTAGCCGGGGCCGTAGTCCGTGAACGTCCAGCCGAACACCTCGCCGTAAAAGGTCTTGCTGCGGGCGATGTCGGAAACGTTGAATTCGATGTTGTCGATGCGGTGGTTGTTGCCGTCTGAACTGCCCATACGTGCTCCGTGCTGGGGGGATTGGAGGCCTAACGTAAAACAAAAAGCCCCGCGATGCGGGGCTTTCTGTTTGTTGGTTCGTGGCAGCCGACTAACAGTCGGCTCTACACAGTCGGCTCTACTGCGCCTTGATCGCCATCGCCTGCAACCCGGTGCCGTCCAGCTTCTGCTTGGCCTCGGCCAGCTCGCCGGCGCTGCCATACGGGCCCATGCGCACGCGGTACACGGTCTTGCCGTTGATCTGCGCCGACTCCACCCGCGCCGCCAAGCCGATCATGGCCAGCTTTGCCTTGGTCGCTTCGGCGTCGCCCGACGCACCAAACGCGCCGGCCTGCAGGATGTAACGCACGTTGCTGGCCGCCGGCTCAGCCGCCGCCGTAGCCGTTGCCGGCGGCGCAGCCGCCGCAGCGGGCTCCGGCTTCGGGGGGGCGGCAGCACTCGGCGTTGCCGCCACGGCGGCCGGCTTCGGCGCAGGGCGCTCGCTGACCGGCGCCGGCAGCGGTGCCGCCGTGCTGACCTGTGCGGTCGAAGCCACCGACGTGGACGTCGCCGCCGACGTGGACGTCGCCGCCGCTGCGGGCACCGGGCGACCTTCAAGTGCCGCCTGCGCGCGCTGCGCCTCCACCTTGGCGCGGCGCTGGTCTTCGGCGCGGGCACTGGCGGCCAGCTCCGCATCGGACATTTCCACTTCCTTGCCGGGCAGCAGGGTGTAGAAGTCGTACTGCGTCGCGGCCGGCTTGGCCGGTTCGGCAGGCTTGGCCGCCGCACCCGGCTTGGGCAGTTCCGCGCCCACGTCGGTCTCTGCGTCGCTGACCGGGGCCGGCTGCGCATTCGGGTTCGGCTGCGGGCCTACCCGCAGGAAGCCGTCGCCATCGTTCTTGAACAGGTTCGGTGCCGCCAGGAACACCACGGCCGCAATCGCCACACCGGCCACCAGCCACACCCATCCCGGCGTGCCCTGGTTGCTGTTGCGTCGTGCCTGGGTTTTGCCGCGTCGCGCTGCCATCTACTGCTTCTCCAGAACTTACATTTTTTCCGGGGCGGAAACGCCCAGGATGTTCAGACCATTGGCCAGGACCTGGCGTGCGGCACAGGCCAGCGTCAGCTTGGCATTGCGCTCGGCATCGTCAGCCACCAGCACCTGCGTGCCGTGATACCACGTGTGGAACGCGTGCGCCAATTCACGCAGGTACTGCGCGATCAGGTGCGGCTCCAGCGCCAGACCGGCCGCTTCCACCACTTCCGGGAAGCGCGACATTTCCACCATCAACCACAGCGACGCCTCGTCGCTGAGCGAGGACAGGCCAGCCAGGCCCTCGCTCGGCGCGTACGACAGGCCCTTCTCCTGGCCCTGACGCAGCAGGCTGCACACCCGGGCGTGCGCGTACTGCACGTAGAACACCGGGTTGTCGTTGCTCTGCTGGCGCGCCAGGTCGATATCGAAGGTCAGCTGCGAATCGGGCTTGCGCGCGATCAGGAACCAGCGGGTCGCATCGCGGCCGGCTTCCTCGATCAGGTCGCGCAGGGTCAGGTAGCTGCCGGCACGCTTGGACAGCTTCACTTCCTCGCCGCCGCGCATCACCGTCACCATCTGGTGCAGCACGTATTCCGGCCAGCCCTTCGGGATGCCCACGTCCAGCGCCTGCAGGCCGGCGCGCACGCGCGCCAGCGAACCGTGATGGTCCGCGCCCAGCTCGGTGATCGCGCGCTCGTAGCCGCGCTGCCACTTGCTCAGGTGGTAGGCCACGTCCGGCAGGAAGTAGGTGTAGGTGCCGTCGGACTTGCGCATCACGCGGTCCTTGTCGTCACCGAAGTCGGTCGAGCGCAGCCACAGCGCGCCGCCTTCCTCATAGGTATGGCCGGCCGCCTTGAGCTGGGCCACGGTCTCTTCAACCTTGCCATCCTTGTACAGCGAGCTTTCCAGGAAGTAGATGTCGAAATCCACCCCGAACGCGGCCAGGTCCTGGTTCTGCTCGTTGCGCAGGTAGGCAACGGCGAAGCGGCGGATCGCGTCCAGGTTGTCCGGGTCGCGCTCGCCCACCACCGAATGGCCTTCCAGCTCCACCGTGGCGCCGGACAGGTAGGCCTTGGCCACATCCTCGATGTAGTCGCCGCGGTAACCCGCTTCCGGCCAGCCGGCGTCGTCGGGCTTCAGGCCCTTGGCGCGGGCCTGGGTGGACAGGGCCAGGTTCTCGATCTGCACGCCGGCGTCGTTGTAGTAGAACTCGCGCTTGGCATTCCAGCCGTTCACTTCCAGCAGGCGCGCCAGGCAGTCGCCGATCGCCGCCGCGCGGCCGTGGCCCACGTGCAGCGGGCCGGTCGGGTTGGCAGACACGTACTCCACGCCCACGGTGCGGCCGTTGCCGCTCAGGTTGTGGCCGTAATCGGCGCCTTCCTTGAGCACGCTGGCCGCTTCACGCTGGTACGCGCTGGGGGCCAGGTGGAAATTGATGAAGCCCGGGCCGGCGATCTCAACGCGCAGCACGTCGTCGCTCTTGGGCAGCGCGTCCAGCAGCGCCTGGGCCAGGGCGCGCGGGTTGCTGCGCGCCGGCTTGGCCAGCAGCATGGCGGCATTGGTGGCGAAATCACCGTGTTCACGGGTCTTCGGGCGTTCCACCACGAATTCCGGGGTCAGGGTATCGGCCGGCAGAGTGCCGTTGGCGCGCAAGGCTTCGATGCCTTGGCTGATCAGGGCGCGGAGGAGATTTTTCACAGGGCCTGCTTGAAGACTGGAGCGGCGGAATCGGCAATTTTAGCCTAGAAGCCACCCCGATCCATTGAACCGCGGCCAAGCGGGGTGGGGGGCCGGTCCGCCAGGCGCTCCGGGCCCTGCGGGCGGGCACCTCCGCCTGACCCGCACGTTCAGCCGTCGAAGGACAATTTCGGCTTCAGCCAGCCCCGTTCAGCCATGGAGACAGGCAGGCCATCGCCCACCACCACATGGTCGAGCAGCCGCACCCCGACCAGGGTCAGGGCCTGCTGGAGCTGGGCGGTGATCTGTCTATCGGCGGCCGAGGGCTCTGCATTGCCCGACGGATGGTTGTGGCTGACGATCACTGCCGCCGCGTTGTGGAGGAGGGCGCGGCGCACCACCTCACGGGGATAGACAGTGGCCGCATCGATGGTCCCGCTGAACAGCTCCTCGTAGGCCAGCGTCCGGTTGCGGGTGTCCAGGAACAGCGCCGCGAACACCTCCTGCGGTCGCGAGCGCAGCCGCTGCTTGAAGTAGCGCCCGGCCGTGCCGGGATCGCACATGCTGTCCCCCCGCTCAAGCTGGGCCAGAAGATGGCGGCTGGCCAGCTCCAGCGCGGCCACCATCTTGCAGGCGCTGGCGGGGCCAAGGGCGGGTAGCTTCTTGAGCGTGTTGGCATCCATGTCCATCAGGCGCCGCAAGGGACCATGGAGCTCAAGCAGCTTCCGCGCGCTTTCAACCGCATTCGTCCCCTTCGGACCCTTGCAGATGAAGATCGCCAGCAGCTCCGAATCGGCCAGAGCCCCCGGACCGCGGGCCAGCAGCTTCTCGCGGGGACGGTCCTGTTCGAGCCAGTGCTTGATTGCCATTGGGGCAGTGTCGGCCCGAATGCGGGCGGCGCCCATAAGCCAGGGCCGCTCTGTCGCGTAGGAGGAAAACCCGCGGAGCGTGCAAGCGCACACCGCTGGAGGGATCAATGCTCCTTCAAGCGGTCTCGCCAGTTGCGCTTCTCCACGGCGCGAATGTTCGGTTGTGCGGAGAGCTGCTCCAGGTAGGCCGCTAGGCGGGCCAACTCGTCGTCATGCCTGTCGCCGGTGAACTCCTGAACCAGCACCAGGTTTCCATAGTTCTGGGCGTACTTGCTGGGGGTATCGTCAATGCCGATCACATGCTCCAGCTTGAACCCGCGCTTCTTGAGCTTGGCCAGTCGCTTCTGGCTGGAGTAGCCGCCGGTCTCCCAATCCCGGGCCGTGCTGCAGCGTTTCGCTGACCAGACGAACTGCACGTCGCGGCCTGGCATCAGCTGGGCGACCAGGGGTTCTGCGTACAGCTGTCCCGACGAGGTCCAGACGCCCACCTTGAACGTGGAAAAAGCGAAGTCCAGAAATGCATCGAGGTGGGGGCGCTTGTAAACGTGATACCCGGCAACGCTGAGATCGGCAGGGCGGTCAAGCTCGCGCTCACTCGCGAAGACCAGCGTCTCGTCGAGGTCAAGGACCAGTAGTTTCAAATCTTTGGAGGTCATTGTTTGGCAAGGCATTGCGCCATTGAAGTCCCCAGCACGTTGGCGAAGTCAGCGGGTGGGTTCCCGTTGTTGAACTCTGCCATCGTCTCATCGCCGTAGTGCTTGTGGATCGCATCGTACGTGCACTGGCATCGCGCCTCGCTGGTGCCGCCTTCCGCGCAGGAGCTGACAAAGGAGGTTTCGAGCCGACTTTCGTTGCGTGTGCAGGAGGAAAGCAGAAAGGCGGCTGCCATCAACAGGATGAGCGGGCGCAAGCGGTCAACATGCATTGAACAATCCATTGTCGTTGGCAGGTCTGGAGATCGAACATCCGGAAGTGTCAGGCCAAACGTGGTGGTTGCCAAGAGGGCAGGAGTGGCGCCCGGCCAAACCTCCGCGGATCACTCTTCAGACGAATGGGCTTTCCGCCGCTCGACCTCTTTGTGCGTCTGCACCATCGTCCAGGCGGCGAACCCGAGGCCTGCGAGAGAGATCACCACGGTGGCGACAATGAGGGCGGTTGTCATTGAGCATGCTCCGGATGGGTGAGATGAATGCTTGCGATCCGATTGAACAGGGAGTAGCTGATCGAAAGCGAAGTGAGAGCGATGGCAGCCACGCAGTACATGATGGCTTGCTGATCGATTGCGTCGCCTCCAATCAGGGTCAAGCAGAACAGGACGCCATGAATGGCGATGAAAAAGGCGGACATGCCGTTCTGGGTAGTTTTCCATGATCGGTCGGCGCCGACCAATTGTTCGATTTCATTGATGTTGGAGATATGGAGAACGAGTCCAAAGGCGATGAAATCCTGCGGCGCGAAGGGTTCGATGCTTCCTTGCTTGGTCACGAGCCACACAAGAAACCTGGAGAAGATCGGAAGCAATCCGACCAGGACCGTGTATGCAAGCCACTTCGTCCGTGCTGTCTGCATCTCTGGCTCCCGCTATCGACGTTGCGCTGGACTGTAGGGCGCAAAGTCTATCGTCGGGTTTTGCGCTGAAGCTCGATCACACGTCGCAGTTTGGAGAGAGCTTGTCCCCCTAAATTAGCACCTGTCAGAATCGGCACCGTTGCACAGTCAATCAGCGACAGGAAGCTTGAAGTAGCGTGCACACATCTGCCCGACCAGATCCGCGACGGCCTCTATGTCGGGCTGCGCATCGGCGGACATCGGCAGGCATATCTCTTCGCGGCACGAAAGGTCATCCCCGTCCAATTGCGCGTAGCTGATCCGCAGCGTCGCCCAGTTCAGCACATCCGGCTGCACCGTCACCACACCGCTGCGGCTGATCCAGTCCTTGGTCTTTGACAGGCGCAGGGTGCGCAGCGTGTCGCCGTAGTCGACATAGAGCCGTTGCGGCGGAATGGCCGGGTGGTTGCCGGCGGCCAGGTGCTCGAACAGCGCCTTGTTGTAGGCGCAGAACCACGCCGGCCGCTGCCACGCACTGGGGTGATTCAGCTCCTGACGTGCCTTCTCCCACGACGCGGTCTGGGCGGCGCCCTCGGGTTTCGCGTCGGTCTTGGGCGGCTTGCTGGTGCGGCCACCGGTAGCCAGCGCGGCCACGTGTGTCTCGAATGCGCTGCCCTTGAACCGTCGGACATCCGCCTTGAGCAGCGTGCCCTGTGCGGAGAGCGCTTCGGCCAGCACCACGGCCACGTCCAGGTTCCCGGCGTTCAAGGCCAGCGTCAGCGGCGTGCGTCCGCGATCATTGGCAGCCGCAGGATCCAGACCCCACTCGATAAGCAGCCGGGTGACGGCTACCGGGTCGCCCATCCGGTGCCACGTGGTGGAGAATCCACCGCGGCTGGCCTTCAGTCCATCCACGTCGCCCGCCGCATACATCAGCGCATTGGAACCGGCGGGCGTGGTAATGCGCACGTTGGCGCCGCGCTCGGCCAGGAAGCGCATCAATGGTGCGCTTCCCAGGTAAGCGGCCATGAGCACCGGTGTGTACATCTGCCGGTGGTCCATGGCTTCAATGCTGGCGCCGGCGTGCAGCAGCGCGTCGATGGCCTCGAAGATGAAGCCCATCTCGGCCGGATCCGCATCTGCATCGAACGCGGAGTTCCATACCTCTCCGCGCATGTCGCGCAGGCCAATCACGGTGCAGATCGGCGAATCCTTGGTCAGGCGCGGGTTCGCGCCGGCAGCGAGCAGCAACCGAAGTTTCTCCACCGCCCATGCAGCGGGGCTGAAGATGAAATCCCGGCAGGTGGTCGAGAGCGCTGTGGCGCCACGCCCGGCCGCCTTGTTGGGGTCCGCGCCCTTCGCCAGCAACAGGGAGATCAGCGAGACGTGCGCATCGATACGTCGCGCAATAGTCGCCTCATCTGGCCCGTCATAGTGCAGCATGCTGTTGTTGCATACCCAATACAGGGCGCGTTCGTTATGACCCAAGCGGATGCGGTCAGGGTGCACGCCGGCACGTACATGCCGTTCGATCTCCGCGAACGCGTCGTCACAGGTAAGGGGAGTGTCCAGTACTACAGGGGAAGACGAGGTGGCCACAGGCAGTTCACGGTCCTTGATCTACTGCGGGCAATGCTAACAACCGCGCTCGGCCAAGCACTGGGCAAAGTGTCAAGCGCACGCTTTGGATCAGCGGTCCAATACTTCGCCCTCTTGCGGATCAACAAGGTAGACCCTGCTCCCCGGCGGGATGTGGGCATGCGTCAGGGGGTACGGCACGGTAATGGGGAGCGATAAGGGCTCCGGCTTAGGCTGCATCCGGATCAACGCGTAGGACGCAAGGACAGTTTCCACGCGCGTCTGTGCGGGTGTAACGATGACCAAGGGCGCGCCCACCACGATGTCTGGCATCTCGTCGGTGGCCGGGATGCCCGGCAGCAGCACGTGGCCTGCGAGCTTGGGAATCTTGAGGACATCGGCCACAGTGAAAAGATAAAGGTCCGGCACCGTGCGATCCCCGATAGGTGGCGTGCCAGGCCGCGACATTGGCTGGTGGCGATCCTAGGGCCCACGAGCCCGCGGCAACAAGCTGGCGTGCGCCCGCGAGGCCCTCTCATGACGAAAAAACCTCCCCTTATTCCCCTGGCGCATGAGGCCCGTAACCCTCATCGGGTAAGCTAATCGCCTCGGTTCGACAGGAAATTCGCAGGTGGCTGACTCCCCCCAGGCTTCCCCGGCGCAGGTGCGCCCGCTGGCAGGCCAGAAGCTGTTGTTGTGCGTGGGTGGCGGCATCGCGGCCTACAAGTCGTTGGAGCTGGTGCGCCGCCTTCGCGACGCCGGGGCCCAGGTGCAGGTCGCCATGACCGCCGGGGCCCAGCAGTTCGTCACCCCGCTGAGCTTCCAGGCCCTGTCCGGCCAGCCCACCCGCACCACCCTGTGGGACAGCGCGGCCGAGCAGGCCATGGGCCACATCGAGCTGGCCCGCTGGGCCGACCGGGTCATCGTGGCCCCGGCCACGGCCGACCTGCTGGCGCGCCTGGCCAACGGCCATGCCGACGACCTGGTCACCACCCTGTGCCTGGCCACCACCGCGCCGCTCACCGTGTGCCCGGCCATGAACCACCGCATGTGGCTGCACCCGGCCACCCAGGCCAACATCGGCCTGCTGCGCCAGCGCGGCGCCCAGGTGATCGGCCCGGAGGACGGCCCGCTGGCCGAAGGCGAGTCCGGCCCCGGCCGGCTGACCGAGCCGCACGCGATCGTGGCCGCGCTGGCGGCCCTGCAGGCGCCGTCGGCCGTGCCTGCCGCCGAGCAGGAATTGAAGGGGCTGCGCGTGGTGATCAGCGCCGGTCCTACCTATGAAGACCTGGACCCGGTCCGCTATGTGGGCAACCGCAGCAGCGGCAAGATGGGCTACGCGCTGGCCGCGGCCGCCGTGCGCCAGGGCGCGCAGGTGGTGCTGGTCAGCGGCCCGGTGCACCTGGCCACGCCGGCCGGGGTGCAGCGGGTGGACGTGCGTTCGGCCGCGCAGATGCGCACTGCCGTGCTGGATGCGCTGCCGGCCGACATCTATATAGGTGCGGCGGCGGTGTCCGATTACACCCCGCGCCAGGTGGCCCCGCAGAAGCTCAAGAAGACCGCCGGCACCCAGACCCTCACGCTGGAACTGGTGCGCACCCCTGACATCCTGGCCGAAGTGGCCACCCAGACCCAGTCGCTGAAGCTGGTGGTCGGTTTTGCCGCTGAAACCCACGACGTGGAGAAATACGCGCGTGGCAAGCTGGTCGACAAGCGGCTGGATCTGGTGATCGCCAATCAGGTGGGCATCACAAACGGCGGCTTCGAAAGCGATGAGAATGCAGCTACCGCGTACTGGCAGGGCGGGGAACAGGTGTTCCCCGGCACCACCAAGGCGCTGCTGGCCGAACAACTGTTGTCCCTGATTGCCCAGAGGTTGCACGCATGACCCAAGCCCCGTCCCTGCAGTCGCTGCAGGTGAAGCTGCTCGATCCCCGTTTCGGCGACAGCTGGCCGCTGCCGGCCTATGCCACCGAAGCCAGCGCCGGGCTGGACCTGCGCGCGGCGCTGGAGACCGAGTTGACCCTGCAGCCGGGTGACACGGCGTTGATTCCCAGCGGTATCGCCATCCACATTGCCGACCCGAACCTGTGCGCGGTGGTGTTGCCGCGCTCCGGGCTGGGCCACCGCCACGGCATCGTGCTGGGCAACGGCACCGGCCTGATTGATGCCGACTACCAGGGCCCGCTGCTGATCAGCGCCTGGAACCGCGGCCGCGAGGCCTTCACGCTGCAGCCGGGCGACCGTATTGCACAGTTGGTTGTACTACCAATTGCACGCGTCGGCCTGCAGGTAGTGGATACTTTCACCGACAGCGCCAGGGGAACGGGTGGATTCGGCCATACCGGGGTGCGCTGACAGGGGGCTTCAATGAGCAAGGCAACGGCGGAAGGGCAGCCGCGACTGACAAGCAAGCGTAATGGGCTGTTGCTGGTGGGGGCGTTGACCCTGCTGGCGGTGTGGTTTGCCTGGAGCGGCGTGCGGCAGTGGCGGCAGGCCTCGGTGGGGCAGGCGCTGGAACAGTCGCGCGACCAGATCGTGGGCGGCGTGCAGGCCGCGCTCACCAGCCAGAGCACGCAGCTGCGCGCGCTGGTGAAGAGCGAGCGGGTCACTGCCGCGCTGGCCGCCGGCGACGCCGATGCCACCGCGCTGGCCGTCCGTGAAGGCTGGCCCGGCACCGAAGAGGTGCAGGTGCTCACCACCGGCCTGGACGAGGCCTACGCCGACCCGAAGGCCTTCGGCTATTCGCGCCTGGCCCTGCTGGAAGCCGCCATCGCAGGCGATACCGTGGCAACGCGCGTGGTCCGTGATGCCGGCGGCCAGCGTCTGGGCCTGGCGGTACCGGTGCAGCTGGGAACGCAGGGGCCGGCCGTCATCTATGTGCGCCAGCCGCTGCTGCGCCTGACCGGCACCTTCGACCAGGTGCGCGTGCCGTCCGACGGCTACCTGGCGCTGCGCCAAGGCGGCCACAACATCGTCGAGCAGGGCGATGCCGGGCTGTCCGAAGGGGCAGAGGGCCTGGCTCGCCCGATCGGCAAGAGCGGCCTGCGCCTGGCCGCCGCCGTGCCGGACATCGACCCGGGCCCGCTGGGCATGGGCGCCATTTCCTGTCTCATCGTGGCGGTGCTGCTGCTCGCCGTCGCCGGCATGCTGCAGTTCGGCAAGGGCCGCGTGAAGCTGCCGCGTCGCCGGGCTGCCGCCAGCGAAGGCGAAGAAGGCCCCACCCTGCGCGAAAGCCTGGTGCTGGAACCGGTGCTGGAGGCCGCACCTGCCGCCACCGGCACCGCCCCGCCGCCGCTGCCGGCCGGCGAACGCAACGAGGTGCCGGAAGGCATCTTCCGCGCTTACGACATCCGCGGCGTGATCGGCCGCGAGCTCACCCCGCAGGTAGCGGTGCTGATCGGCCAGGCCATCGGCTCGGTCCTGCAGGTGCAGGGTCTGCGCGACATCGTGGTGGGCCGTGATGGCCGCCTGTCCGGTCCGGAACTGAGCGCCAGCCTGATCGAAGGCCTGCGCCGTGCCGGCTGCGATGTCATCGATATCGGCCTGGCGCCCACCCCGGTGGTGTACTTCGCCAGCTATCACCTGCGCGCGGGCAGCTGCGTGGCGGTGACCGGCAGCCACAATCCGCCGGACTACAACGGCTTCAAGATCGTGGTGGGCGGTGAAACGCTGTCCGGCGACTCCATCACCGAGCTGTACCAGCGCATCCGCGACGGCCAGCTGCATGTGGCCGCCGAACCCGGCAGCCTGCAGCAGCGCGACGTCAACGCGGACTACATCCAGCGCATTGCCGACGACGTGCAGCTGGACCGCCCGCTCAAGGTGGTGGCCGATGCCGGCAACGGCGTGGCCGGCGAACTGGCCCAGCCGCTACTGGAGGCCATCGGCGCCGAGGTCATTCCGCTGTACTGCGACGTGGATGGGACCTTCCCCAACCACCATCCGGATCCGAGCGACCCGCACAACCTGGAAGACCTGATCCAGACCGTGAAGCGTTTCGACGCCGATATCGGCCTGGCCTTCGATGGCGACGGCGACCGCCTGGGTGTGGTCACCCGCGAAGGCAAGATCATCTATGCCGACCGCCTGTTGATGCTGTTCGCGGCCGACGTGCTGATGCGCAACCCGGGTGCGCTGGTGATCTACGACGTGAAGTGCAGCGGCAAGCTGTCCGATTACGTGCTGCGCAATGGCGGCAGCCCGATGATGTGGAAGACCGGGCATTCGTTGATCAAGGCCAAGATGCGCGAGACCGACGCCGAGCTGGCCGGTGAGATGAGCGGGCACTTCTTCTTCAAGGAGCGCTGGTTCGGGTTCGACGACGGCCTGTACGCGGCATCGCGCCTGTTGGAAATCCTCGCCCAGCGCGAGGAGACGCCGTCGGAAGTGTTCGAGGAACTGCCCGACAGCATTTCCACCCCGGAGCTGAAGGTGCCGGTGGAATCGGGCACGCCGCATGCGCTGGTGTCGTTGTTCGTGTCCTCGGCACAGGCGGAAGAGTCGCCGTTCGCCGGCGCGCGCCTGTCCACCATCGATGGCCTGCGCGCTGACTTCCCGGACGGCTGGGGCCTGCTGCGCGCTTCCAACACCACCCCGGTGCTGGTGCTGCGTTTCGAAGGCAACGACGAGGCCGCGCTGGCGCGGATCAAGACGCTGTTCCGCGAACAGCTGCAGCCGTTGCTGCCGGGCGTGGAGCTTGGGTTCTAGGCGCAAACGTAACCCGGTAGCGCCGGCCGTTGGCCGGCCCTCGGGGTAGCGGATCATGCATGGGCCGGCCAACGGCCGGCGCTACCCGGGTGATTCACGACCTACGGTCGGGAATCACCCTTTGAATCGCAACCCCACACCGGGTTCGGTGAACAGATAACGCGAATCCAGCGCCGAATCGCCCAGCTTGTGGCGCAGCTTGCCCACCAGGATGCGCAGGTAATGCGTGTCGTGCTGGTGGGTCGGCCCCCAGATCTCGGCCAGGATCTGCGGCTGGGTCACCACCCGGCCGGCGTTGCGCAGCAGCAGCGACAACAGCGCGTATTCCTTGCGGGTCAACGCCACCGGCACGCCGTCCAGCTGCACCTCGCGGCGCACCAGGTCGATGTGCAGATGGCCGTCGTCGAAGTGCGGCAGCACGCCCTCGGCCGACACCGTGCGCGAGCGCAGCAGCGCACGCACCCGCGCCATCAGTTCCTGCGTGCCGAACGGCTTGGTCACGTAGTCGTTGGCGCCGTTGTCCAGGGCCAACACCTTCTCGGTCTCGCTGGCGCGCACAGTGAGCATGATCACCGGCACCTGGCTCCACTGGCGCAGCTCGGCCAGCACCTGGTGGCCCTCCATGTCGGGCAGGCCGATATCCAGGATGACCAGGTCGGCACCCTCGGTGACCAGCTGCTCCAGCCCCGCCTGGCCGTTGGCCGCCTGCAGCACGCGGTAGCCCTGCGCGCGCAGACTGATCTCGAGGAAGCGGCGGATCTGCGCTTCATCGTCGATCACCAGCACGCGCGCCGGGGGCACGCCTTGGGAGGGGTCAGGTGTCGTCGTGGTCATCGGCGGGGTGGGGTTGCAGCAGGGGCAGCGTGATGCGGATCAGGGTACCGCGTCCGTCGCGTCCCGGCAGCGCCTGCACGCTGCCGCCATGCGCACCGATCATGCCCTGGCAGATGGTCAGCCCCAGCCCGGTACCGTGCCGGCCACGGTCGCCGCGCTCCACGCTGTAGAACATGTCAAAGATGCGCGCCCGCTCGTCGTCGGGAATGCCGGGGCCGGCGTCCAGCACGTCGATGCGCAGCTCGCCTTCCACCAGCCGTGCCTGCACCTCCACCGGCGCGCCGGGCGGGGAGAACTTCGCGGCGTTTTCCATCACGTTGAACACCGCCTGCTCCACCAGCGCCGGGTGCACCCAGATCGGGGCCAGCGTGCTGGGAATGTCCAGCTGCAGTTTCACCTCCGGCTGGTAGCGCTGCAGCCGGCGCGCGGCCGACCCGACCAGCTCGTCCACCCCGATCCAGTCGCGGTTGATCTGCAGCCCTTCGTGCCCGAGCCGGGTCATGTCCAGCAGGTTCTGGATATAGCGGTCCAGCCGCTCGCCTTCCACCAGGATGGTATCGAGCAGAGCGCGGCGGTCGCGCGCATCCATCGCATCGGCATAGCTGGACAGGCTGTCGGCCGAGCCGATCATTGCCGCCAGCGGTGAGCGCAGGTCATGCGACACCGAGGACAGCAACGCCGAACGCAGGCGCTCGGTCTCGTTGCTCACGTGCGCCTTTTCCAGGTCGGCCACCAGCCGCGTGCGCAGCGCCGCCTGCGCGATGTCATCCACCATCGCCTCGGCCAGCTGGCGCTGCTCCGGGGCCAGCCGTGCCACGTTGCGCGCGAACCGCATGCCGGCCACGCCAATCGCGCGGTTATCGCCATCCAATAGCGGCAGGAACCACCACTCCGCGCCGGCCAACGTGTCGGTGAAGCGGCCGCTGGGCTGACCGTGGCGGTGCGCCCAGTCGGCGGCAGCCAGGTCGGTGTCGCCGGGTGCCGCGCTGCCGCTGGTGCTGGTGTCCGCGCCGATGCGCAGCCAGGCCGGTGCGTCCAGCGCCTGCTCCAACGCCTGGCGCCCGGCTTGCGCCACCTGTTCGTTGCTGGCCGCACGGGTCAGCTGCCCGCCCAGCACCTGGCGGGCATTGGCGTGCCGGTTGGCCGCGCGCAGCGCCAGCACCTGCATGCGCAGGCGCGAGGCCAGGCGGCCGGCCACCAGCGCGGCGGCCAGGAACAGGAAGACCGTGATGACGCCCTGGCGCGCGCTGATCGCGAAGGTGAAACGCGGCGCGATGAAGAAGAAGTTGTAGGCCAGGAAACACAGCGCCGCGGCGATCACCGCCGCGCTGGTGCGGCTGCGCGCGGCCACCATCACCACCGCCACGATGAACACCATCGACAGGTCGTACAGCCCCACCCAGCGCTCGGCCACCAATGCCACCAGGCAGGCCAGCGCGGTGGCACCCAGCGCCAATGCGGTGTCCCTGCCGGTACTCAGCGTGGGCATCGACAACCCATGGCGGCGCGCGCGGGCGCGTGCCTGCGGGGTGCCGATGATGGTGATCTCCAGATGCGCGCCGCGCTGGATCAGCTGCTGGGTGAGGGTGCGGTTGAGCATGCGCGCGAACGGACGCTCGCGGGTGCGGCCCAGCACCACCGTGGAAACACTGTTGTGCGCGGCGTGGTCGAGCAGCGCGTCGGCGATGCTGGTGCCATGCAGCAGCTCGGCCTCGCCGCCCAGGCGACGTGCCAGCGCAAATGCTGCGTCGATCTCGCGGCGGGTGCTGTCATCCTCGCGCCGACGCTGCACGGTCACCACCGTCCACGGCGCGTCACGCCGCTCGGCGATGCGCCGGCCCACCCGCACCAGGTACTCGCTCTGCCCGCCGCCATCGATCGCCACCAGTACCCGGCGGCGCAGCGGCAGGTTGCCTTCGCCGCGCGCGGCGCGGGTCTCGCGCAGGCTGGTGTCCACGCGGTCGGCCGCCTCCTGCATGGCCAGCTCGCGCAGCGCGGTCAGGTTGGCGGGGGAGAAGAATGCCTGCAGCGCCTGCGCGGCCTGCTCGGGCACGTACACCTTGCCCTGCTGCAGCCGCTCGATCAGCTCGCGCGGCGGCAGGTCCACCAGCACGATGTCGTGCAGGCGGTCCAGCACCGCATCGGGCACCGTCTCGCTGACCCGTACGCCGGTGATGCGCATCACCACATCGTTGAGGCTTTCCAGGTGCTGGATGTTGATCGTGGTCCAGACATCGATACCCGCATCCAGCAGTTCCATGACGTCCTGCCAGCGCCGCTCGTGGCGGCTGCCCGGCACGTTGCGGTGGGCCAGTTCGTCCACCAGCACCAGCGCGGGGCGGCGTGCCAGCACCGCGTCCAGGTCCATCTCCTGCAGTGCATGCTGCTGGTACTCGCGCTGCAGCAGCGGCACCTGCGGCAGGCCTTCCAGCAGCGCCGAGGTCTCGGCACGGCCGTGGGTCTCCACCAGCCCCACCACCACGTCCACGCCACGGCGCAGCTGCTCGTGCGCGCGGCCGAGCATGCTGTAGGTCTTGCCCACGCCGGGGGCGGCGCCCAGGAACACGGTGAGCTTGCCGCCGGCTTCGCGCTGCAGGCGTTCCACCAGCGCATCCGCCTGTCGGGTACGGGAATCGGTCATGGGTGCAGAGTGTGCGCGCAAGCGCGCCTGAAAGGCATCAAGGCGTACTGCCCGGCGCTGCGTGGGCGCCCTTCAGGCCATCCAGCGCCAGGTTCAACGTCATCACGTTGACCCGTGGCTGCCCGAACACGCCCCATTGCGGCCCCTGCGTATGCGCCTGCACCAGCGCCTGCACCTGGTCGCTGTCCAGCCCACGGCTGCGCGCCACACGCGCCACCTGGACGGCGGCCGCGGCGGGCGAGATCTCCGGGTCCATGCCCGCGCCGGACTGGGTCACCAGATCACCGGGCACCTGCGCCACGGCGATGCCTTCGCGAACGGCGACCGCGTGGGTGGCTTCGTCCACGCGCTGCTGCAGGGCAGGGTTGCTGCGCGCCAGGTTGCTGCCGGCGGCGGCCATCGGGTCGTAATTGGCAGCCGAGGGCCGCGCCTGGAAATAGCCATCGCCGACGAACGGCTGGGCGATCAGGCGCGAGCCGCGCACCTGGCCGTCGTGCACCAGCAGGCTGCCCTCGGCCTGGGCCGGGAACAGTGCCGCCGAAATGCCGGTGGTGGCCACCGCGTAGACCAGGCCCAACCCGAGCAGGCTGACCACGCCAAGGCCGATGGCCGGGCGCAGCGCGCCGTCGTGCTGGAGCGCGATGGCAAGGGCGGCGCGCGTACGCGCCGGGCGGGAAAGCGGAGCAGCAGCCGAGCGGTTCATGCGCCAAATACCGAGACAAGGAGGAGGTCGATCAACTTGATGGCCGCGAACGGCAGCAGCACGCCGCCCAGGCCGTACACCAGCATGTTCCGGCGCAGCAGCGCGGTGGCCGTGGCCGGGCGGAAGCGCACCCCGCGCAGCGCCAGCGGAATCAGCGCCGGAATCACCAGTGCGTTGAAGATCAGCGCGGCCAGTACCGCGTTACGCGGGCTGGACAGCTGCATCACGTTCAAGCTGGCCATCGCCGGCAGCGTGGCGGCGAACAACGCGGGCAGGATCGCGAAGTACTTGGACACGTCATTGGCCAGCGAGAAGGTGGTCAGCGCACCGCGCGTGATCAGCTGCTGTTTGCCGACTTCCACCACGGCCAGCAGCTTGGTCGGGTCCGAATCCAGGTCCACCATGTTGCCGGCTTCCTTGGCCGCCTGCGTACCGGAGTTCATGGCCAACCCGATGTCGGCCTGGGCCAGCGCGGGCGCGTCGTTGGTACCGTCGCCCACCATCGCCACCAGCCGGCCACCGGCCTGTTCGGCGCGGATACGGGCCAGCTTGTCTTCCGGGCGGGCCTCGGCGATGTAGTCGTCCACGCCGGCCTCGGCCGCGATGGCGGCGGCGGTCAGCGGGTTGTCGCCGGTGATCATCACCGTGCGGATGCCCATCGCGCGCAGCTGCGCGCGATGGGCATGCCGTGCTTGACCACATCCGACAGCTCGATCACGCCCAGCACGTAGCGGCCTTCGCACACCACCAGCGGCGTGGCGCCATTGCGCGCCACCTGTTCCACCCGCCCGGCCAGCTCGGCCGGCACCGTGCCGCCCAGTTCGCGCACATACGCGGTGATGGAATCGGCGGCGCCCTTGCGGATGCGCCGGCCGCCGTCCAGGTCCACGCCGGACATGCGGGTCTGGGCGCTGAAGGCCAGGTACTCCGCGCGGTCGGGTTCGGCCGTGACGCAGCCCTGTTCGCGGGCCAGGCGCACCACCGACTTGCCTTCCGGGGTCGGGTCGGCCAGCGACGACAGCAGTGCCGCCTCGCGCAGCTGCGCCGCATCGATGCCGGCCAGCGCGTGGAAGTGGGTCGCCTGGCGGTCGCCGTGGGTGATGGTGCCGGTCTTGTCGAGCAGCAGCACGTCCACGTCGCCGGCCACTTCCACCGCCTTGCCGGACTTGGCCAGGATGTTGGCGGCCAGCGCACGGTTCATGCCGGCGATGCCGATGGCCGGCAGCAGCCCACCGATGGTGGTGGGAATCAGGCACACCAGCAGCGCGATCAGCAGCAGCGGGTCGACCTTCACCCCGACGAACGCGCCGATGGCGGGCAGCGTGGCCACCACCACCAGGAAGGTCAGCGTCATCGCCGCCAGCAGCAGGGTCAGCGCCACTTCGTTGGGCGTCTTCTGCCGGTTGGCGCCTTCCACCAGCGCGATCATGCGGTCCAGGAAGCTGTGCCCCGGCTCGGCGGTGATCTTCACGATGATCTGGTCCGACAGCACCTTGGTGCCGCCGATCACGCCGCTGCGGTCGGTGCCGGCCTCGCGCAGTACCGGTGCCGATTCGCCGGTGACCGCCGCTTCGTTGATGGTGGCCAGGCCCTGCACGATCTCTCCGTCGGCCGGAATCAGCTCGCCGGCACTCACGATGACGTGGTCGCCCGGGCGCAGCTCGGCGGCCGGCACCTGGGTTTCACTGGCACCGGGGTGCGCGGCCGCCAGGCGGCGTGCGCTCAGGTCCTGCCGCGCCCGGCGCAGCGATGCGGCCTGGCCACGGCCACGCGCCTCGGCCACCGCTTCGGCGAAATTGCCGAACAACACCGTCAGCAGCAGGATCGCGGTCACGGCCAGGCCGAAGCCCAGTGGCGCGTTGCCGCTGAGCGTCACCAGCAGGCTGACCACGGTGCCGGCCATCACCACCGCCATCACCGGGCTGTGCACCAGGTGGCGTGGCGAGAGTTTGATCACCGCATCGCGCAATGCCCGGCGCAGGCCGGCTGCATCGAGCAGGCGCGGGCGGCGGGATGAAGCTGCATTCAAGGGATAGGTACTCATGGTTTCACGTCTCAGCGCAGCGTCAGCGACAGGTGGTCGGCAACCGGGCCCAGCACCAGCGCCGGCATGAACTGCAATACGGTCAGGATGGCGATCAGCGCGATCAGGGTCAGCGCGAACGTCGGGGTTTCAATCTGCAGCGTGCCGGCCGATTCCGGCGCACGCCGCTTCGCGGCCAGCTGCGCGCAGACGATCAGCGGAATCACCAGCACCGGGTAGCGGCCCAGCAGCAGCACCAGCGTGCAGCTCAGGTTCCACCACACCGTGGCATCGCCCAGGCCTTCGAAACCGGAGCCGTTGTTGGCGAACGCCGACACGTACTCGTAGAACACCTGGCTGACGCCGTGGAAGCCCGGATTGGAGGTGCCGGTGATCGACGGAATGGCCAGGGTGATCGCGGTGAACGCCAGGATGGTGATCGGCTGCAGCAGCACCAGCAGCGCCAGCAGGCGTATCTGCGGGGTTTCCAGCTTGCGGCCCAGCAGTTCCGGGGTGCGCCCGGTCATCAACCCGGCCAGGAACACGCCCAGCAGCAGGTACACGAGGAACTGCTGCAGGCCGCAGCCGATGCCGCCCCAGATCGCGTTGACCAGCATGTTGATCATCGGCACCGCGCCGGCCAGCGGGCTCAGCGAGTCATGCATGCCGTTGACCGACCCGTTCGACACCTGGGTGGTGACTGCCGCCCACAGGCCGGTGCCGTCCGCGCCGAAGCGCACTTCCTTGCCTTCCATCAGCAGCGGGCTGGCGGCCGTGGCCGAATGTCCTTCCAGCCAGACCGTGGCCGCGATCGAGATGCTGGACATCGCCAGCATGCAGCCGAACACCAGCGCCGCCAGCCGCTTGCGCCCGGTGAAGGCGCCCAGCATGAACACCACCGCGATGGGGATCAGCAGGATGCCGATCAGTTCCAGCGCGTTCGACAGCGGGGTCGGGTTCTCCAGCGGCATGCTGCTGTTGGGGCCGTACCAGCCACCGCCGTTGGTGCCCAGCTGCTTGGCCGCCACCATGGCCGCGACCGGCCCGAGCGGCAGTTTTTGCGTTTCCATGCCCGCGGCTGCATCAATCGGCGTGGCCACCGGGCCACCGGCCAGCGTCGAAGGCACGCCCTGGCTGGTCAGCAGCACCGCCCACAGCAGGCACAGCGGCAGCATGAAGCGCACGCAGGCACGCACCACGTCGGCGTAGTAGTTGCCCACGTCGATGCGGCGGTCGGCCGGCAGTTCGCTGGCGCTGGCGTCGCCTTCCGGCGCCTTGCCGAACAGGGCGCGCAGCGTGGCCACCACCAGTGCCAGCCCCATCATCGGGGTGACCACCTGCAGGCCGGTGATCGCGGTCATCTGCGAGAAGTAGGAGAGCTGCGCTTGGCCGGAGTAGTGCTGCTGGTTGGTGTTGGTCAGGAACGACACCATCGTGTGCAGCGCCGTGTCCCAGCGCATGTTGGGAATCTGGTCGGGATTGAACGGCAGCCAGGCCTGGGTCATGAACACCGCCTGCACCAGCACGGCAATGACCACGTTGCTGAGCAGGAAAGAGGCCACGTAGCCGCGCCAGCTCATGCCGCGCGCCGGGTTCACGCCCAGTACGCGGTACAGCGGTTTTTCAATCCAGCCGAACAGCGCGTCGCCGCGCATCGGCCCACCGCGCATCACCCGGGCCAGGTACAGCCCAAGCGGAAAGGCCAGCACGATGCTGGCCAGCAGGATCAACAGGATCTCGGTCATGGTCGGCTCCGGTCAGAAGGTTTCGGGCCGAAGCACGACGTACAGCAGGTAGGCCGCGGCGACGAGCACCAGCACGCCGCACACCAGGGAAAGCCAGGCAGGCATGGTCGTGATCTCAGCAGCGGGGAAGGGAAGGTGCCGCGCGCAGGGTTGCGGCGGTACGGACAGCGAACAGGGTCAGGCTCATGGGACGTCCAGGTGGAACCACTCCACGTCAGGCCGTCATGGTGGTCCTCACCGGCGTAAACGCTCCACGCCCGTCAGCGGTGCGCGGCGTAAAAAGAGCATAAAAAAGGGTGTACCGACGTTGGTAGGTACACCCTTTGGTCTCTCCGGGGTCATGAACCCCGGCCGGCCCTCATGAACCCATCAGCCGCGCGGGTCGGTGGTGACACCCTTCAACAACCGGTAGCGCTGCAGGGTTTCCTCGATCTCCACATCGAGCGCCTTGCGCTGCTGCAGGTACGAGGCCTGCATGCGCTGCTGGGCCAGCAGCTCGGTGTGCCGCTGCTGGATGCTCTCGGCTTGCTTGGGGGCCACCGGCTGGCCGGCCAGCTCGCGGTCGCCCGCTGCGCCCAGCAAGGTCACCAGCGCACCGCGCAGGCTGGCCACGTTGTAGTTGGCGGTCTGTACGTTGTTGTCCAGGATCCCGGTGCGTTCGACGAAGACCCGGCGCAGGTCGTTCTCGTCCTCGTAGGTGGAGAGCATCGCCTGTTCGGTCCGCTGCCGGGTTTCCTCGGCGGCCTTGTCCAGCTGGAGCTGCGCGGCGGCCACGGCGGCATCGGCGCGCTCGTCCTCGGTCAGCGTGCGTTCCACGCCACCGCGGCGCAGGCCGCTGTTGACGCTGAACTCCTCACGCGCGTTGTTCACCGCCTCCTGCGGCAGGGCATCGCTGCAGATGCGCTCCTTGCCCTCGTTCCAGCAGAACAGCTTCTTCGGTTTCGGGTCGGTGCTGCTGCGCTTGCTCTGGGCCTCGGCCGTGAGCATGGGCGCGGCCAGCAACAGGCCGATGATGGTGAACGTGACGATCCTGGACATGGGAGCCCCCTGCTCTCAACGCGTAGGACGGCTGCCGTAACGGGAACGATAGTCCTCCAGCGGCTGCCGGTACCCGACAAGTTCCGGATTTCCGGAGGCAAAATCAAGCAGGTCGCCCAAGGTGGCCACTGCGACCACCGGAATACCGGCTTCCTCGGCCACGGCCTGGGCGGCCGAACGGCGGTCTTCTTCCGAGGCGATCTCTTGGCGGTCCAAGGCAACCACGATGCCGGCCGGGGTGCCGCCGGCCTCCTTGATGATGCCCAGGGCCTCGCGGATCGCGGTGCCGGCGGTGATCACATCGTCCACGATCAGCACGCGCTTGCCATTCATGTCCGCGCCAATCAGGTTGCCGCCCTCGCCGTGGGCCTTGGCTTCCTTGCGGTTGAACGACAGCGGCAGGTCGCGGCCGCGCTGGGCGAACTCACAGGCGGTCGCGGTGGCCAGCGGGATGCCCTTGTAGGCCGGGCCGAACACGACGTCGAATTTCAGTCCGGTGGCCTCCACCGCGTCGGCATAGCAGGCCGCCAGCTGGGCCATGCGGGCGCCGGAGTCGAAACGGCCGGCATTGAAGAAGTACGGGCTCAGCCGGCCCGACTTGAGGGTGAACTGGCCGAAACGCAGCGCATCTGCGGTCAGGGCCAGCTGCAGGAAACGGTAACGGTGGTCGCTCATCTAACGCTCTGTTCAATTCATCTGGAGCGCAGATCCTAATGCATGACCGGCAATTCAGGCTCGCGGCCACCGGCCGCAGGCCCCTGCAATGGCCGGATCCGGCCAGCCGATGGGGCGGGCAACCCGGTATGCTTTGGCCGTTACCGTTCCAGACCCGGGTCAGCATGCGCATCATCAGTTTCAATGCCAATGGCATCCGTTCCGCCGCCACCAAGGGCTTCCTCGACTGGTTCCGTGCCCAGGACGCCGACGTGCTGTGCATCCAGGAGACCAAGGCCCAGGAAGACCAGCTGACCGATCCCATGTTCCGCCCGGACGGCCACCACTGCTTCTACCGCGACGCCATCACCAAGAAGGGCTACAGCGGCGTGGCCATCTACAGCAAGCGTGAGCCCGACCAGGTCATCACCTCGCTGGGCTGGGCCCCGTTCGACGACGAAGGCCGCTATATCGAGGCCCGCTACGGCAACCTCAGCGTGGTCTCCTTCTATATCCCCTCGGGCAGCTCGGGCGACCTGCGCCAGGGCTTCAAGTACGAGGTCATGGAGTGGCTGCGCCCGATCCTGGCCGAGTGGCTGGCCAGCGGCCGCGACTACGTGCTGTGCGGCGACTGGAACATCGTGCGCTCGGCGCTGGACATCAAGAACTGGAAGTCCAACCAGAAGAACTCCGGCTGCCTGCCGCCCGAACGCGACTGGCTCAACGGCCAGTGCGCCGACGCCGGCCAGGCGCTGGACATCGCCGGCGGCCAGGGCTGGAGCGACGCCTACCGCCTGCTGCACCCCACCGGCGAGGACTACACCTGGTGGAGCAACCGCGGCGCGGCCCGCGCCAACAACGTGGGCTGGCGCATCGACTATCAGTTCGTCAGCCCGGGCCTGCGCGAGCGCCTGCGCGGCTGCTCGATCTACCGCGATGAGCGCTTCTCCGACCATGCCCCGTTCACGGTGGACTACGCCCCATGACCGAAGCGGTCGCCAAGTCCCAGCGCCCCTGGCAGCGGGTGCTGGCCAACCTGCGCCAGCGCAAAGTGCTGGCCATGCTGCTGCTCGGCTTCAGCTCGGGCCTGCCGATCTACCTGGTGGGCAACACGCTCGGCTTCTGGATGCGCAAGGAAGGCATCGAGCTGGACACCATCGGCTTCCTGTCGTGGGTGGGCCTGGCCTATTCGATGAAGTTCCTGTGGGCGCCGATCGTCGACAAGGTCGACGCCCCGCTGCTCGGCCGTTTCGGCCGCCGCCGCGGCTGGATGCTGTTGTCCCAGGCGGTGGTGGCTGCAGCCTTGATCGGCATGGCCGTGGTCCATCCCAAGGGCGGCCAGATCCTGATCCTGGGCGTGGCCTGGGAACACATGCTGGTGTTCGGCATCATGGCCACCGTGGTGGCCTTCGCCTCGGCCACCCAGGACATCGTCATCGATGCCTGGCGCATTGAAAGCGCGGACAACAGCGAGCAGCTCGGCCTGCTGACCTCGACCGCCGCGCTGGGCTACCGCACGGCGCTGCTGGTCACCGACGCCCTGATTCTGCTCATCGCCGCCCGCGTGGGCTGGCAGATGTCCTACGAGATCATGGCCGGGCTGATGGCGCTGGGCGTGGTGGCCGTGGTGATGGCGCGCGAACCGGCGCGCGCGCAGATCGCCGTGCAGACCCAGGCCGCCCCGCTGTGGACCCCGCGCGGCCTGTTCGACGCGCTGGTCGGGCCGTTCGTCGCCTTCGTCCGTGAACACCGCAGCGGCGCCATCCTGATCCTGCTGGCCATCAGCGTGTATCGCATGGCCGATTTCATCATGGGCCCGATGGCCAACCCGTTCTACGTCGACCTCGGCCTGTCCGAAGAAACCGTCGGCGCGGTACGCAGTTCGATCGGCCTGGTGGCCACCTTCGTCGGCATTGCCGCCGCCGGCCTGGTGTCGGTGCGCTGGGGCGTGCTGGCGACCCTGCTGGTGGGCGCGGTGCTGGGCCCCGCGTCCAACCTCGCCTTCGCCTGGCTGGCCTATGTGGGCCCGGACCCGACCAGCTTCGCCATCGCGATGGCGATCGACAACATTTCGGGGGGCTTCGCCGGCACCGCGCTGATCGCCTACATGTCCAGCCTGACCAGCATCGGTTACACCGCCACCCAGTACGCCCTGCTCAGCTCGTTCTATGCCATGCCGGGCAAGGCGCTCAAGGGTTTCTCGGGCTGGGCGGTGCAGTCGCTGGCGCAGGGCCGCACCCTGCTTGAGGGCTACGCGCTGTTCTTCACCGGCACCGCGCTGATCGGCATCCCGGTGGTCATCCTGTGCACCCTGCTGATCGTGCAGCAGCGCCGCCATCTGCGGGCCGCGTCCTGACCGGCGCTTGCCCGCACCCCGGTGCTGGGCCATGATCGATCCTGTTGTGCCGTGGGGGCGGTGCGTTGCCAACAGGGGAAACACATGGCTGATTTGGTGCTGCGAGACCTGGATCCGCTGCTGAACGAGCGGATCCGCCGGGTTGCCGTCGCGCGCGGCTGGACCCGCGAACACACCTGCGTCGTGCTGCTCGAGCAGGGCCTGTTCGCCAGCGAACTGGAAGTCCGCAGCGGCTTCCGCGACCCGGAAGTGGACGCCTTGGCCGAAGCCATCGCGGCGCTTCAGGCGCTCCCGGACGTCAAAGCCTTCTGACTGCGCGACGGGCTCCGGGCGATCGGAAACGGTCGACGGTGCGGACCCGACTGCGTGGACTCGACCGGGCGCACCGACTGGGCGGACCCGACTGGACGGACCCAACTGGGCGGACCCGACTGGGCGGACCGACTGGGCGGACCCAACTGGGCGGACCCGACTGGGCGGACCCGACTGGGCGGACCGACTGGGCTGACCCGACTGGGTGGACCCGACTGGACGCACCGACTGGGTAGAGCCGACTGTTAGTCGGCTGCTCTCCGTTCCGGTGCCGCGTTGCAGAGCAGCCGACTAACAGTCGGCTCTACCCCGTCGTGTCCAGCCCGTCGGCTCTACCCCGCCGGTCACGCCAGGTGAATCGCCCCCAGAATCCGCGGCCCCCGCGCCCCGGTCACGCTCGGCAGGTTGCCCGGCAACCCGTCCAGCGTCCGTTGCGCCAACCAGGCAAACCCCATCGCCTCCAGGTAATCCGGGTCCAGCCCGTGCACCGCGCTGGACTCGATCACCACGCCCGGCAACCGCGCGCCGAGCCGCCGTAGCAGCTGCGGATTGCGCACCCCGCCGCCGCAGACCAGCACCCGCGTCGCCCCGGGCAGGTTCGCCAGCAGTGCATCGGCCACGGTGGCGGCGGTCAATTCCAGCAGCGTGGCCTGCACATCGGCGGCCGATAGCATCAGCTCGCCCAGCGCCGCCTCCGCCCATTCCAGATGGAACTGCTCGCGCCCGGTGCTCTTCGGCGGCGGCAGTGCAAACCACGGCTCGGCCCGCCACCGCGCCAGCAGCGCCTCGTCATAGGTACCGCTGGCCGCGAACGCGCCGTCGGCATCGAACGGCTTGCCGGTGTGGCGTTCGCACCAGGCATCCATCAACGCATTGGCCGGGCCCGTATCGAAGCCACGCGGCGTGCCCTCGCGCGGAATCAGGGTCAGGTTGGCAATCCCGCCCAGGTTCAACACCGCCCGGTCCTCATCGGCCGTGCCCAGCATCGCCAGGTGGAACGCGGGCATCAGCGGCGCGCCGTGCCCGCCGGCGGCCACATCGCGGCGGCGGAAGTCGGCCACGGTGGTGATGCCGGTCAGCTCGGCAATCCGGTTGGCGTCGCCCAGTTGGCAGGTGAAGGCCGGATCGGCCAGCGGGCGGTGGCGCACCGTCTGCCCATGCGAGCCGATCGCCCGTACCTGCGCGGGCGCGACCCCGGCCTGTGCCAACAGCCGGTTGGCGGCCGCCGCGAAGGTGATGCCGATCTGCGCATCAATCCGCCCCAGCGTATCCAGCGACCCCAGCTCACCGCCTTCGCCCAGCGCCACCAGCTCGGCGCGGGTCGCGGCGGCCCATTCGTGGGTCAGGCCATCGATAAAGCGGCAGCCGCCCTCGGCGGGAAACTGCACCAGCGCGGCATCGATGCCATCGGCGCTGGTGCCGGACATCAGGCCCAGGTAGAGCGGGGAATGCGGATCGAATGCAGTCATGGCCAGGCGGTTCAACACAGGTGCGTGCAGCTTCCGCGCAACCTGTTGCCGCCGTCAATGCGCGCGCCCCCTGCGGCGCGCGCTGCAGCCCGGTGCGATCAGCCGCGGTTCGGCTTGGCCGGCTTGGCCGCGCTGGCCGTGGTGGTGGCCGCCTTGCTGGGCGTCGGCGCCGGGCTGGCGTCGGCGTAGATCAGCTTCTCCATGCCCTGGATGCGGGCCAGTGCCGGCGCGGTCTGCGCGCGGAACGCCACCAGCTCGCTGCCCTGCAGCGGCTCCGGCGGCGGCATCGTCACCGACAGCGGGTTGCGGTGCACGCCGTTGACGCGGAATTCGTAGTGCAGGTGCGGGCCGGTCGCCAGGCCGGTCGAGCCCACGTAGCCGATCACCGTGCCCTGCGCCACGCGCTGGCCGGTCTTGATCGCGCCAAAGCGCGACATGTGCCCGTACAGCGTGGTGTGGCCGCGGCCGTGGTCCAGGATCACCACGTTGCCGTAGCCGCGCTGCGTGCCGGCGAACTGCACGCGTGCATCGCCGGCGGCCATGATCGGGGTGCCGGTACGGGCCGCGTAGTCCACGCCCTTGTGCATGCGCATCTTGCCCAGCACCGGGTGCTTGCGCGCGCCGAAGCTGGAGCTCAGCCGCGCGAACGGGATCGGCATGCGGATGAAGCTCTTCTTCAGCGGCCGGCCGCTCACGTCGAAGTACTCGGCCTTGCCGTTGCGGTCGAAGCGGAAGCCGCTGTAGGTCTTGCCGCCCGAAGTGAAGGTCGCCGCCAGGATCTTGCTGGTGTCCACCTTCTCGCCTTCACGCCAGGTCTCGTCCAGCACCACGCTGAAGCGGTCGCCGGGCTGCAGGTCCTTGGAGAAGTCGATGTCGTACTTGAAGATCTCGTCGGTCATCGTCGCGATGGCCGAAGGCGACAGCCCGGCCTTGCGCGCGGCGGCGTACAGCGAGCTGGTGATCTCACCGCTGGCCACCACGCGGCGCACCGAGGATTCGCGCTTGATCACCTTCTCGTTGATCTGGTCGCCCTTCAGCGACAGCTCCACGCGGTTGTCGGCATCGCGGTCGAAGCGGATCGTGCGCAGCTCGCCGGACAGCGGCAGGTCGAAGGCGATCTCCGCGCCCGGGCGCAGCTTGGTCAGCGCCTCGCGGGCACCGGGGTGGTCGAGCACCTGGTGCATCACCGTGGGCGAAATGCCGGCTTCGTCGAACAGGTTGCTCAGGGTCTGCCCGCGCTGCACGCGCAACACCTGCCAGCTGTCGCCGGGCACCTGCTGGCGGCGTTCCTGGGAGAGCGGCGGCAACGGCAGGGCCAGCGTGGAATGGCTGACCGAGTAGGGCGATTCGATGGTGTGCGAGAAGCCGGGAACAATGGTGGCCACCAGTGCGCCGATGGTGGCGAACAGGCTGGCGTGCATCCAGTGGCGGCGGGTCCAGCGTTCGTTGAACGCGGCGGGGAGATGCTGCCTGAGCTTCCGATGCAGGGCGGTATCGTGGAGAACGTGAAGGCGTTCCTTGAAGCGCTGCTTGCGCGCGCGGCCTTGATCGGTATTCAGCATCGTCGGTGTGTTCCTGGCTGACCCGGGATCGCGGGCCCAAACGTCGGTAACATAGACATGTATAAATATCGCGTCAAACCCTTGTGCCTATTGGCTTTTGTGAAGCGCTTGCGGTTAACTTGTACTTAACGTCATTCATGTAAATAAGGCATCGCCGGGAGTTGTACGTGTCCTCGATTGAACAAGCCCTTGCCCAGATCGGCCGTGGCGCCGACGAAGTCCTCAAGATCGAGGAGCTGCGCCAGCGTCTGGAAAGCGGCCGCCCGTTGCGGGTCAAGGCGGGTTTCGACCCCACCGCCCCGGACCTGCACCTGGGCCACACCGTGCTGCTGAACAAGCTGCGCCAGTTCCAGGACCTCGGCCACCAGGTCATCTTCCTGATCGGCGACTTCACCGGCATGATCGGCGACCCCTCGGGCAAGAACGTCACCCGCAAGCCGCTCAGCAAGGACGACGTGCTGGCCAACGCGCGCACCTATGAAGAGCAGGTCTTCAAGGTCCTGGACCGTGAAAAGACCGAAGTGCGCTTCAATTCCGAGTGGTTCGGCAAGATGGGCGCGGCCGACATGATCCGCCTGGCCGGCCAGCACACCGTGGCGCGCATGCTCGAGCGCGACGACTTCGCCAAGCGCTACGCGGCCCAGCAGTCCATCGCCCTGCACGAGTTCCTGTACCCGCTGGTGCAGGGCTACGACTCGGTCGCCCTGGAGGCGGACGTCGAACTGGGCGGCACCGACCAGAAGTTCAACCTGCTCATGGGCCGTGGCCTGCAGGAGCACTACGGGCAGAAGCCGCAGATTGTGCTGACCATGCCGCTGCTGGAAGGCCTGGACGGCGTGGCCAAGATGTCCAAGTCGCTCAACAACTACATTGGCATCAGCGAACCGGCGATCGACATGGTGACCAAGACCATGAAGATCGGCGACGACCTGATGTGGCGCTGGATCGAGCTGCTGTCCTTCGATATCAGCCAGGCCGAGGCGCTCAGCCTGCGTGAGCAGGTCGAGGCGGGCAGCCTCAACCCGCGTGAGGTGAAGCTGCGCCTGGCGCGCGAGCTCACCACCCGCTTCCACGACGCCGACGCGGCCGAACTGGCCATTGCCGGCTGGAACGCGGCCGTGACGGGGCAGGGCGATGTGTCCCTGCTGCCGTTGCAGGAAGTGCCGGTACCTGCCGAAGGGCTGCGGATCGGGGCGCTGCTCACTGCTGCCGGGATCACCCCGAGCAATTCGGAGGCCTCGCGCAAGCTCAAGGAGCGTGCGGTGAAGGTCAATGGTGAGGTGGTCGACGACGCCCAGCAGGTGTTCCTGCCCGGTTTCGAGGGCCTTCTGCAGGTGGGCAAGCGCAACTTCGCCCGCGTGTTGCTGGTCGCGGCCTAAGCGCTGCAAGGGTTTCGCGCCTTCGGGCGCGAAACCAGCATGAATGAATGCACAGTTCTGTGAAAAAAGTTCATGCACCCCCTTCACAAATGATGCGGTTGGGGACATACTTTCCCTCCCCCGACGCAGGGGTCGCCGCAAGGCGGCAACCGCGAAGGAAACGGACTTCAACTTCTTCGAAAGAAGGTGTTGACGGAAACGAAAAGCCTGACATAATAGGCGGCTCGCTTCGACGAAAAGACCTCCGGGTCGCACGACGAAGCAGCATCGGCAACAACGTCCACTTTGGTGAGACGGCCCTCGAAAAAGGGTGTTGACGAAGCGGAAAAGTCGGCTATAATGGGCGGCTCGCAACGACGGAAACGTCGGGGCACACGGAGGAAGGCGCTGAGGCCGACTCCCAAGTTCTTTGACAGTATGCGCAGGTATCTTGTGAAGGCGCCTGCAGGAAGGATGTATGTCCATCTTGCAGACGTTTGATCAAGCAACATATCAATTGTTTTAAAGCAAGCGAAACGTTGCC